>NZ_JBEXJI010000014.1:0-215380 GCF_040609015.1 Nocardia sp. NPDC004860 | reverse complement strand
CCCCGGCCGGCCGCACCCGGGCGGGGGGGCGCGCCCCCCCCGGCCGCGCCCCCACCGGTCGGGGACGAGTCGGTCGACGGGACGTCAGGTCGCGGGCGACGCGACCGGCGCCTCTCCCCGTGCGACGCGACGCATGGCGTTGAGCGTGGCGCCGACGGCCGCTACGTAATGGGTCCTGGTCTCGTCGGCATACGCCGACTCCTCCGGAGAACCGCTCTGCGCGCCTTCGAGGACGAGCGCGAAGCTGAACCGGAGGAACAGGCCCTCCGCGTCCTCCTCGATGTCATTGGTGATCGTGCCGAGCACCGGACCCGCGAGGCGCGTGAACACCACTCGCCGCTGAGGCTGCAGGGCGATCCGCTCGATGTAGCGGTCACCGAACGCCTCGATCTCACGCTCGAAGGTCTCGTCGTCGAGACGAGCAGTGACCTCGCAGTGCGTCATGATCGGCACGAAGGGCAGCGCGTTGTTGGCCTTCATGACCAGTCCCTGCCACACGGCGGTCCGATCGAGGGTGGGCTCGCCCGGCTCGTTGACCGGGAGGCGGTGGGTGACAAAGATCATTCGGTAACTCCTTGTGCGAGAGCGTCTTCGGTGGAGATCTGGTCGTGCACGCTGGCTATATCGAGCTCACCCCAGCCATCGGCCATGGCCTGGTCGAACACCGCTTTGGCCGCCTCGAACACCGGCCGCCGCTCGCCGAGATCGTGCAGGTGCACCTCGATCTGGTCGAGGATCTCGTGCAATGTCGCGATGGGCCCGGGGGCCGGCAGCCATGAGCGGTGCGCCATGACGGGACCGCGCCGCTCGAGCAGCGCCGAGCCCGCGATGGACGTCTCCAGGGTGTGCTGGACCATGTCGAGGTCCAAGTTGTAGCGGCGGGCCAGCACGATCGCTTCCGCCGCCGCGACCGTATGGGTCGCGACCAGCATGGAGGAGATGTATTTCAGGTGGGTGCCGGTGCCGAAGTCGCCGGTTCGGACCCAGGGCCCCGAGATGGCGTCCAGGACATCGGCCACTCGATCGATCGCCTCCGCCGATCCGGAGGCGAAGACGGTGGCCAGGCGCGGGCCGACCATTCCGGGGCTACCACTGATCGGACAGTCGAGCATGGTGGCCCCGGCGTGCTCGAGCTGACGCATCAGTCCGAGCTTTCTCGGGACCGGAATCGTGCTCATCTCGAGGTGGACCGTCCCGGGGCGCATCGCCGACAGCGTTCCCCCGGACCCGCGGACGACGCGCTCGACGTCGTCCGCGGTCGGCAGGATCGACACGATGACCTCGCACGAGGCGGCCAGTTCCGCCGGCGACGCCGCGACAGCGCCACCCGCGGCCTCGAGCTCGGGACACTCGATGCTGCGCCGGTACCCGACGACACCGAAGCCGCGGCCCAGCAGGTTCTCGGCGATCGGCAGGCCCATCTTGCCCAGGCCGATCACCCCGATGGTTCTCACATTCGTCACGTCCTCACTGGCATGGCCACTGCTCAATACTGTATGCACTTTACTCGACCGACTCACGAAAGAGAAGGAATATGTATACACATCGCTTACGCTGGGGGCCATGAGTCGCAAAGTGCTTGTCCCTCACATCACGAAGGTGGAGCTGCCCGAGGCACGCCAGGCAATCCCGCATGTGCACGCCTACCTGCGCGAGCGGATTCTCGACGGCACGCTGCAACCCGGGACGAAGCTCTCGCAGGTATCACTGGCCGAGCAGCTCGGCATCAGCCGCACCCCGTTGCGCGAGGTGCTGCGGATGCTGCAGGAGGAGGGCCTGGTCCAGATCGAACCGAACCAGCGCACCCGCGTCTCCGTACTCGACCCTCGTGAGCTCGATGAAATCTATGCCAGCCGAGTCGTGCTCGAGTCGCTCGCCGTGGCCATGACCGTGGGCGACTTCGACGCGGGCGCCCGGCAGCAGGCGGCCGAGCAGCTGGCGGCCATGCGAGCGGCCGCCGAGGCCGGCGAGACCGAGCGCTGGTTCGTCATCCACTCGGCGTTCCATCGCACGATCACCTGCGGCGCCAGCGACACCATGCAGAAGCAGTTGCGGCAGCTGGCCGACCGGTGCGTCCGATACATCCGGATCTACCAGGGTGGCGAGCCGAACAGCTGGCACAAAGCCGGTGATCGGGAGCACGCGCAGATCCTGTCCGCGCTGGAGGCGGGAAACAAGGCCGTGGCCCAGGCCCGCATGGCCAGTCACCTGGCCCACACCGCCCTCAAAGTATTGAGTGACACCTCGCCCGACTACCGGCCGACCGCCGTGCCGCTGGCACTGGAGATGGTCGGCGTTCCGGACTGACGGTGCGCGGCCGGGACCCCGTGCTTCGCGGGTCTGCGCCAGGCCAGGCCTAGGAGAGGAACGGTTCCACGACACCGAGGAACTCGGCGGTCTTCTCGATCATGGTCCAGTGGCCGCAGTTGCCCAGCACGTGCAGCCGGACGTCCGGAAGGAGGTCCAGCAGGGCGCCGGACGATTCCTTCCACGGCACGACCCGATCGTCCCGCCCGTGGATCATCAGGGTCGGCTGCGCCACCCGGGTCAACTCGGCACCGGACAGCGCGAGGTCATCGACCCAGCGTTGACGGGGTTCGGGAAACATCGCTTCCCAGGATTTCGCGACGGCGGGCGTGGCACTCGCCTCGTATCGCATCTCGACCAGCTGATCGGTGATCAGCCCCCGGTCGTAGGCGAACAGCCCGATGATCTCGCGCATGTTCTCCATTTCCGGCCGATAACTCCACACCGTGTCCAACCCCTGCGGTAGCGCCATCGCGACACCCATCGAGCCCATGAGGACGAGGCGGCGGACGGCTCGCGGGCGCTCGGCCGCGAGCGAAAGGGCGATGGCCCCGCCCATCGAGTTGCCGATGATGTCGAAGGTGTGGATGCCGAGTTCGTCCATCAGCGCGAGTGCGTGCCGGGTCCACGCCTGCCGACCCCACGTTCGCGGCTCACCGGTGGCTGTGCCACCGAAGCCCAACTGGTCGGGGGCGATGACACGCCTGGTCTGCGACAGGGACGGCAGCACGGGACGCCAGTTGGCCGCGGCGCTGACACCCGGACCGGATCCGTGCAGCAGCAGCAGCGGCGGCTGCGCACTCTCGCCGCGGGGTTCCCCGGTGTCGATGACGGCGGTGGGTACCCCATCGACCTCGCGGATCGATGCGGTCAGCTGTTCGCTGGTGGCAGTCACTTGGTAGCTCCTCGTGGGGTGGAATCAGTTCCGGTCAGCCGGGCCGGACGCTGCGTCGAGACCCGCGTGACCGGGCCCAGCCACATATCGATCGAACCCGGTTCGTCGGGATCGAACGTGCGTGGTCGCCAGGCCGCGTCATCCTCGATGCGACGCACCCCGAACGAGTACTCGTAGGTGAAATCCTCGGGGCCGAGAAAGTAGAGGAAAACGGCCGTCGACTGCGGGTGGCGACCCGGACCCATTTCGATCCGGACGTCGTGCTCTTGCAGGAAGTGCCAGGAACGGAACACATCGTCGATGGACTCGACCTGGAAGTTCATGTGGCACAGACCAGCGCTCTCCCCCTGGAATACGGCGAGCTTGTGGTGCACGGGATCGATCCGCATCAGGCACGCGGCGTCGCCGATCCAATCCGATACGCGGGCGTTGAAATGCCCGTTCCAGAACCGGTAGGCCTCGTGCACATCCGGGGCGTCGAGGCAGAGGTGCCCGAACTCCGTGATGCCGGCCGGCCGAGTGAAAGCGACCGGCCGGGTGATCGTCTCCTGCCGACTGACCAGCTCGATGCGATTGCCGAAGGGGTCGTCGAAGCCGATGAATTCGGCCACGCGCCGCGATCGGGCCTCGTGCTTCGACCCTCGCCGCACGGCGAAACCAGCCCGCTCGAGCTGGCTCTCGGCCGCCTCCAGCGCATCCGAGTCGGCGACGGTGAACCCGGAGGCCAGCACCCCCGATGCCCCCTCGACCAGTGCGAGACAGTGGTGGCGGGAGTCGGCGCGCAGGTGTGCGACGCCCGGTTCGGTCTCGCCGGCGAGCTCGAGACCGACGATGCGGGTCGCGAAGTCGACGGCGGTCCGGAGATCGGCGACTCCCGACCGCACGTAGGCGATGTCGGTCAGCGTGATCATGGGTTTCCTCTCCTGTGGACCTTGCCGAACATGGGCGGTCAGGAGTCGATCGCGTCCGGGATGAGGTTCTTCACCAGCCCGGGCTGCAGATAACCGGTCTCGCCGTACCGGGCGACCAGCGCCGCGTTGTCGGCCAGCAGCTTCTCGATCGGTTCGGTGAGGTCGATCGCCGCCAGGAAGGGCTGGCGGGCGGGGAGCCCGGTCTGCCAGTACACCTCGCACCGGTTGCCCTCGGGATCGAAGAAGTAGATGCCGAACGCATTGCCGTGCGTCACGATCATGTCGAAGTCGACATTGTGCTCGATGAATCTGCGGTGCATCTCGAGCAGCTCGGTCAGATGATTGACCCGGAACGAGACCTGCTGAATGAGCTTGGTGTCCTCGTCGGCGCGCCCCACGGTCCGGCCTTCGACGAGCTGGAACTCGTGGTGCTCGAAGTTCGGCCGGGCACTGAAGAACCGCATGCCCAGATTCAGATCCTCGTCGGTGACGGTCAATCCGAGGACATCGCGGTAGAACGCCGTACTGGTCTCCAGGTCATTGCAGAAAACTCCGAAATGACCGAGTTCAGCGATCGGCATGGTGAACCTTCCTTTCCATGGGTGGGCGGCCGGTCATGTGGTGGTCGATGAATTGGGCCTCGAATGGCTCGGCCGAGGAGTCCGCAGGTAGCGCGACTCCCATCGTTATTTCCGACCGTAATGTGTATGCACTTTTACTGTCAAGGCTCCTCTGGATGTTGACACCGGGCTCAAATTGCATACAGTTCCCGGATGGACTCCTTGCCTCCCGCTACCGATCACGACGCTCCGGATCTCACCCGGCTGCTGGGCCGGGAGTACTGGATGGTGACCTCGACCCCCGTGGACGGGACGACCGCCGAGGACATCGCCGTCCTCGCCCCGGCGCACATCGCCTGGCTGCTGGACCTCGAGGAACGCCACGTCGTCTTCCTGTCGGGCCCCCTCGTCAGCGGTCCCGGCATACGCCCGGGATCGGGCGTCACGGTCTTACGCGCCGCCGACGAGGCCGAGGCAACCGCCATTGCGTCGGCGGATCCCTTCGTCACCGCGGGTCTGCGAACCTTCGTTGTGCATCGGTGGCGCCTCAACGAGGGCAGCGTCTCGATGCGCCTGTCACTCGGTCGCGGTACATACGAATGGCAGTGAGCGAGTGGGGCATACCGCCCGTTCATCGCCAGAGCCGCTGACAAGGCATGGGCTGCAATGCTTCTCGCATATCGTGATCGATTTGTATTGCCGCCAGCCCCATTTCGTACACTGCCCGCGCAAAAGCGTGCGCTGCCACGGAGTCGGCCGCATAGTGCAACGGCGGCCAACCCGGGAAGTGGACAGTGATGTGGCATTGCATTACGCCGGTGGTTCCTTCGGCGTACCGGACCGATCGCCGCTTCCGCCCGCCAGGATCGGAAGGAGCAGGCGTGAGCTGGAGTGGATCGTGTTGACGCCCTCGATCCCGACGGGTGCGTGGCTGAACAGCAGCATGGGCTGGAAGTCCTCGCGAGTGTCGTCGCTGGTGAGGATCAGCCGGATGCGGTGCCCGCGCTGGAACAGGCGGGCGTTGGCGACCAGCGGGATGCGGTAGTCGACCGGCTCGCCCACACGGATGGGGATCCACGCCCGCGCCGGGAGGACGGGCCGGCCCGTCTCACTCGCACCCTCGTCGACGTGGCGCATGCCGGCGCGCAGCCAGCCCTGGGTGACGTCGGTGGCCGTGCCGTCCGGGCCGACGTCTTGCAGGAGCAGGATCCATGCGGTGTCCGTCGCGCCGCTGGTGGCGGTGAGCCGTAATTCCGGATGACCGACCATCTCGATGTCTTCGGGAAGCGGGTCGCTGGTCCAACTCAGCTGTGCGGGCATCGCGTCCGCACCGTCGGTGGCGTAACTGAGCGCGCCCGGCCGCTCGTCGGCGGTAAGGGAGCCGTCGGCGTTGAGGGCCAGGGCGGTGTGGGTGGCCGGCGGGGGCCAGGCGTCGGCGGTGCGCCACTCTTCGGCCCCGGGCAGCCAGTAGCGGATGGCAGGGCCTTCGAGAATGCCGGTGTCCGCCCCCTTGAGCCAGTGGTCGAACCAGGCGAGAGCCTCGATGTGCATGCTTTCCCATGGCCACGGCAGGCCGTAGGCCCCGAGCATGGCCATGCGCACGTGCGGGTTGTGGGCGAGGGCGTCCCAGGCTTCGAAGAGGCCGGGCAGGTGGAGGGGGACACTGGACCACTCGCCGCCGAGGTAGACGGGTATGTCGACATCGGCGAGCAGTCCGGTCAGATCACGCTCGTCCCACCACGCATCGCGGGTGGGGTGATCGGTGACCACTGCCTCGAGCAGGTCGTTCCACGGGTGGGCGGCGTGGCGGAAGCGGCTGACCTGCTCCAGGCGGTGGTGTACCTGGACGGCGTCGCTCCGGCTGAACCGCCGGTGGACGGCGGGGATGGCGAGGAACCGGCGCAGGAGACGGGACAGGCCCGCGCGGTAGAGGCGGTCGCCGTGGGCGGACAGGACGCCCAGCGCATGGATCCAGGGGGTGAAGAAGGCCGCGCTCAACAGGCCGTTGTGGTACGCGGCTTCCCGGGCCTGAACGGTGACGTTGAAGGGGAACAGGGCCCTGAGGTGCGGCGGGCGCTGGGTGGCCGCCTCCAACTGGGTCATGGCGTAGTAGCTGATGCCGATCATGCCCACGTTCCCGTCGCACCAGGGTTGCGCGGCGACCCACTCGACCAGGTCGAACAGATCCTTGCGCTCCTGCTCGTCGAAAAAGGTGTAGACGCCGCCGGAGCCGACGGTGCCGCGCAGGTTGGCGATGACATGGGCGTAACCGCGCGGCACCCAGAAGTCGCTGTTGCCGGCCTCGATGATGGCCGCGGGGGCGCCCAGGTCCTGGAGCTGACGGGGGTAGGGGGCCGCCGCGATGAGGGCGGGGAATCTGCCCTCCGCGTCGGGCCGGCGAATGTCGGCCAGGAGCTGGGTGCCGTCACGGACCGGGACGGGCACATTGTTCTCGCGGGTCGTCCCGTGGCCGGCGGTGGACAGGTTGCGGTACCGGCGACCGGTCGTCTGCGGTCCGTTGAGCTGACGCTGACCGGTCTCCACTCCAGCGGTCTTGAATCGAGCCATCGCACCTTCATTTCCACGTGTACTGAAATTAACTGTCCTCACCGTACGCGCACCGACTCGTCACGGGCAAGCATAATTTCCATACGTCGTGAAAATATGGTAGGTCCGAGGGAATTCGAGGCCGCGGACCGGGACCACTGCATCGTCCTCGCAGGTCACCCCACTAGACGGGGGACGGATCGAGGTACTGACGACCGGCGGTGTGCGCCGGAAATCGAGGTGCCGACGGGCCACGTCCGGCCCGGTCAGCCGCTCGCGGTCAGGCGTTCCCCGGGATGTCCTCGCCCAGGTCGCCCGTGAGGTAGTGCTGCACAGTCGGCGCGATCAGTCGGATGACCTGCTCGGTGGGGATGTCGGCGATGCGGTCGATCCCCCAGACGTAACGCGTCATCGCCAGGCCCACGATCTGCGTGGACACCAGACTTGCGCGCACCTCGGCCTCGTCGCGGGGAAGGCTCGCCGACACGACCTGCAGAACGAGGGCGGAGAAGATGGAGCGGAGGCGCTCCATGGCGAAGGGCTCGTGACTTGCCGCGAGGATGATCGAGCGCAGGACCTCCGCGGTGGCCGGATCGTCCCACATGCGCACCGCCACCTCCACGAAGGCTCGCCCGCGCTCCTCCAGGGGCACCTGGGCGGCCTCGGCAATGCGCTCACCGAAGGCGGCCGGCGGCTCCAGTGCCGCTTTCAGCAGTCCGGGCTTGTTCGAGAAGTAGTAGTTCACCAGGGTGGGATCGACATCGGCGGCCTGAGCCACCGACCGCAAGGAGGTCCCGTTGTAGCCCCGCTCGGCGAAGGACTTGCGAGCCGCGGCCAGGATGCGGTCCGCCTGCGCGCCACGTTCGCCACGCGGACCTCGTCCCGCTCGTGCCGCCATGTCCCGCTGTCCCCCTTTTTTTGCCCGTTCCGTGCGCGCATGATCGCCTGCGGATGCTGTTTCAGCACCTGCTCGAACATATTTCAACATACCGTGAAATTGCAACCACCAGCCGGAACGGACACCCAGCAGGACCTGGGCAAGGCGCTGCCCCTCCGTCAGGCTGTCGCCCTGTCGGCGGCGGGGAGCAAGTCCAGGGCTATGTCGACGATGAGGTCCTCCTGTCCGCCGACCAGTCCGCGGCGTCCCACCTCGAGCAGGATCGTGCGCACGTCGATGCCGTAACGCCGCGACGCCGCTTCGGCATGGCGCAGGAAGGACGAGTAGACCCCGGCGTACCCGAGGGTGAGGGTTTCGCGGTCTACCCGCACCGGACGATCCTGCAGCGGCCGCACCAGGTCGTCGGCGGCGTCTTGCAGCGCGAACAGATCGCAGTTGTGCTTCCAGCCGGCCAGATCGGCGACCGCGACGAAAGGTTCGATCGGGCAGTTGCCCGCCCCCGCACCGTGTCCGGCGAGCGAGGCATCGACCCGGGTGACGCCTTCTTCGACCGCCACCACCGAATTGGCCACCGACAGCGAGAGGTTCTCGTGCGCGTGAATGCCGATCTCGGTGCCCGGATCGAGCGCCTGACGGTAGGCGCGAACCCGGGCACGGACACCGTCCATGGTCAGCCGGCCACCGGAATCGGTGACGTAAACGCACTGCGCCCCATACGCTTCCATCATTTTCGCCTGTTCGGCGAGGCGAGCCGGTTCGGCCATGTGCGACATCATCAGGAATCCGGCGACGTCCATGCCGAGTTCCCGTGCGGTGGCGATGTGCTGGGCCGACACGTCGGCTTCGGTGCAGTGGGTGGCCACGCGCACCGACCGGACGCCCAGCCGGTAGGCCTGCTTCAGTTCTTCGATGGTGCCGATGCCGGGCAGCAGCAGCGTCGTCAGCCGGGCGTTCGTGAGATTGGCGGCGGCGGCCTCGATCCATTCCCAGTCGGTGTTGCTCCCGGGCCCGTAGTTCAGGCTGCCTCCGGCGAGACCGTCGCCGTGGGCGACTTCGATGCCGTCGACACCCGCCGCGTCGAGCGCGGCCACGATCCGGCCGACGTCGTCGGGCGTGATGCGATGGCGCACCGCGTGCATGCCGTCGCGGAGTGTGACGTCTTGGATGAACAGCTGGGTGGTCATCGGAGCGCTTCCTGTTCTGCCGGGGCGGCGGCGATCGTGTCGGCGATGGATTCGGCGTAGCGCACCGCCGCCGAGGTCATGATGTCGAGGTTGCCCGCGTATGCCGGGAGATAGTGGGCGGCTCCTTCGACTTCCAGGAAGACCGACACCTGATGCGTGGGCGCGGCCGCCGTGTCCGGGCCGAGCAGGGTGCGCACCGGTTGATCCTGCGGGACGGCGCTGAT
The DNA here is from genome assembly GCF_040609015.1 of Nocardia sp. NPDC004860. Lineage (NCBI taxonomy): Bacteria > Bacillati > Actinomycetota > Actinomycetes > Mycobacteriales > Nocardiaceae > Nocardia > Nocardia sp. NPDC004860. Next base: position 205,854 of record NZ_JBEXJI010000014.1, on the reverse strand, counting down.
CTGAACTCGTTGCTTGAGGCGGTAGCCGGGCACGTAGGTGGCCACCTGCGCGACCATCTGCTCCACCGATTCGCGAATCGCCCGGTGGGTACCGGAATCGGGTGCCGTGATCAGGCACAGCACCGTATCGCGCATGATCAGCGGCGGGTCCGCGGGATTGAGGATGATGATGGCCTTGCCGCGCCGGGCGCCACCGACCGTTTCGATCGCGTGCGCGGTGGTCTCGGTGAACTCGTCGATATTGGCGCGGGTACCCGGCCCCGCGGATTTCGAGGCGATGGACGCGACGATCTCGGCGTAGGCGACCGGTGCGACGCGGGAGATGGCGGCGACGATCGGGATGGTGGCCTGCCCGCCGCAGGTGACCATGTTGACGTTGGGCGCGTGGCGATGTTCGTCGAGGTTCACCGCCGGTACGACGAACGGGCCGAGCGCGGCCGGCGTCAGATCGATGAGGCGTTTGCCGAGCGGTTCGAGCACCGCGGCGTGGGCGGCGTGGGCTTTGGCGGAGGTCGCGTCGAAGACCACGTCGATCTCGTCGAAGTTCGGCAGCTTCAGCAGGCCCTCGACGCCGTCGGCCGTGGTCGGGATGCCGAACCGGCGGGCGCGGGCGAGTCCGTCGGATTCCGGGTCGATGCCGACCATCGCACCCATCGTCAGCACGTCCGAGTGCCGGATCACCTTGATCATGAGATCGGTGCCGATGTTGCCCGACCCGATCACCGCGACCTTCAGCCCGGCGGGTTTGTCGTTCATGATTCTTACTCCTGGACGAAGTTCGCGGTCACCGAGCCGAGTCCGGTGATGTCCGCGGTGACGGTGGCGGGGCCCTGGATCGGGGCCATGGGTCCCAGCGCTCCGGAGAGCACGATCTGCCCGGCGCGCAGTGGCCGACCGAACTCGCGGGTGGTCCGTGCCAGCCAGGCCAGGGCGTGCAGCGGGTCGCCGAGGCAGGCGGCGCCGGTTCCGGCCGACACGTGGACACCGTCGATCGCCATCCGCATCCGCACCGAAACGGGGTCGAAGGTATCGAGGGTGCGGCGTTCGGAGCCGAGGACGAACAGGCCGCTGGAGGCGTTGTCGGCGACGGTGTCGCCGAACGTGATGTCCCAGCCCGCGATGCGGCTGTCGACGATCTCGAGCGCGGCCACCGCGTAGCCGACCGCGCTGCGAACCTGCTCGTCGTCGAGCGAGCCGTCCACCAGGTCCTGTGCGAGCACGAACGCGACTTCGGCTTCGACCTTCGGTTGCAGCAGCCGGCTCAGCGGCACCGGCGTGTCCTGCCGGTACTGCATGTCGTCGAACAACACTCCGAAATCCGGTTGATCGACGCCGAGCTGCCGCTGCACGGCCGGGGAGGTCAGGCCGATCTTGCGGCCGACGACCTGGGCGCCCGCCGCGATGCGCCCGGCGGTCAGCAGTTCCTGCACCGCATATGCCGCGGCCACGTCGTCGGCACCGATCAGATCGCGGACCGGCGCGCACGGGGTGCCGGAGCGGGCAGCCGCGCCGAGCATGTCGGCGGCGATCGCGGCGGTGTCCGCGTCCGCGGAGCGTCGGTCAAGGCTTGGAGGTGGTGGCATCGGAAACTCCGGATTCGTGACGAAGGCTGGAACAGCGATCTCACTGTCACCGCGGGCAGGACGCACCCGCCAGCATTCCGTTCCACTGAGCCGAACGCCCGCCGGATAGAGTGGGCTGGGCCCGCAGGGTTGGAGGTCGACGATGTCAGCTGCAGTTGCCGGTCGAGTGGTGGACGGTTCGACCGTTCTGGGCAAGACCATGGCGGTACTCGAGGCGTTCTCGATCGACGACGCCCCGTTGAGCCTCGCCGAGCTCGCGCGGCGGACCCGCATTCCGAAGGGCACCTTGCACCGGGTGCTGTCGGACATGGTGACGGTGCGGCTGCTGGACCGGACCGAGGCCGGATATCGGCTCGGCGGGCATCTGTTCGAGCTGGGTATGCGCGCGTCGGTCGAGCGGAGTCTGCTCGAGGTGGCCATTCCCTTCCTCGAGGAGCTGAACGCGCGTATTCACGAGACCGTGCATCTGGGCGTCCTCGATGGCACGGATGTCGTGTACCTGACGAAGATCGGCGGACGGCGGCAGGCCAGCGCTCCGTCCCGGATCGGAGGCCGCATGCCGGTGCACTGCACGGCCATCGGCAAGGTGTTGCTGGCCAATGCCGATGCGGCGCTCCGGGATCAGGTACTGGCAGGGCCGCTGCGTCGCTACACTCCGCGGACGATGGTCCAGCCGGGCACGCTGCGCAAACAGCTCGATCGGATCGCCGCGGACGGCGTGGCCTTCGAATTCGAGGAGTCGGCCCCTGGCCTGGTGTGCGTGTCCGCCCCGATCCGCGACGCGGACCGCGTGGTGGCGGCGATCAGCGTGGCGGGCCCGTCCCACCGGTTCCATCCGGACGCCCACGCGGCATCGGTCCGCGCGGCCGCCGAGGGTATCGGCCTCACCCTCACCCGGCGGGCCCGGCTGTTGAGCACGCCCACCGCGCTCCCCGGCGGATGATCCGCGGTCAGGCGATCGAGCCCAGGCGATCCGAGACGCCGTCGCGAGCCCGGCGGCCCGCACGGACCGGGCGGGAACTCTCCAGGAATTCGCTGCCGAGCAGGCGATGCCGCAGCGACCGCGTGTCCTGGTTGGGATCGATTTCGAACTGCTCCCGCAGACGTTGCGCACACAGCGCGTACCACTGTTCCGCCTGCTGCAGCTCCCCGCGCCGGGCGTGGATCGTCATCAGTCGGCGAAAAGCCGCCTCGTTCGCCGTATCGATGGCGAGGGTGCGGCGGCACGCGTCGGCGGCGTCGGCGAGTTCTCCTGCGTCGAGCGCGTATTCGGCCAGCGTGTTCAACGCGCTCAGGATCATCGAACGCAGCCAGTGCCGGTGTTCGATCACCCAGCTGTCGGATTCGCCGTCGAGAAACTCGCCCGAGTAGAGTGCGGCGGCCCGTCGATACAGGTCCAGCGCCTCCTCCCGCAGGCCGCGCGCGGCGGCATCACGTGCGGCACCGGTATACCGCTCGAATTCCTGGCAATCGACGATCACATCGTCACTCACGTCCATGATGTAGCCGAAATCCCGGAACTCGATGCGCAGGTCTCGCCGTTCGGTTCCGAAGTGGGCATCCAACGTTCTGCGCAGGGCGTGCACCGTCACCTTCAACGACGTACTGGGCCCATCGATGTCCGGCCACAACAACTCTCGTAGCCGCTCCTTGCCCACGACGCTGTTGCGGTTCACGAGCAACACTCCGAACAGTGATCGAGCCTTGCTCGCACGCCACCGGACACAATCCGCACCGGAGTCCGAAATGGCGAACTCGCCCATCATTTTGACATGAATCGCCCGTTCACCAGATGCTCTCAATGAAAACTCCTTGCGTCATGGGCGAACCGCAGAAATATTCAAATCTATTTCGCCACAATCCATCTCGCAGCCCATTTCCGCTGGCGGCTATGTTCGCACGGCCAACTTGCCTGCGCAAGTGGATGTTTCGCAAATCGACTCCAGCCACTGGACTTCTTCGCACGACCCACGAAACAGTAATGTTTCCTTCACGCCGCTACCTGGCCGATCGGACGAAAAGTCATGTTCCGCTCATGTTTTGCGGCTGCGCCGAGTCGTCTGCGATCATGATCGAGTGTCCGAGCTGGGGCGCCTCCGACGCGCACCTGTGCAGTCGCGCAGCAGGGAACGTGTCGAGCGCATCCTGGACGCGGCACGGGAACTCGTGGACGAGCACGGCGTGGACGCCGTGACGACCCGCGCGATCGCCGAGTGCGCCGCCGTGCCGATCGCGACGCTCTACCAGTTCTTCGCCAATCGGGAGGCGGTGTTCCGCCAGCTGCTCGACCGCGACCTCGACCGGATCGACCGGCGGGTCGCGGCGGAGATCGAAACGCTTCGCGCGGACAGCATCCCGCACGCGATCGACCTGTTCGCCGCCGTGCATCGCACCCACTTCCTGCGGCATCTCGAATTCGTCGCGCTCTACTTCGCCTACGGCGACAGCGACGTGGTCCACGTCCATCAGCGCCGTTGCGCGCACTCGTTCGGCCACCTGCTGCTGAAATCCGGGGTGATGCCCGCACACACCGATCCCCGGGTGTTCGGGGTCGCGATCGCGATCGCCGAGGGGACCATCGAACACGCCTACCGGGACGCTCCCCGCAACGAGTGGGTGGTCGGCCAGGGCCGGCTGGTACTGCGGCTCTATCTCGAAAGCCACTGCGGCTGAGGCCCGATCGCGCCCGCTGACCCCTAACCCGGTCCTAACCGCCCCTGGTTAGCGTCACGCCATGTCCAGTTACCGCACGAGCAACGGCCGGCCGAAAGGCCAGGGTCGCTCAGATAGTTACTGCGTGTTTGGTTTTCCTCGAGGACTGCTCGAGCCGGGATTCACATACTCGGGGCGAGAACAGCGACGTTCGGGATTTGTCTCGCAGTAGCCATGGCTACCAGCAGGATTCGGAAGACAACATGAACGCCAGTGTGATCGCCATGTTTCCCGGCCAGGGTTCCCAGCGCGAGGGCATGGCCGCCCACCTGATCCGGGAGCACCCCGGCACGGCGGGGGTGGTATTCGAGCGCGCCGACGAGGTGCTGGGCCTGCCCCTGGGCAAGCTGTGCACCGAGGGCGACGCGGAACAGTTGCGGGCCACCGAGATCGCGCAACCCGCGATCCTGGCCACCTCCTTCGCAATCTTCGAGGTGCTGCGCGCCGAGGCCTTCTCCCCCGACATGGTGACCGGGCACAGCCTCGGCGAGTTCACCGCCCTGGTCGCGGCCGGGGTGCTGGACCTCGCCGACGCGCTGACCCTGGTGCGACGCCGGGGCGAGCTGATGGCGGAAATCGCCGCGGCGATACCGGGTGCCATGACGGCCGTGTCCGGGGTGCCCGCGGCGCGGATCGAGGAGATCTGCGCGGGAGTGGCCGGCGTGGTCGAACTCGCCAACTACAACGCCCCCGATCAGTCGGTCATCTCCGGCACGGCGGAGGCGGTGGACGCCGCCGTGGAGTTACTGCGCGAGGAAGGCGCGGGCTCGTTGGTCGCGCTGCGGGTCGGAGCGCCGTTCCATTGCTCGCTCATGGCCTCGCTGGAGGAGCGGTTCGCGGCCGACCTGCACCGCGCCGAATTCCGCGACCCCGCCATCGATGTCCTCAGTTCCGTTACCGCGCAGAAGATTTCGAGTGGCAATGACGCCCGCGACCTACTACGCCGACAGCTCACCGCCCCCGTCCGCTGGATCGAGGTGATCGGCACCGCCGCCGATCTCGGCTGCACCGACTACCTCGAGATCGGCCCCGGACGCGTGCTGTCCGGCCTCGCCAACCGCATGCTGGGCGCGGCCACCGTGCGCAGCACCCAGGACGCGCGCCGCATCGCCGCGGCCATCGCCGCCTACGCCTGATCCGCCGAATCCGGCCGATCCTCACCCCTGTGGCGTCCCGCGCCCCAGGGGACCCAACGGTGTCCCCACCACGAAGGAAGAGATAACCATGCCCGAAACCAGCACCGATTTCGCTCCCGCCGTCATCGACGCGATCGCCGACGCACTGGGCATCGACCAGTCCGAGGTGACCCTCGACGCCACCCTCATCGACGAGCTCGGCGCGGAATCCATCGACCTGCTCGACATCCTGTTCCGCATCCACCGCGACACCGGCGTGAAGATCGCCGTCGCCGATGTCCAGGAGCTGCTGCAGGGTGGTATCCCCGACGACGAGTTCGGTGACGAGAACGAGATCGTCTCCGACATCGGCCTCGCACATCTGGAAAAGGTGCTGCCGCAGTTCGATCGGACCAAGCTGAACGGCCCGCTGCGCGGTGAGCAGGTGCTCGGCCTGGTCACCGTGCGGAATCTGGTGGACCTGGTCGCCCAGCGCGCCGCCGCCGGTCCGGCCGACGCCGAGGCTGTCGCCTGATGTCCGGCGACTTCGCCGGCCGGGTCGCGCTGGTCACCGGCGCGTCCCGGGGCATCGGGCGGGCCGTGGCCCTGACCCTGGCCGGTCGCGGCGCGGCCGTGGCCGTCAACTACCGCTCCCACAAGGACGAGGCCCTCGAGGTGGTCGCCGAGATCGAGCGCTCCGGTGGGCGCGCGGTCGCCATCGGGGCCGATGTCGCCGACGGCGGCGCGGCCCGCGATCTGGTGGAGCAGACGCGAGAACAGTTGGGCGGCTTGCACATTCTGGTCAACAACGCGGGCATCACCCGCGACGGCCTGCTGCACGACATGGATCCCGAGGTGTGGTGGGAGGTCATCCGGGTGAACCTGGGTGGCGCGTTCAACTGCACCCATGCCGCGGCCGGGCACCTCATGGCCCAGGGCGAGGGCTCGATCGTGAACGTGTCGTCGATCATGGGCGAGAAGGGGCTCACCGGGCAGTCCAACTACTCCACCTCGAAGGGCGCGATGAACGCCTTCACGCTGGCCTGCGCGGTGGAGATGGCCCGGTTCGGGGTCCGCGTGAATGCCGTTCTGGGCGGGGTGATCCCGACCGATCTGATCGGTGACCTGCTGCAGCGCGACGGCGGGCGCGGGCGCACCCATGTCCCCATGCGCCGCTACGGGACCGTCCAGCAGGTCGCCGAGGCGGTGGCCTACCTGGCCGGTCCGGCCGCCGACTACGTGACCGGCGAGTTGCTGCGCGTGGACGGCGGACTGGCGGTGCAGCTCAGCAATGGCCGCCTGGTCTCCCGCTGAATCGGAAAAGGAGTGACTGCCATGCGATTTCATCTCATCGACCGCATCGAGTCCTGGGAACCGTTGCAGCACATCACCGCTCGCAAACTCACCTCGGTCTACGAGAACGTCTGGCAGCCCTCCGCCGCCGGCCCGGTACTGCCCTTCGGCCTGGCGCTGGAGGCGCTGTGCCAGGCCGGCGCCTGGCTGGTGCTGCTGAGTTCGGCGCACACCCGCCGGGCCGCGCTGCTCACCGTGGGTGAGGTGACCGTGTACCGCGACGCGGTGCCCGGTGACGTGCTGCGCATGACCGCACAGGTGGTGCACGCGACGCCGGAGGCGGCGGTGGTGGACGGCTGGATCGAGGTGGACGGCGAGCGAATCCTGTTCGCCCGCAACATTATGTGCGCCCTCATCGAGGCCGATCGGCTCGACGATCCGGTCGACACCGAACGGATGGCGCGCCAGCTGCTCGGCGAGGAGCTGGTCTGATGTGTGCCACTAACGCGGCGGGACTGCGGCGGGTGGCCGTGACGGGTGTGGGAGCGGTCACCCCCCTGGGCATCGACGCGCCGACCACCTGGGCCGGAATGATCGAGGGCCGCAATGCCATCGGAACATTGACCACTTTCGACTGCACCACCTTCCCGGTCCGGATCGCCGGGCTGGTGCCCGACGCCTTCGATCCGGCCACCGCCGTCCCGGCAGCCGCCGACCGGCGCTGGGTGTCGCGGCCGGGGTTGTTCGGGCTCGCCGCGACCGGCGAGGCCCTGCGGTCGGCGGGCCTGGACCCGCTCACCGAGACCCCCTACGCACCGTCGGATCGCGGTGTCGCCATGGGCGCGAGCGTGGGCCGCCCGGATCTGAACCTGGTGCTGAAGGTATCCGAATTGCGTTCTCGCACCGGGCAACCCGACGCCTTCGTGCGGCCCGCGCCGTCGGCGACCCTGACCGGGAATCAGAACCTGGCGCTCAATGCCATGGTGCGGCTGATCGGCGCGACCGGGCCCATGGTGGGCATCCACACCGCCTGCGCCGGCTCCGGGCACGCCCTCGGCGAGGCGTTCCGGCTGATCCAGGAGGGCGATGCCCGCATGATGGTGGCGGGCGGCTACGACTCGCTCACCACCTGGGCCGACATTCTCGGATTCGGTCTGCTGGGCGCGATGACCGACCGGTACAACGACAATCCCGCCAAAGCGTCCCGGCCCTTCGACGCCGACCGCAGCGGGTTCGTCATCGGCGAGGGCGCCGTGGCCTTCGTCCTGGAAGATCTCGAGTCCGCGCTGGATCGCGGTGCGCCGATCCTGGGCGAATTGCTCGGGTACGGGTCCACCATGAACGCCTGGCGCATCACCGACTCGCCACCGGACGGCTCGGGCGCGATCGAGGCCATGGAGTCCGCGCTCGGCGAATCCGGCTTGGGCACAGCCGATATCGACTACATCGCCGCGCACGGCACCAGCACGCCGGGCAACGACGTCTCCGAGACCCGGGCGATCAAGAAGGTCTTCGGCGACGACGCGCACCGGCTGGTGGTGTCCTCCCCCAAATCCATGACCGGGCATCTCACCGCCGCCGCGGCGGCGCTCAATCTGCTGGCGGCGCTGGGCGCGCTCCGGGATTCGGTGGTGCCGCCCACCCTGAATCTCGACACCCCGGACCGGGCACTGGATCTCGACTACGTCCCCCATCGCGCGCGCTCCATGCCGGTGCGCGCGGCCATGATCAATGCCCTCGCGTTCGGCGGTTCCAATACCTGCCTCGTGGTGGGCACACCCCAGGAGCTGCCATGACCGCGTCCTACACCGTGCCCACCGCACTCCCGGCGCCCGCCGACGTCCCGGCCGCGGGTATCGGCACCCCGGGATTCGATCGAATCCTGGAGGTGAGTCCCGGAATTCGCGCCGAGGCCCTGCTGAATGTGACCGGCACCCTGCCGTTCTTCGACACCCATTTCCCGCGCCGGCCCATCCTGCCCGGTGTGCTGCTGACCGAGAGCATGATCGCGCTGGCCGTGCTCGCGGCCGGGGATCCGCTGCTGCGGCTGCGGGCCGCCGAGGGGCTGCGCTTCCGGCGCTTCGTGACGCCCGGCGACCAGGTGCGCATCACCGTCGAAACGGCCGGTGCCGGATCGGATCCCGCCGAATCCCGGTGGAAGGCCACCGCCCGCGTGGGCGAGGCCACCGTCGCGGCCGTCCGCACCCTGCGCCTGGTCCGCGGACCCGTCGCGGAAGCGAATGGGAGCACCGCGTCAGCGAACGGGAGCACCGTGGAAGCGAATGGGCGTACCGCCGAGGCGAAGTCGTGAACGCGCGGCGCGTCGTGATCACCGGGATCGGTCTGGTCACGGCGCTCGGCGAGGGTGCGGACGACACCTGGTCGGCGATCGTGGCCGGGCGCACCGCCATCGGCCCCCTGCGCGCCTACGATCCGTCGCCGCTGCGCACCCGGCTCGGCGCGGAGATCCCCGACTTCGATCCCGGCCGGTTCCTGTCGCTGCGCTCCATGCGCACCTCCACCCGCGGCGACCAGTACGGCGTCGCGGCGGCCACCCTCGCGCTGCGGGACGCGGGACTCGAGAAACGCGACCTCGGCCACCGCACCGGCCTGTATCTCGGTGGGAACAAGGACATCTGCCAGCGCGACGACTCGATCGCCGATATGGAGGCCATCCGCGGCGCGGACGGCGGACCGGACATGCGGCGGCTCGGGGATCTGGCCCGCTCGATCGTGCCGCCGCTGGCGTACGTGGAAGGTTTGCAGAACGGCGGGACCTACCACATCTCCTCGCTGTTCGGCCTGCGCGGACCCAACGCCTTCTACGCGGGCGCGGCGGATTCCGGGGCGACCGCGATCGGGCGGGCCATGCGGGCGATCCGCCGGGGCGAGGCCGATATCGCGGTGGCGGGCGGGTACGACGACGCCACCAACTGGTGGGCCATGGCCAAGCTGGACGGGCTCGGGGTGCTCTCGCCGCGCAACGACTTGGGCGGCAAGGCTTTTCGCCCCTTCGATAAGGAGCACAGCGGTTCGGTCATCGGTGACGGCGCGGCGATCCTGATCCTCGAGGAGCGTGATCGGGCGCTGCGACGCGGCGCGCGCTGTTATGCCGAGCTCGCGGGCTACGGCATGGGCAACGACTGTGTGCGCGTACCCGCCTCCGATCGGGACGGACGGGGACTGGCCCGCGCCATCTCGACGGCCCTGTCCGACGCCGGAGCGCCGGCGGCGGACGCCGTGTTCTCCCACGGCTGCGCCACCGCGCTCGGCGATGCCAGTGAGGTGCGCGCCCTGCGCACCGCCCTCGGTCCCGAAGCCCACCGGGCCGCGGTGACCAGCGTCAAACCACAGACCGGTCACTTGGTGGGCGGAGCCGGTGCGCTCAATGCCGCACTCGCGGGACTGGCCCTGGCCTCCGGCGTCGTGCCCGCCACCGGCAACCACGAAACACCCGCGCCCGGCTGCGATCTCGACATCGTGTCCGGCGCCGCGCGCCAGGCGAATCCGCGGGTCGCGCTGGCCCTGGCCCGCGGCCTGGAGGGCCAGGCCGTGGCGCTCACCCTCACCGCATCGAACTGACCGACAGGAACTTCGGCCATGCACGAAACCCCTCATCCCGCGCCGCACCGGCGCATCGTGATCACCTCGCTCGGCGCGATCACCGCGCACGGCGTCGGCGCGGAGGAACTGTGGCAGCGGGTGCGCGGCGGCGAGGTGGCCATCCGGCCGCTGCGCGAGCTCGCGGTGCCGGGACTCGCCGGAGCCATCGGCGGCGAGATCCTCGACCCGCCGCGCCCCAAATACGACTACCTCACGCCGCTGGGTCTCACCGACCCCGAACCCGCCGTCGACTACGCGCTCATCGCGGCCGAGGAGGCCATGGCGGGCGCGGGTCTGGGTGTGCTCGAGGACGGCGCGCCACCACGTCCGGACGCCCTGCCCGCGCACCGGTGGGGGGTGGCGTTCGGCAGTTGCAACAGCGGAATCCGCAGTGCCGAGAAGGCGGTGCGCCGCGCGGTCGCCGCCGGCCGGTCCGTCGACGCGGACGGGCTCGGTCTCGGTGACGACCGGCATCTGCTGCTGGTGCCGCCGCAGTTCTGCGCGGAGGCGCTCAGCGCGGCGTTCGGGCTGAAAGGTCCTGTGCTGTCGGTGAATACCGCGTGCGCGTCCAGCGCTCACGCGCTGGCGCACGCGGTCGAACAGATCCGCGCGGGCCGGGCCGACGCCATGCTGGTGGGCGGCAGCGACGCGCTCACCGAGATGGCCTACTACGGATTCACCAGCGTCGAATCGCTGTCCACGCGCCCGGCCCGGCCGTATTCCCGTGATCGCGACGGGCTTTCGCTCGGCGCGGGCGCGGGCATGATGGTGCTGGCGGCCGCCGAGGTGGCGCTGGCGGCCGGTGCGCCGATCATCGCCGAGGTGCTCGGCTACGGCATGTCGGCCGACGGCTATCACGCCACGGCCCCGCATCCGCAGGGCGCGGGCGCGGCCCGGGCGATTCGCGCGGCCATCGACACCGCCGGTCTGGCGCCCGAGGACGTGCCCTACATCAACGGCCACGGCACCGGAACCCCGAAAAATGATGCGGCGGAGAGCAATGCGGTGCGGGCCGCACTGGGCGAGGCCGCGTCGACGGTGGTGCTCAGCAGCACCAAGTCCATGATCGGCCATCTGCTGGGTGCGGCCGGGGCGGTCGAGGCCATCGTGACCATCCTCGGATTGCGCGATGAAATGGTCCCGCCGACAGCCGGTTTCGCCGAGACCGACCCGGCCTGCGGCCTGGATCCCGCACCCGAGGCGCGGGCGCTGCCCATGCGGGTCGCGGCGTCGAACAACTTCGCATTCGCCGGAGCGAATGCCTGCGTCGTGTATGGACGGCCCGGTACCGCCCGCACCGATCTCGACCCCGTCGCCGCCGACGAGGTCGTCGTCACCGGGATCGGCGTGCTGATCGGCGGGGCATCCGATGCCGATCAGCTCTGGGACGCCTGGACCGGTGACACCGTGACGACGGAGCCGTACCAGGGATTACGGCTCGCCCGCGTCGGCACCGACCCGGGTGCCGATATACCGGCCAAGGCCCGCCGGCGCATGGACCGCCTCGGGCAGCTGGCGGTCGCGACCAGTCAGCAGGCGCTCGCCGCGGCCGGACTCACCGCCCACGAGGGCGTGGGCGTGGTCGTCGGCACCGGCATCGGGCCGATGAGCAGCATTTCCCGATTCTTCGAACCGACCGTGCTCGGCGGACCCACCCAGGGCAGCCCCGCCATCTTCCCCAACACCGTCTTCAATGCCGCCGCCGGACAGGTGGCCATGGCCTTGGGGGCCAAGGGCCCGACCTCCACCCTGACCTCGGGCCACGCCGCCGGGGCCGCCGCCCTCGGAACCGCGTTCGACCTGCTGCGCGCCGGACACGCGGACGCCGTGCTGTGCACCGGCGCGGACGAGCTGTCCCCCTACGCCCTCGACGCGTACCGGGGCGCGGGGCTTTTCACCGGCCGCCACGGCCGGGGCTTCCGGCTCGCCGAGGGCAGCGTCACCCTGCTGCTGGAGCGGGCCTCGGTGGCGCGGCAGCGGGGCGCCACCCCGATCGCGGTGCTCGCCGGGTACGCGACCACCTCCGATGCCCTGGGCATCGCCCGGTGGGATCCGCGCGGCGGCGGGATGGAACGGGCCATGCGCGACGCCCTGGCCGCGGCCGGGGTATCCCCCGCCGACCTCGCCGCCGTCTGGACCGCCGCGGCGGGCCTGCCCGTGGTGGACGGCCCGGAGCGGCGTGCCATCGACCGGCTCGGTCTCAGCGCGAATTGCGCCCGGCCCGAGCCGAAGCGGGTCCTGGGCGATCCCATCGGCGCGGGCGCGCAACTGGCCGCCGCGCTGGCCATCACCGCCTGGCAGCGCGGCGACCACGGCCCGGTGCTGGTCAACAGCTCCTCGCTGGGCGGCACCCACACCAGTTTCGTGCTGCGGCATCCCGCCGCGGTCATCCACTCGTGAACGGAGACACCACATGCCGAATCCCGATCCACGTCACGTCTCGATCCTGGCCACGGGCTCGTTCCTGCCCGGCGACCCGATCGACAATGCCACCCTGGAGCGCCTGTGCGGCGCCCTGCCCGCCGAGGTGCTCGACAATATCCAAGTACGCCAACGGCATTGGATGATCGATCCCGCCACCGGCAAGCACGGCACCGGCACCAACACCATGGCCGCCACCGCCGCACAACGCGCCCTCGCCCGCGCGGACATCGATCCGGCGGAGGTGGACCTGCTGGTGGTGTCCTCGGCCAGCCCCGAATACCAGCTGCCGGCGGTGGTCACCTACGTCCAGGAGCAATTGGGCCTGGCGCACTGCGCCTCCATCGAATTCCGGGCCGCCTGTACGGGTTTCGTGCAGGGACTGGACTACGCACGGCGCATGCTCGCGGACGGCACCTACCGCACCGCCGTGGTGATCGGCGCGGAGGCGATCTCCCCGCTGCTGGCCCCGATGTACCTGGGCATGGACCCGGAGTCGGTGCGTATGCGTGACCGGCTCGTCATCAACTCCTTCGGCGACGGGGCCGGGGCGGTCGTGCTGCGCGCCGGAGAACCGGGCAGCGCCGACCCGGACGGCGAATTCCAGTTCGCTACCGCCTGTTTGGGCGGTGACCGCAAGCCCGGCATGCAGATCGTGGGCGGCGGCACCCACGAGCCCGTGGCCGATCAGGCCAAACGCAAGCGCCTGGTGGAGATGAAGCTCGATGTCTCCGGGACCGCCACCTTCGGACCGAAGGTCTTCGTGGCGGGCATGCGCGACATGCTGACCCGCACCGGGCTCACGGTGGCCGAGATCGACGCCTGCGTGCTGCCCGAGGGCAATGCCGACTACTTCACCGCCGAATTCGATGCCGCCGGAGTCTCTCCCGAGGACCAGGCGGTGCTGGCCAAGAACATCGTGGAGAACCTCGCCACCGTCGGCGCGACCGGCTCGGCCGCCGTGCCGCTGGCCCTCGACGAGGGCTGGGTACAGGGCCGCGTCCGGCCGGGCGACCGGGTGCTGCTGCTGGCCGTCGAGGCCAGCCGCTACCTGTACGCCGGCCTGTCGCTGCGCTGGGAAGCGCCCGCGCCCGGTGAGGAGACCGCGAATGTCCACGCCTGAGCCGGTTTTCACCCCCGAGGACAATGCGCGCATCATCCGGCGCGTGTTCGACGAGTTCGTCAACGCGGGCGACTTCTCCGTGGTCGACGAGATCTACGCGCCGGACATGGTCGATCACCAGCCCCTGCCCGGCGCGCCGGAAGGCACCGAGGGCGTCAAGTACACCATCGCCGGTCTGCGCCAGGGCTTTCCGGACCTGCACGTCACCATCGAAGCGCTCAGCGCGCACGCCGACTATGTGGTCATCCACAACACCTGGCGCGGCACCTTCACCGGTGAGTTCCTGGGCATGGACCCCACCGGGGAACGGATCGAATTCCGCGGTGTCGTGGTGTGGCGGCTGTCGAACGGACTGATCGCCGAGCGTTGGGGCATCGGCGTCGAGTCCTCCATGCTGGAGGCGCTGGGCCTGGGCTGGCTGATGTCCGGCGCATTGGCCCGCAAGGGCCGGCGCCGCGGCGGCGGGACGGATCTCGCGGATCTGGCGGCGGCCGCCACCGCGCTGACCGCGACGGAACAGCCGTGACGGCCCGACCACTCACCGTCCTCATCTCCGGCGGCGGCATCGGCGGCCTGGCCGCCGCACTCGCCCTGCGGGAGCGCGGCATTCGCGTGCGGGTGTTCGAGCGGGCCACCGAACTGCGCGATGGCGGTGCCGGACTGCACATCTGGACCAATGGCACCATCGCACTGCAACGGCTGGGCGTACTCGACGAGGTGCTGGAAACCGCGCCGATCCAGCACATCACCCACTTCGGCACCTGGCGCGGTGACCTTTTCGGCGCGTGGCCGGTCGGCGACTTCGTCGACCGGTACGGCGCTCCGACCATCGCGGTCGAACGCTCGGTGCTGCATCGGGTGCTCAGCGCGGCGGTGTCGGCGTATCCGGCCGGCACCGAGATCCGCACGGGCGCCGGAGTTGCCGGCTTCGAGCAGGACGACGCGGGCGTCACCGTGGAACTGTCCGACGGTGAGCGGGTGCACGGCGACGTCCTCATCGGCGCGGACGGCATCAATGGCGCGGTGCGCCCCGGACTGGTCGGCGAGCGCCCGCCGCGCTACACCGGCTACATCGCCTGGCGCGGCAAAGCCGAACTGCGACACGAGAAGATCCCGCCGGGCACCTTCTACGCGCTGTTCGGTCCCGGTACCCGCTTCACCTTCTACGACGTCGCACCCGGTGTCGTGCACTGGATGAGCGTCGCCAACGGCGCACCCGGCGGCCGCGATACGGGCGACGTCCGGGCGATGCTGCTCGCGCGCCATCGCGGCTGGATGCCGCCGATCGCGGACATCCTGGAAGCCACCCCGCCGGAGGCCATCATCCGCAGCGATGTCCTGGATCGGCCGCCGGACCGGCGCTGGGGGTCCGGCCGGGTCAGCCTGCTCGGCGACGCCGCCCACCCGATCACCTTCAATATCGGCCAGGGCGCGTGCCAGGCGCTCGAGGACGCGCTGGTGCTCGCCGAGGAGTTGGATACCACCGATCCCGTGAACGCGTTGCGCCGCTATGAGAAACAGCGCCGCGCCCGCACGGCCGGTCTGCAGCAGGTCGCCCATCGCATCGGCCGGCTGGGCGCGCTGGAGAACCCCCTGCTCATTCGGCTGCGGGAACTCGGCATGCGCGCGGTGTGGCCGCGGCTGGTGTTCCGGATCGCCGAGCGCGACCAGATCGCCTACGCCACCCGCTGGCGCACGCCAGCGAAACCCCTGCCGGACAGAAGTTTTCAGACAGACGGAGCATGACATGAAGCAATCCCAAACGGAGAGCGACTTCTTCGGCGACTTCGCCGAATCCTGGTGGGACGACGATTCCGCCATGAAAGGGCTCACCTCCTTCCAGCGCCCGCGCTTCGAGTACTTCGACCGATTCGTGAAGGACTGGTCGGGCAAGAAGGTTCTCGACGTCGGCTGCGGCGGTGGCTTCACCACCGAGTTCCTCGCCGGGCGCGGGGCCGTGGTCAGTGGGATGGACCCGTCCGCCCGCCTGGTCGCCGCCGCCCGCGCGCACGCCGAGGCCACCGGCAAGGCCATCGAGTACGCGGTCGGGCGGGCCGAGAAGCTGCCGTACCCCGACGCCGCCTTCGACGTCGTCACCTGCGTGGACGTGCTCGAGCACGTCGACGACCCGGCGCTAGCGGTCCGTGAGATCGCCCGCGTGCTGCGCCCCGGCGGAATCTTCTGCTACGACACCATCAATCGCACGCTCATGGCCCGGATCGTCATGATCTGGATCCCCGAGCACCTCACCGGCATGGTGGCCCGCGGCACCCACCATCACCACCAGTTCATCAAGCCCGCGGAGCTGCGCCGCCACCTCGACGCGGCGGGCCTGACACCGCTGGCGAAGCAGCGCGGGCTGACCATTCTCGGCAAGCGGCGCGACGGCAACCTGCTCATGTTCACCACCCCGGACCTGTCCTCCACCTACATCGGCGCGGCGGTGCGATCGTGAAGGCGGTCTTCTACCGGCGCTACGGCGACGCGTCGGTCCTCGAATACGGCGAACTGCCGGTGCCCAAGATGGCACTCGACGGGGTGCTGCTCGACGTCAAGGCGGCCTCGGTCAACCCGATCGACTGGAAGGCGCGCGAGGGCTATCTGGATCCCTTCGCCGACACCGTGTTCCCCATCGTCCCCGGTGCCGACGTATCCGGGGTGGTACGCGAAATCGGCATCGGCGTCACCGAATTCGCCGTGGGCGACGAGGTCGTCGGCTGTGTCCGCGAGGACTATCTGAGCCGGGGCGCCTTCGCCGAGGTCATGCCGGCCCCGGTGCGAGCGCTCGCGCTCAAGCCGCCGAATCTGGGCTGGGCCGAGGCCGCCGCCATGCCGCTGGCCGCGCTCACCTCCTACCAGGCACTGGTACGGGTGCTGGATGTGCGACGCGGCGAGACGGTGCTGGTGCACGGCGCGGCGGGCGGCGTCGGCAGTGTCGCGGTGCAGCTGGCGGTGCACCTGGGCGCGCGCGTGATCGGCACGGCCAGCGACCGCAATCACGCCTTCCTGCGTGAACTGGGCGCGGAGCCGGTGAACTACGCTGTGGGACTGGCTGATTCGGTACGAGCGCTGGCGCCGGCCGGGGTCGATGTGCTGCTCGACGCGGTCGGCAAGCGCATTCAGCGCACGGTGCTGCCGCTGCTCGCGCCGCACGGCCGGTTCGCCTCGGTGGTCGATCCCAAGGCCCGTGAACTCGGCGGCGCGTACGTGTTCACCCGACCCGACACCGGGGATCTGCCGGTGGTGGCCGCACTCGCCGGCAAGGGCGTGTTCCGGGTGCCGGTCGGCGCGGTCTACCCGCTGCCCGATGCCGCGCAGGCGCACTTGCTCAGTCAGGGCGGGCATGCCCGCGGAAAGGTGGTGGTCGCCGTGGACGTGGCCGCCTGTGCGGAGGAAAGACCTTACGATGAACGGTAATTCGATGCTCGCCCGCCGCACCCAGGCGATGGTGCGGCAAGCGGCGTGGTCCCAGGCACTGGCCCGCATCGCCATCGGCACCGGCATGCTCACCGCGCCCGCGGCCGTCGCGAAGTCCTGGTCCGGTGAGTACGACGAGGACGCGTCCTCGCTGCCGACCCGCGCGTTCGGCACCCGGGACGTGGTGATCGGGCTCGGCACCCTCTGGTCGCTGCGGCGCGGACATCCGGTGCGGCACTGGTTCGTCCTGGGCGTCGCGCTCGAACTGGTGGATGCGACCGTGACGCTCAACAAGCGCGCCCGCCTCGGCCTCACCGGGCCTCCGGACACCTGGGAGTTGCTCACCGCGGCCGGATTAGCGGGCGGAATTATGGTGGCCGCGGCCTTGCGCGAGTAATACCTGACCAACTCCGCTTATATCGGATCACAGCCCGGACCGGGTGGGAACTGGACATCGTGACAATCACAGTTCGGTGAAACCTGTTGTGCCGCAAGGTGCAACATACTATCCACGACACCTTGCGACGATAACTACGCCGAGGATTCTTCCCATGAATTATTTCTTACTGTCCGCCATCGGAATTTCAATCATGACGACGGCTGTGGTCTACGGGACGGATTTTTTCTGCGCCCTGGTGCTGCGCACGGCGCTGGCTCGCATCGACGACCGCGCGCTGACCGCCGCCACCGGACGCATTCACGAGGTCGCCGACAAGCGCATGCCGATTCCCGGCGCCGTCGGCGTGGTCGCGGCGGTCGTGGCCACCGGGGCCGCCTTCCTGGACGGGAAGGCGGCCGCGGGCATTCTCGCGGCGGCGGCCGTGGTGGCCCTGGCCATCTGGCTCGGCATCTACGCGCGGGTCAGCGCGCCGGTCAACAAGGAACTCACCGCCGCGGTGCTGGCCGACCGGGTGCCGGTCGACGTCCGGGACCTGCAGCGCACCTGGGACGGCGTCATCGTGATCCGCGTGATCCTGCAGGGAATCGCCCTGGTCGCACTATTTCTCGCGGCGCTCTCGGTGTAATCGAGTGCGCCGCATCACAACCCGCGCGCGCAGTCGCGCGATACGGCGGGAAACGAAGGCGTGGCAATGATTCAGTTCAAACTCCTGGGGCCCGTGCAGCTGCACGTGCACGGCAAGATCGTGGACCTGGGTCCGCCCCGGCAGTGCAGCCTGATGGCCGCGCTGCTGGTGGATTCGGGCCGGCCGCTGTCGATCGACACCCTGATCGACCGGGTCTGGGGCGACTCCCCGCCGGCCGCCGCGCGCGATGCCGTCTACACCTACGTCGCCCGGCTGCGCGGTCTGCTCACCGAGGCCACCTCCGGCACCGGCGCGGACCCGGTCCAGGTGCACCGCGGCCCCGGCGGCTACATGCTCTCCACCCCGCCGGAATCGGTCGACCTGTGGCACTTCATGGATCTGGTCGACCGGGCCCGGGCCACCGACATCGACGATCCCGATCGGGTCGAGCGGCTGTCGGCGGGGTTGAACCTGTGGAACGGCAGTGCCATGACGGGTCTGGACAGCGAATGGGCCCGGCGGCTCAGCGAATCCCTGCACCGGCTCAAGCACGAGGTGACCGCGGACTGGGCCGACGCGGAGATCAGGCGCGGCAATCATTCGCTGGTCATCAACCGGCTGCACACCACGTTGCTCGAGGATCCGCTGGTGGAGGGGTTGCAGGAGCGGCTGATTCGCGCCTACTTCCTCAATGGCGAGACCGCGCAGGCGCTGCGGCAGTACGAGCTGGCGCGCCGGCTCATCGCCGACGAACTGGGCGCGGACCCGAGTCCGGGGATGCGGGATCTGCACAGCCGTATCCTGCGCGGCGACCTGCCCGAGCTGGACGCACCGGCCTACCCGCCGCTCACCGTCCGCGCCGAATCCGGTGGGCTCCGGCCGCACGGCCTGGCCGTCGCGCCCGATACGCTGCCGCTGGCTCCGCTCGGATTCAGCGGCCGGGACACCGAATTGGCGACGCTCACCGGCATGCTGACCGACGATCCCGCACCGCGGCCGGTGCTGGTGACCGGCGGCGCGGGGGTCGGCAAAACGGCGCTGGTCCTGCAGGCGGCGGACTGCCTGCGCGACCGCTTTCCCGAAGGACTGCTCTACGCCGACCTCGCCGAGGGGCCGTGCACCACCCCGGAGACGGTGCTCGGTCGGCTGCTCACGGCGCTGGGCATACCGGCCAACGCCATGCCGAAGTCCCTGGCCGAGCGGGTCAATCTGTACCGGGCGCGGCTGGCGCATCGGCGGGTGCTCGTCATTCTGGACAATGCCGCCACCGAATCCCAGGTCATCCCGCTGCTGCCCCCGGGCGGCGTCGGCACCGCCCTGATCACCAGCCGATTCGCCCTGGGGCTCACCACCGTTCGCACCTTCGTCCTGAACGAACTGTCCCGCACCCAGGGGCTGCAGATGCTGGTCGCCACCGTCGGGCGCGCCCGCGTGCTGCCCGAATGGGAGGACGCCGGAACGGTCGCCGACCACTGCTCCGGCATTCCGCTGGCCCTGCGCGCCGTCGCCTGCCGCATGACGACGCGGCCCCATTGGACCTTCGCCCACATGCTCGCCCGGATCAGCGATGAACAGCGCCGTCTCGAAGTGGTGTCGTATCAGGCGCTGGACATGCGCGCGAGTCTCGATCTCACCTTCGACCGGCTCGACCCCACCGCCGCCGGATTGTTCCGGGAGCTCGGTCGCCGGATACCGGCCGGAACCGAGTTCACCGCACCGGCATTGGCCGATCTGCGCGTCGATCAAGTGGAGGACGTCCTGGACCGTCTCGTCGACGCCTACCTGCTGTCCGAGGTCGGACGCGACGATGCCGACCGCACCCGCTACCGAATGCTCGACATCCACCGCATCTACGCCAAGACCCTCGGAGACTGATCATGTCGCGTTCCGTGCAACACACCACCCCCTACCCGTACCCGGACTCCCTGTTCCATCGTGTCCTCGGCTCCCGCGACTATTGGGAGCAGCGCATTCGCGAAATCGACGGGCCCGACGCGGAATTGGCCGCCTTCGATGCCGCGGGCGGCCTGGCGATGGTCACCGTGAACACCGTCATCCCGGCCTCGGCGCTGCCCGGGCCGGCCGCGACCTTCCGGCCCCACGGGGTGCGCTACCGCTACAGCGAGTCGTGGAACGAACCCGAGGACGGCGTGGCGCGGGGACGGATGCGGGGTCAGGTGGAAGGCATGACCATCTCGCTCACCGCCGATCTGGTGGTGCGCCGCACGGAGATCGGGTGCGAGTTCACCATGTCGGGCTCGATCGAGGCGCGAGTTCCCCTGATCGGCAGGCTGATCGAGGCCGATATGAGCAAGACCTTCGCGAGCACCGCCGCCGCCATCGACGAATTCACGATGAAGTGGCTGGAGAACGCGGAATGAACGACCCTGTGCTGATCACCGGGGCGACCTCGGGCCTCGGTCTGGAGACCGCGAAATGCCTGGCCGCCGAGGGTATTCCGCTGATCCTCGGCTGCCGCGACCCGCAGCGGGCCGAGGCGGCGGTTCAGCGGATCCGCGCGCACGCGCCCGATGCCGGGATCGAACTGGTCGAACTGGAGCTGGCCTCGCTCGACTCGGTCGACGCGGCCGTGGCGGAACTGCGCCGCCGGAAGAATCCGCGGCTGGGCGCGGTGGTGTGCAATGCCGGCCTGCAGATCGTGGACCGCGTGCGGACCTCAGAGGACGGCTATGAACTCACCTTCGCGGTCAATCACCTCGGGCATTTCGCGCTCGTCACCGGGTGCGCCGATCTACTCGCGCCGGGCGCGCGGGTCGTCGTGGTGTCCAGCGATGTGCATCAGGGGCCGCGCAAGTCCATGGGCTTCCCCGCGCCGCAATGGCGTCACCCCCGGGAGCTGGCCGACCCCGACGACCAGCGAGACTCCGGGGTGGACGGCCGAATCCGTTATGCCACCAGCAAACTCGCCAATGTCTACTTCACCCATGAGCTCGCGCGGCGTTGGCACGACCGGGGTATCACGGCCAATGCCTTCGATCCGGGGCTGATGCCGCAGACCGGGCTGTCGCGCGGCTACCCGACCGTGGCGCGCATCGGATTCCGTTTCCTCGCGCCGGTTCTCATCAGGGTCATGCCCATCGCCCGCACCGTCACCCGGTCGGCGGCGGACCTCGCCCGGCTGGTCACCGCACCCGAACTCGCCGGCACCACCGGTAAATACTTCACGGGGGCGGCGGAGGTGCCCAGCGCACCGGAGTCCTACGACGAGGAGCGAGCCACCGAACTCTGGCGGGTCTCCGAGGACCTGGTCCGGGCCGCGCGCCACGTGCCGCCCGCCGAACGGCGGTGAGCCCCATGCTGACTCGCATCGCGCTCTTCGCCCAGCGCCGCGCGCGGGCCGTGCTGGCGATGGCGGGGCTGGCCGCCGTGCTCTGCTACGCCGTCGGCTGGTCCGCGCCGATGCACCTGCAGTCCGGTGGCTTTCAAGCGCCCGACTCCGAATCCACCTGGGTGGACCAGTATCTCGAACAGCATTTCCCGGGGGCCGCACCGAACGTCGTGCTGCTGCTCACCGCGCTCGACGGCATCGACGGCCCGGCCGCCACCACGGTGGGACGGCAGCTCACCGATGAACTGCGCGCCGATTCGGATCTGCAAGGCGTGCAGTCGTATTGGAACGTCGCGACCGAGATGCGGCCGGCCTTGCGCAGCAAGGATCAGCACAGCGCCGTCATCGTGGCCTTCGCGCGCGGCGATGACACCGCCGCGCCCAAGGTGGCCGACGCCATCGCCGAGAAGTACAACGGCACCCGCGACGGGGTCGAGATCCGGGCGGGCGGTGAAGCGGTCGCGCTCGCCCAGATGAGCCGCCAGGTGACCCTCGATCTGGTGCTCATCGAGTCGATTGCCGTCCCGCTGGCCGGTATCGCCCTGGTGCTGGTGTTCGGCAGCCTGATCGCCTCGATGCTGCCGCTGCTGGTGGGTGTGGTGACCATCGGCGCGGCGCTGGCGGTCCTGCGCGGGCTGGCCGCCGTCGGGCATGTCTCCATCTTCGCGCTGAACATGACCACCGCGCTCGGGTTCGCGGTGGCGCTCGACTCCAGCCTGTTCATGGTGAGCCGGTTCCGGGAGGAGATCGCGGCGGGCGCGGACACCGCCGAGGCCGTGGTTCGCACGGTGCGCACGGCCGGGCGCACCGTGTTGTACTCCGGTCTGACCGTGGCCCTGTCGCTGTCCGCGCTGCTGGTGTTCCCGCTGTACTTCCTGCGCTCGTTCGCCTACGCGGGGCTGGCCGTGCTGGCGGCGGCGGTGTTCACCACGCTGCTGGTGCTCCCGGCGGCCCTGGCGCTCATGGGTTCCCGGGTCGACGCCTGGGATGTGCGGCGGTTCCTGCGCCGCCGGCTCGGACGTCCCGAACCCGTACCGGTTCCCGTCGAAGACGACCGCTGGTACCGCTTCGCCATGGGTGTGATGCGCCGTCCCGTGCTGTGGATCACCACCGTGGTGGCGGTCCTGCTGCTGCTCGGATCGCCGTTCCTCACCGTGCGTTTCGGCTGGGCCGACGATCGGGTGCTCGCCGCCGGCTCCAGCCGTGATGTCGGCGACGCCTCCCGGTCCGGCTTCTCCGAGAACCTGACCGCGGGCATCCTGGCGATCCTGCCCGATGATCACGGCGACACCGCGGCGGTCGGCGACTACGCGAAGACGCTGTCCCAGATTCCCGATGTCACGTCGGTGCTGTCCAGCGCCGGGGCCTACGCAGGCGGATTCCAGGTGGCCGGACCACAATCCGCACTCGCCGGGGACGCGGGCACGTATCTGCGGATCGGCACCCGCCTCGACCCCTATTCCACGGCGGCGACCACTCAACTCGACCGCCTGCGCGCGGTCCCCGCCCCGGGCCGGGTGCTCTTCGGCGGACCGGCCGCCCGCAATGCCGACTCGGTGTCCACCCTGGCCCGGCGAGTTCCCCTGGCGCTGAGCATTATCGCGGTGTCGATGTTCCTGGTGCTGCTGATGTTCACCCGCAGCGTGGTGCTGCCGATCAAGGCACTGGTGCTGACGGTGTTGTCGCTGGCGGCCACCTTCGGCGCGATGGTCTGGATCTTCCAGGACGGACACCTCTCGGGCGTACTGGGATTCACCTCGACCGGCTATCTGGTCCCGACCATGCCGATCCTGATGTTCTGCCTGGCCTTCGGCGTATCCATGGACTACGAGGTGTTCCTGCTGTCACGCATTCGCGAGGAGTATCTCGCCTCCGGCGCAACCGGTCGCGCCGTCGCCGTCGGAATCGCCCGCACCGCACGGATATTCACGGCCGCCGCGGCCCTGCTGGCCATCGCCTTCGTCGGCATGGTGTTCTCCGGAGTGTCCTTCGTCCAGCTCTTCGGTCTGGGACTCACCCTGGCCGTGCTGGTCGACGCGACGATCATCCGCACCATCCTGGTCCCGGCCCTCATGCAGACCATGCGCCGCCTCAACTGGTGGGCTCCCGGCCGACGGCATCGGGAACCGGCCACCGTCGGAGCGTAATACCCACAAAACGCGTGGGGCCTGGCGTTGTCGCCGGGCCCCACCCGGCGGGGAGGCTACCGGGCAGCAGGGACTGCGATTGTCGTCAGCGGTCACCACTCGGGATCAGCGTGGTAGATCTCGCGGTATTCCTTGGCGAAGGTAGGGCGGCCTAGCAGACGCCAGGCGAGCCGGGCGGGGAGCGGCAACTCGGCGAGGAGTTTCCGGCGATCGGTGTCGGAGACGCCCTGCAGGATGAAGCCGAGGAAGATCAACTGGCGGTCCTTGGGCAGGTGCTCGCGGCCACGTTCGCCGAGAGCCTGCCACTCGCGCGCGGTCATGACGTTCTCGACCACGGGCAGGACGTGCCGCTCCTCCTCGGTCATGTGCTCGCCGAGGGCATCGGAAAGCGCCCGTAGCGTGGCTGCGAGGCGATCCCGAACCGATGAGTCTGCGGCGGTGGCGAACTCGGCCCCCTCACGGTGGGCGCATTCGGTGAGTTCGGAGATCCGCTCGTGCTGTTCCTCCATACGCAGCACCAGCGCGGAATCGACGGGGGCGCGCTCGAGCAGGATCGGCCACAGGAGCTCATCCTCGCCGGTGTGGTGGTGGTGCAGGCCGGTGCCGAGTTCGTCGAGGAAGGCCATCAGGCGGCGGGCGCGCTCGACGTCTCCGGACGGCACCGCCGCGACCAGGCCGGGTAGAGCGCTGAAGTGCCTGCGGAAGGCGTTGTGCACGACGATCATGTCGTAGGTGTCGGGGCGGGCGGGTGCGATGCCGGTGGTGCTCATGCTGCGCTCCTGTTGTCGTCGGGTACCGAGGCGACTGTGCGGCCCGCGGCTTGCAGCCCACTAGCAAGACATTGCTCAGCCCACTTGCAAGACACTGCGTTCGAGCCCGTCCTAGACTTGGCCCGTCATGGTTCGGATTCGGGTACTGGGCGCGCTGACCGCGGCGGACGGGCGTGGCGAACTCGATCTCGGCGGCCCGCGGCAACGCGGCGTGCTGGCGCGTCTGCTGGTCGCGCGGGGTGAGGTGGTGCCGATCGATCGCCTGATCGATGACCTGTGGCGAGGTGAACCGCCGCCGCGGGCGCTCGGCGCCTTGCAGGCCTACGTCTCCAACCTGCGGCGGTTGCTGGAGCCGCAGCGGGCGCCGCGCACGCCCGCCACCGTTCTGATCAGCCGGACCCCGGGCTACGCGGTGCGTCTCGCCGCCGAGGACGTGGACGCGTGGCGCTTCGTCGCCGAACTGGAAGATGTCGGGCGGCAAGACAATCCGCGCGATCGACGGCAAACGCTGGAACGCGCGCTCGCTCGCTGGCAGGGTCCCGCGTACGCCGCCTTCGCGGCCGAGCCGTGGGCGACCGCGGAAGCGGCGCGGCTGGACGAATTGCGACTGGGCGCACGCGAGAAACTCGCGGCCGCCCTGCTCGAGCTGGGCGAGCCTGCGCTCGCCGCGGCCGAGGCCGAGGTGTTGAGCAGGGAACACCCGCTCCGTGAGGAGGCGTGGCGGCTGACAGCGCTGGCTCGATATCGGGCGGGCCGCCAGGCCGACGCGCTGAGCGCCCTGCGGCAGGCCCGCAGTGTTCTCGCGACCGAACTCGGCATCGATCCGGGTCCGGCTTTGACGCGGCTGGAGTCGGACATTCTCGCGCAACGAATCCCGCTGTGCGAGCCGGTGATTCCACTCCAGGAGCCACCTTCTGCGGCCATCGCGACCGGAAGCGCCCCACCGGCCGGACCGGGTCCCGAATTGTTCGGCCGCAGCGCGGAACTCGCCGCGCTGCGCGAAGCGGCCGCCGGTGCCGGCCCGCGGTCGGCGACCGTGGCGGGCGAAGCGGGCAGCGGGAAGTCGACTCTGCTGCGGCACTTCGACGCTGCCTCGCGCGCGTCGGGGCACCGGGTGGTGATCGGCCGCTGCCCGGAGGACGACGCCGCTCCGTCGGCTTGGCCATGGGTCGAGATCCTGCGTGCCCTGGCCCGTGAGCACGATCCCGGAGACTTCGCGCCCGCCCTGGCGCCGCTGCTCACCGATGGTGCCGGCGCACCGGACTCCGGCCACGCCCACGGCCGCTTCCTGCTGCATCGGGCGGTGTGCGGCTACCTCACCGCCGTCGCCGCCGACGCTCCGCTGGTGATCCTGCTCGATGACGTACACCGAGGTGACACCGAGACAGCGGCCCTGCTCACCGCGGTGGCGACCCAGGTGCCCGGGCTCGTCGTGATCGGCTACCGTCCGGACGAGGTACCGCCGGCGTTGGCCGACACGCTCGCCGCCCTGGCCACCTCCGTCCGCGCCCGGGTTCACCTGCGCGGCCTCGGCGTCGAAGACAGTGGTCGCCTGATCACCGCGCTGACCGGCAGCACACCGGCGTCCGCCGTGGTCGCGACCCTGCACGAGCGCACCGGTGGAAATCCGTTCTATCTCGTCGAGGTCGCACGCCTGCTGCAGAGCGAGGGCGAGCTGGTCGCCGCGGCGGAGGTTCCGGCGGGCGTGCGAGATGTGTTGCGCCGCAGGTTCTCCCGGCTTCCCGAGACCGGGGTGGCGCTGCTGCGCCTGGCCGCGGTGATCGGCCGGGAGTTCGATGTCGCGGTGCTGATGCACGCGGCCGAGGTATCCGAGGACGAGGTGCTGGACGCGGTGGAAGCCGGGGTGCTGGCCGGGCTTCTGGACGAACCCGCCAGCGGCCGAGCGCGTTTCACACACATGCTGGTGCGTCAGACGCTGCTCGGCGATCTGTCCCGGATCCGCCGCGACCGATGGCATCGGCGGGTCGCCGCCGCGCTCGAGGAGATCGATCCGGGCGATCTCGCGGCCCTGGCCCACCACTACGGCGAGTCGGTGAGCCCGGAGACGGCACGACGGGCCGCCGACTACGCCGTGGCGGCGGCCGAACAGGCCGAGCGGCGCTACGCCCACGACGTCGCCGCGGCCGGGTACGAACGCGCGGCCGCGGCGCTCGAGCGCCACGCGGGCGCCGATACCGTCGAGGAACGGGTCGCCATGCTGTGCCGGGCGGGTCGCAGCCATCTCGCCGGTGGAGCTGGGCTCGCCGCTCGAAGCGCTCGGCATCGGGCCGCGGCGCTGGCCGAGGAGGCCGGCCGGGCCGATCTGCTGGTACGGGCGTTCACCGCCTGGGAGACACCCACCCCGTGGATGAATCGGCAGTGGGGTGTGGTCGAACACCGGGTCGTCGGTTGGATAGAGGACGCGCTGCGTTTCCCCGGCCTCACTCCCGCCGACCGGTGCCGATTGCTGGTGACCCTGGTCGACGAGATCGGCGGCGAGGCAGGCGAACCCGCCGCGGTGGCCGCCGCTCAGGCGCACGCCCTGGCCCGCGAACTCGGTGACGACGCCCTGCTCGCTCCCGCGCTGCAAGCCATGGCCTCGCTCTACGACTCGCCGGACCGCGGCCCGCTCGCGGCCGAGCTGATCGAGGTCGGGCGCCGCACCGACCGCGGTGATTACCTGCTCCTCGGGCACACGGTCGCGCTCCAGGCCGCCGCGTCCACGGCCGATATCGCCACCGTCCGCGAGCATCTCGAGGCGGCCACCGTGCTGGCCGACCGTTACCAGTGGCGGCAGGCTCAGGTGGCGAACGCGATGGCACGCGGTCTGGTGGCCCTCGCGACCGGTGACCCCGACACGGCCGAGCAGCACTATCTGCGAGCCAACGAATTGCTCACCCGCGCGGGCATTCTCAACGCGGGCGGAATCCTGGGCATGGCGCTGTTCGTGGTGCGGCTGCACCAGGGCCGCGCCGGCGAACTGGTCGAGATGATCAGAGAGTTCGCCGACAGCGCCGTCCCCGCGAGCGTCGACGCCATGGTGGATTTTCTGGTGCTGGCCCTGCTCGCGGCCGGCGACCGGATGGAAGCGGCCCGGGTCCGGCGGCGGGCCCGGCCGATCCGCGACAATCTGTTCCGATCGCTGTTCCTCTCACTGCGCGGCATGGCGGTCGCGACGCTGGGCACGGCCGACGAGGCCGCCACGCTCTACCGCGATCTGCTCCCCTTCCGCGACCGGCTCGGTGGCGCGGACACCGGTTCCTACTCGGTCGGTCCGGTCGACACCGTCCTCGGTGACCTGGCGGCCCGGCACGGGGATGCCGGACTCGCCACCGAGCATTACCGGGCCGCGCTCCGCGTCGCCCTACGCTGTGGCAACACGACTTGGATAACGGCTGCGGCCGGACGCCTCGAGCACTGACGCTTCACTGGTCGCTCACAAGCCGGACCCGGACCATCACTTCCGACGATCCCGACCGACCGAGGAGTACCCCGTGCCACATACCCGCCGCTTCCGCGCGGCCACCGATCTGTACCTGAAGACCGTGACCACCGCGCACCGCAAACTGCTCGACCTCAGCGGCGGCCGCGCCGGCACCCGATTCAAGAAGATGCCCACCCTGGCTCTCACCACCACCGGACGGCGAACAAGGTTGCCGCGCACCGTGATTCTCACCGTTCCCGTCGTGGCGGACGACAGCTATCTGATCGTCGCTTCGCGGGGCGGAGACGACATCTCCCCGGACTGGTTCCACAACCTGTGCGCCGATCCCGCGGTCGAGGTGTCGTTCCAGCACGGCGTGAGGCAACCGATGACCGCCCGCGTGCTCACCCCGCAGGAACGCGACCGGCGGTGGCCAGAAGTCGTCGCGGCGTACCCGGGGTACCAGACCTACCAGAAGCGAACCGCCCGACAGATCCCCTTGGTCCTGCTCTCCCCACGCGAGTGAACGACGTCGCCGCAGGAGCCCGGCCCTGCGGACTGGCGCATCGCAAAGAAAAGCAACGAAGCCGCAGGTCGATGACCTGCGGCTTCGTTGTTCTGTGGAGCTAAGGGGACTCGAACCCCTGACCCCCACACTGCCAGTGTGGTGCGCTACCAGCTGCGCCATAGCCCCGTGTTCACTTCTCTGCCGGCGGGGCGTTGCCCTGCCTGCTTGAACGAAGTTACACGACCGGTGTCGAACAAACCAAATCGCCTGTACAGAGGCTGGCGGCAGCGATCTTCTCGATGTAGTCTCGAACGCATGTTCGATAGCCGAGAGGTGGAGGCGATGGGCGAGGAAGAGCTGATCGACGCGCTGCGGCGGGCACACGGGGCGGCGGCGTTCGCACAGGCGGCGGAAATCACAGCGGTGCGGGAGGTGTATCGCCGGCATCGGGCCGGGAATGCCGCGCCGGGGGCGGGCGGGGTGCGCGCCGGGGAGTTCGCCGCGGCGGAGATCGCCGTGGCGGTGCACGTATCGGAGGCGGTGGCGGCGGCCCTCATCGATATCGGGTTGGCGCTGGATTCCCTACCGCAGACCAAGCACGCCTTCGCGGCCGGGCGGATCGACCTGCCGCGAGTGCAGGTGATCGCGGACAGTCTGCGCGGCCTGCCGCACGAGGTGCGAGAAGTGCTGGAGCCCAAGCTGATCGAGGCGGCACTGCGCTCGGATCCGGCCCGATTACGCCAGACCGCCCAGCGCTGGGTCACCCGCCTGAACCCCGAGGGTGAGACCCGCCGCCGCGAGGAGCGCGAGCAGGATCGCGACGTCCGCATTCGCGCGGTCCAGGACGGCATGGCCGTATTCGACGGCCTGCTGCCCGCCGCCGGAGCCCAGGCGCTCGCCATGCGGCTACGCGAAATGAGCCTCCAGGTCTGCGAGGCCGATCCCCGCACCATGTCCCAGCGCCGCACCGACGCGCTGGTCGCGCTCGCCGACGGCTCCGGCCGCCTGCGCTGCGGCTGCGGCCGGGGACTCGACTGCCCCAAGGCCGATGCCCCCACCACACCCCGCCGCCCGCTCATCCAGGTCGGGGTCTCCGCCGAAACCCTGCTCGGCCTGCGCGACGATCCGGCCTTCCTCGCCGGCTACGGCCCCATCGACGGCGCCCTCGCCCGCACCCTTGCCGAACACGCACGTTTCCAGGTGATTCCTGAGTACTTCCCGAACGAGGCCGCCCAGGAGACGAACGCGACGGACGGAGCGGCCACCCAGCGCCCCGCGCCGGCCGACGCGCCGGGTCCTCGCACCTCGCGCAGGCCGGAGTCACGGACCATCCCGGTCCGGCCGGCTCCGTGGGAACGCGCCATGACCACTCTGGAGTCGAAACCCGTGGCGGTGCGCGCTTTTTCGAGCGCGCCACCCCGCGAGGTCCGCGCCGTCGATGGCCTGTGCCGCTTCCCCGGCTGCACCATGCCCGCGGCGGAGACCACGCTGGTCCAGTTCGAGCCGCACCCCTCCCGCGGCGCCACGGGCCCGAATCCCGCCTACCGCGCCGTCCTGTGCACCCATCACCATCGGCTGAAGTTACTGGCCGACAGGGGAAAACACCCCTGGCGCGTCTATCTCTCGGACACCGATCGCATGCGCTGGATCGACCCCAGTGGCGAGTCGCACGAAACCGTTCGCGAAGGTGCGCGCTACCTGTTCCCCCACACCGATATCGACGCACCCGCGAGGCCACACCCCCTGCGCGTCGTTCCCGACCCCCTCGAAACCGCAACGGCTGGAGCACCTTTCACCCAGGACCTGGCCTACCCGATGGAGTCCCACATCCTCATCCACCCCCAGCTGTCCCGCGCCACCCCGGACAACGACATCCCCGAAACCCCCACCCGCGCCGCATCGCGCTGACCCGCAAGATCCCTTCCCCCGACCAAGGAGCCGAGCCCCCAGCCCGGCTCCCTCCCCGGGGTGCGGCTCACTTCTCCGTTCCCCCGAGGGCCGCACCCCACCCATTCCGCCCGGCATGCGGTGATGCACGAGAACATCCGAATTCCTGTGCACCACCGCATGTTCTGGCCCACCACGGCATGCTGGTCGCATGAGCGACCACGAACCGAGCCCGGAAGCCGACCTGCGGGACCCACTGCTGCTGGAACAGCGGCGGCAGCTGCTGCGGGATCGGCTGCAGACCCTTCGCGCGGACCTGGCGGACCTGACCGCCGCCTACCGCGATCTCCCCGACTCCGGCCTGCTGCTCGATACGCCGGGCACCGGCGCCCTCACCACCCCGGCCTACTGCGTCGCCGGCGCCGCCGAGGTGTTCGACGAGGCCCTCATCGAACTCGATGCCGCCGAGGACGCGCTGGGCCGGGCAGCCACCTACACAGGTCGCCTGCGCCGGCCCGTCCTCGACGCCTGAAGCCTTACCGCCCAGCCTATTTCGCGGCGTCGAGGACCCAGTTCTTGTTGTTCACGTCGACCTTCTTGCCGTCGATGAAGACCGACGGGGTGGCGGCGCGATTGTTGAGGGCGTCGTTGAGGGCCTTCAGCGCGGCTTCGGCGTGGGCGCGGCCGGTGTCGGCGCGATCGCCGGAGGTGATGCACTTGGCGACATCGTCACCCGCGCCCGCCTCCTTGGCGATGGCGGCCAGTTCCTTGTTGTCGTGGTCGGAACCGCCCTCGGCGGGTTGCTTGGTGGTGAACAGCAGTGCGTGGAACTTCGAGTAGACCGGACCGTCACCGGCCTGGGCGACGCACTCGTTGGCGGCCACCGCGCGGGTGGAGTAGTCCTTGCTGCCCGATCGCGGGTCGAGGAAGTTCACCAGGCGGTACCGCACCGCGACCTTGCCGAGGTCGACCTGCTGGGCGATCTCCTGCCCGTAGATCTTCTCCAGCTGACCACACGCCGGGCACAGCGGATCCTCATAGATGTCAATGGTTTTCGCATTGGGCTTGCCCAGC
This sequence comes from Nocardia sp. NPDC004860, assembly GCF_040609015.1. Classification (NCBI taxonomy): domain Bacteria; kingdom Bacillati; phylum Actinomycetota; class Actinomycetes; order Mycobacteriales; family Nocardiaceae; genus Nocardia; species Nocardia sp. NPDC004860. The sequence goes on along the minus strand of NZ_JBEXJI010000014.1, from coordinate 174,403 downwards.
ACAATGGCTCCGTCGGAATCCAGCGCCACCGACACCGCAGGATCGTGCACCGGACCGTACCCGTCGTTGCGCACCTCGTCCCCGCCGCCGCGATTCCACAGGTAGAGGGCCGCCACGATCGCCACGACCACGACAACGGCCAGCCCGGCCAGCGCGTAGGTGGTCTTGCTCGAGACCGGCCGCGGTGTGTGCTTCGAAGTCGGTTTGCTCACCCGCAACACTCTGCCCGACGCCCCCACCCGAGCAACACCCACCCCGCCCCACCAAAATCTGCGGCCGGCCCGCTAGGCGGCGGTGGCTGCGGCGGGTTCTCTCCGGCGGAGGGTTTCCGGTACCAGCAGCCAGACCGCCGACGCCGAGGCCAGCAGAGCGCCGGTCACACCGAGGGCCACGCCGTAGGAGACGCGGTCGGCGAGCATGCCGATCGCGTAGGGGCCCAGGAAGGTGCCCAGGTCGGCGGACATCTGGTAGCCCGCGAGGACCGGGCCGCCCCGGGTGCCGGGTCCGATGATGTCGGCGACCGCCGCTTGCAGGGCGGGGGTGAACATGCCGGAGCCGATGCCCGCCACGCAGGAGGCGACCAGGAGCCAGACGAGGGTGGGGGCGAGGCCGATGCCCGCGGTGCCGGCCGCGCAGACCAGGGTTCCTGCGATGAGGAAGGGCTTGCGGCCCACCGTGTCCGACCACCGCCCGGACAGGAACAGCACCGAGGCATTGCCGAGGGCGAAGGCGGTCAGGGCCACGCCTGCGAGGGCGGCGTCCTGCTTCAGCACCTCCACCACGATGAGCGGCACCAGCGCCATGCGCACACCGAAAACGGCTGCGCCATTGCCGAAGTTGGCCCACAGCGCGGCCCGGTAGGCGGGCCGGGCCAGCCCCGCGCGGAAGGTCATCACGGGCGCACCGTTCGATTTCTCCGGCAGGGCCAGCGGGGAATCCCGCAGCGCCACATAGACGATGAGGCTGGCGATCAGCAGCGCCACGCAGTAGATGAGGAACGGGGCGCGCAGGCCGAGGAAGGACAGCGCACCGCCGACCAGCGGCCCGCTGATCGAGCCGATCAGGAAGCTCGTCGAGTACACCCCCGACACCCGCCCCCGTTCGGCGGGCGGGGACATCCGGATGACCAGCCCCAGCGAGGACACCGTGAACATCGTCGACCCGATCCCACCCAGCGACCGCAATACCAGCAGCTGCCAATAACTCTGGGCCAGCGCACACGCACCGGTCGACACCGCCACGATCAGCAGCCCGGTCAGATAGACCGGCCGCTCCCCCAGCTTCTGCAACAACCGACCCGCCAGCGGCGCGAAGATCAACCGCATCAACGCGAACGCGCTCACGATGAACGAGGCCGCGGCCACCCCCACATCGAAACTCCGCGCGAACTGCGGCAACGCCGGCGCCACCAACCCGAACCCGATGGCGATCGTGAACGCCGACCCCACCAGTACCCAGATCTCCACCGGCAGCCGATGCCGCCCACCGACCGGCCCCTCGACCTCACTCACCACGACACACCGCCCACCCGGATCCGCCCGGCGCACACACCAATCCATTCATTCGCCACACCTGACCGAAGGCCGCGCTATTCACCCGTGAGGGCGTGTCCGACGATCTCCTCGGCCGCGGCCTGGACCTGCGCGAGGTGCTCCGGCCCCTGGAAGGATTCGGCGTAGATCTTGTATTTGTCCTCGGTGCCCGACGGGCGGGCGGCGAACCAGGCGTTCTCGGTGGTGACCTTGACGCCGCCGAGGGCCGCGCCATTGCCACGGGCGCGGGTCTGGATGCCGGTGATGGGTTCGCCGGCGATTTCGGTCGCGGTGATCATGTCGGGCGTCAACGCCGCCAGGCGGGTCTTCTGTTCCGGGGTGGCGGTGGCGTCCACGCGGGCGTAGGCGGGTGAGCCGTAGCGTTTTTCGAGTTCGGTGTAGCGGGTGGACGGACTCTGCCCGGTGACGGCGGTGATCTCCGCGGCCAGCAGCGCGAGCAGAATCCCGTCCTTGTCGGTGGTCCACACGGTGCCGTCCATGCGCAGGAACGACGCGCCCGCGGATTCCTCGCCGCCGAAAGCCAGGCTGCCGCTGAACAATCCGGGCACGAACCACTTGAACCCGACCGGCACCTCGTAGACGTCGCGGCCGAGCACGCCGACCACCCGGTCGATCATCGAGGACGTCACCACCGTCTTGCCGATCTTGGTGAGCGCGTCCCACCCCATCCGATTGGCGATCATGTACTCGATCGCCACCGCCAGGTAGTGATTCGGATTCATCAGTCCCGCATCGGGAGTCACGATCCCGTGCCGATCCGCGTCCGCGTCGTTGCCGGTGGAAATGTCGTAATCGTCGCGAATCGCCACCAGCGACGCCATGGCGTACCGCGACGAGGGATCCATCCGGATCCGCCCGTCGGAGTCCAGCGTCATGAACCGCCAGGTCGGATCGACGAACGGATTCACCACCTCGAGCTCGAGGTCGTACCGCTGCCCGATCTCCTCCCAGTAGTCCACCGAGGCTCCGCCCATGGGATCCGCGCCCAGCCGAATCCCGGCGCCCCGAATGGCGTCCAGGTTCAGCACATTGGGTAGGTCCGAGATGTAGCGGTCCAGGTAGTCGTAGCGCTCCACGTTGGTGGCCAGCGCCTGCGCCAGCGAGGTGCGCTTGACGTCGGCGAGCCCGGTGCGCAGCAGCTCGTTGGCGCGCGCGGCAATGGCATCGGTGGCGATGGTGTCGGCGGGACCGCCGTGCGGCGGGTTGTATTTGAAGCCGCCGTCGCGCGGCGGATTGTGCGAGGGCGTCACCACGATGCCGTCGGCCTGGTGCCGGGTCCCGCCCCGATTGTGCCGCAGCACGGCGTGACTCAAAGCCGGTGTGGGCGTGTACCTGTCGCGCGAGTCGATGACGGCGGTGACGTCATTGGCGGCCAGCACCTCCAGCGCGGTGGTCCAGGCGGGCTCGGACAGCGCGTGCGTATCCCGTGCCAGATACACCGGCCCGGTGATGCCGCGCGAGGCACGGTATTCCACGATCGCCTGGGTGATGGCCAGGATGTGCGCCTCGTTGAAGGCGCAATCCAGGCTCGACCCGCGATGTCCGGAGGTGCCGAAGGACACCAGCTGCGCGGCATCCGACGGATCCGGAATCCGGCTGTAGTAGGCCGTCACCAAGTGCGCGATGTCCTCGAGGTCCGTGGCCCGGGCCGGTCGTCCGGCTCGATCGTGGGCCATGCTCGCACCTCCCTTCCGTATCGCCTGCGCCCGGCTGGTCATGAGAATCACGGCCACACCCACTGCCCGAGGAAGGCACCGAGGTAGGCCGCGGCCAGGCTTGCGCCGACGCCGATCACGACGTTCGCCACCGCATAGCTGTAAGCGCCCTCCTCGGCCAATCGAACCGTTTCGTACCCGAACGTGCTGAACGTGGTCAGCGCGCCGCAGAACCCCGTTCCCACGGCAGCCAGGAGCCAATGATTTGCTCCCGCACCGATCAACGCGCCCAGCACGGCCGAACCGCCCATGTTCACCGCCAGTGTGCCCAGGGGGAGAACACTATCGAATCGATGGGCCACCGCGCGATCCACCAGATACCGGACGGGCGCCCCGAAGAGCGCGCCGAGGATCACCAGCAGCCCTGTCACCGCCGCACTCCGGCGAAGACCTCGACCGGCGAGAGCGCCACCGTCACCGAATCCAGCAGGTCCGCATTGCCTTCCACGAACGCCCGCAGCCGTGCGGTGTCGTCGATGATCATCACCATCACCGGCAACCGCTCGGCCAGATCCAGCAGCCGGGCGGTGTGGATATGGGAGGACACCCCGTAACCCTCGACGCCGCGCCACACACTGGCCCCGGCCAATCCGGCATCCCGGGCACGCCGCACGATCTCGTGATAGCGGGGCCGGTGCCGATAGGTGTCGTCCTCGCCGAGCAGCACCGTCAGCCGAGACGCGGGTACCCACTGCCGAACCATGTCACTCATCGCCTGCCCCCAATCGTCGTGCCGTCTCCGATACCCATCGTGTCGCACTCACGCCCAGCAGGACCGAAATCAGTCCTGCCACCACCGTTCCCCCGAGGTAGGCCAGTCCGGCGCCGACCCGGCCCGATTCGAGCAGTGTACGAACTTCCACCGCGTAGGTGGACATGGTGGTGAATCCGCCGAGAATCCCGACCCCGAGAAAGGGCCGCAACAGCCGGTGCGCCACCCAGATCTCGGTGATACACACCATCAGTACCCCGATGAGGAAGCAACCGATCACGTTGACCGCCAAGGTCTGCCACGGAATCGAGCCGTGGTGCGGCACCCACAGGCTCATGGCGTAGCGCGCTTCCGCGCCGATCGCGCCACCGAGGGCGATGACGCCGAGCAGGGCGGCGTCCACGCCCGCGACTCTCGCTGCCACCGCCCCTCCTCTCTAATTAGCCAAATCATTGCTGTTCGGCGTGTTGATGAAGCCGAACAGCAGCCCGGAACTGCGAGGATAGTGCCGCTTGCCCGGAGTTGTCCCATCGGCCTCGAGGAGTCAAGTTGGCGGTGCGGCAGTCGATCAGAAAGTTGCTGGTTCAAGGGTTCGGAATCGCCACGGTACTGGTGGCCGCCATGGCCGCCACCCCCGCGGCCCATGCCGGGGCGATTTATCCGGTTTCCGACCCGGACGGGTTCTACTACGCCACAGGGAATCTCGCCGCCGCCCATAACGGTGACGTCCTGGATTCCCGCCTGGTGCCCAACCATCCCTGGCCCGGAGCGACGGTGTGGCAGCTGAAGTTCCGCTCCACGAACTCCACCGGCGTGCCCATCGCCGCGGTGACCACCCTCATCACCCCCGGCCCCGGCCCGCGGCCGTTGCTGTCGTATCAGCCGTTCGTGAATTCCCTGGGCATGCAATGCGCGCCGTCGCACGCCCTGTTCAACGGGGGCGTGCGGGAGGCTGCCGCTTTCCCGCTGCTGCTGGCGCGCGGCTGGGCGATCGCCGTGCCCGATCACCTCGGCCCCGACAGCGCCTACGGCGCGGCCCGCATGGGCGGGCAGATCACCCTCGACGGCATTCGCGCGGTCGAGCGTTTCGCCCCGGCGGGACTGGGTGATTCGCCGGTCGGCCTGGCCGGTTACTCCGGCGGTGCGATGGCCACCGGTTTCGCGGCCGCCATCGCCCCCGACTACGCGCCCGAGCTGCCGATCGTCGGCGTCGCGGAGGGCGGCGTGCCGGTCAATCCGGGCAAACTGGCCATCCAGGTGGGCGATACGCCCCAGCCGCTGTTCGGCCTGGGCTTCGCGGTGGCAGTGGGCATGGAGCGCGAGTACCCCGCCCAGATCCAGCTGGACAGCTCGCTCACCCCCTTCGGCTTCTGGATGCGCGACCGCATCGCCAATTCCTGTGTGGACGACATCATTACGGTCGGCGCGAACCACAGCATCGGCGACGTCTTCCACCCCGGCAAGGAGAACGACCCGGACCTGATCCACACCATTCACGCCAATGCCCTCGAGGTCGTCCCGGAGCTCATCCGCCAACCCCTCTACGAATGGCACGGCAGCAACGACCAGGTCCCCCTGGACCTCGCCCTCGAGACCGCGAACCGCTACTGCGCCGCCGGCACCCCGGTCCAGTTCGACATCATCCCCGGCGCCGACCATGGCACCGCCATGGGCGGCGCCGCCGCCGCCGTGGACTACCTGTCCGACCGGTTCGCGGGCCTGCCCCCGCCCTCCAACTGCCGCTGATCGCGGTAAGCCGAAAAAGAGGCGGCCCCACTCACTTTCGTGAGCGGGGCCGCTTCCACATCCGGAACTCAGTGCGCCAGAACGGGTTCGCCCTCCGCCGGAACCGGCACCTTGTTGGGCATGATCAGACCGGTGATCACCGCGCCGACCACGAAGATCGCTGCGGCCCACCAGAAGGTGGTGGTGTAGCTCTTCACCGCGGCCTCGGCCAGCACCGCCGCCGACGGCGGCACGTGGCTCGACGCGTAATTGTCGAAGGCCGTCGAGGCCAGCGTGCTCAGCAGCGCGGTGCCGATGGAACCGCCGACCTGCTGGCTGGTGTTCACCATCGCCGAGGCGACACCGGCGTCACTGTGGTGCACGCCCGAGGTCGCGCCGCTGAAGGCCGTCGACATCGCCATACCGAGACCCAGGCCCATCAGGACCAGGCTGGGCAGGATGTGGCTCGCGTAGCCGGTGTCCACGCCGATGCGGGTCAGCAGCACCATTCCCACTGTGGCGAGCAGGAATCCGCTCACCACGGTCACCTTCGGGCCCACCCGGGGAATCAGCAGGGCGGGCACGGTGGTGGAGGCCGCCACCATGCCGGCGACCATGGGCAGGAACGCCACGCCGGTGCGGATCGGCGAGTATCCCAGCTGCTGCTGCATGTAGTAGGTGAGGAACAGGAACATGGCGAACATGCCGATGCCGATGGTGAACACCGTGACGTAGGACGCGCCCCGGGTCTTGTCCAGCACCACGCGCAGCGGCAGCAGCGGATGCGCGACCCGCTGTTCCAGCCAGGCGAACACGCCGAGCAGCAGCACGCCGCCGATCAGGAAGGACAGCGTCAGGCCATTGGTCCAGCCGTCCGACTCGGCGTGCGAGAAGCCGTAGACGATGGCGAACAGCGCGGCGGTCACCGCCAGGGTGCCGGGCAGATCCAGCTTGGGCCGCTCGGTGGCGGCGTGCCCGGCCAGCAGCAGTACCGCGCCGACCAGCGCGATGGCCGCGAAGACCAGATTCACGTACATCACCCAGCGCCATGAGGCCCACTCGGTGAGCGCGCCGCCCAGCAGCAGGCCCAGGGCGCCGCCGGCGCCGGCGATGGCGCCGAAGATGCCGAACGCCTTTGCGCGCTCGGCGGGTTCGGTGAAGGTGACGGTCAGCAGCGACAGCGCGGCGGGCGCGAGCAGCGCCGCGAACACGCCCTGCGCGACACGGGAGCCGACCAGCACCTCGAAGTTGCCGGCCGCGCCGCCGACGGCCGAGGCGACCGCGAAGCCGACCAGGCCGGTGATGAAGGTGGTGCGCCGTCCGAACAGGTCGGAGAGCCGTCCGCCCAGCAGCAGCAGGCTGCCGAAGGCGAGCGCGTAGCCGGTGATGACCCACTGCCGATCGCCATTGGAGAAGCCCAGATCGGCCTGCGCGTGCGGCAGCGCGATATTCACGACGGTCGCGTCCAGCACGACCATCAGCTGGGCGACGCCGAGTACGGCGAGCACCCACCAGCGCAGCGCGTGCGATCCGCGCCGCGACGCGGCGGCCGGTGCCGCGACCTCTTTCTCGAGAGCTGTTGTCATGGTGGTTTTCCTCGTCCCCTAGGATTAGTGGAGAACCGGTCTCCGTTTACCGGTAGAAGCTACCAGCAAAACGGAGACAGCTCCTCCAGATAATCCCGATTGCTGTTAGGATCAGGGTGTGAATCACGTCACCACCGCGCCCCCACCTCGGCGTCTGCGCGCGGACGCCGCCCGCAATCAGCAGCGCATCATCGCGGCCGCCCGCGAGTTGTTCGCCGATCGCGGGCTGGAGGTCACCCTCGACGATGTAGCCGAGCGCGCCGGCGTCGGCGTCGGCACCGTCTACCGCCGCTTCGCCAACAAACAGGAGCTCATCTCCGAGGTCTTCGACCAGATGGTCACCGAACTCGCCGGGGCCGTGGATGTGGCACTGCACCATCCGGACCCCTGGGAGGGCCTGGTCGATCTGTTCGAGTACTCGTGCCGGCATGTCGCGGTCAACCGCGGCTTCGGCGAGGTCATCCTCGAATTGCACGACAGCATGGATCGCTTCTGCGCCATGAAGGATCACATCCGTCCCGGCATGCAGGCGGTCATCCAGCGCGCCCGGGACGCGGGCGTGCTGCAGCCCGATATCGAGGCGGGCGACTTCTTCGCCATGGTGAACATGGTCGACGGCATTGCCGGATTCGCCCGGCCGGTCAATCCCCAGGTCTGGGAGCGCTATATGGCGCTGATTCTCAATGGCGTGCGCGGCGACGGCGTGCCCCGCCTGGCGCTGGCGCAGCCGCCGCTCACCGAGGACGAAGTGGAGCGGGCCAAAGCCGCGGCGTATACCCCGCGCAAACGGTAGCGCGCATCACACTCGCGGTTTAAAGTTGGTCGCATGACCAACTCTTGGGTGAACTGGGCCGGGGATCAGAGCTGTACCCCGGCGGCCATCGCCGAACCGAGCTCGCCCGAGGACGTCGCGGCAGTACTCGCACAGGCCGAAGCGAACGGGCACACCGTCCGGGTCGCCGGATCGGGACATTCCTTCACCGAGACCGTGCTCACCGACGGCACCCTCCTGCGCCTGAACAAACTGGACCGGATCCTGAACGTGGACCGCGAATCCGGACTGGTCCGGGCGGAAGCCGGCATCACGCTCAATGCCGCCAGCAATGCGCTGCACCCACTGGGCCTGGCCTTCCCCAATCTCGGCGACATCGACGTGCAGTCCATCGCCGGCGCCACCGCGACCGGCACCCACGGAACCGGATCCAAGCTGCAGAACCTCTCGGCCGCACTGCATTCCGTCGAGCTCATGCTCGCCGACGGCAGCCGGGTCGAACTCAACGAGCAGACCGACCCCGACGGCTGGCGCGCCGCCCGCGTGAACGTGGGCGCGCTGGGCGTGGTCACCGCCGTGACCCTGCAGATGGTGCCGTCCTTCGTCCTCGAGGGCATCGAACGGCCGGTCCCGGTCGAGGAGGTGCTGGCCGATCTCGACAGCTACGTCGAGGGCAACGAGCACTTCGAGTTCTATATGTTCGCCCACAGCCCGCTGGCAATGACCAAGCGCAACAACCGGGTCGAGCTGCCCGAGCAACCGCGCGGCAGGGCCGTGGACTGGTTCTCCGACATCCTCATGACCAACTACACCTTCGACGCGCTGTGCCGGCTCACCCGCCGCCGCCCCAGCCTGATCCCGCTGATCCAGCGCAGCGCCGCCTACGCGGGCAGCTACCGCCGCCAGGTCGAGCGCTCCTACCGGGTCTTCGCCAGCCCCCGCCTGTTCCGCTTCACCGAGATGGAATACGCACTGCCACGCGAGCATTCGGCCGACGCCATCCGCGAGATCAAGGAGGTGGCCAAGCATTTCGACACCCCGATGCCGATCGAGGTGCGCTGGGTCGCCCCCGACGACGCCTTCCTCTCCCCCGCCGGCGGCCGCGAGACCTGCTACATCGCCGTACACCAGTACCAGGGCATGAACTACGAGCCGTATTTCCGCGCCTGCGAACGCGTCTTCGACCGCTACAACGGCCGCCCGCACTGGGGCAAGCGGCACTTCCAGACCGCCGCGACCCTGCGCGAGCGCTACCCGGACTGGGACAGGTTCGCCGAGGTCCGCCGCCGCTTCGACCCGAAGGGGCGCTTCACGAACGAGTACATCGAGCGCGTCCTGGGTCCCGTGCACTGAAAGTGCCGGCCACCGCGCACCGAAAGAGTGCAGATGGCGCGCCGAAAGAGGACTACTATCGATTGCTGAAAGATCGCTGTAACTGCCCGAGCGTGACCGACGTAGGGAGGGTTCCGATGCCTGAGCGGCGGATCGAAGTAGGGAACCACGACGATGCCCACTGATGACGACTCCGATGACAAGGTCGAACGCCTGACCGACGATCTGCGCACCACCGCCGACGATCTGACCACCGACCTCGGGGTCACCGCCTCCGACCTGAGAGAGCGAGCCGAATCGGCGGCGGGAGCGCTGGCCGAGCGGGCCAGCGGCGCCGCCGCCGAACTGGCCGACCGGGCACAGAGCGCGGCCGCCGATCTCGCCGACATGGCGAAGGCCTTCGCCGACAAGATCACTCCCGAGGATCTCCAGAGCACTCTGGAATCGGTGCGCGCCAACCTCGACCACGCCGCCCAGGACGTGCTCGCCGCGGTCAACGAGATCGTCACCGCCCTCAAGAACAGGGCCGGCGGAAAGTAGTCCACACTCGACCCCGGTTCCGGGCCGCACGGCCCGGAACCGGGGTTGTTCGCTTTCATCCGGCCGCTTCGTTCGTTCCGGACGACCCCTCAGGGTTGCCGATTGTGTGCCATCACCCGACCAACCGTCCGGAGTGATGCGCGTCAAGGGGGCTGTGCCAGGTGCGCGCCACACCGCGACCAGCCCTTAAACTCCCATTCAGAAGATAACGAAAACGTCTCGGATTGGATCAAGCGCGCATCATGCTCAAAGGCTTCAAAGACTTCCTGATGAGGGGCAATGTCATCGATCTCGCGGTGGCCGTGGTCATGGGCACGGCCTTCACCGCCATTGTGACCTCGGTGACCAAGGGTGTGATCGAGCCGCTGCTGGCCACCCTCGGCGGCAACAAGGAATACGGCCTGGGCTTCCAACTCCTGTCCGACAAGCCGTCCACCTTCGTCGCCCTCGGTCCGATCATCAGCGCCGGCATCAATTTCCTGTGTGTGGCCGCGGTCCTCTATTTCGTGCTCATCCTCCCGATGAACACCCTCAAGAACCGGCTCAGCAAGCCCACCGCGGTGAAGGCCGATCCCACCGAACTGGAGCTCCTCACCGAGATCCGCGACCTGCTGGCGAAGCAGAACGCGAACAAGTGAGCCGCAGACCCCGGGTAGTCTTAGCCAGGTTGTTGCCAGCAGCTTGACCTATGCCTAGCCGAGGAGGCGGAAGACGTGGGCCGCATCCCACCCCGGGAACAGTCGGACGATCTGGCGAACCGGGTGGCGCCCGCGCCGGCGAGCCGGTGGGCCATGCTCGCCGTGCTGTGCGCGAGTCTGCTGCTGGTGGCCATGGACGCGACCATCCTCAATGTCGCGCTGCCTTCGCTCATCGATCACATGGCACCCACTCCGATGGAACAGCTCTGGATCGTCGACCTGTACGGCCTGGTGCTGGGCGGCCTGCTCATCACCTGCGGCGCGATCGGCGACCGCTACGGCCGCAAGCGGCTGTTCCTGTCCGGCTTCGTGCTTTTCGGCCTGGCCTCGGTGGTGGCCGCGACCGCGCACGCGCCCGCGCAGCTCATCGCGGGCCGCGCGCTGCTGGGCGTCGGCGGGGCCATGGTGATGCCGTCCACCCTCTCGCTGATCCGCAATATCTTCTCCGATGACCGGGAACGCACGCTGGCCATCGGCATCTGGGCCTCGGTCGCCGGTGCGGGCGCGGCCATCGGCCCGCTGGTCGGCGGCCACCTGGTCGAGGCGTTCGGGTGGTCGGCGGCCTTCTGGCTGAATGTGCCGGTGGTGATCATCACGGTGGCCGCCGGACTGTGGCTGCTGCCGGAATACCGATCGCCGCAGCACGGCAGCCTGGACTGGGCGAGCGCGGCGCTGTCGGTGCTGGGCGTCGTGGCGCTGGCGTGGGGGATCAAGCATGTGGCCAAGGGCAATCCGGCCCCGATCGATCTGGTGATCATGGCCGCCTCGGTGATCCTGCTGGGGCTGTTCGCCTATCGGCAGCTGAAGTCGCCGGATCCGCTGCTGGATGTGCGGCTGTTCCGCAATCGCGCGTTCACCGCGGCGGCGCTGGCCACCCTGCTGGCCATGCTGGCCATCGGTGCGGCACTGTTCCTGATCTCGTTGTGGCTGCAATACATTCACGGCTACTCGCCCTCCCAGGCGGGCATGCGCACGCTGCCCGCGGCGCTGGCCACCCTGTTCGGCTCGCTGTCCACCCCGTGGCTCATGCAGCACGTGAGCGTGCGCGCGCTGATGGGCGTCGCACTGGGCGCGCTGGCCGGGGGTTTCGCGGTGCTGGCGGCAGTGCCGGACACCACCTATCCGACTGTCGCGCTGGTGCTGGTGTGCCTGGGCATCGGTGACGGCATCGCCATCACCACCGCGGCCGCGGTGCTGGTATCGGCGGTGCCGGCCGAGCGCGCCGGCCAGGCGGGCGCGGTCGAGGAGACCAACTACGAGCTGGGCATCGGCCTGGGCGTCGCACTGCTGGGCAGCATTCACGGTCGTCTGTTCACCGGCCACATGACCGGATTGCCGCTGCAGGGCGACGATCTGGCCGAGGCGCGCGGCTCGGTGGGCGGCGCGGCCCATATCGCCGAGAGGATCGGCGGACCCACCGGTGACGAGGTGCTGCGCATCGCCCAGCACGCCTACGATGCCGCGCTCACCACCACCTCCTGGATCTCGACCGCCATGGTGGGCACGGTCGCGGTGCTCACCGTGATCCTGGTCCCGCGCGGCTTCACGGCCACCGCCGCGCACTGATCGGCACGCCGTATCCGGTTATGCCAGTGACACTTTGAGCTGGGCCAACGCCGAGCGGATGCGTGCCTTCACCGCCGGCAGCCCGATGCCCAGCTGCGCCGCGACCTGTGGGTAGGTGAGACCGCCGTAGAAGGCCAGCACCACCGATTCGCGCTGATAGGGGGTGAGTGTGGCCAGGCCGCGACGGATGGCGCGCTCGTCGTGGCGGCGCAGGATCTCCTCGGCCACCACATCGATGGCGGGCCGGTAATCGCAGACGCCCCAGCGGTGTTCGTGCCCGGCCGCACTGCATTCGCGCCGCACCCGGTCCACCGCCTGATGGTGGGCCAGGGTGGTGAGCCAGGTCAGGGCATTGCCGCGGGCCGGGTCGAAGGCAGCGGCGCTGCGCCAGACCTGCAGGTAGACCTCGTGACAGGTTTCCTCGGCATATCCGGTGTCGCACACGATGTTCAGGGCTCGGGAGTAGACGAGGCCGCGGGTGCGGCGATAGAGCTCCTCGTAGGCATCCCGATCGCCCGCGCCGATCCGGCGTACGAGCGGATCGAATTCACTGCCGCGCCGGGTGGATCGGGACGCGGCGGGCCGGACGGATGGGCTGGGATGCGAGTGGGTTGCCGGGTGGGCAGCGGAATATTGCGATGCACGTGAGGAATTCACGATTGCCCCCAGATCGACGGAAAGCGAGCACAAACTTGCCGAAACGAGCCGTCGAGGACTGGGACGGTCGCCAACCGCGAACGGAAACCGGCCGGGGACAGGGGCTTTCGGTTCCGCCAACTCACCAGGCTACTCCACGACCACCCTATTCCCGCCGTGATCTATTTTCGGGGATGGAATTCCGGGCAAAGTGTGCGAATCCGTCGCCGATCAAATCCGCAGGCCCAGTTCGACTATGCCGTGGGCGACCGCGTGCACGGTGACGCGATTGCGCCGCGCGTGGGCGCGGATGAGTGCGAAGGCGGCATCGGGGGTGGTGTGGTGGGCGTGCGCGATCACGCCCTTGGCCTGTTCCACCACGATGCGAGTGGTGAGGGCGTGCTGTAACTGCTCGGTCACCCGCTGCTGGCGCTGCACCAGGTTGGCGGTGACGATGTGGCCGGTGGCCATGCCCGCCAGCAGCGTGGCGACCGAGAGGTCCTTGCCGGTCCAGTGCCGCGGGTCGCGGGAATACAGGCTCAGCACACCCGCTTCGGTGTCGTCGAGGCGCATGGGGACCGCGGCCACCGAGGAAATCCGGTGCCGCCCGGCCAGACTCGTGTACTCCGGCCACATGTCGCCGTAGCTACCGATATCGGTGACGGTCACCGACGCGCCGCAGGCGTGGGCGACCATGCCGGGTCCGCGGGCGTGATCGCGCTGGCAGACCTCCAGATCCAGCAGCTCCTCGGGGATGCCGCCGAAGAGTTCCGACCGGTCACCCCGCAGTTTCGGGGACAGCGCCACCGTCACACCGCCCGGTTCCAGCACATCGATGGCACTCTGCATCAATTCGTCCAGAATATGGGGCAGTTCGGTTGCCGCCGGTAGCAGTCGCGCGAACCTGGCCAGCACCGCCACCAGCAACTCACTGTCGGACACCGTGATCACCCCTCGGCGAACGCCGGGGCGCCCGCCATGAAAGTCTTCCTGTGCCGCTCTTGCCTCAGCTCATGGTATTTGCCGGGCGGGGTGCTGCGGAACAGTTGCGCTCATTCGGCTTCGATCCGAATCTCCCGCTCCACCACCCGCCGCGCCACCTCCACCAGGGAAAGCCCATGGGTGAAGGCGTATCCGCGCAGGCAGGCATAGGCATCGGCGATCTCGATGCCGAGCCGGGCGCTGGTCATCCCGGCCGCCTGGTGAATCCACCGGCTGGACAACGGCTGTGCCCACTGCCGGGCGTCGTCGCCGGTGGCCAGCACCAGGCTGGCGGTGACCAGATCCGCGATGTGCAGCGCCGCCGACAGCAGTCGCGGCCCCGGCCGCCCGACCGAATCGCGGTACAGATCCACCGCGCCCAGCCGAATCGTGCCCAGCCGCAAGGGCATTGCGAACAGGGAACCCGACACCGGCTCCCCCGAGAGCGCCTCGGCGAACCCGGGCCAGTGCTCGCAGTCGGCGCTCAGATCGGTGATCACCACCGGCACCCCCTCGGCCACCGCCGAGACCGCGGGCCCCTCCCCCGCGGTGGCCTGCGCCCCCTCCACCCGCTCGGCGAATCCATCACTGGCACACCAGGGTTGCATACCGGCGTCGCGTTCCTCGAGCACGATGGCCGCGCGCCGGACCGGCAGCACCCGCACACACGCGGTGCACACCGCGCTCAGACCGCCGCCGGCATCACGCACGGCGCGCAGGAACTGTCCCGTCAGCTGATCGAACTGCGACGAAGCCATCACCATCGAACCGCCCCACAATCATCGCCCGGCGATGGGTAATTCGGTGCCCGGGGCCAGTATCACCGTCACAGCTCGACAACGAACAGGGCCGAAAGTCACTGTGGCGGAGGATGGTCAGGGCTGATAGGCCACACCGAGCCGGGACAGGCCGCGCAGGTCGTAGGTGTGGGTGGCGACCGCGCCCAGCAGCAGACCCACGGTGAGGCCGAACACCGTCATCCAGATACCGGTGCTCAGACCCGCCTCCAGGTGCCCGTCGAAGAACAGGATGGCGCGCACCGACAGGTAGATCTGGTGCATGGGCTCGAAGCTGGACAGCGCCGCGATCCAGCGCGGAATCGCCTCCACCGGAATCGAACCCGACGAGGACGGCAGGCCCAGCACCACGAAGACGATCATGTTGATCAGCAGCCCGGCGGTGCCGAAGGCCGCCAGCACCGACAGCCCGGTCACCCCCACCGCGATGATGGCCAGCGTGCCGTAGAGGAACAGCGGCAGCGGCTGGTCGATCGGCATGCCGAAGAGCCTCGCGATGCCCATGAACATGCCCGAGAGGACCGGTGCGGTGATGACGGTGATGGCCCACTTGACCAGCAGGGTGCGCCAGCGGCTGATGGACGCCGGCTCCGGCGCGCGGAACCACGGGCCGTACTCGGCCGGGGCGTAGCCGAGCACATTGTCGATCATGGAGTGGATGATCATGGCGCCGCTGAAGCCCGCGAACAGCAGCACGAGGGTGTAGAAGAAGGCCGACAGGCCCTGGCCGGTGCCCGCGGGCAGCGGCCGGTACGGACTGACCACGACGTCGACGGGCTTGGCCAGCTGCAGCCGTGCCGCGCCGGACAATTCGGTCGCGGGAGCGCCCGCCTTGGGCGCCAGCTTGGCCTTCACCTGATCGGTGAGCTGCGCACCGACGGTCGTATTGACCTGCGCCATGGCGCGATCGGTGATGCGCTGCATGATCGAGGACGCGTAGGTGCCCGCACGCGGATTGGTCTGCACGGTGATGACCGGGCGCTCCACGTCGCCGGGGACCACCGAGGCCGCCGCCAGAATGGACAGCCGCTTGGTGAAGTCGCTCGGAATGATGATGGCGCCGTAGATCTGGCCGTTGCTCAGCTGCTGGCGGGCGTCATTGATGCCGACCAACCGCAGATCGATCTTGTCCTTCGGAATCTGCTCGGTCAGCGCACCGGTGATCTGGTCGCCGACATTGAGGGTCTTGCCGTCCATCACGTCGCCCACATCCTGATTGACCAGGGCGACCGGGAAGTCGTGCAGGTTCTTCTCCGGATCGGAGGTGTAGCCGAGGTACATGGTGCCGATCAGCGCCGCGAGCAGCGTGAGCACCAGCATCGGGCCGATCCAGCCGCGCAACGGCACGGCCCGCTGGGCCGGGGTCGCCGCCGGGGTCGCCGTGGCCTCCGGGCCGGTCGGGGAGGCACTGTCATTCGCCATGCGACGAATGTAGGCAGCGACAACAAAGTAGTCAACGCCAACATCCCCGAGTGTGTCCGATATCCTGCTCTCACCATGAGCATCGCCAAGCGCAAAGCCCGCGAGGTGGTGGAGCGCGCGCGGTCCTACCACCACGGGGACCTGCGCGCCGAACTACTCCGGCGCGCCGAGGAGACCCTGCGCGGCGCGGGTGTCGACGGCCTGTCGCTGCGGCAGCTCGCCCGCGACACCGGCGTCAGCCACGCCGCGCCCAGCCGGCACTTCCGCGACAAACAGGCACTGCTGGACGCGCTGACCGTAGCCGGATTCGAGCGGCTCGGAGCCGGCTTCGAGAAAGCCGCCGCCACCGGCGCCTTCCTGGAGCGCCTGCACGCCATGGCCCACACCTACCTGCGCTTCGCCATCGACAATCCGGCACTGCTGGCACTCATGTTCGCGCGCAAGAACAGTCCGACGCCGGCCATCGGCGAGGCCGCCGCCCGCGCCTTCACCGTGCCCATCGAAATGGTCCTCGATGCGCAGGCGAGCGGCGAGGTGGTGCCCGGCGACGCGCGACGCATCTGCCTGTCGGCGGTCGCCGCGCTGCACGGGCTGGCCGCCATCATGGGGTCGGGCCTGGTCGACGCCGAGGAGGCCGACGGTCTCTTCGACGAGATGGTCAGCCACATGATGAACGGTTTGCGTCCGCGACGCTGACGCCCGCGTCCGCGAACCGGGCTGCGGAGATCCGCGAACCGGAATCCGCGGGCCCGCACCCGTAACCTTTCAGGTGTGGCGATCGAGAAACGACAGTGACGATCGAAGGCAGGCAGTACGGCGGACGCGCCGTAACCGAACGAAAAGCCGAGCGCCGGCAGCGCTTCCTCGACGCGGCCATCCAGATTTTCGGTGAGCGCGGCTACGCCAACTGTTCGCTGGCCGATGTGTGCGCGGCCGCCGGACTGTCCAAACGCCAGTTCTACGAGGAGTTCCAGACCCGCGAGGACGTGCTGGTCGCGGCATATGACCAGATCCAGGACCAGGCCGGCGCCGCGCTGGCCACCGCCCTGAGCGCCATGGGACCGGACCCGGACCCGACCGACACCGTGACGCGGGCCCTCTCGGCCTTCCTCGGCTCGATCGGCGCCGACCCGCACCGCGCCAAGGTTGCCTTCGTCGAGGTGGTCGGTGTGAGCGAGCGCATGGAGCAGCACCGGCGCGATCGGCGGCACGCCTGGGTCGCCACGCTGTATCTGGCGGTGGAACCGCTGGCCGGTTCGGGCGCGCGGGTGCGCGGCGCGGGCGAGCTCGCGGGCAGCGCCCTGATCGGCGCGATCAACGGCCTGGCCCACGAGTGGCTGCTGTCCGAGCCGCGCCCGCCGGTGAGCGACCTGGTGGAAGTGCTCGTCCCCATGGCGGTTTCGCTCATCGTGCGGGATCCGGCCTAGGCGGTCACCTCACACCGAGCCGGTCACATCAGCTGCCGCATGAAGTAGGTGTACTCCAGCGCGCTGGTGTGCGCCTTCTCGTCGTTGTTCGCGCCGGACCCGTGGCCGCCCTGGGTGGCCTCGTAGAACAGGTACGGATCGCCGAATTCGGCTAGTCGGGCGGCGAACTTGCGCGCGTGCTGGGGCCCGACCCGGTCGTCCTTGGTGGTCGTCCAGATCAGCGGCTCGGGGTACTGCACGCCCTTCTTCAGCTGTGCGTACGGCGAAATGGATGCGAGGAAGGCACGTTCGTCCGGATCGGCCACCGATCCGTACTCCCCCACCCAGGACGCGCCCGCCGCGATCTGCTCGTAGCGGACCATGTCCAGCAGCGGAACCTGGATGTCCACCGCACTCCACAGGTCGGGATGCTGCGTGAATTCGACACCCATGAGCAGCCCGCCATTGGACCCGCCCTGGATCCCCAGCCGCCGCGGCGAGGTGATCTTGCGCGCGACGAGATCACCGGCCACGGCCGCGAAGTCGTCGAAGGCCTTCTGCCGGTGGGTCTTCAGGGCCGCGTCGTGCCAGGCGGGCCCGTATTCGCCGCCGCCGCGGATGTTCGCGATGACATACGCGCCACCGTGTTCCAGCCACGACTTGCCGAGTAGCCCGTTGTAGCCGGGCGTGGACGAGGAGGCGAAGCCGCCGTACCCCCACAGGATCGTCGGGGTGCTGCCGTCGTAGGGCAGCGTGGCCGGATGCACGATGAAGTAGGGCACCTTGGTCCCGTCGGGCGAGGTGGCCTTCAGTTGCTCCACTACGAACCCCGACGAATCGAACCGTGCGGGTGCGGCTTTCACCTGGTTCAGCCGTCCGGTCGCGGTGTCCAGGCTCCAGATGGTGGACGGGGTGAGCATCGAAGTAACCGAGAGGTAGGCCGTCTCGCCCTGGGAATCGGCGTCCACGCCGGAGACGGTCGCATTGTCGGGCAGGGGAACCGGTGCGGACGTCCAGCCGCCGTCGGGCTGCGGGGTATAGACGGTGGCGCGGCCCTTCACGTCGTAGAGCGAGGTCACCACCACGTGGTCCCGGGTCGTCATGACCCCTTCGAGGGTCTCCTGCGGCCCGGGTTCGTAGACGAGCGTGACCTTCGGCTGATCCGGGTGCGCGGTCAGGTCGTCGGCGTCGAGGGACACCAGTGAGCCGGACTTGAAGGTGGCACCGGCGGCGGTCCAATCCTGTTGCAGCGCAACCAGCACCCGATTGCCGACCATGCCCTGGAGCCCGGACTTCGCCGGCAACCCCAGCCGCAGGGGCTGCGCGCCCGCGAGCAGGCTGACCTCCGACTCGTAGAACGACGGCCGCCGCTCCACCAGGTTCATCCGCCGCCCTGCCCCGTTGTCCAGCAGCACCGCCGCGGTGGCGAGCCCATCACCCTGGCTGCCGCGGGCGATCTCCACCGCCTGGTCGAGCGCCTGCCCGCGCCCCAGACGCTTCACGACGTACGGATAGCCCGAGGTGGTCTTCTCCCCCGGCTGCCATTCCCGCGACACCAGCAGCGTGTCGGTGTCCACCCAGGTGGCGTACTGCTTGCCGCGGTCGAGCACGAATCCGCCGGCCACGAACGTCCCTGTCCCCAGATCGAATTCGCGCAGTGTGACGGCGTCCTCGCCACCCTCGGACAGCTCGACCAGGCATCGCCGATGGGTGACCGGGTCGCAGGACATGCCCTTCCACACCCAGTTCTTGCCCTCGTCGCGGGCCAGGGCGTCGAGATCCAGAACGGTGCGCCACTGTGGTTGCGGCGATTCGTAATCCGCGACCGTCGTCTCCCGCCAGATGCCCCGCTGATGGTCGGCGTCCTGCCAGAAGTTGCCGATCATCCCGTCGTGGAACTCCGGCACCGGCAGGCGATCGGCCGCATTCGCCAGCGCCTTCGCCTGGGCCAGATTGTCGGCGTAGCGCGAATCCTGTTCCAGCACGCCGAGGGTCTTCGTGTTCTCGGCCGCCACCCACGATTGCACGCGGGGACTGTCCAGCTCCTCGAGCCACTGATACGGGTCGCTCGCCGTGCTCGATCCCCCGCACGCGGCCAGCAGGACCACCGCCAGACCCGTGAGGGCGGCCCGGATTCCGCTCTTGCTCCAAACCATGAAATCCCCCATCCCATGATCACGAGGCGACCCCGATCGGGGCGTCAGCGAGCCACCCTACCGCCACCCACCGACAACCTGTCGGTGCCTCCTGCCGACAACCTGTCGGTGCCTCCTGCCGACAACCTGTCGGTGCCGGGCGGCAAGATCACGGGCATGACCGACGAGGAGAGGCGCTGGGCCGATCCGCACGCCACCACGGCGGTGCGGAAGTTCCTGCGCCGGCACCGTCGAGCGGTGGAGACCGTGCTGACGGCGGCCCGGCTCGACGGGCTGGACGAATTCGCCGATGCCGCAGCGGAATACGCCGCCAACCCCGCCGGGCCGGTCACGCCGGAGGGCGCGGCGGTGGTGTTCGCCATCGCACAGCAGGCGGCGATCGCGTATCGGACCGGACCACAGCGGGAGCAGGAGTTCATCGACCGGTTCATCGACAGCTGGATGAACGAGCACGGGTACGCATTCGCGACCGCGGTCGCCGAGACACGGCGGGGCCTGTGCATCGAGAAACCCGAGCCGCGCGCGGGTCGGATGACACCCTGGCTGCGGGCGATCACGCCAGGCGAGGAGCCCGAGCCCGCCGCGGAGACATTGAGTCTCCGGGTGCGTGCCCGGCTAGGTGCGCAACCTTCTTCTCCCGGCGGGGACACACCACGCGCCCCCGCGGACCCGAAATCGGTGACCACCGACCAGATTCGGCGACTGGAGGCGGCCATGGTGGACGGCCGGCGATGGCGGGCCGCGGCACACCGGCGGCTGGTGCTCGAGGATCCCGCGCTCGGTCAGCTGGCCCGGCGGCTGGTGTGGGCGAGCTTCGACGGCCGCGGCACCGTGACGGGCACGTTCCGAATCGATGCCGAGGGCGGGCTCCGGACCGTGGACGAGAGGCCCGCCGAGCTGCCGCGCGAGACGCTGGTGGGCGTGGCCCACCCGCTGCACCTCACGGAATCCCTGGAAAGGTGGCGGAATACGTTCGCCGGCAACCGATTACGCCAGCCGTTCGAGCAGCTGGAGCGATGCACGTACACCCTCACGCCGGAGGAGGCGGAAGCGGATCACCTGTCCTTCTTCATCGATCGCCAGGTCCGCACCGATCGGGTGTTCGGACTGCAACAGCTGGGCTGGGAGTTGTCCGGAGCGCTCCTGTATCGCCGGTTCGGCCCTTCCAAGGAGGTGGCCGTCACGCTGGACCCTGGGCTCGCGGGCGGTTATCGCTACGAGCCCGAGCTCCAGCGGGTGCTGTCGGTGGAGCTCCGGGGCGGCACGTTCGGGTCGTTCGATGCCGTCACCGCCTCGGAGCTGATCCGTCAGCTGGACCGGCTGGCGGCGTGACGTCCGGCGCGGCGCCCGAAGAAGGAGCCCGCGCCGAGCTGGGTGCCGCTGGCATAGCCCTTGCCGTCCTGGGCCAGGGTGGAGGCGGTAGCGCCCGCCGCGTAGAGCCCCGGAATCGCTGATCCGTTGTCCCGCAGCACTTCCGAGTCGGCCGAGGTGCGCAGGCCGCCGAGGGTGAAGCCCGCGTACAGCGCCTTGCCCAGGGTCAGGTCGAAGGCCGCCCACGGCCCGTGATCCTGCGGCTCGAGCCATTCGCCCGCCTTGTGGAAATCGGGATCCTCGCCGCGGGCCGCCTTCTCGTTGTAGCGGTCGAGGGTGGATCGCAGTGCCTCGTACGGGATTCCGAGTGCGGTCGCCATCTCCTCGACGGTCTCCCAGCCGTCGATGAACGGCGCGAGCGGGAACATGGGCCGTTCCATGTGCTCGGAGTCCACGATCAGGTAGGCCACCGCGCCGGGCTGATCGAGCACGAAGGCGGAGGTCCGCGCGTGATAGGAATCCTCGGCGACGAAGCGTTCGCCCCGCTGGTTCACCACGATTCCGGTCAGCAGCTTCGCGGGCGGATACACGGGCGCGGTGACGAAGGCCTGGTCCATCATGCGGGTCACGCCGCCCGCCGAGACGCCGAGCCGGATGCCCAGCCCGTCGTCGAAGGGCGTCCCGAGCACGAAGGGTTTCTCGGTCAGCCACGGCACGTGCTCGGCCACCATGTCGGTGTTCATGACGAAGCCGCCGGCGGCCAGCACCACCGACTTCGCCCGCACCGCACCGGTGGTGCCGAGGTGCTTCCAGCTGACGCCGGCCACACTGCCGTCGGCCTCGGTGATCAGGTTGGTCACGCCGGTCTCGTACCGCACCTCGACGCCGAGCGCGGCGGCCCGCTTCACCAGCAGCTCGATGATCATGGCCGCGCCCTGGGTGTCGCCGGGCACCGGAACCTTGTGCCCGCGCGGCGCGGGCGTCGCCTGATCCCGGTAGGGCCAGACCTTTTCGTTACCGGTGTACATCAGCCCCTGGGTGCCGGGCTGGATGACCGCCTTCTCCGGGTAGTAGCTGCGCTCGAATTCGAAGCCCAGGCTCTCCAGCCAGTCGAAGTGCTCGACGCTGCCGTCGCAGTAGGCGCGGATCTTGTCCGGTTCGGGATCGCGCGCCACCGACAGCAGGTACTTGTACATCTCCTCGGCCGAATCGTCGTGGCCGGTCGCCCGCTGCACGGCGGTGCCGCCACCGAGATAGAAGTGCCCGCCCGCCAGCGCGGTGGTGCCGCCCGCTACACCGGCCCGCTCCAGGACCAGTACGCGAGCCCCGTTGGCGGCCGCCTCGACCGCCGCGCAGCCGCCCGCGATGCCGAATCCGGCCACGACCACGTCGACTTCGTCGGACCACTCGGTAATCGACGCCGCCGCAAGGGTTTCCGGGATCTGTGTGCTCACTGCGCATCCTTCTTGATCTGCTCGAAGAACAGCCGCATGTTCGGCCCGATCTCGGCGAGTTCGATGAACGGCACGCCCGAGGCCGCGCCGTCGAGGTAGGCGAAACGCATCTGCCCGCCCATGTTGCCCTGCTGCACCACCGGGATCCCCTGCGCCGCGGCGTCTTTCAGCGCGGCATCGAAGTCGTCGGGTTCCAGGCAGACGTGGTGCAGGCCGGGTCCGCCGCGTTCGAGGAATTCGGTGTAGATGGAGCGGCCCCGCACCGGCTGGATGAGTTCGAGCTGGGTGTCGCCGCTGTAGGACAGCGAGATGTGCGCGGTGAAGTCGGCGGGTTCGCCGCGGTAGACGCA
Source organism: Nocardia sp. NPDC004860 (assembly GCF_040609015.1). Lineage (NCBI taxonomy): Bacteria > Bacillati > Actinomycetota > Actinomycetes > Mycobacteriales > Nocardiaceae > Nocardia > Nocardia sp. NPDC004860. The sequence continues at coordinate 151,691 of NZ_JBEXJI010000014.1, read as the reverse complement.
GCTCTCGGGCCCGAAGTGGACCTCGGGCATGCGCATCCAGCCGCCGGCGCCCATGGTGGTCTTCAGGAACTGTTCACCGGCCGCGATGTCCTCGACCACCCAGGCGATCTGGGTGACCGGGCCGCGGGCCACACTTGTGCTGTCCACCCGGGCAGTTAATCACAATCGCTTAAATTGGCAAGGGTTACTCGTCGTCGGGATCCGGATCGGACGGCGCCGTCCACCCTTTGTTGCTGAGGCCGTAGAACGTCGAGACCAGCAGATACAGCACCAGAGCCGTGATCGGCGACACGAACCCGACCCCGATGCACACCGCGTAGACCAGGATGCCCGGCCAGGCCCGCCAACTCTCGCGCCGCGCGTAATCCGCACCCAGACCGGGCTTCAACATCTCCGGCCGCTTCGCCAGCCGCCACCACATGGGCGCCCACGGCACGGTCATCATCACCCCGACGATCCCGTACAGCGCCACCGCCACCACGGCGTCCCGGCGCGTCCCGTGCACCACATTGTCGGCCACCACCATCGTCGGGAACGGCACCAGCGAAATGCCCAGTAGCAGCATCAGATTCCACCATCGCAGCACGTGGTCGATGCGCCGCAATCGCCCGAAGAAGGTGTGGTGGTTCATCCACACGACGCCGATCGTCATGAACGACGCCAGATAGGCCACGTACGCCGGCCAGATATGCGCCAGCGCCTGCAGCAGGCGCCCGGGCTCGTGGTCGGGCACCCGGACTTCCAAAATCAACAGGGTGATGGCAATCGCCATCACCCCGTCGCTGAACGCTTCCACCCGGGCGGTTCCGGCGAGCGTGCGATCCGGAACCGATCCGTCACTCATGGACGGAAGCGTAACCCGATTCCGTGATCGCTTCAGATCGCTTGGCCCGCTTGATGGTTCGAACCGTGATCGCCATCAGCACCACGGTGACCCCGATCATGAGCGCGCTCGACAGCCAGGCCATGGTGTGGATGGGCAGCCGGTAGGCGAGCACCACCCGCAGCACGGACTCGCCGACCAGGCCTGCGCCCCACATCCCGGCGATCCGGTTGTGCACGCGGCGTACCAGCGGGTTGGTGCGGAAGTTGTGCTCCATCTCCGCGAGCTTCGCCGGTGAGTTCGCGAAGGCCTTCCGGGCCGCCACGTAGGTCAGCGGCTTGCCCAGCAGTGCGCTCACCCCGAACGCGAGACCGATGACGGCGGTGGTGAGCGAGTCCCGCACGATCATCATCCGGGCGTCGCCGCTGATCAGCGAGCTGGCGATGCCGAAGACGAAGCCGGCCAGGATGAGTGCGGCCAGGGCGTCGACGCGCCGGGCCCGGATCACCTCCACCAGGACCACGACGCCGGAGAACACCGCGCCCGCCAGCAGCGCGAGGAAATCGGAGTACCCGGCCCAGTGCAGGAGGTAGTACGCCGCGAGCGGCACCGCGATGTCACGGGCGGTGGGTGCGAGCATGCGCAGCAGGCTCGGCCGGTCCTGCGACTGCGGCGCGGGCACTGCGGCGATGTTGTCGGCCATGGTCGGAACTCCTGTAATCGGTTTGTGCGCTACAGGAATGACGCTACGGTCGCGCCGACCTCGCCGAATCTGCCAACCATCACCTCCCGGCCATGACAGTTGTCATGCGGGCGCCGGACACGCCGTCCGCCGCCATCCCCGCTTCGGGCCGGCGGAAGACGATGATTTCCGGAGCCGGGCGTCGTCTCCATTCCCGGGGACCGAAATACCGATTCGAGGAGTTGACCATGTCCTACGTGACGCAGCCGGGCGATCCGGTCTGGACCGATCTCTTCACCACCGACACCGACAGCGCCATCGATTTCTACGGCGAGCTGTTCGGGTGGAGCGCGGATGTCGCGCCCGAGTACGGCGACTACATCACCTTCCGCAAGGACGGCCTGGCCGTGGCGGGCGGGATGCGCAATGACGGGAACAGCGGGCCCGACCAGTGGACCGTGTACCTGGCCAGCCCGGACGCCGAGGCGACCGCGGCGGCCGTCACGGCGGCCGGCGGAATGATCGCGGCGCCGGTGACGGCGGTCGGGGACCTCGGCAAGTTCGGCGTGTTCGGGGACAACGGCGGGGTCGGGATCGGCGTGTGGGAAGCCGGGACCATGGCCGGGTTCGAGCAGCGCGGCGTGGCCGGCGGCGGGCAGTGGGAGGGGCATGTGGGCGCGCCCTCGTGGTTCGAACTGCACACGCGCAACTACGACGACGCCCTGAAGTTCTACCGCGAGGTCTTCGGCTGGAAGGACCCGTTCACCATCGCCGATACGCCCGAATTCCGGTACACCACCATCCATTCCATGACCCCGATGCTGGGCGGGGTGATGGACTCGAGCGGCTTCCTGCCGCCGAGCGTGCCCGGATATTGGACCGTCTACTTCGGCGTCGAGGACGTGGACGCCACCGTGCGCAAGGTGGCCGAGCTGGGCGGCAGCGTGGTGCGGCCCGCCGAGGACACCCCGTACGGCCGGCTGGCGGCGGTGGCCGACCCGTCCGGCGTGCGATTCAGCCTGGGCGGCAACAAGTCCTGAACGAGCGCTCCTCGGCGTGTACCCGATCGATAGCCGGCCCCGGACAGGACGAACGGCCCGGTCCCCACAGTGACCGGGCCGTTCGGATCATCCCGCGGCGACGTGGTCGGCGCCCCAGCAGCGCTTCGGACGCCGCCGCGGGAAACTCAGCCCCCGGTGACGACGGCGCCGCGCACGCCGGTGGCCAGGGTCTGCTGCCTGCCCAGTCCGGCGACCTCCACGACCACGACATCGCCGTCGCGCAGATAGGGTTTCGGCTCCGGCCGGCTGACCGCGACGCCGCCCGGGGTTCCGGTCAGCACCAGATCACCGGGTTCCAGGGTCATCAGCGTGCTCAGGTACCGCAGCAGTTCGCCGACCCCGGCGACCATATTGCCGGTCGTACCCGCTTGCCGCTGTTGGCCGTTCACCCACAGCTGCAGGCTCAGCGCCTGCGGTTCGGCGACCTCGTCGGGTGTCACCAGCCACGGGCCGATGGGGGTGAAGGTGTCGAAGGACTTGCCCTTCACCCAGGTCGGTTCGCCCGCAATGCCATTGCGCTCGGTGACGTCATTGGCGGTGACATAGCCGCCCACCGCCCCCAGCGCGGTGGCGGCGTCCGGGCAGTCGCGCAGCGCGCGGCCGATCACCACGCCCAGCTCCACCTCGTGGTCGGTGGCGCGGCTGCCGGGCGGCAGCTCGATGGCGTCGTAGGGACCGCTCACCGTGGTGCCCGGCTTCAGGAACACCACGGGCCGTTCCGGAATGGCCGCGCCGATGGCGGCGGCGTGGTCGGTGTAGTTGAGCCCGATGCCGATCACCTTGCCGGGCCGGGCAATCGGTGCGCCGACCCGCGCGGCCGGATCCACCTCGGGGAGAGTTCCGGCGGCGAGCGCGGACCGCACCGCGCTCAGCGCCGCCGGATCACCCAGCAGCCGGCCGTCGATATCGGCGGTCACGGACGACAGATCGCGCAGCGCGCCCTCATCATCGATGGCCACGGGACGCTCGGCGCCCCGGGCCCCTACGCGCAGCAGTTTCATACGTCGCCTCCCGGCTGCTTCATTTCTCGGCCCCCGATTGCTCGGCGGCCATGGCCGCTACCCCCGCACCACCTGGCAGGTGCTCATGCGCTATGCGAATACCCAACTGCTGCAACAGCATTGCTCCGGCACTCAGGCAGCGCTGTTCGTCCGGCTCGATCTCGATGAGCGAATACGCGGCGGCGAACCCGGTTTCGCGCAACCGGTCCGCCGGCAACGTGTTCCGGCCGCACACAGCGACCACCGGCACCCCCGCGGCCCGCGCGGCCGCCGCCACGCCCGCGGGCGCCTTGCCGTGCAGGGTCTGCTCGTCGAGCTTGCCCTCACCGGTGACGACCAGGTCCACCCCGGCCAGCCGCGCGTCGAAACCGACCAGCTCCAGCATCAATTCGATACCGGGCCGCAGAGTCGCGCCGAGGACGGCGAGCGCGGCGAATCCGACACCCCCCGCGGCGCCGGCCCCCGCCGCGTCGCGCCGATCCGACCCGAGTTCCGCGGCCAGCCGCTGCGCCCACTGCCCGAGCGCGGCGTCCAGCTCGGCCACCTGGGCCGGATCGGCGCCCTTCTGCGGTCCGTAGACCGCAGCGGCCCCATTGGGCCCGGTGAGCGGATTGTCGACATCGCAGGCCACCGTGACCTCGACGCCGTCCATTCGCTCGCGCAGGGCGGTCAGGTCGATGGCGTGCACCCGGGTGAGAGCCGCCCCGCCGTCGCCGATGGGCAGCCCATCCGCGTCCAGCAGCCGGGCGCCGAGTGCCTCCAACAGACCTGCGCCGCCGTCGGTTCCGGCACTGCCGCCGATGCCGAGCACGATGCGGCGGCACCCGGCCGCGACCGCGGCCGCCATCACCTCGCCGGCGCCCCGGCTGGTGGCGGTCATCGGTCGCAGCCGGCCTTCCGGCAGCCGCACCAGGCCCGACACATCCGCCATCTCCACGACCGCGAGATCGTCGCGGCGGGCGTAGGCGGTCAGCACCGGTTCCCCGGTCGGCCCCGACGCGGTCAGCGGGACCGCGTCGAAACCGGCTGCGAGCGCGGCGGCGACGGTGCCGTCACCGCCGTCGGCCACGGGCACGACCGTAACCGAGGCGTCGGGACGCGCCCGCCGGATTCCGGCTCGCACGGCGGCCCCGACCTGCGCCGCGGTCAGCGAGCCCTTGAATTTGTCGGAGGCGATCAGCACACGAGCCATGGGAATCCTCTAGTCCAGCGGGACGGTTGCGGTCGGGGCGTCGACGAAGGCCGAGGCCAGCTCCTCGAACTCCACGACCTCGTTGATCTCACGCGCGCCCATGGACACATTGGTGACGCGCTCGAGAATGCACTCGACCACGACGGGCACCTTGAATTCGGCCATCAGCGACTTGGCCTTCTCGAAGGCGGGACCGATGTCCTGCGGCTCGAAGACGCGAATCGCCTTGCAGCCCAGGCCCTCCGCGACCTTGACGTGGTCCACGCCGTAGCCGTTGACCTCGGGCGAGTTGATGTTCTCGAAGTCGAGCTGGACGTAGTAGTCCATCTCGAACGCCCGCTGCGCCTGCCGGATCAGCCCCAGGTACGAGTTGTTCACCAGCACATGGATGTACGGGATGTTGAACTGGGCGCCGACGGCCAATTCCTCGATGAGGAACTGGAAGTCGTAGTCACCGGACAGCGCGACGACCTGCTCGTCCTTGCACGCGGTGGCGACACCCAGCGCGGCGGGCAGGGTCCAGCCCAGCGGACCGGCCTGACCGGCGTTGATCCAGTGCCGCGGCTTGTACACGTGCAGCAGCTGCGAGGCCTGGATCTGCGACAGTCCGATGGTGGTGACGTACCGGGTGTCCCGGCCGAACGCCTTGTTCATCTCCTCGTACACGCGCTGCGGCTTGAGCGGCACGTTCTCGAAGTGCGTCTTGCGCTGCCCGGTCGCGCGGCGGGCACGCACCTGTTTGGCCCAATCGCCGTGGTCGGTCAGACCACCCACGGCGTCAAGGGATTCCGCGACGGCGATGAACTGCTCCAGGGCCGCGCCGGCGTCGGAGACGATGCCGTAGTCGGGTGCGAAGACCCGGCCGATCTGGGTCGGCTCGATGTCGACGTGCACGAACGTGCGGTCCCTGGTGTAGGTGTCGAGACCACCGGTGTGGCGGTTGGCCCACCGGTTGCCGATACCCAGCACGAAGTCCGAGGCCAGCAGCGACTCGTTGCCGTAGATGTGCGAGGTCTGCAGACCCACCATGCCGGCGTTCAGCTCGTGATCGTCGGCGATGGTGCCCCAGCCCATCAGGGTCGGGACCACCGGAACACCGGTCAGCTCGGCGAATTTCACCAGCAGAGCGTCGGCGTCGGCATTGATGATGCCGCCGCCGGCGATGATCAGCGGACGCTTCGCGGCGTTCAGCATCTGCAGCACCTTGGCGGCCTGCGCCCGGGTGGCGGCCGGGCGAGCCACGGGCAGCGGCTCGTAGGTGTCGATGTCGAACTCGATCTCGGCCAGCTGCACGTCGATCGGCAGATCGATGAGCACCGGGCCCGGACGGCCTTCGCGCATGAGCCAGAACGCCTTCTGGAAGGCGCCGGGCACCTGGGCGGGCTCGAGCACGGTGTGCGCCCACTTGGCCAGCGGCTTCGCGATGGACGCGATGTCGACGGCCTGGAAGTCCTCCTTGTGCAGCTTGGACACCGGGGCCTGGCCCGTGATGCACAGGATCGGAATGGAATCCGCGCTGGCGGCGTACAGACCGGTCACCATGTCGGTGCCCGCGGGGCCCGAGGTCCCGATGCAGATACCGATATTGCCGGGCTTGGCCCGAGTGAAGCCCTCGGCCATGTGCGAGGCGGCCTCGACGTGGCGGGCCAGCACGTGCTTGATACCGCCGTGCGCCTTCATGGCGCTGTAGAACGGGTTGATCGCGGCACCCGGCAGGCCGAAAGCCTGTGTGGCCCCTTCCTTTTCCAGGATCAGGACCGCCGCGTCGACGGTGCGCATGCGCGCCATAATCAGTTCTCCTTGTCCAGCTTGCCGCTCAGGCGCTCGACGCCGCGCAGCAGTGCAGAGTGGTCCAGGTGGCCGTCGCCATTGGCGCGGGCCGAGGCGACCAGCTGCGCGATGAGCGAACCGGCCGGGGTCACCAGACCGGCCTCACGCGCGGCAGTGGTGAAGATGCCCATGTCCTTGTGGTGCAGGTCGATACGGAAGCCCGGCGCGAACTCGCGGTTGATCATCTTGTCGCGCTTCTGGTTCAGCACGGCCGAACCGGCCAGGCCGCCGCCGAGCACGTCCAGGGCGGGGCCCAGCTCGACGCCGTAGGCCTCGAGGAAGACCACGGCCTCGGCCACGGCCTGGATATTGCTGGCCACGATGAGCTGGTTGGCGGCTTTCACGGTCTGGCCCGCGCCATTGGTGCCGACGTGCACGATGGTCTTGCCGACGGTGTCGAAAACCGGCTCGGCGGTGGCGAAGTCCTCGGCCGCGCCACCGACCATGATGGACAGGGTCGCGTTCACCGCGCCCGGCTCGCCGCCGGAGACCGGGGCGTCCAGCAGGCGGAAGCCACGCTCGGCGGCCTGCTTCGCCAGCTCCTGGGTGACATCCGGGCGGATGCTGGAGAAGTCGATGATCAGCGCGCCGGGCTCGGCGGTCTCGAAGACACCCTTCTCACCGGCGAGAACCTCCTGCACGTGCGGGGAGTCCGGCACCATCACGGCGATGACCTCCGCGCCGCGCACGGCGTCCGCGATCGAGGTGACGGCACGGCCACCCGCGTCGACCAGCGGCTGGGCCTGGGCCGGGTTGCGGTCGAAGCCCTTGACGGCGTGGCCGGCGTTCTGGAGGTGGACGGCCATCGGGCTGCCCATGATGCCGAGGCCGATGAAAGCGATGTTGGTCATGATCTGTTCCCTAATCCTCTGTATGGCAAGTTCTCTGGGTCTCTGGACGGCGGGCTACTTCGCGGCGCGACGCTCGCGCGGCAGCCATTCGAAGGCGTCCTCGGAACGGCCGGACGGCTTGTACTCGAGGCCGACCCAGCCCCGGTAGCCGCGCGACGCGAGGTCGGTGAGCTGAAGCTCGAGCTGGAGCTCGCCGGTGCCCGGCTCGTTGCGGCCCGGGTTGTCGGCGATCTGCACGTGGGCGATCCGGTCGGTGTACTCGGAGATCACCTTGTCCACGTCGTCACCGTTCACGGCGAGGTGGTAGAGGTCGGCGAGCAGGCCGATATTGCTGACGCCCGCGTACGCCTGCACCTTGTCGATGACGGCGAGGCCGTCGACAGCCTTCAGCAGCGGGTAGCGCGGCGCGCCGGAGGCGGGCTCGACCAGGATGGTGGCCCCGATCCGGGAGGCGGCCACGGCCGCCGCCGCCAGGTTCTCGACGGCCAGCTCGTCCTGCTGCTCCGGGGTGGCGTCGTCGGCACGGTTGCCGTAGAGGGCGTTGAAAGCCTTGGTGCCCAGTCGTTCTCCGATGCCGACGGTGACATCGATATTGTCCTTGAACTCCGCGGACCGCGACGGCCAGGAGACCAGGCCGCGGTCGCCGCCGGCCATGTCACCGGCGAAGAAGTTGAGGCCGATCAGCTGCACGCCAGCGTTCTGCACGGCGGCGACGAAGGCGTCCACGTCCCGGTCCGACGGGATCGCCTCGGCGAAGGGCCACCAGAACTCGATGGCGTCGAATCCGGCCTGCCGCACGGCTTCCGGGCGCTCCAGGATCGGCAGCTCGGTGAACAGCAGCGAGCAGTTCACGGCGTAGTTGAGCGAGTGGGTCATCAGGAATCCCTCCAGTTCGTTCCCGCAGCGCTTCCGCCATTTTCCACAATGCGGAAATATTTTTTCGGGATATGAAAAGGCTAGTGCTCCCGAAACAACCCCGTCAAGAGAGTTCCGGGAGCTACCGGCCAGTACGGCACGAGATATACGAAATTGCCGATTCAGTCGCGGATATCGTCGTCCAGGCGCTCGCCCAGATCGTCCTTGCGATCCTCGGCTGCCGCGAACACCGAAGCGCCCGCCTTGTTTCCACCCTTGATCTCGTTGAACACCAGGTTCAACGCGATCGCCACCACCGCGGTGGCGGAGATGCCGGAGTGCATGATCACCCCGAGCCAGGTCGGGAACCTGTCCCAGAACGTCGGCGCCGCAATCGGAATCAGGCCCACACCCATGGCCACCGCGACGATGACCATATTGAGGTTGTCGGTGAAGTCCACCCGCGCCAGCGTGCGGATACCGCTCGCCGCCACGGATCCGAACAGGACGATGCCCGCACCGCCCAGCACCGGATACGGAATCCCGGCCACCACCGCGCCCACCACCGGGAACAGGCCCAGCAGTACGAGCACCAAACCGCCTGTCGCGACCACGAATCTGCTCTTGATGCCGGTGAGCGCCACCAGTCCCACGTTCTGCGCGAAGGCGCTGCACGGGAAGCTGCCGAACACCGGCGCGACCGTGGTGGAGAGCATGTCGGCCCGCAGGCCGGCCGCCACCCGCGCCGAATCCACCTCGGTGCCGACGATCTCGCCGATGGCGAGGATGTCGGCGGTGGTCTCGGTCATGATCACCAGGATCACGATGGTCATGGACACGATCGCCCCGGCCTCGAAGGTCGGCCCGCCGAAGTGCAGGATCGGCGGTAGCGCAATGATTTTCGCCTTGCCGACGGCCGAGAAGTCGGCGTGGTGGGTGACCACGGCCAGCAGGGTGCCGATCGCGAGGCCGATCAGGATCGACAGCCGTGAGATCGCGCCCTGGAAGAGCCGGCTGATCACCAGAATGATGAGCAGGGTCAGCCCCGCGAAACCGATATTGCCCATCGAGCCGTAGTCGGCCGCCTTGGGATTGTTGCCCATAGCCCACCGGAATGCGGTGGGCAGCAACGAGAGTCCGATCACCGTGATGATCGTTCCGGTCACCACGGCCGGGAAGAGCCGTACCAGCTTGGCGAAGAAACTGGACAGCACCAGTCCGATCAGACCGGCGACTATGATCGCGCCGAAGACCGGCCGGAGTCCGCCGTCGCTCGCGATGGTGACCATCGTCGAGACACTGGCGAACGAAATGCCCTGCACGATCGGCAGTCTGGAGCCGACCGCCCCGATGCCGAGGGTCTGTAGCAGGGTGGCCAGGCCGGAGAGGAACAGGCCCGCCGTCACCAGCAGGGCCATGTCCGGCACCGAGAGCCCGGCCGCACCGCCGACGATCAGCGGCGGTGCGATCACACCGCCGTACATCGTCAGAATGTGCTGAGTTCCGTAGACCACCAACTGGCCCAGGGGATGTCGCGCATCCTCGGGACGGGTGAGGGTCTCTGTCACGCGGCTCTGGTCATCACCCATCGCCGCACCTCCTAGATCAGCACTGAGCCATTCAGCAAAAGCCCGGGGTGGCGAGCCAGGCGTTCCCGGCCTCGTTGGCGTCGTCGCGCTCGACGGTGGCCTCGATCAGGCCGTAGGGACGGTCCGCGGCGATGAAGACCTCGCCCGGGTTGTCGACATTGAAGGGGCTCAGGTCCACCAGGAAGTGGTGCTTGTTCGGGGCCGAGAAACGGATCTCGGCGACCTCGGTGAATTGCTCGAGCACCGCGCGGCCCATGGAGTAGAGGGTCTGCTGCAGCGCCAGCGAGTGCACCACGGCGAACTGCCGCAGGATGGTCTTGAGGATGGCGTCGTAGGTCTTGTCCCAGTCGACGTCGGTGTGGTTGTAGCGCCAGCGGGCCACCAGCGAGGTCGCCATGATGCGGTCGTCGGTCGGCTGCAGGGTGGTGTACTTGTCCTTGAAGAAGCCGTGGAACTCCGAGCCCGTGGTCTTCAGCAGGGTCAGGTCCTTCACGCCGGAGACCACGTGGGCCTTGCGATCCGGGCCGACGCCGTCGACATTCACCACGGTGGTGCGTACGCCCCGGCCCGACTTCACGAACGAGTGATCGTGGCCCTGGCCGTCGACCTCGATGCGATCCCAGGCGTACTCCTCGATCTCGACGCGCGCGCCGGTGGCGGTGGGGGCCCGGGAGATGAAGTGGTCGGCGAGGGTGAGGCCGAACTCCTCGATGGAGTGCACGCCCTTCTCCTTGGCGAAGGAGAAGGCGGTGTTCTTCTGGGTGTCGGTGGGCAGCACGTCGCCCTGGTCGCCGGTGATGTGGGCGTCGGCGAAGTCGCCGCGCAGCGCCGAGGAGACGTTGAGGTCGCGGATCTGGTGGCGCGGGGTGTCGCGGTAGACGCGGACGACGCGGTTCTCGGCCTTGCCGTACTGGTTCTGTCCCAGCTTGATTGCCATGTGAGTTCAGCTTCCTCGGTAGGTGGAATAGGCGAAGGGGCTCATGAGCAGGGGCACGTGGTAGTGCTCGCCCGCCGCCCCGGCGACCTTGAAGGTGATGGAGACCGACGGGTAGAAGTAGGTCTGATTCGTTGCGGCGGCATAGCTTTCGATGTCGAAGGTGAGCCGGTAGACACCCGCAGCGAGCCCTTCGGGGCCGAGATCGCGGATCCGGCCGTCGTCATCGGTCTTGCCCTCGGCCAGCACCCGCGCGTCCGGGCCGACCTGTTCCAGCCGCACCTCGACACCGGCCGCGGGCTTGCCCAGCGCGGAGTCCAGGATGTGCGTCGTAATGGTGCTCACTGCTCGAATACCTTTCGCAGGCGCAGGACCGCGATCTTGCGCAGCTCCTCGGCAACCACGGCCGCCTCGGTGGCGTCGTCGTTGGTGAGGCGCTGGTGCAGGCTCGACAGAATCTGCTCGGCGGACAGGCCGGTGGCGCAGATCAGGAAGACCCGGCCGAAACGCTTCTCGTAGGCGCGGTTGCCGTCCAGCAGCTGCGCGGCGAGGGCCACGTCCTGGCCGACCCCGGCCTGCTCCTGGCGCGACCACGCGGATCCGGTGTCGGTGCCCGACACGCGGTCACCGATGCGGGGGTGCGCGGCCAGCGCGCGATCCACCTCGGCTCCGCTCAGGGCGCCGGCCAGCTCGCCGGCCCGGGCGAGCACGCTGTCGATATCGGCATAGGGCCGGGCCGCCAGCACGCCGTCGGCCCACGCGGGCACGTCACAGCAGGTCAGCAGGTCCGGCCGGAGTTGTTCCCCGGCTGTCGAATTGAATTCGCTCAATGTCACCATCGGCGCTACCTCTCTCGGATAGCGGAAGGGTGATTCCGCTACTCGAGAAGAGTGTCACGGGCCACAACAACTCGTCAACAATTTGTTGAAAATATACAGAGGCCGCAGGTCAGGGCGCTAGCTGAGCATACGTGCCGGCCAGCCCGGAACGCGGACAGCGGCGGCAGGCCGACCGTGGTCGACCCGCCGCCGCTGATCACCGCACCGGCGCCGGCTAGGTATTCCGCGCGGCCGGTACCGCTGCCAGGGCGGCGCTGGTACGGGATCCGAACAGCTGGTGCAACACCAGGGCCGCCAGACAGCCCGCGCTGATCCCCGACGCCAGGATGATCGACACCGGTCCCGGCAGACCGGCGTAGAACGAGGGCGCGACCGTCGGTGTCATGCCGATGAACAGCGCGACGCCCACGATCAGGGAGTTGATCGGATCGTGCAGATCGGCCTTGGCCAGGGTGCGGATACCGCTCGCGGCGACCGTCCCGAACAGTACGAGACCCGTTCCGCCCAGAGCCGGTTTCGGCACCAGCTCCACCACCGCGCTCGCCACCGGGAACAACCCCAGCAGCACCAGCAGCGCACCGCTGGCGGCGACGACGAAACGGCTGTACATGCGGGTGAGCGCCACGAGTCCGACGTTCTGCGCGAAAGCGCCGCAGGCGAATCCGCCCATGACCGAGGCCAGCATGGTGCCGACACCGGCCGCCCGCAGACCACCCGCGATGTGCCGCTCCTCGGCGGGCCGGTCCACGATCTCGCCGAGCGCGATCATGGTCGCGGTCGACTCGGTCATCACCACGAGCATCACGATGCACAGCGAGACGATCGCACCGATCTGGAACTGCGGTGCGCCGAAGTGCATGGGCGGTATGAAACCGACCAGCGCGCTGTCGCGCACCGGGCCCGTATCCAGCAGTCCCAGTGGCCATCCCGCCAGCGAGCCCGCGACCAGTCCGATCAGCAGGGCCAGCTGCCGCCCGAACCCTTTCAGGAACCGATGGCACAACAGCACGACCACCAGCGCGATCGCCGCGTCCAGCAGGTTCTTCAGCGGCACATGCGCCGAGCCCATGGAGCCCTCGCCCGCGCCGCTGATCCAGCCGAGCGCGACCGGCAGCAGCGACAGGCCGATGAGCGAGATGACCGTGCCGCCCACGATCGGCGGGAAAAACCGGTGCAGCCGTGAGAAATACGGGGCGGCGAGCACGGCCAGCACGCCCGCCACCAGGGTGGCCCCGAAGATGACCGGCAGCGCCTCGCCCGGCGCGGCATCCTTGGCGATGGCCAGGATCGGCCCCACCGCCGCGAACGATCCGCCATTGATGAGCGGCAGCCGCGCGCCGAACTTCCACCAGCCCAGGGACTGCAGCAGGGTGGCCAGTCCGGCGGTGAACAGGCTCGCGGTGATGAGCATGACCGTGTCCCGGGTGCCCAGGCCGACCGCGGCGCCCACGATCAGCGGTGGCGCCACGACGCCGGCGACCATGGCGGCGATGTGCTGCAGGCCGCCGGCGAGCAACTGCCAGGGCGGCGGAACGACATCGACCGGATGTCGTTCGGGCGCTTCGGGTTCCAGGACCACCGGTGCGGTGGACTCCGGCGTGGCGGGAGTTCCCGGGACGCCGGGTACGGATTCAGCAGTCACGGGCGGGCCGGCCCCCTCGATCAGCGGAGGAAGCAGCACTTCCGTCGCGTAGTCGGCCCGATCGCGACGGCCGGACGACCGTCGACAGTCTTCGGTATGGCGTCGAAACTCTTTGGCCCGCAGGTGAACCGCGTTCGCTCAAGGTCTCCATTGGCGCAACCTCTCTCGGATAGCGGAAGGGTCATTCCGCTATCCGAGAAGAGTGGCACGGGCCACATTGGCCGTCAACAATTCGTTGAATATATATCGGTCGGCCGACAGACCGGTCAGGCGCGTTCGCGGTTCAGATAGTTGTAGACGGTGAAGCGAGTGACACCCAGCGCCGCCGCCACGGTCTCCGCCGACTTACGGAACGTGAAGGCGCCCCGCTCTTCCAGCAAGCGCACAGCACGCTGCTTCTCGACACGCGGTAGTCCGGCCAGCGGCCCGCCCAGCTCCGCCGCCACCTCGTCCAGCAGCCGCTCCAGGCCGCCGAGGGTGTCGGACTCGGGCGGACCGAAACGCACGCAGGCCAGGGTCGTTCCTTCCCACACGAGGGGGACATCGTCGGCGGTGGCCTCCTGCGCGGGCACCAGGCGGCCGCCGGTTCTCTCCAGCAGCGGGGCGAGGGTCACCAGCACGGGGTGCGCCTCGTCCATCGGCGAACGCTCAGTCATCCTGCTCGACCTGCATGGTCACCCGGGTCGCCCCGTGCGCGAAGGCGGTCACCATGATCTCGCCCAGCACCGGCAGCAGCCGGTCGTCGGTCCCGGCCACCGAGGTGCCGAGCGGACCGAAATCGCATTCCAGACCGGCCGATTCCGCGAGTTCGAGAGCCGCTCTGGCATGCGGCGGCGTATCCCCTTCGCCATGGAACGGTTCGGTCGTGAACTCCGCGCGTAGCCGCATGGGCCTCAGGCTACTGGGCAGAACAGGTGATCTACGATCTGCCCTAGAATTCCGGCATTCGGAAAAACTGAGGAGGACCGGGGTGCCAGCAGCGAAGGAGCCCAAGAGCGGCACCGGCGGCGTGCAATCCATCGAGCGCGCGTTCGCCCTGCTGGAGCTGATGGCCGACGAGGGCGGCATGATGGGCCTGTCCCAGCTCGCCACGGAGTCGGGGCTGCCGCTGCCGACCATTCACCGGCTGGTGCGCACCCTGGTGGATCTGGGCTACCTGCACCAGGAGCCGTCGCGCAAGTATGTCCTGGGCCCCAAGCTGATCAAGCTCGGTGAGAGCTCCTCGCAGATGCTGGCGGTGCTGGCCCGCCCCCACCTGTCCCGGCTGGTCGACGAGCTCGGTGAATCCGCGAACATGGCCATGCTGGACGGCGATCAGATCGTCTATGTGGCGCAGGTGCAGTCGCGGCACTCCATGCGCATGTTCACCGAGGTGGGCCGGCGGGTGCTGCCGCACTGCACGGCCGTGGGCAAGGCCATCCTGGCCGGTGCGGCGCCGGACCTGACCCGAGAGCTGTTGCAGCGCACCGGAATGCCGCGCTACACCGACAACACCATCACCGATCCGGAGGAGTTCGCCCGGCAACTGGACGAGGCCGCGCGCACCGGATACGCCATGGACGAGGGCGAGCAGGAGCTCGGCGTGCGCTGTGTGGCCGTCGCGGTGCCCAAAGCGCCTGCCCGGCTGGCGATTTCGGTGTCAGGCCCGGTGGGCCGGATGACCGAGGAGCTCATCGACCGCGCCGCGCCGCTGCTGACGGAGGTCGCCGCCGCCCTGTCCGACGACCTCCGATAGTTCTCGAATCTCCTACGCAGCGATCGCACCGGCGGTTCTCGGTCGGCTACCGGACAGCGATGTCGTAATCGACCTCATAGAACCCGCGAAAACTCGCGGACCAGGCCTCCGATACCTCGCAAAACCGGTCGCTGCCAACAATTCCCATAATCTGGACAGATCCGAGAGGGTTCCGGTTTCGAATCCTGATGCGAAGTCATCGACATCTCGGAATGAGGTTTTCCTATGGGCACAAGGCAGCCCACAAGTTCGGTTCAGCTTTATCGGCGTGCGGCCCGGGTCGCCGTTGCGGGGGCTCTTCCCCTCTCTCTGGTTCTCCTGGGAGTAACACCCGCCCTGGCCGAGGAAGCGCCAGCGGCCGTGGCGGATCAGCCGGCCCTGGATATCCCGGACTCGTCGATTCACATCGGCACCCTCCAGCTCGACCGGCCGTTCTTTCTGACCCCCGAGCAGACCCAGCAGATCAATACCGCGACCACGGGCACGGAAGCCGGTCTGGCGCAGTCGCTCGAAGCGGCCGGGCTCGACCATGCCCGCTCCACCAGTGTCGCGAAGGCCGTCCTCGGTGACGCGGCCATCGGCGCGTCGGTCGGGTCCGTCCTGGCCAGTCCGATCGCGTGGACCGGCGCACTGGTCGGCGTGGTCTCGGGCGCGATCGCCGGACTCCCCTTCGCACCGATCGGCCTGGTCATCGTCCCGGCCATCGGCGGCGTCATCGGCTACGCCATGGTCGCCGCCCCGTTCATGGCGCTCGGCGCCGGTGTCGGGGCGGCCGTCGGCGTAGCGGACGGTCTGATCAACCCGGCACCGGCAACCCAGCCCGACCCGGCCGCCCCCCAGCCCAGCTGAACGCTGCGCAGCCCAGCTGAACCCCGGCGATCCATGGCGAAGACGGCCGGAGCGGCGGCGTAGATTGTGATCCACGCTGCTCGGGCCGTCTTCTTCGATGAAGGGATCCGGTGATGGGTGTCTCGACTCGATGCCGAGTGGGTGCGGTCCTGGCGATCGTGCTGACCGTGGCCGCCGGCGCCTGCGGATCCGATCGGGGCGGTGAGACGCAGAGATCCGGCACCAATTCCCCCGAAGCCGCGCAGATCGCCGATATCGTGCGCACCAAACTGACCCAACTCGACCTCACCGCAGCGGTTTTCGGGGTGTGGCGGGGCAAGGAGCCGATCACCATCGGCACGGCGGGCGACTCACCGCTGGGCATCCCCGCGACCACCGACATGCAGCTGCGGGTGGGCCAACCCATGGAGCCGATGCTGTCCACCGTGCTGTGGCATCTGGACGCGGCCGGCACCCTGTCCATGGACCAGCCGATCGCCAGATGGCTGCCGACCTTCCCGCGCGCCGACCGGATCACCCCGCGCATGCTCGCCGACAGCACCTCCGGAATCTCCGACTACGTCACCGACCCCGGCTTCCTGAAACGCTTCGCCGACAATCCGTTCCACACCTGGACCGCCCAGGAGCTGTTCGACCTGGCCAATGCCCGCCCGCCCCTGTTCGATCCCGGCACCAGCTTCGCCTACGCCCACAGCGACCTGGTCGTCCTGGGCGAAGTGCTGCAGCTGGCCAGCGGCAAATCGCTGGGCGATCTGATCTCCCAGTACGTCCTGGGCCCGCTCGGCATGCGGCATTCCGCGGTGGTCCGCACCGCCCGGATCGACGAGCCGATCCTGCACGGCTACACCGACGAGCGAAAGATCTTCGAAGACGCCACCTTCTGGAACCCGACGGCATTCCTGCACTCCGGCAACATGAATTCCACCATCACCGACGTGGGCCGCTGGGTCCGGGCCCTCGGCACGGGAGAACTGCTCTCCAGCAGCCAGTTCCAGCAGATGATGGCCCCCTCCACCGCCGGCCTCGGCCCGCTCACCGCCCAGAAGTACTTCGCCTTCGGCGTGCCTCACATGGCCGACTGGCTGTTCATGAACCCCGCCTACGGCGGCTACGACGGCATCGCCCTCTACGACACCAAATCCGACACCACCATCGTCGTCTACGCCACCCTGGGCCCGACCGCCAAGTCCGACACCGACAACGCCATCCCCATCGGTGCCGCCATCGCCACCTTGCTGGTGCCAGACCGCCCGCCGCCCCTGCCCTGACCTGGAACATCCGTGGAGATCATCGGGGAAGGCGTGCTCAGCGGATAGGCTGAGCGCGACGCCCGGGTCCTGACGCAGGTCGGCCGAGAGGAGTTAGCGATGAGCGCCGAGGATGCCGCCGCCGCACCGGCTCTGGCCGGTGACCTGTCGGGAATCGTCGGGCGACATCTGATCTATGCGTACGAGAACGGCTGGAAGTTCGACCTGTACGTGCGCAATTCGCAGACTGTCGCCTTCCGCTGCCTGATGGGACCGATGTTCGGGCGCTGGTCCACGGCGCAACCGGCCAAGATGATCCAGCTCAGCGGCGATATGTACAAGATCGCCTGGGTGGAGCCGACCGGTGCGGTCACCGTGCTCATCGTGTGGCTCCGCGAGCGCCGGGTGCACACGACGATCTGCTATCCGCAGTGGATGCTCGACTTTCCCGAGAGCACCCTGGGCCACTACGAGGACGCCATCCCGCAGATCATCGCCGACCGCGACCAGGGTCCGACCTACCCGCAAACCCTGGTCGCCTCCACCGGCCGCATCACCTACCTCGAAACCCGGGGACGCGACGACGACACCGTCATCGACTGCCCACCGGCCAAACTCCCCCTCGATTACGCGAATCGCACCAACTGATTCGACGGGTCACCGATGAGTTCTGCGCGCCCGCGGCGTCTATGCCTACAACACGCACCCTGTGAACCCGGTGAGGGAGGATTCTGTGAGCACCAACCCGCTGCCGCCCGTCGTCGACATCGACACCTGGCGGACCGAACTCGAAGCACTGCGTATCCGTGAGAAGGCCGCGACCCGCGAACTCGACGCCATCGCGGCCCAGCGCCGCCGCCTGCCGATGGTCGAACTGCCCGACTACACCCTGGAAGGCGAGGACGGCCCGGTCCGCCTGGCCGACGTCTTCGCCGGCAAGTCCCAATTGATCGTCTACAGCCACATGTGGTTCCCGGGCGAGGAATGGCAATGCCCCGGTTGCACCGGATTCACCTCGCAATTCACCCGTTTGGAATTCCTGGACCTCTACGACGCCCGCTTCGTCATCGTCACCCAGGGCCCGATCGACGAGGCCCTCGCCTACAAACGTCGCGTCGGCAACCAGATGCCCTGGTACTCCACGGCCAACAGCCCATTCGGCTCGGACATCGACGCCCCGCCCGGCGGCGGCTTCGGCGTCAACGTCTTCCTCCGCGACGGCGACACCGTCTACCGCACCTGGCACACCAACGGCCGCGGCGTCGAACAACTGACCCACACCTTCCCCCTCATCGACCTCCTCCCCTACGGCCGCCAGGAAGACTGGCAGGACGTCCCCACCGGCTGGCCCCAGTCCCCCACCTACAACCGCTGGCCCAGCTCCAAAGACATCGCCGCCACCTACGGCAATCCGAATCCCTGAGGCCGCCAATGGAATAACGAATATCCGGCCGATCACGAGTCGAGTTGCGTTCCTGTCCAACATGATTCACAGCAAACCGACGGTTCCGTTCATTGTTTTGTAACAGGTTCCAGTTAGGGTTTGCGGCGTGTTCCTTCGACGTGATCGTTCGGGCCTGTCCGAGCTGGCGCGCGATCCGCGCGCCGACCACTATCCGATGCCGACGGTGCCCGAGGGCTGGTACGCGGTGTTGCGCAGCAAGCACCTGCGGTCCGGAAAGATCGTGAATCTGCACTACTTCGGGCGGGCGCTGATCGCCTTCCGGGGCAGCGATGGCCGGGCCACTGTCCGCGACGCGCACTGCCCGCATTACGGCGCCCACCTCGGTGCGGGGGGCCTGGTGGTGGACGGGCAGGTGGAGTGCCCGTTCCACGGCTGGCGTTTCGATGCCGACGGTGCCTGCGCCTCAGCGCCTTTCGCATCCCGCCCGCCGCGGGTGACGCTGGGCGGATTCCCGGTGCGCGAGCACAGCGGGCTGATCTTCGTCTACTCCGGTGCCGGCGAACCGCTGTGGGAAGTGCCCGAGATTCCCGAGGCCACCGATCGCGCCTTCGCCCGCCCCATCGACGATGTCCTGCAATCGCGTATCCACATCCAGGAGATGCGCGAGAACATCGTCGACGAATCCCACTTTCACCACATCCACGGCCAGAGCGAGCCCCCGGTCCAGGAACTCATCCCCGACGGCCCCTTCGCCGAAATCCACACCCGCTTCTGCAAACCCGTCCTCGGCTACCCGGTCGACAACAGCTTCGACGTCTTCATGTACGGCCCCGGCATCATGGTCGTCCGCACCACCGGCGCACTGATCACCATGACCGCCATCGCCCTCACCACCCCCATCGACGACACCACCAGCCAGCTCCGGATGCTCTACTACATCCGCCGCCGCCCCGGCTTCCCCTTCGCCGCCCCAATTCTCAAACTCGCCCTCCGTCTGGTCGCCTTCGGCGAGGTCCGAGAAGAACTGGCCATCTGGGACCACAAAATCCACCGCCCCCGCCCCGTCCTCCTCCCCCACGAGAAAGGCATCAAGTCCCTCCGCCGCTGGTACGCCCAGTTCTACCCACCCCAATCCCCTCAGGCCCTGGAAGATCTGGCACTGCCCGGCACTACCCGCGATCTGGAACCTCTCCACTAGAAGTCAGCCCCATATCGGCCCTGGGAAACGAGAAGGCCCGCCCTGTCCGGTACCGCAGGATGAGGAGCCTCAGTACCGTGGTGCGATGCCCGGAAGTGGTTGACGTCCCTATGTTTCCGGTATGCGAGTGATGATCGTCGCGATGCTGGTCCTGCTGTGCTGGGGAATCGGTGGGGGCAAGGCCGAAGCGCAACCCGGACCTGCCGATCCCGAGCAGGAGCAGGTGGCCTTCGACAGCGACGGGGTGACGCTGCGCGGGGCGGTCTACCGGCCCACCGGGGCCGGGCCGCATCCGGGAATCGTGCTCATCGGCGGGTCGGGGCCGGGGCCTCGGGCCGAATACCATCCCGAGGCAGCAGCTTTCGCGCGCGCGGGCATCACTACGCTGGTTGTGGACAAGCGCACTGTCGGATACTCGACCGGCCACCGGGACTTCTCAGTACTGGCCGACGATGCGCTCGCCGGGGTGCGACTGCTGCGCGATCGGCCCGATGTGGATGCCGCTCACGTCGGGCTGTGGGGGTTCAGCGAGGGCGGCTGGGTGGCGACACTCGCGGCGTCCCGCTCGTCGACGGTCGGGTTCGTGGTCACCATCGGCGGGTCAGGACTGACACCGTTACGCACCCAAACCTGGTTTCTCTCGAATCTCCTGCGGCACAACGGTGTTTCCGGCCACCTTCCGGATGCAGTGAGCGGCCCCGGTGCTGCCGTGGTCGACGGACTCGGCGCGTTCCCGGAAGCGGACTACGACCCGGTGCCCGCTCTGCGGCAAGTGCGAGTGCCCGTGCTGGCGCTGTGGGGCGACCACGATGTGAAGGTGCCAAGCGGCGAGAGCGCGGCGATCTTCCAACACGAACTGGCAGCCGCCGGAGATCACTCGGTGACAACACGTTTCGTACCACAGGCCGGCCACAACGGCCATCGCACTACCGACGGCTTCGACAGCGTCGGCGGCGAGATCTTCGAGGGCAAGCCGCTCGGCGAACTCGACCCCGGCTACACCGACGTCATGACCGACTGGATCCACACGGTAGCGGCCGATCAAGCACCACCCACCAGCGCTGCCACCCCGCCCCAGCAGCCAGCCAGCCGCGCGCCAGGCACCCACCCCGGCCTCGAGTACGCAGCACTGGCTGCCCTACTGCTCGGCTTCGCCACCTACCCACTCTTCGCCCTCGGACGGATGATACTGCGACGCAGTCCATCCGAAGCCGGCCGCAGACCACGCCGGGCAGCTCGAGCAGTATCCGCCATAGGACTGCTGGCGACCCTGGGCACCGTGACCTACGTCGTAGGAATCCTGGCCGCAGGTGCCAAGCTACCGCCAACAGCCTTCACCCTCGGCCAGCCCCTACCCTGGCTCCTGCTCCACGCGCTGGCATTGGCCGTCCCCCTGACCGCAGCCATCCTGGCCCGGTCCGCGTGGCGCGTCCGAGCCCGAATGGACGCCCCGCTCCGTCGGCAAACGCTCGTACTGCTCACAACTGCAATGGCATTCGTGCCCTGGGCCCTGCACTGGCAATTGTTCAGCCGATGAGCCGGGTCACCACCGCAATCCGCGCATCGCCCCGGAACGTTCCTTGATCAACCGGACAACAGCGCCAGTTCCGTCATCTTCCGTGCCACCGCCCCAACTTCGGCTGCGGACAGCGGGAGTGCAACATATTGGCAGGCAGCAACATCAACACCATTGCCGTGAGGACGCACCGTTCCCACTACACCACCGACGTAGTAGCACCGCGTCGACTCCCACCCTCGCCGGGACTGAAGGTCAAAGAAGTATTCGACGAACTCACAGAGATAAGCGGGCTCGCCTGCCAGGCGAAGTCCCGTCTCCTCCAGCAGCTCCCGATCGAGAGCATCCAGACGCCCCTCTCCCGGCTCGAGACCCCCACCGGGCAAATCCCATCTCCCCTTCTGCCCGGTGCCGTCTCGAACCAGCAGCACCGCATTGTCGCAAAGTGCCACGAGGTAGGCGGACGTCCGTTGGACCAGTTCATTTTCGGGCACCAGGTGAGCATCGCCGTTGATGTCACAACACAGATACATCCTGCTCATGCGGCCTCCGGGTCGGGCCGAACCTCCCACGGACACAGTTAAACCTGCGCCCAGCCTCGCTGAACGCCCTGGTGAGCATGATCCGCTCAGGCCTGGCAACACGCCAGAGCCGAAACGCAGCGATAGGCTAGCCCCATGGCCGACGAACAAGAAGTCCCAGCCGAGCTACTCGCGGGTGATGCTATCGAGTCGCCGGAGGAGACGACCAAACGGAAGTTCCGGGAAGCACTCGATCGAAAGAATGGCCACACCTCCGCAGGCAGTTCCGCCCAACACTCCGCCAAGGTCCGCGGCACACACGCTCAGGCAGGCGGCAAACGCACCTTCCGCCGCCGAGCGGGCGGCTGATCCAGCGAGGAACGGCGAAGGCCCGATCCGAGTGGACCGGGCCTTCGCCCTCGCTAGCATCCATCCATGCTCACCGCGTGCGGAGGATTCCTGCTGGCCGTCCTCTGGATGGATCTGATCTTCGACAGCCAAGTGCTGCCTCACCGCGCGGAACCCGAATTACCCACCGAGGTAATCGAATCCATCGCCGCCTACTACCGCCGGGCGACCACCACGTCCCGCCCGATGAGCGCCCTGATCGCCCTGGTCATGGTGATCCTGTTGGCGGGCCTGGTCTTCCAACTGCTCCGCGGCCACCACCCTCTCTGGGTCCCCCTGCTCGCACTCGTACTGGCGCTCGCGGCGATTGCCCCGGCTGCCCTGCGCACCGTCCCCAACGCGGTCCGGCTGGGCTCCCGCGTGGATCCGTTCCCCGAACAGTCCCGCCTTGCCCGCCTCATTCTTCGCGACCACATCACCAGCGCGATCTGCATGCTCGCGTTCGTCATCCTGTGGTCGGTTCAGCCCGTATTCACCTGATCGCGGTTCAGCCGGACGCGGGTGCCGGGTCCAGGTCTCGAACGATATCCGCGAGGGTATGACGCCGCTCCCAGGAGTGGGGGTCGTGCCACATCGATCGGCGCCGAGCAGGAGGCTCGTACCGCGGAGCAGCGGGCCTGGTACGAGAATCGCAAGCAACGCCGTGTCGACCACCTGGTTGCGGCCGGAACCGATTGTGCCCCGAATCCTTACGACGAAGGCCCGGTCCGTGTGGACCGGGCCTTCACAGTGGAGCTGCCGGGAATCGAACCCGGGTCCTCCGCCGCATCTTCAGGGCTTCTCCGTGTGCAGTTCGCTATGCCTCTGCTCGGATCTCCCGGTCACGCGAACAAGCCGAGATGACGATCCCAGTCGCTGTTAGGTGTCCCGTCCGGCGCCGCGACCGCGTCGGACGGTAGAGCCCTCTAGCTGATGCCAGGGACCGGGTCGAGGGCGAACCCGGGCTGACAGACACGCTTCGTTGCTTAGGCAGCGAGAGCGTAGTCGCGCTGATGAGAATCGGCGCTTATAGGGTTACAGCGACGCTTATACGGTGGTCTCCTGCCTGCACCGACACGCTTCCCCTGAATCAACGTACGCAGTCGAAACCGTTCAGCCCCGAATGTGTTCACCGATTCAGATGAACTACCCGGCTCTCACCGGGCTACCTATCCTAACACCGAACAAACCTTGGTTCATTCCATTAACGCGCCGTCAGCCGGGGGTCCCGGGTGTCAGCCGCGCATGCCCTTGATGCGGCGGCCGAGTTCGCGGGTGACCTCGCGTTCGGCGTCGCGTCGGGCCAGGTCCTGGCGCTTGTCGTAGTCCTGCTTGCCCTTGGCGAGGGCCAGTTCCACCTTGACCTTGCCGTCGGAGAAGTACATCGACAGCGGGACCAGGGTCAGGCTCGACTCCTTGGTCTTGCCGAGCAGCTTGTCGATCTCGCGGCGGTGCAGCAGCAACTTTCGGGTGCGGCGCGGCGCGTGGTTGGTCCAGGTGCCGTGCCCGTACTCGGGTACGTGCAGGCCGCGCAGCCACACCTCGCCGTCGTCGATGGAGGCATAGGCGTCGACCAGCGAGGCCTTGCCCTCGCGCAGGCTCTTCACCTCGGTACCGACCAGCGCGACCCCGGCCTCGTAGGTCTCGAGGATCGCGTAGTTGTGCCGCGCCTTCTTGTTGCTGGCGATGACCTTGCGCCCCTTTTCCTTCATGTCTCCTCTATCGTCCCGTCGCTGCCCGGAGTGCCCAACCAGCTTACGGATGCTCCGGCCCGAACCCGCACGGTGACGGAATCGGGCCTCGTTGTTCAACCACGCCGGCCGGCGTCTTGTTCCGGTGGCCGGGACGCGTCCAGCCCGTCCCGGCGGGCCCGGTGTTAGTCATGAGAACAGCACTGGCGTGAGCCAGTTCACAGCGACTCTCCTCGAAAGGACTTCCGTGCATACGGCTTTCATCCGCATCAAGGTCGATCCCGCGGCCGCCGACCGGGTCGCGCAGGCGATGCTGACGCTGACCGCGCCCACCCTCGCCGAACCGGGCTGCCACACCTACGAGTTCTACCGCGACCAGGACGACCCGTCACTGTTCCTGTGCTTCGAGCACTGGGATTCACGCCAGGCGCTCGACGCTCACGGCTCGACTCCGCACGTGCAGGCCTTCCTCACCGAGTTCGGGCCGCACATCCAACTGTGGGAGCAGAACCATACGACCGCGCTGGCCTGAACCGGTCCCGGCCGGAACGGGACGTTCCGGCCGGGGCGGTGCCATGCCTCGCGCTGCTCGTACTGGTCAGACATTCTCCCGCGAGTCGAGGACGACCTTGGCGCCCGGAGCGGCCGCGACCTGCAGGGTCCGCAGGCGCAGCAGGACCGGGTTGTCCGTCAGGAGCTTCGCGGTATTGGCCAGCGAGCGCAGGGCGGCAGCCTCGGCGCGGGCGCGCTCGAGTTCGGCGCGGCCGCGTTCGCGCGCCAGCACCGTTTCGAGGGCGGCCTTACGGAGCTCGCCCGGGAGCATGAGGTCCTTGGCGCGAAGGCTCTCGACACGAATGCCGAAGCGTTCGACGGCGGCCGCCACGCGCTCGGCGCCCGCGCCGAGCCGGGTACGGTCGGCGATCAGCTCGTCGAGGGTGTGCGCGGCCACGAGATCGCGAGCGACCTCCTGGACCGTCGTGTAGAGCACCGTCTCCGCGGACTGGGCTCCGGTGGTGAAGGTCACCGGATCGGTGACCACCCAGTCGCCGACGAAGCTGACGCGCAGCGACAGACCATCGCGGGTCAGCAGCTCCTGGCCGCCGACCTGCAGCAGACGCGGGCGCATGTCGACCGTCACCAGGGTGCAGCGCTCCTTGTTGTAGCGGTGCCGGCCGGGGCCGAGAACCTCCCGCAGGGTGCCGTCCTCGAATCGCAGCGTGCGCTGGTATTCCATGACCGTCTTGTATTCCATGACCGTCGTGAACATGTGTATCTCCTTCCCCCACAGTGGTTTCGGCGTGACCGGGCACGCCTCGCCCGGTCACGGGACCGCGGCGGGGGCGTCCCCCGACCGAAGTCGGGGAGCCCGCAGGGCCACGGCACCGCACCCGACCGGGCAAGGCGTACCGGTGAAGGGAATCGAACCCCGGCAGATTTGTTCTGCGCCAACCTGAATGACGTGGCCGCCCTCGAACGGGGAATACGATCCGGAGATTCCGGGGCACCCCTCGAACGACCGGGACCCACGGTAGTCACGGTATCGCGGTGCACGCCAATGATTTTCGGGCACGGATGAGACGTGACATACAGAAAGGCCCTTCAGCATTCGCTGAAGGGCCTTTCTCAGTAGTCCCGACGGGATTTGAACCCGCGCTACCGCCTTGAGAGGGCGGCGTCCTAGGCCGCTAGACGACGGGACCAGGTCGCTCGCTGCGATCCGTGGACCGCGGCAGCTCCGAAAGCTTATCGTGCCGCCGCCCAGCAACCAAATCGCCTGCTAATGGACGTGCGCGAGGTCATTTCCGGACATCGATCACTGGTAGTCGGGCGGGAGCTCGTCGAAGTCCGGTGGCGCTTCGTCGGGCCAGGGGATCTCGTCGGCGGGGGTGAAGGTGGCCGGGCTCGGTTTCGGCGCAGCAGCCGGCGCGGCGCCGAACCGCGAGGAGCGCCGCTCGGGGACCGCGGATTGCGGGCTCGCGCTCGAGGTCGCGGACCGCGATCCCGGGGACGACGCCGCCGACCGGCCGGTCGGCGCGGCGACGCCGGAACCGGAAGCCGGTGCGGAGCTGGATGTTTCGGCGCCCGAACCGCCGGCGGCGATCACTTCCAGCACGCCCTCACCGTATTTGGCGCGCTTGTTCTCCCCGATGCCGGAGATGCCCGCGAGGTCGGACAGGGTGGCGGGTTTGCGGGTGGCGATCTCGCGGAGGGTGGCGTCGTGGAAGACCACGTAGGCGGGGACGCCCTGCTCCTTGGCGGTGGCCGCGCGCCAGGCGCGGAGCTTTTCGAACAGGTCGGTATCGGACTGGCTCAGGTCGCCGGCGGCCAGGCGGGATGCCTTGGCGGGCTTGGCGGTTCGGGCGGCCTTGGCGCGTTCGGGCTCACGCCGGAACATGACCTGGCGCTTCTCGAACAGCACCTGATTGCTGGCGTCGGTGAGGGTGAGCACACCGTAGTCGCCGTGCACGGCGAGCAGACCCTGGGCCAGCAGCTGACGCACGACGCCGCGCCACTCGATGTCGCGCAGCTCGGTGCCGATGCCGAACACCTTCAGCTCGTGGTGGGCGTGCTGCTCCACCTTGGGATTGCGCTTGCCGATCAGGATGTCCACGATATGGCCCGCGCCGAAGCTCTGACCGCGTTCGCGTTTGAGCCGAAGGACGGTTGAGAGCACCTTCTGGGCGGGCACGGTGCCGTCCCACGCCTCGGGCGCGTTGAGGCAGGTGTCGCAGTTGCCGCAGCGCTCACCCTGCTGACCGAAGTAGGCCAGCAGCTGGACGCGGCGGCACTGCACGGTCTCGCAGAGCGCGAGCATCGCGTCCAGGTGCAGTTGCAGCTGGCGGCGGTGCATGGCGTCGCCGTCGGAGGAGTCGATCATCTTCCGTTGCTGCACAACGTCACTGAGGCCGTACACCATCCACGCGGTGGAGGGCTGCCCGTCGCGACCGGCACGGCCGGTCTCCTGGTAGTAGCCCTCGACCGACTTGGGCAGATCCAGGTGTGCGACGAAGCGCACGTCCGGCTTGTCGATACCCATGCCGAAGGCGATGGTGGCGACCACCACGAGCCCGTCCTCGCGCAGGAACCGCGCCTGGTTGGCCGCGCGGGTGCGATTGTCCAGCCCCGCGTGGTACGGCACGGCTTCCACGCCATTGGCGGTCAGGAAGGCCGCGGTCTTCTCGACCGAATTGCGCGAGAGGCAGTAGACGATGCCCGCATCGCCGGCGTGCTCGGTCTGGATGAACGAGAGCAGCTGGTGCTCGGGCCGATTCTTGGCCTCGATCCGGTATTGGATATTGGGCCGGTCGAAACTGGCCACGAAGTGCTTGGCGCGGGTGAGGTCCAGCCGCTCGGCGATCTCCTTGCGGGTGGCCTCGGTCGCGGTGGCGGTGAGCGCGATGCGCGGCACGTCCGGCCAGCGCTCGTGCACCATCGACAGGCCCAGATAGTCGGGCCGGAAGTCGTGGCCCCACTGCGAGACACAGTGCGCCTCGTCGATGGCGAAGACCGAGATCTTGCCCCGATCCAGCAACTGCGCGGTGGACTCCAGCCGCAGCCGCTCCGGTGCGAGGTAGAGCACATCCAGCTCGCCCGCCACGAATTGCGCCTCGACGGTGCGCCGTTCGTCGGGGAACTGGGTGGAGTTCAGGAATCCGGCGCGCACGCCGACGGCATTGAGCGCGTCCACCTGGTCCTGCATGAGCGCGATGAGTGGTGAGATCACCACGCCCACGCCCGGGCGCACCAGCGCCGGAATCTGATAGCACAGCGATTTACCGCCGCCGGTGGGCATGAGCACCAGGGCGTCGCCACCGGCGATCACCTGGTCGACGATGTCCCGCTGCGGTCCGCGAAAACTGTCGTACCCGAACGTCTTTCGCAGCACCTGGTGCGCCGGATCACTTCCGGCGTCATCCAGGTTTCCGACTACGGTCTCGACCTCCGGCGCACTCACGCCCGCAATCCTACGGACACCGCCCGACACCGGAATGCCGTTGTGGCCAATGGCCCGGACTTCGCACCCTGTGCGAGTCGAGAAGGCTTTGGGGGTGGAGCGTGGCCTCTATTCGCGGACGTAGTACCGAAGCGCGGCATATGCCGTGAGAGCGGCGAATCCGATACCGATCGGTGTGACGATCATCGCAACGGCCGCGATGTCGTCGCCCGTGATCCGCGGCAGCACCTGGTCGTTGAACAGCGACCCCAGCGCCCGGTTGATCACCAGCGGTTGCGCGACGAACAGACCGCCCACCGCCAGCACCGATCCCACCAGCGCGGCCAGCACCGCCTCCAGCAGGAAGGGCAGCTGCGTGTACCACCGCGTGGCGCCGACCAGCCGCATGATGCCGACCTCGGTCTTGCGGGCCAGCGCCGCGACCTGAACCATATTGGCGATCAACAGCAGCGCGGCCAGCGCCTGCAGCGCCGCCAAACCGAAGGCCGCATTACGCAATCCGACGAAGAAGCTGACCAGCCGATCCACGATATCCATGTCATTGAGCACGGTCATGACGCCGGGCCGCTTGGAGAAATCGTCATAGATGGACCGGTATTTGGTGACATCGTCGAGCTTCACCCGGAACGAGGAGGGCAGCCCGTCCTTGCTCACCTCGTCGGCGAGCCCGGGCTGATCCTTGAAGGTGGTCTCCCTGACCTCCTTCACCGCGTCCTGGCTGTTGACGAACTGCACGTTCGCCACATAGTCGTGCTTCTTCAGATCCGCCATGAGCGAGGCGCACGGCTGCCCGGTGCAGTCCGGATCGGTCTTGGAGACCTGATCGTCGAGATACAACCGGATCTCGACGCGCTGGACGTAGTAGTCCTGGATCTTGTCCGCCATGCGAACCGCCAGCAGACCGCCGCCCAGCATGGTCAGCGACACCGCGGTGGTGAGGATCATGGCGATGGTCATGGTGACATTGCGGCGCAGGCCGGTGAAGACCTCGCTGAACAGGAATCCCGCGCGCATTATCGGCCCACCCCGTACACGCCCATCTCGTCGTCGCGCACGATGCGCCCGCGGTCGAGTTCGACCACGCGCCGGCGCATGGCGTCGACGATGGTGTTGTCGTGGGTGGCCATGACGACCGTGGTTCCGGTCCGGTTGATGCGTTCGAGCAGCGTCATGATGTCCTGGCTGGTCTCCGGGTCGAGGTTGCCGGTCGGTTCGTCGGCCAGCAGTACCAGCGGCCGGTTCACGAAGGCGCGAGCGAGCGCCACCCGTTGCTGTTCACCGCCGGAGAGCTCACCCGGCAGCCGGTCGGCCTTGCCGGCGAGGCCGACCATGTCGAGCGCCTCGGGCACCGAGCGATTGATGAATGCTCGTGATTTGCCAATCACTTCCAGCGCGAAGGCCACGTTCTGTTCCACGGTCTTCTGCTGCAGCAGCCGGAAATCCTGGAACACGCAGCCGATGCGCTGGCGCAGTTTGGGAACCTTGCGCCCGGGCAGCCTGTCGACCCGGAAGTCGGCGACCCACACCTCACCGGTGGTCGGCTTCTCGTCCTTGAGCAGCAGCCGCATGAACGTGGACTTTCCGGAGCCCGAGGGCCCGATAACGAAGACGAACTCGCCTTTTTCGATATCGACGGAGATATTGTCCAGCGCCGGCCGCGTCGAGGTCTGATACGACTTGGTGACGTTGCGCAGGGTTATCACGGGGAGCCAGTGTAGCCAGCACGCCGCCGCGGCCGACTACACCGCGCGGACTCGGGCTCAGCGGCCCGTGTGCTCGGAAGTGTTTGGCAGATAGTTGCTGAGCATGGTGTTCACGATCGGCGGGGTGCTGTTGGTCTCGTGTTGGGTGGGCTTGACGAAGACATACAGCACGAATGTTCCTACCCACACGGCCATCAGGATCGCCGTGGACTTACGCATTCTCTTAATCAGCACCGACACTGAGACCCTCCCGGCGCAACGCGGCGGCCACCCGCACCCGCAGCTCGCGCCCGACTTCGAACTGTTTGCCCGGCAGCGTCCGGGCCACCATCTTGATGTTCATCTGGTTGACGGTGAGATCTTCGACACCCATGACGGTCGGCTCGTCCAGCAGCAGTGCTTTGAGCTTGCGATCGGCGAAGGCCTTGGCCCCCACCTCGCGCAGGATCTCGTTGACCTTGTTGATGTCGGCGGTGGCGGGAACGGGCACGTCGATGGCGGCGCGCGCCCAATCCTTCGACAGGTTGGTCACTTTCACGATCTGACCGTTCGGGACGGTTATCACTTCGCCGTCGGCACTACGCAGCGTCGTGATGCGCAGCGTGACGTCCTCGACCGTACCCTCGGCCTCGGTCGAATTGCCAGTGACCGCGATGCGCACGACATCGCCGAAGCCGTACTGCCTTTCGGTGATCAGGAAGAATCCGGCGAGCAGGTCCTGCACGATCCGCTGCGCCCCGAAACCCAGGGCGGCGCCGAGCACCGCGGCCGGGGCGACCAGTCCGCCGAGCTCGAAACCCAAGCGCCGCAAGACTTCCAGCGACACCAGGAAGTAGACGATGGACAGCACCACCCAGGTGATGACCTGCGCCAGCGCATGCCGATGCTTGGCCGCCTCGGACCGCACCAGCGAATCGCTGCTGCGGAAGCCGGCGTCGATCTTGCGAGTGATGCGGTCGCGCACGAAGGTCGCGGCGCGACTGAACAACATGGCGCCGACGACCAGCAGCACGATCTCGAGACCGCTGGACCGCAGCCAGTTCGCGAAATCGGCTCCGGTGCCCGCGGCGAGAATCGAACTCATGCCCTACCCCTGGGTCGCCTGCTCCCGCATGCGCCAGCGAATGACGCAACCTCGGAAACAGCTCACTGGTTCTGGCCTTCTCGCATCCTCCAGCGGATGCCGGACTCGATGAAAGCATCGATGTCGCCGTCGAGCACGGCGGACGGGTTGTTGACCTCGTAACCGGTGCGGAGATCCTTGACCATCTGGTACGGGTGCAGCACGTAGGAGCGCATCTGGTTGCCCCAGGACGCGCCCTCGTTGGTCTTGAGCGCATCCATCTGGGCGCGTTCTTCCTGGCGCTTGCGTTCGAGCAACTTGGCCTGCAGCACGCGCATGGCCGAAATCTTGTTCTGCAGCTGCGATTTCTCGTTCTGACAGGTGACGACGATGCCGGTCGGGATGTGGGTGAGGCGGACCGCG
Source organism: Nocardia sp. NPDC004860 (assembly GCF_040609015.1). Lineage (NCBI taxonomy): Bacteria > Bacillati > Actinomycetota > Actinomycetes > Mycobacteriales > Nocardiaceae > Nocardia > Nocardia sp. NPDC004860. The sequence goes on along the minus strand of NZ_JBEXJI010000014.1, from coordinate 120,699 downwards.
GAGTCGGTGGTGTTGACCGACTGGCCGCCGGGGCCGGACGAACGGTAGACGTCGACCCGGACCTCGTTCTCGGGAATCTCGATGTGGTCGGTGGTCTCGACCACCGGCAGCACCTCGACCTCGGCGAAGGAGGTCTGGCGGCGGCCCTGGTTGTCGAACGGGCTGATGCGGACCAGGCGGTGCGTGCCCATTTCCACCGAGAGCGTGCCGTACGCGTAGGGCGTCTTGACCGCGAAGGTCGCCGACTTGATGCCCGCCTCCTCCGCGTACGAGGTGTCGTAGATCTCGACCGCGTACTTGTGGCCCTCGGCCCACCGCACGTACATGCGCATGAGCATCTGCGCCCAGTCCGCGGCGTCGACGCCGCCCGCGCCGGAGCGGATGTTGACCAGCGCCTCACGCTTGTCGTATTCGCCCGAGAGCAGGGTCCGGACCTCCATGGCCTCGACATCGGCGTGCAGGCTGGCCCGCTCCGAATCGGCGTCGGCGAGCGCGGCCGTGCGATCCGCACCTTCTTCCGCCTCGGCGAGCTCGTAGAGCACGGGCAGATCATCGAGCCGCTGGCGAAGGTCGCGCACCCGGCGCATTTCACTCTGCGCGTGGGAGAGCTGACTGGTCACACTCTGCGCGTGTTCCTGGTTGTTCCACAGCTCCGGGTCGGCCGCCTGCTGCTCCAGCTCGTCGATGCGGCGAGCCAGCTCGTCGATGTCGAGCACCGACTCGATGGTCTTCAGAGTCGTGTCGAGTTCGGCCAGATCAGCGGAGACGTCAGGATGCACGATGTTCAAGGCTACCCCGCCTCCGCTCCCCCGCCTCCCCGAGCCTTCAGCGGACGGCTGAGTGCCGCAATCACTTATGCACCCGTACCGACGTTGGGAGCCGAACCGATTTTGGACGTACCCGGGGAGTTACCCCGATCGCTACGAAATCAGTTGTCATCTCTCGAACGGGACAAGGACCGCCACCAGGCGCTATCGCGACATTCACCCGGCGACGGCGCGCAGTCCGCCCGGGCGGCGGCCGACGAGGCGGTCCAGGGCCGTGGCGGTGGCGTCGTCGGCCGGGAGGTAGACCATGAGGAATTGGTCGTCGTCGGCGGAGAGGTTCAGGGTTTCGTAGGCCAGGCGCAGGGGACCCGCCTCGGGGTGGGTGAGGCGGCCGACGCCATTGGTGTCGGGAAGGCCGGGGAGGGTGTCGAGGCGGCGGGTGAATTCGGGGCCGACGGTGGCGGCCAGTTCATCCATGAGGGCATCGACGTGGGGATCGGCGCGGCCGGGGCCCTGTTTGAGGGTGGCGACCACCTTGTCGGCCTTGTGTTCCCAGTCCGGGTAGGCGTCGCGGGCGCGCGGGTCGGACAGGACGTAGCGGGCGTAGCTGCCGGGCAGACCGCCGTCGAGCAGGCCGATCGGGCCGAACAGGGCACGGTAGCCGTCGGTCACCGCGAGGATCTCGCTCAGCCGGTTCATGATGGCGGCGGGTGCGGGTTCGAGTTGATCCAGCATGGCCTGCACGGCCGGGCGGATGCGGCGGTTGGGCCCGGAACCGCCGCGGCAGTTGAAGTTCGGATCCCCGGCCTTGGCGAAATTGAGCAGGTGCACCCGTTGCGCCGGGGTCAATCGCAGCGCGTCGGCCAGCGCGATCAGCACGGGCGCGGACGGGTGCCGGTCGCGGCCCTGCTCCAGCCGGGTCAGGTACTCGACGGAAACTCCTGCGAGTGTGGCCAATTCGGCGCGGCGCAGGCCGGGCGTGCGGCGGCGCGGACCCGTCGGCAGGCCCACTTCGGCGGGCGTGACCGCCTCCCGGCGTAGCCGCAGGAACAGGCCCAGCTCGTTCTCACTCACATATTCGACGCTAGCAACGGGCGCGGCTCTTATCGTGTCCCTGCCACTACCACCCTCAGCGTGGTCTCCCTAGCGCCCGGCCGGGCTCGCAGAGTTGATCTCGAGCGGCCGGCCGGTCGCGGCGAATCTCGAAGGAGACACAACAATGACCAGCACTCCCCTGCGTCTCGCGGTGATCATCGGCAGCGTCCGCGAGGGCCGCTTCGGACCGGTGGTGGCGAACTGGTTCACCGAGCGAGCCCGCGCCCACGGCGGGTTCGAGGTGGATGTCATCGACCTGGCCGACTACCCGCTGCCGCACGCCCTGCCCGCCGTCTCGCCGCTCATGGACCCGAACCCGGTGCGCCCCGGCAATACCGCCGAGCTGGCCGAGCGACTGGCCGACGCCGACGCCTTCGTGGTCGTCACGCCCGATATCAACCGCAGCTTCCCGGCCTCGCTGAAGACCGCGATCGATTGGCACTTCACACAGTGGGATCGCAAGACGGTCGGATTCGTCGGCTACGGCGGCAGCACCGGCGGCCTGCTGGCCATCGAGTCCCTGCGCACGGTATTCAACGAACTCAACGCCCACACCGTCCGCTCCACCGTCACCTTCCCCCGCTACTTCCTGCACTTCGCCCCCGACGGCACCCTCCCCAACCCCACCGAATTCGACGACTCCGCCAACCACCTCCTCGCGCAACTCCACTGGTGGGCAACCGCCCTCACCGCGGCCCGCACCGCCGCCGTCCCCGCGTGATCGGCGAGTGGCACGCCGGCGAGCACAAAAAAGGGCAATTCACCTCACCGGTGTGCCACTCGGTGTTGGGGACGTGGGACACCACCTGTTAACGGGGGAGGACTAACGTGCTGGGGCGTGACCGGATATTCCGCTGACCTGGAACTCGCGCTGAAGCTGGCCGACGCGGCCGATGGGATCACCCGTGAGCGGTTCGGGGCGCTCGATTTGAAGATCGATTCCAAGCCGGATCTGACGCCGGTGTCGGATGCGGATCTGGCGGTCGAGCGGACGCTGCGGGAGATCCTCGCCGTCGAGCGGCCGGGGGACCTGGTGCTCGGCGAGGAGTTCGGCGGGGACGTCGAATTCAGCGGCCGGCAGTGGGTCATCGACCCGATCGACGGGACCAAGAACTTCGTGCGCGGGGTGCCGGTGTGGGCCTCGCTCATCTCGCTGCTCGAGGACGGCGTGCCGGTGGTGGGCGTGGTCAGCGCGCCGGCGCTGGCGCGACGCTGGTGGGCGGCGACCGGTCACGGCGCGTGGAGCAGTTTCGAGCAGGGTGAGCCCCGGGCCATCTCGGTGTCGGCGATCGCCGAGCTGGGTGCGGCCAGCCTCGCGATCTCCAGCCTGTCGGGCTGGCGGGCCATCGGACGCCGGGCCAAGCTCATCGCGCTCACCGACGAGGTGTGGCGGGTGCGCGGGTACGGCGACTTCTTCGGATACACCCTGCTGGCCGAGGGCGCGGTCGACATCGTCACCGAACCCGAACTGTCGCTGTGGGATATGGCGGCGCTGGACATTCTCATTCGCGAGGCGGGCGGCACCTTCACGGCGCTGGACGGCAAGCCGGGGCCGCACGGCGGGAGCGCGGTGGCGACCAATTCGCATCTGCAGGACCAGGTGCTGGCGGCCTTGCAGGCCTGATCCGGGCCGGAGGTCCGAGCCTCAGCCGAGTTGCCGCATGGCGGGCCACATCTCGGACCAGGGGCGGCGGGGTGTGCGGCACAGGGTGATCGCGTGTCCCTGCTCGAGATTGCGGATGTTCAGCCCATTGTCCGAGCGCCCCAATGGTTCCGGATCCACGCAGAAGCGGCTCACCCGGTCGGCGGGCATGCCGAGGACGAGCACCTCGTGCGCGCCCGGCGGCGGGCCCCACCACCAGTACGCGTTGTGCACGCTGTGCGGGGTCGGCAGGTTGTAGCGGCCGCCGAAGTGTTCGAGGGCGGCGGCCTCACCGTAGTTGGCGGTGAGGAGGTCGGCGTCGGGCGCGGAATGTGCTCGGACATCGGCGATCTGCGCGGTGAACTGCGGCCAGCCGACGGTCTCCCCCGCCTCCTTGTTGATCGCGAGCAGAGCCGACGGGTCCCGGAGGGCGGACATCGGGAGCACGGGCAGGAAGACCACCGCCGAGAACACCGCATTCAGCGCAATGACGAAAGTCAGTGCGGCAAGCCGTATCCGATGCCCGCTCAGCCGCGGCTCCAGTCCGACGGCACCCGCGGCCACCAGCAGCGGATACATCCCGCCGAGGTAGTACGCCTTGCCGACCATGACCAGGTAGCCGACGAACAGCATCGCGTAGGCGACGGCGAAGGCCCGGTAGCGCCGCCACAGCCACCACAGGCCGAACGCCCACAGGGGCACCAGCAGCACGCCGATCAGCCCGAATTGCAGGAGCACGAACCCGATTCGCGAATTCGAGCTGCCGGAGGATCCGCCCGCGATGGCCCGGCTCAGCGCCCACTGCGGCCAGCCGTTGCGCGCCTGCCACACCACGTAGGGCGCGCTGATCACCGCCGCGATACCGAGGGCGAGCGGGAAATACCTGGTGGCGAACACTTCTCGCGGTCCGACCAGGAGCAGTGAGAAGGCCAGCGCGGCAAGGGGAACCACGATCAGGGCCTTGTTCTGCACCCCGATTCCGGCCAGCGCGCCGATCGCGAGCCACCATCGTGGATCGGCATCCGGCCGCAGCAGACACAGGACCAGCAGCATCAGTACCGACCACACCGCGAGATCGATGTCCGCCGTACTGAGGGTGTGCCCGGCACCGGCCACCACGGCCGCCGACGCCATGGTCCCGGCCGCGACCGCCTGCGCCACCCGGCCGCCGCCGAGTTCACGGGCGGCGAGTCCGGCGCAGATCACCACGGTGGTAGCCGCCAGCGTCGCCGGAAGACGCAGCAGCAGTACGGAATTCGGATCGATGGCCGACATCGCGCGGGCCAGTAGTGGCACCAGCGGCGGCTGATCGGGATAGCCCCAGTCCAATCGCCGTCCCGCGGCCAGAAAGTAGAGCTCATCGCGGTGGTACCCGTACCGTCCGGAGAGCGCGGTGAGCAGCACCGCGAAAATTCCGGCTATCCAGTACGTTTCACCACCCGAGGCGTTGACCGGCCGTTCGCGCATCCCCCGCATCGTCGCATCTCCGGGGCGGCCGGGCCACCGGTGCCGGGGGTACCCGGCGCGGGCTGCGGTCCCGCCACCGGGCGCGTTGCTACGCTCTGCTATTCAGCGTCGCTACGCCGTTGTCTCTCAGCCGAGCGGGACGCAGACCGAGCCGAAGTCGAGGAACGGGCCGCCGGGGGCAGCGGAGCCCACACCGACCGAACCGAGTCCGATCTCGGTGCCGACGCCGCTGATGCAGCCACCCGTGCCGGATCCGGTGCCCAGGCCGACGCCGGAACCGGTGATGCCCACATCGATCGGCTGCAGCTGCACGTCGGCGCTGGCGTTGGGGGCGGCGAGGAAGAGACCGGCGGCAATGATGCCCGCCGTTCCGAGCGCGATCTTCATATGTACGAACCTCCATCAGGAGCGGGTTATGCGCCGACACCCTAGCCCACCTCGGGCGCGTCTGAAGCATATTTGTTTCACTAGATCCGAGCGATACCGGTCGGTAAGTTCGAACGGCTGCCCTGACCTGCTGATTCGACAATCCTCGACGTCAGTTCTTACTCTGAAGTAAGATAGTCTTACTCAGGAGTAAGATTGCTGGGCAGGATCACCCACCTCCTCGATAGAAAACTGGTGATTATGAGCACTCGAGACACCGCAACGAAGCGGGATACCTCCGCCGTTGGCCTCAACCCGGTCAAACGCGACTGGATGGGCGCGGCGATGCGGGTCATGACGACCATCACGGGATCGGAGCTGGCGGAGAAGTACAAGCTGCGCAAGCCGATCGAACGCATCACCTACGAGGGCACCAAGACCGGGTTCCGCACCCTGGGCGCGGCGACCCGGGTGTTCGAGAAGGTCGCGGGCGGTGGCGCTCCGAAGCGGCTGCCCGCCAACGAGTCTCGCAAGAAGGACTACTTCGACCTCACCCCGACCGACGAGCAGCAGATGATCGTCGAGACGGTGCGCGACTTCGCCGGCGAGATCCTGCGCCCGGCCGCGTACGAGGCCGACAATTCCGCCAAGGCCCCGCGCGACCTGCTCGAGCGCGCCGCCGAGCTGGGCATCACCCTGATCAACGTGCCCGAGGAGCTCGAGGGCGCGGCGTCCGAGCGGGGCGCGGTCACCAATTCGCTGGTGGCCGAGGCGCTTTCGTACGGCGACATGGGCCTGGCGTTGCCGATCCTGGCGCCGAGCGGTGTCGCGATCGCGCTGTCGCAGTGGGGTACCGACGCGCAGCAGCAGACCTACCTGGGCGCCTTCACGGGTGAGAACGTGCCGCAGGCCTCGGTCGTCGTCGCCGAGCCGCAGGCCCTGTTCGATCCGTTCGCGCTGCGGACCAAGGCCACCCGCTCCCCCAGCGGTTTCCGCCTCAACGGCGTGAAGACCCTGGTCCCGGCCGCGGGTGACGCCGAGCTGTTCATCGTCGCCGCCGAGCTGGACGGCCGCCCCACCTTCTTCATCGTCGAGTCCGGCACCGACGGTGTGGTGATCGAGGCGGACCCGAGCATGGGTATGCGCGCCGCGGGCCTGGGCCGGCTGGTGCTGAACAATGTGGCCGTGCCGGCCACCGCCCTGCTGGGCGACTCGGAGGGCGCACAGCGCGCCGAGGAGTACGCCGACGCCGTGCGGCTGGCCCGGCTGGGCTGGGCCTCGCTGGCCATCGGCACCGGTCAAGCCGTGCTGGACTACGTGATTCCGTACGTGAAGGAGCGTGAGGCGTTCGGTGAGCCGATCGCGCACCGCCAGGCGGTCGCGTTCATGGTCGCCAATATGGCGATCGAGCTGGACGGTCTTCGGCTCGTGACGCTGCGGGGTGCGTCGCGCGCGGAGCAGGGGCTGTCCTTCGCCCGCGAGGCCGCGCTGGCCAAGAAGCTGGCCACCGACAAGGGTATGCAGATCGGGCTCGACGGCGTGCAGCTGCTCGGCGGCCACGGTTTCACCAAGGAGCACCCGGTCGAGCGCTGGTACCGCGATCTGCGCGGCGTCGGCGTGGCCGAAGGCATCGTCCTCATCTGACCCGACTTCTCAACGGAGAGACCACTCATGATCAATCTCGAACTCCCCAAGAAGCTGCGGGCCAGCGCCAACCAGGCCCACCAGGTCGCGCAGGAGATCTTCCGTCCCGCGTCGCGCAAGTACGACCTGGCCGAGCACGAATACCCGGTCGAGCTGGACACCATGGCCGCCATGGTCGAGGGCCTGTCCGACTCCGGCTCGGCCGACGTCTCCGGCGCCACCGGCGGCCGCAAGGCCGGCGAGAAGACCGAGGGCGCCGGGTCCGCCAAGGACGCGCACGCCACCGAGCTGCTCGGAAACACCAACGGCGGCAATATGTCCGCGCTGATGAACGCGCTGGAGACCTCGTGGGGCGATGTCGGCCTCATGCTGTCGATCCCCTACCAGGGTCTCGGCAACGCCGCCATCGCGGCGGTCGCCACCGATGAGCAGCTGTCGCGTTTCGGCAAGGTGTGGGCCGCCATGGCCATCACCGAGCCGTCCTTCGGTTCCGACTCCGCGGCCGTGTCCACCACCGCGGTGCTCGACGGGGACGAGTGGGTGCTCAACGGCACCAAGATCTTCGTGACCGCCGGTTCGCGCGCCACCCACATCGTGGTGTGGGCGACCGTCGACAAGTCGCTGGGCCGCGCGGCCATCAAGTCGTTCGTGGTGCCGCGGGATGCCAAGGGCCTCACCGTGTCCCGCCTCGAGCACAAGCTCGGCATCAAGGCCTCCGACACCGCCGAGCTCCGCCTCGAGGACTGCCGCATCCCCAAGGACAACATCCTGGGCTCGCCGGAAGTCAATGTGGAGAAGGGTTTCGCGGGCGTCATGCAGACGTTCGACAACACCCGCCCGCTGGTCGCCGGCATGGCCGTCGGCGTCGGCCGCGCCGCCCTCGAGGAACTCCGCACCGTCCTCACCGACGCGGGCATCGAGATCTCCTACGACAAGCCGGCCAACAACCAGCACGCCGCCGCCGCGGAATTCCTCCGCCTGGAGGCCGACTGGGAAGCCGCCTACCTGCTGTCGCTGCGCGCCGCGTGGATGGCCGACAACAAGAAGCCCAACTCTCTCGAGGCTTCCATGTCCAAGGCCAAGGCCGGCCGCATGGGCACCGACGTCACCCTCAAGGCCGTCGAACTCGCCGGCACCACGGGTTACTCCCAGCGCACCCTCCTGGAGAAGTGGGCCCGCGACTCGAAGATCCTCGACATCTTCGAAGGCACCCAGCAGATCCAGCAGCTCATCGTCGCCCGCCGCGTGCTGGGACTGGGCAGCGACAAGCTGAAGTAAGTTCTGGCACAACGGAAAACCGGTGCGAGCCGCGTTCTCGGCTCGCACCGGTTTTCTCGTCTTCGGACGCCCTCGCCCGTGGTGGGTTAGTCCGAGCGCCTTCAGCAGGTTGCCGATAACCGGGAGGCAGTCGGCGCTGCCGGTGCTGGTTTGCGCGGCGGACACGGTCACGGGCAATGTCGCGGTCGGGGGTGGGAGCCAGGGTATCCAACGCCGCTGGCGCAGCCATAGCTTCGTATGGTGTGTGCACCTGTGGTGGTCGGCGTCCGCTGCACAGTGGCAAGCAGATTCGGGCCCGGCGTATCGGTAGTCGAATCGGTCTCGGTTCACACTGAATCCCCGATCTCGAAGTCGCCGATCGACGGACGACCAGCGCTGGCCGCCGGGTACGTGCTGAAACTGGCGGTCAACTGGGGCGCGGCCGGGCGGCGGCCACTGTATGACCTGCTCCGTGACGCCGTCGGCTGGCCCACGCGACTCGGCGACACCAGCTGGGAGTTTCGCGCTCTGGTTGCCCAAATATGATCTACGCGGATAGGTTTCGCCGGTGCGTGGATTCAGTAGGCGGATGCTATTGGGGGCCGGCGCTATCGCGGCTGGGGGGATGATGCGGGCGGGGACGGCTCAGGCCGGTGTGCCGGTGGTGGGGCCGGCGTTCGATGCCCAGTATCGGGCCATTACCAAGGTCGCCGGGGGCCGGTGGCACTGCCTGGTCAGCGATCTCGGGTCGGGGCAGCCGGTTCCGGTCGTCGAGGAGGACGCCGACTTCGTCATCGAGGGGGCCAGCGTGCAGAAGCTGGTGGTGATGACCGCGGTGATGACCGAGGTGGATGCCGGGCGGATCAAGCTGTCGGACACCACGACTCTGGATGCCGACATGGTGGCCGAGGGCAGCGGGCTGTATCTGAACCAGGCGGCGTTCGGGGATCAGCTGACGGTGGCGAATCTGCTGACGACCATGCTGCAGGTGTCGGACAACACCGCGGTGCGGTTGTTGTCGCGTTTCGTGTCCGGGGATCAGATCAACGAGATCTTGGATCGGCTGGGGTTCAAGGCGACCCGGGTGCTGCCGATACCCGGTGAGAGCCGGTTCTATCTGGGGAACACGACGGCGCGGGAGAACAACGATCTGCTGTTCCGGCTGGCGTCGGGGACGCTGCTGTCGAGGGAGTCGACGCAAGCGGTGCTGCGGATCATGACGTGGACCGCGGTGGGATACACCGACGGGATCCGGCGGAACATGTCCTCGGAGGAGCGGGCGCGCTTCGCCACCAAACACGGTGCGTCCGACGACAAGCGGCACGACACCGGGATCATGTTCGATGCGGCGGGGGCGCCGCTGGTGGTGTTCTCGTTCTTCGCCGATCAGGCGCCGGACGCGGACAACTACGGGGCTACGAATCCGGTGGTGGAGGCGCATGCCACGCTGGGGCGGTCGCTGTTCGACACCTACACGCATCTGTCGCCGCTGCAGTCGTTCATCGATCCGAAGAAGATCGCCTCGGGCGGGCACTGAGCCGGCGCGGGAAGTATCAGCCCGCCAGCAGATTTCGCATGGCGGTGAAGACCTCGGAGGCGCCGCCCAGCGACCAGCCGCCGTCGACCGGGATGACGGCGCCGTTGACGTAGGTGGCGTACGGCGACGCCAGCCACAGGCAGCAGTCGGCGATCTCCTGGGCGGTGCCGTAGCGGCCCAGCGGCACGGATCTGGCCACCAGCTCGGACAATTCGGGAGTGGGAGCCAGGCGGGCCATGCCCTCGGTGTCCTCGATGGGGCCGGGAACCACCGCATTCACCCGGATGCCCGCCGCCGCCCATTCCAGCGCCGCGACCTTGGTGAGCATGTCCACGCCCGCTTTGGCGGCGCAGGCGTGCGCCTGCAGGGTCATGGGCACGGTCGACTGCGGCGCCGAGATGGTGATGACCGAAGCCCCGGGCGTGCGCAAGTGCTCGCGAGCGGCGCGCAGGACATTGAAGGTGCCCTTCAGATCGATGTCCACCACGGCCCCGAAGGCCCGCGCCGACATGGATTCCGTTGCGGCGGGGAAGTTCCCGGCCGCGCCCGAGACCAGCACGTCCAGCTCCCCGAGCTCGGTGCAGGTGGCGGCGAGGCCCTCGGCGACCGCCTCGTAGTCACGCACGTCCGCGACGAAACCCAGGGCGGTGACCCCGCATTCACCGAGCGAGTCGACGGCTGCGCGCACCTTGTCCGGCGTGCGCGAGAGCACCGCCACCGAGGCCCCGGCCCGCGCGAAGGCTCGAGCCACAACGAGATTGATGCCGCTGGTACCGCCCGCCACGAAGACCGTCCGGCCGGAGAAATCGAAGAGGTCGCTCATCAACTGATTTTGCGGCGCGGTATCGGTGCCGATACCTGGATCGACCGGTTCGATACCGGATGGTGGCGCGGTCAGGCCACCGCGAGCACGGTCAGGCCGCCGCGAAGCGGACGGCCAGCTGGGTGCGGCTGGTGCAGGCGGTCTCCGCCAGCACCCGGCTGAGGTGCTTCTTCACGGTGTCGACGCCGATGAACAGGCGCTCGGCGATCTGCCGGTTGGTGAGTCCGCGGGCCGCCAAATCCGCGACCTCCCATTCCCGGGGCGTCAGTTGCCAATTCGCGGCGGTATCACGCCGTTCCCGGTCCCGGGTGAGCTGATCGGCGACCAGCGGGGCGAGGTGCCGCCGCAGCGAGTGCAGGACGGCAACGTCCCGTTCCGGCACCCGCAGCGAGTCCGCCACTGCCATACCGACATACAGCACACCGGCGGGACCGCCGTCCACCAGCATGGCCGCCTTGTCGTTGATTCCGTTGGGGCGCAGGAAGTCCGTCAGGAACGGAGTGGCGCCGGGAACTTCGCTGAGCCGGATGACGCCCCGGGTCCGCAAGAGATCGGCGACCAGCCCCCCGCGCAGGGGATCCGCTTCGATCCAGCGCGTGGCGTAGTCGGCGAGGAACTCGGAGGTGTACCCACCTTGGATACCGCAGCCCTCACGGATCGCCTCGTCGAGCGAATCACCGTGCAGCACAGCGACTCCGGTGAATCCGAACCAGCTCTGCAGGGCCAGCAGCAGCCGCTCCCGGAACTCGGTCAGATCCCCGGCCCGATCCACCGATTCGAGCACGCCGATCAGCCGCCGATGGTCCTCGGCACTCAACGGGTCGCCCTCGGGGAGCGGGCGGGGACGGCGAGTGGGGTCGGTGAGGGCTCCGGTCACCGATCCATATTCCACCTTTGGGCCATACCGTGGCACGCCGCGCGCGGGCATTGTCGGTGACAGCACTCCGGCGGACCCGCCGGAAGAACCGATCGAGGAAGCGACCCATGACTGCACAGACCTCCCGCCGCTGGCTGATCACCGGAGCCAACAGCGGTTTCGGCGCGGCCTTCACCCAGGCCGTGCTGGCCGCCGGGGACGAGGTGGTGGCCGCGGTGCGCCGCCCCGAGACCATGGCGGACATGGTTGTCGCGTACCCGGACCGGGTGCAGGTGGTGACCCTGGACGTGCGCGACCCGGCCGCCGCCGAGCGGGCGGTGAAAGAGGCCGGGCGGATCGACATCCTGGTCAACAATGCGGGCTACGGCATCGTCGGCGCGATCGAGGAGACCACCGAGGCCGATCTGCGGGACGCCATGGAGGTCATGTTCTTCGGCCCGCTGCGGCTGACCCAGCTGGTTCTCCCCCAGATGCGCGAGCGCCACGCGGGCGCCATCGTCCAGCTGACCAGCATGGGCGGGTTCCTGTCCTTCGCGGGCGTGGGCGCCTACAGCGCCGCCAAGGGCGCGCTGGAGCTGGCCAGTGAAGCCCTTGCCGCCGAGGTGAATCCGCTCGGCATTCAGGTGCTGATCGTCGAACCCGGGGAATTCCGAACCGGTTTCGCCAAGCCCGCCGCCCTCACCATCGGTTCCGCCATCCCGGACTACGCCGGCACCGTGGGCGCCATCCGCGACGGCCTGCCCGCCTCCGACCAGCAGCAGCAGGGCGATCCCGGCAAGGCCGCGGCCGCCGTCCTCGCGGTGATCGGTCAGGCGGACGCCCCGCTGCGCCTGGCCCTGGGCCCGGACGCGGTCGGCGCCATCCGCGGCAAGCTGGCCACCGTCGCCGCCGAGCTGGACGCCACCGCCCACCTGGGCCTGACTACCGGCTTCGACGAGGTCTGAGCCCGGATACGCGAACAGCCCGCCGATCGGTCGGCGGGCTGTTCGTATGAGCGCCGGATTACAGCGCGGCCAGCGACGCGCTTCCGGTGCTCATGGCGGCGACGATGTTGGCGAGTGCGGCGAGAATCTCCATGGGGTACCTCATCGGTTCGGGGAAGGGGAACCCGCAGCCTGGGCGACCCAGGTTACGAGCGAGCTATCAACAGGTGAACACGGTAGGGCCATTCGCTCAGAGTTGCCGTGTGTCCGTTGTGACCGAATTTGTGTAACGGTCGTCACAGGCCGCTGTTACGGTGACGCTACCGCCGTCGGGTCCGGGCGGTGGACGGCTCGTCAACGGAGGTGGTCCGTATGGCCTCGGTTCTGCATTCGGCTCGGCAGCGCATGGCGCACACCGGTGAGGCACTCGAGGGCCTGAGGCGTTTGCGGGAGTTGGGGTTGAGCGATCCCACCGATCCGGTGGGGACGGTCCGATTACTCAGGGACGCCAGGGTTTTCGGGCCGCCGGCGACCGCGGTACGGCGCGCGGCGCGCCTGTTCGGGGACCGGCCGGCCCTCGCGGACGAGCGGGGTGAGCTCACCTACCGGGAGCTGGACGAGCAGTCGAACGCGCTGGCGCGCGGATTGCAGCGCAACGGCGTCAAACCCGGAACCGTGGTGGGCGTGCTGGCCCGCGATCACCGGGGCCTGGTGCTGACCATGGCGGCACTGGGCAAACTCGGCGCGCGGCTGGCACTGATGAACACCGGATTCGCCAAACCGCAGTTCGCCCAGGTCTGCGAGCGCGAGAACGTGCGAGTCGTATTGCATGACAGCGAATTCCTCGGCCTGCTCGACGCCCTGCCCGAGGATCTTCCGCGCATACTGACCTGGGTCGACGAGGGCACCGAAATACCGTCCGGCACAAAAACTCTGGACGAGCTCATCGCGGCCAACGCGCCGACGCCGCTGCCCGCGCCGAAGCAGCCGGGCGGCTTCATCATCCTCACCTCGGGCACCACCGGCCTGCCCAAAGGCGCCCCGCGCGAACGCACCGGACCACTGTCGACGGTGCAGATGGTGGACCGCATCGACTTTCCGCAGCAGGGCACGATGGTCATCGTCTCCCCCATCTTCCACTCCACCGGATTCGCGACCTGGCTGACCGCGTGCGCCTTCGGCAACAAGGTGGTGATGGCGCGCCGCTTCGACGCCGAGCGGACGCTGCGCCTGATCGCCGAGCACCGCGCCGACATGCTGGTGGCGGTGCCGACCATGCTGCATCGAATGGTCGAGCTGGACAAGGAGATTCGCCAGCAGTACGACACCTCCTCGCTGACCGGGATCGTGCTGGCCGGTTCGGCGCTGTCGCCGGAGCTGTCGGTGCGCACGGCCGAGGTGTTCGGGCCGGTGCTCTACAACCTCTACGGCTCCACCGAATGCGCGATCGCCTCGGTCGCCCGGCCCGAGGATCTGGCCCTCGCACCGGGGACGGCGGGGCGGGCGCCGCTCACCTGCGAGGTGGCGCTCTTCGACGACGACGGGCGGCGCGTCCTCGCCAAGAACGTGACGGGCCGAGTCTTCATCCGCTCGGGCTCGCCGTTCAAGGGCTATACCGACGGGCGGATGAAGGAGGTCATCGACGGGTACATGTCCAGCGGCGACGTCGGGCACTTCGACGATCGCGGACTGCTGTTCATCGACGGCCGCGACGACGACATGATCGTCTCCGGCGGCGAGAACGTCTTTCCGCAGGAGGTCGAGAACCTGCTGCTGGAGCGCCCCGACGTATTCGATGCGGCAGTAGTCGGCGTGGACGATGTGGAATTCGGTAAGCGCCTGCGCGCGTTCATCGTTCCCGAGCCCGGCGCGAAGCTCGCGCCGGAGGAGATCAAGACCTATGTGAAGGCCAATCTGGCCCGCTACAAGGTGCCGCGGGACGTCTTCTTCCTCGACGATCTGCCGCGCAATGCCACCGGCAAACTGCTGCGCCGGGTCCTCGTGGAGTACGAGCCACCCGTCGCGAGTCAGTAGGCGGCACAGCGCCGAGTCAAGAGGCGGCACAGCGCCGAGTCAACAGGCGGCAGAGCGCCGATGGCGGCCGCGACACGGCGGCAATCCTGGGATCCCCACCACGAGCTGCGCGGTTTATTCGTAACCGCGAGTAACGGAGACCTCGGCCACACCCCGGCTGCCTGCGCTTGCTAGGGTTAGCACCGCACTGGATCTCGATGTTGCGGTCCGTCGGCCGACTCGTCCGGCGGGGGATCGCGGAAGGTTGTACCCATGTCACTTGCCCTTCCATCGGCTGGCACGGTTCTACGCAAGGCCGGCGATACGGCACTCAGCGTCAATGCCATGGTCCGAGGGGGACTCTTCAATCCGTTGCGCCCCGATCACGCGGTGCGCTCGGCGCTCAATGTGCTGAAGTTCGGTCCGTTCGCGGGCGCGGTCGTGCACGCGGCCAACACCAATCCCAAGTCCGCGGCCATTGTCGACGAGCGTGGTGAGCTGACCTTCGAGCAGCTCGACCAGCAGTCCAATGCCTTCGCGCGCGGCCTCGCCGCCCAGGGCCTGGGCCCCGGCGATGTGATCGGTGTACTGGCCCGCGACCACCGCGGCATCGTGCTCAGCCTGGTCGCGGCCGGCAAGCTGGGCGTGCGCGCGGTACTGATGAACACCGGCTTCGCCAAGCCGCAGTTCACCGATGTGGCCGCCCGCGAGAACGTCAAGGCGGTGCTGCACGACAGCGAGTTCTTCGATCTGATGTCGGCCATTCCGGCCGAGATTCCGCGCATCCTGACCTGGGTCGACGAGCAGGACAATGCCGACCCGTCGATTCCGACCATCGAGTCGGTGGCGGCCGGGCAGTCCACCGCGCCGCTGGCGCCGCCGGAGAAGCCGGGCGGCATGGTCATCCTGACCTCGGGCACCACCGGCACCCCCAAGGGCGCGCCGCGCGACAGGGTCAGCCCGTTCATCACGGCCCAGTTCCTGGATCGAATCCCGTTGCCGCGCAACAGCACCGTGGTGATGGCCGCCCCGATCTTCCACGCCACCGGCCTGTCGCAGTTCACGCTGTCGATCGCGCTGGGCAACCGGGTGGTGTTCCAGCAGCGCCGCTTCGATCCCGAGGGCACGCTGGCCAATATCAAGAAGTTCCGCGCACAGGGTCTGACCGTGGTCCCGACCATGCTGCAGCGCATCCTGGACCTGCCGGAAGAGACGCTGGCGAAGTACAATCCGGCGGAGACCCTGAAAGTCGTCTTCGCCGCCGGCTCGGCCATCCCGCCGGACGTCGTCACCCGCACCCTCGACTACTTCGGCGAGACCCTCTACAACGTGTACGGCTCCACCGAGTGCGCGGTCATGACCGTGGCCACCCCGTCGGAACTGCGCAAGGCCCCGACCACCGCGGGCAAGGCGCCGGTCGGCATTCGCGTCGCGCTCTACGACGAGAACCGCAAGCGCATCTCCGCGCCCAACGTGACCGGCACGATCTTCATCGAGAACGGGCACTCCTTCAAGCAGTACACCGACGGCCGCACCAAGGAGTACGTGGACGGCCTCATGTCCTCCGGCGACGTCGGTCACTTCGACACCGACGGGCTGCTGTTCATCGACGGCCGCGACGACGACATGATCGTCTCCGGCGGCGAGAACGTCTTCCCGCAGGAGGTCGAGAACCTGCTGTCCAACCGCCACGACATCCTGGAGGCGGCGGTGGTCGGGGTCGACGACCGCGACTTCGGAAAGCGCCTGCGCGCCATCGTGGTTCCGGGGCCCGACTCCAACCGGGACGTGCAGGAGATCAAGGACTACGTGAAGGAGAACCTGGCGCGCTACAAGGTGCCGCGCGAGGTGATCTTCCTCGATGAGCTGCCGCGCAATGCCACCGGAAAGCTGCTGCGCAAGCCGCTGATCGAGATGGAAGTCACGGAGAATTAGCCAAAGCCGTTCACACCCCGCCGGTTAACGGCAGGGTACGGATAGGGGCGAGATCAGGCCTGGCTATTATCAGCGCGTGAACATCGAATCCGGCCGCTCTACAGCGCATTCCCGCAGCGATGCTGCGGTATTGCGCGGTGGGGCGGCCGGTTCGGTATCCGGGGCGCTCGCGGTGGCCGCGCACGGCTGGATCTCGGGGGCCGCGCCCCTGGAGTCCGGTCCACTGACGCTGCTGGTCGCCGCCTCGGCCGCGGTCGGCGCGGTGGTGGCGAGCGTGCACACGCTGCGCAGCACGGCGCTCGGGCTGGTGGTCGCGCTGATCGGCGGGCAATTCCTGGGTCACTTCAGCATGATGTGGGGCTCGCCGGGCAGCATGCACCATCACCACCACAATGCCTCGATGTGGAGTCCGGCCATGCTGGCCGCGCACATCGTGGCAGCGTGCGCGGCGGCCGTCGTCATCCTCGGTGCGGAAGCGGCCTATCGGATCGGCACCACGGTACTGTCCTGGGCGCTGCCGCTACCTGTTTCACTACCGGTGCTCACCGGGCCGCCGCTGCTGCCCATCGCGCACCGGGATCTCGTCGTGCTGCGCATCTTCGCGGCCGACGTCTTCCGCACTCGCGGACCACCCGCGCTCGTTCGAGGCTGATTCCCTTCTTTTCACACCCGGGCACACGGACTTTCGCGTCCGTGTGACTTCGCCGTGCACCCGCGTCCGTCGCGGTGGCGTCATGCGCGTCCGGGCATCCCCATGACCGCTGTGCGCACGCGGTGGCAGTCGCGTGCGCACCATGAGGGGGTCATGGTGTGCCCTGACATGCGTCGCCTCGACGTGTTCGCTCCCCGTACCGCGTGTCCCCGGGTGTTCCCTCGAACCCGAAAGATCGCTGGTGACAATCACTGACAGCGGTGTCGATACGACACCGCCGCCCTCCCCTACCCGGACGACGGAGCCGCCGTCCGGCCGGCCCTCGAAACGTGGCGCGGGCAATGCCTTTCAGGCGCTCATGCTGCGACTGCACTTCTACGCCGGCGTCTTCGTGGCGCCGTTCATCCTGATCGCGGCCGTGACCGGTGCGCTGTACGCGATCTCGCCGACGCTGGAGACCGTCACCTCCAGCGGCCTGCTGCACACCGATTCGACCGGCCCGGCCAAGCCGTTGCGAGAGCAGGTCGCCGCCGGGCAGGCGGCCGAGCCGAAGCTGGCGCTGGTGGCGGTGGCCCCGGGACAGCACGCCGGGGAGACCACGCGCGTGCTCTTCAGCGATCCGTCGCTGGGCGAATCCGAGCGGCGCGCGGTGTTCGTCGACCCGGTGACCGCGCAGCCGGTGGGCGACAGCGTCGTCTACGGCAGCTCGGGCGCGCTGCCCATGCGCACCTGGATCGACCAGCTGCACAAGGATCTGCACCTGGGCGCGTTCGGCCGCTACTACAGCGAGATCGCGGCCTCCTGGCTGTGGCTGGTGGCGCTGGCCGGTCTGGTGCTCTGGTACCGGCGGGTGCGGGCGCGGCGCGAGAAGCGGTCGCCCGGCTGGCTGCTGCGGCCGGACCGCTCGCGGCCGCGGGCCCGGACACTGAATTGGCATGCGGTGGTGGGTGTCTGGATCCTGCCGGTGCTCCTGCTGCTGTCGGTCACCGGTATGACCTGGTCGAAGTACGCGGGTGAGAACGTCACTCAGCTGCGGCAGGCGATGAGCTGGACCACGCCCGCGGTGAGCGCCAAGCTGCCCGGGTCGACCGGTCCGGCCATGTCCGCGGGCGGCGAACACGATCACCACGGTGGCGGTGCGGCCGCGGCCATGCCTCCCGCCGACAAGGCTGCACTGGTCGACACCGTGTACGGCGTCGCCCGGGCCAACGGCCTGACCGGGCCCTTGGAGATCAGCATTCCGGCCAAGGACGGTATGGCCTTCGTGGCGCAGGAGCTGCGCCGGCCCGGCCAGTACACCCGCGATGCCATCGCGGTGGACGGCGCGACCGGCAATGTCACCGACAAGCTGCCGTACTCCGACTGGCCGCTCATGGCCAAGCTCACCAACTGGGGCATCCAGTTCCACATGGGCCTGATGTTCGGCCTGGCCAATCAGCTGTTGCTGCTGGTCATCATGGCCGGGCTGGTCACCGTGATCGTGCGCGGCTACCTCATGTGGTGGCGGCGTCGCCCGACCAAGGAGTCGAGGCTCGCCGTGGGCAAGGCCCCGCGCCGGGCGCTGGCGCAGACCCCGCTGATCGTCCTGGCGCCGTTGGCAGCGGCCGCCGCGGTGGTCGGCTGGTTCGCGCCCATGATCGGCATTCCGCTGCTGGGCTTCTTGGTGATCGACGTGCTGGTGGGTGTGGGAGCCCGCCTGCGCGCCACCGCCTAGTCCACGAAAACCGCTGAGCGACACGGCCTCCGGGTCGTGCCGTCGGCCGGTCACACCCTTTCGCGGCTCACGCACAGAGCAGAGCCGCGCCATCCGTGCGGACCCTGACCCGCACTGACGAAAGACGAAACCTGATGAAGCTCAACAAGTTCGCCGTGTCCGCCGCCCTCGTGACGACCGCACTCGGGGTCACCGCCGGAACCGTGAACGCCGCACCCGCCCAGTCCGACGCGGGTGTCGTCAACTACACCGCCACCGCCGGCGAGAGGGACCTGACCATCCGCACGGATGCCGGGTCGCTGGTGGTGGACAACGGCGTTCTGAAGATCGAGGCCGCCGACGGAACCACGGTCGCGGGCACCGAATTGTCGTTCCGGGTGGACGATTTCGTCTTCCCGATCGCCGCCGACATCCACGACCGCGTCGCCACGCTCACCCCGCAGTTCGACACCGCCCACGCGGTCTACCAGCCGGTCGCGCTGCCCTTCGAGAACAGCGCGCCCTGGAAGTCGGACTACGAGCGTGAACAGGCCGCCTGGAGCCGCATGACCAGCACCATCTCCATGGGCGCCACCATCGGCACCCTGGCCGGCGGCCTCGGCGGCGCGGCTCTCGGCTGCCTGCTCGGCGCCGTCGGCGCCGCCGGACTGGTCACCCTCGGCTCCGCAGGCGTCCTCGCCGCCATGTTCGTCCCGCTCCTCGGCGCAGCCGGCACCGGCTGCCTCATCGGCGCAGGCGCCGTCGGCTTCGTCGGCACCATCGCCGGCCAGCTCTTCGTAACCGCCCCGGTAGCCATCGCCGCCGCAGTCCAGTACTTCACAACCATCACCCAGCCCTCGATCACGCCCGCGAAGTAACCCGAAACCCGTTGCCGCCGACCGATTCACCAACTCCCCGATCGGCCGGCGGCACCGTGGTTACGACCGAAAAACAGGCCTCCCGCCACCATTTACACCGACCCGGACGACAGCAGCACACCAACGGTCACTACTGACATACCGCCGAACTGACCGAGGCCGGGCGAATGACCCACACGCACTACAGGTTTCGCGGCTCGGCGGACAGCGCGTTGCTCGGCGGAGGGTTACCGCTCGGGTCCGGCCGCACGTGGATCCAGTTACGGCGGACAGCCTCTGACGACGAGTTGGAGGTACAGCGCGGGTCAGGGAAGGCGGTGGGCGCCGGCGGAGGGGGTTGCCGTGTAGTCGCGGGGTGGGGGGAATCCCTTGGTGGCGAAGGATTCTCGAATGGCAGTGACGATGTTGGGGGTGTCGTCGCGGTCGGCGAGGGCGAGGATGCTGCCGCCGAAGCCGGCGCCGGTCATGCGGGCGCCGTGGGCGCCGGCGGCGAGGGCCGCGTCGACGGCGGTGTTCAGCGGTGGGGCGGAGACTTCGAAGTCGTCGCGGAGGGATTGGTGGGCGGCGGTGAGGAGGGGGGCTATGGTGCGGGGGTCGGCGCCGGTGCGCAATTGTTCGGCTATTTGCAGGACACGGGCGTTTTCGGTGATCACGTGGCGGGCGCGGCGGCGGAGGAGGGGGTCGGTGAGGCGGTCGGCTTCGGCGGCGAAGGGGATGTCGCGGAGGGTGGGAGCGTCCAGTTGAGCTGCGGCGGCGGCACATTCGACGCGGCGGGCGGCGTAGTCGCTGTCCACCAGGCGGCGGGGGGTGCCGGTGTCGATGATGAGCAGCGTCAGGCCGAAGGCGGCCAGGTCGAAGGGGATCTGCTCGGTGGCTCCGGTGCGGGTGTCGAGGAAAAGGAGGTGGCCTGCGGTGCAGAGGAGAGAAGCGGACTGGTCGAGGGTGCCGGTGGGGACGCCGGCGTAGACGTTTTCGGCGGTACGGGCGATGTCGATGAGCTCGGTGTCGGTGACGGCGGGGGCGAAGAGGTCCCGCAGAGCGATGGCGACCGAGCAGGACAGGGCCGCCGAGGAGGACAGGCCCGCGCCGATCGGGACGGTGCCGTCGAGATCGAGGTGGACGCCGGGCACCTCGTGGCCGCGGCGCTCGAATTCACGGATGACGCCGAGCGGGTAGCGCGACCAGGCGGGGAATTCGGACCAGCCGCCGGCGGCGAGGCCGGCCATGGTGGTGTCGACGAAGTCACCGGGCGCCTGCCGGGATCTCAGCCGCGCCACACCACCCGGCCCGGCCGCGGCGGTGCAGGTCACACCCAGTGGCAGGGCCATCGGGAGCACGTAGCCGTCGTTGTAATCGGTGTGCTCGCCGATGAGATTCACCCGGCCCGGGGCCCACCAGCGTCCCGCCGTCGTTTCCACTTCCGGCTCCTGTTCACAGGTTCGCGCAGGCCGTACGGTTCGATTCGCTGGGGAGCATAGCGAGTCTCGCGGAAAGTGATCCTGCGGGTTCGCCGAACTCCGCTCCGGAGCGGCCGTTTTCATGTCATGATCGGTTCGGTTGCCCAGATAGTGGCAGCGCCTTTTCTCTACCGGGCACTCTGCCACCGCTGCGCGGGACCTATGCTCGTACCGCAACACTCGGTTGATGATCGGCGGTGTCTTTTCGAGTACTGCTCGGATAAGGGGGGCTGGTGGGAACGGACGCACAACTGGCCGAACGGTCTGGTCCGCGCTTCAAAATCTGCTGGCGCACCGTGCTGTTCATCGGTGGCGTGCTCATTCTCGGACTGCCCATGGTGGTCAATACCCGCGCGGTGGCCCTGGGCACCCTGTTCGTGTCGGTGGCCATCAGCCTCACCATGATCGGGCTCGGCGTACGCAGGTACCACCCCCGCCATCCCCTGCCCTGGTATCTGCTGTCGGCGTCCGCCGTGCAGTTCGCCATCGGCACCGGGCTGCGCCACATCTCCGAATCGCAGCGCCACCCCTTCGACGATCTCTTCACCCTCAGCGGATACTGCTGCGTCGGCGTGGCCGCGGTGCTGTGGCTGCGCCCCCGGCAGAACAGCACCGACCACGATCTGCTGCTGGACTCCGGGCTGATCGGCCTGGGCGCGCTACTGCTGTCGTGGACGTTCCTCATCTCACCGGTGCTGCACATGACGCACCACACCTACTTCACCACCATCACCTCGGTCGCGGATCCGATCGTGGACGCCCTGCTGCTCACCGTGATCGTGCACTCGGTGATCACCTCGGCGCGCTCGGAAACCTCGCTGCGACTGGTGCACCTGGCCATGCTGGTGATCCTGGCCGGTGACCTGGCCTACAACCTGGAAACCGCGGGCTCGGCGGTCTTCGGCCGCCAGATCCAGCTGCTGCCACTGCAACTGGGCTTCACGCTGATCGGCGCGGCCGCCCTGCACCCGAGCATGGTGGTCCTCGGCGAGCCGCGCGACATCCATCCGCACCGGTCCCGGCAGCGGGCCAGCATCATCGCCATCGTCATGATCGTGGCCTCGCTGGTGCCGGTGGTGGGCTCCAGCCTCGACACACTCGACCGCGTGGTGGTGTCCTCGCTCTTCGCCCTCCTACTAGCGGGCGTACTACTACGCAGCGAACGCGCCATCGAACGCAGCGCCCGCAGCGAACGGCGCGCGCAGTATCAGGCAGACCACGACATGCTCACCGGACTCCTGAACCGCGCCGCCCTGCTGCGGGCGCTGCATCGTAATCGGGAGCGTTGGGCCGGACAGCCTTTGGCCCTGCTGTTCATCGACCTCGACGGCTTCAAGCGGGTCAACGACAACTACGGCCATGCGGTGGGTGACGAGCTCATCGCCAATGCCGCCGCCCGCATCCGCCGTGTGATCCGCCGCGATGACGCGGCCGCCCGCTACGGCGGTGATGAATTCGTGGTGCTCGCCCCGCTGGCGCAGCAGCAGGTCCGCCAGCTGGCGGAGCGGCTGCTCGCCACCCTGGGAGAACCGTTCGAGCTGAGCGCGGCCGAGGTGCGAATAGCGGCCAGTATCGGAATCGCCTGCACCAAGCCACGAGAGACCGAGACCACCGTCTACGAGCTACTGCGCGAGGCGGATTCGGCCATGTACCACGCCAAGGAATACTCCCTCGGCTACATCTTCCACGACGACCTGCGCCGCAGCCGTCCCGAATCCGGTCCTCGTAGCTGGCAGCGCGAATCCGCGGTATGACGCGGAAGCGGCCCAGCCCCACACGAAATGGGTTGGGCCACCGGTCCTCGCGCCGGAGTTACCCGCGTGGAATCTCGTCAGGCCAGGTCTTCGAGTAGCCGACGGGCCGATTCGAGTTCGGCCTGCAGCTGCGCGACCTTGGCCTGCTGGGCGGCACGGACCGACTCGTGGATGGAGTCGACGACCTCGGCGAATTCGGGGTGGAGAATCTTGGCGGCCTGGGCCACAGCGGAACTCGTGACCGGCAGGCCCTTGATGGTGCGCTTCTTGCCGTTCACGACATCCAGGGTCCACTCCCCCTCGGCGGTGCCGCTGAGGGTGACCGTCACCTCGGGAGCCTTCGGCTTCTTCGCGGCGGCACTGTTGGCGGCATTGCGGGCCGGACGCGACGCGGCGGGCTTGGCCTTGGCCTCGGGCGCGGATTCCGCAGCCGGCTGCGGGGTCTCGACCTTGGCTTCCGGAGCGGGCGAAGCGCTCGGCGCGCTGGCCGGCATCGTCACGGGAGACGACATCGTCACGGTGGGTTCCTTCCTGGTTGCCGTTTTCGGTTGAGCTCCGGCCGGTTTGGCCGGGTTCTGCCGGGCCGGTTTGGTCAGGGTCACCTCGGTGGGACCGAAGGACAGCACATCCTTCGAGCCCGTCGGCTTCACCTGCAGGAAATCCCCCTCGGACGGATCCCCGAGGGACATCACCTTTCCGGAACGGCCTTCCGGGACGCCGACCGCCACCGCGGTGAACCACACCATCGG
The DNA here is from genome assembly GCF_040609015.1 of Nocardia sp. NPDC004860. Lineage (NCBI taxonomy): Bacteria > Bacillati > Actinomycetota > Actinomycetes > Mycobacteriales > Nocardiaceae > Nocardia > Nocardia sp. NPDC004860. Next base: position 97,170 of record NZ_JBEXJI010000014.1, on the reverse strand, counting down.
TGGCCGGCCCGCGTCGATTTCCGCGGCGATCTGCCGAATTTCGGTATCCGACAAGGGCTGTGGCTTGGTACGGGTCGACATGGGGCACTCCGGGCGGACGGGGCGGACATCTGCGTGCCAAGAGCATGCACCATGGCACCGACAAATCCACATCCGGAGAACGCACATGGTCACCGCCCGAGAGCCAGTGAACCGTCAGCTATTCCTACTGGTGCGGCCCACAGAGCATGGCCGGCGCTGGTGATCCTAAGCGTCCGCCCCTGTCCCCGCGCAACTTTCGAGGCAGCGCGACCGCCCGGCCGCCCGATTCGCGAGGATCGGTCAGAGTTGCTCGACCCCGCGCAGCACACACCGGACGGTCTGTGGCCGCGACACCGGATTCAGCCGCGTCTCGGTGGTGAAGTCCTGTGTCGAGCCCGGCGCCACCAGCACCTCGGTGCGTGTCCGTTCCAGATCGGTGGACTCCGGCGACATGAAACTGATCACCACCAGATACCGGTGCTCCACCACATCCCGATTGCTCACCACCGCCGTCGCCTGCCAGCCCGCCGAGGTCCCCGCGCAGGCGGTCACGAAGGCGCTGCGCTGCATCTCGCCCGAGTCGCTGGCGGCCATCTCGCTGTTCGCCTGGTGTGCGTGCGCGGCATCGGTATGGGCGCATCCGGTCAGCAGCGCCGCACATCCCGAGACGACGCCGACGAGACCTCGGCCGGGGGTGATCATGAATCTCCCATTCCACCGCGCACTTCCGCCCCCGCACTCCTGTTGCGGCTGATTAGCCGCGCGCCGAGAGTACCCCAGCTCGACCGCGTGTCGTCACATGACGGCATAGGTGTGTCGCGCCCGGAAACCGGCCGTACGCTCGCCTTTCGCGCGCCCGCGCGGACCTGCCTACGATCGATCGGGTGAAGGTTCTCGGAGCATGCCCACTCGACTGCCCGGACGCCTGCTCCTGGGTGGTGGACGTGCAGGACGGCCGGGCGACCGGCCTGCGCGGCAACCGCGAGCACCCGGTCACCCGGGGCGCGCTGTGCGTGAAGGTGAACCGCTACCTCGACCAGGTCCACTCTCCCGAGCGCCTCACCCGGCCATTGCGCCGGGTCGGCCGCAAGGGCGAGGGCCGCTTCGAACCGATCGCCTGGGACGAGGCACTCGACGAGATCGCCACCCGGCTCACCGGCATCCTCGCCGAGTACGGCGGCGAGGCCGTCTGGCCCTTCCACGGCACCGGCAGCCTCGGCTACATCCAAGGACTGGAAGGCTTTTCCGGCCGGCGGTTCTTCAATGCGCTCGGCGCCTCCCTGCACGACCCGACCATCTGCTCCGTCGCGGGCAGCACGGGGCTGAAATACACACTGGGCACCGCAGGCGGCATGGACCCGGAGCAGCTGGCGCAGTCGCGGCTGATCCTGCTGTGGGGCACCAATCCGCTCAGCTCCGGCCATCATGTCTGGAAGTTCATCCAGGACAGCGGCGCGTACACGGTGGCCATCGATCCGGTGCGCACCCGCACCGCCGAACGCTGTGACGAACACCTCGCCCCGCTGCCCGGCACCGACGCGGCGCTGGCGCTGGGGCTCATGCACGTCATCGTCGGGCTGGGCGCCGAGGACACCGAGTTCCTGGAAACCCGCACCGAGGGCTGGCCCGAATTCCGTGACCGCGTCGCGCAGTACCCGCCGGAGCGGGTCGCCGAGATCACCGGGCTGCCGGTGGAACGCATCGTGGCTCTGGGCGAACGCATCGCCCGCACCCGGCCCACGGCCATTCGCGCCTCGCAGGGGATGCAGCGGCACGCGGGCGGCGGGATGGCGCTGCGCACCCTGGCCTGTCTGCCCGGTGTCACCGGCGACTGGGCGATTCCCGGTGGCGGACTGCACTATTCGACCAGCGGGCACTTCCGGCTCGACACACCAGCGCTGATGCGATTCGATCTGCTGCCGCATCCGGTGCGGACGCTGTCCATGACCCGCATGGGCGAGGTGCTGCTGGACACCGACGGGCCGCCGGTCAAGGCGCTGTTCGTGATCGCGGCGAATCCGGTGGGGTCCAATCCCGATCAGCGCCGGGTGATCGAGGGCCTGTCCCGCGAGGATCTGTTCACCGTTGTCCTGGAACACTTTCCGACCGACACGGTCGACTACGCCGATATCGTCCTGCCGGCCACCATGCAGCCCGAGCACCTCGATGTGCTGGCCGCGTACGGCAATCTCTATCTGGTCTGGAACGAACCGGCCGTGACCCCGCCCGGTGAATGTCTGCCCACCACCGAGACCTTCCGCCGATTGGCCCGGCGCCTGGGGCTGACCGAACCGGCGCTGTACGACTCGGATGAGGATCTGGCGAACCAGCTGCTGAAGCAGCACGACGTCGACCGGCTGCGCGCCGACGGCTTCCTGAAGATCGATCCGCGCCCGGTTCCCGTGGACAAGCTCCGGTTCGTGTCGGACCGCGCGGCGCGGGCGGGCCATGATCCGCTGGCCGGGTACACCCCGCCCGCCGATCCGGGCGACGGACTGGTGCTGATCTCCGCGGCGTCGCACTACTTCCTGAACACCAGCTTCGGCGTCGATCCCGAATTACGCAGGCGCGCAGGCGCACCGACCGTCACGATCCATCCCGGGGACGCGGAAGCGCGCGGCATCGCGGACGGCGATCCGGTCACCGTTCACAATGATCGCGGCTCCTTCGAGGCCGTCGCCGAGGTGTCCGACCGGGTCCGGCCCGGTGTCGCCGCGACCACGAAGGGCCGCTGGGCCAAGCACTCCGGCGGTGCGACGGTGAATGCGACGGTCGCGGAACGTGATTCGGACTTCGGCGGCGGCGCGGTGTTCCACGACAACCGGGTATCGATCACCCCGCGCCGCTGACCGCGCCGGTCAGGAGGTGGCGTCGAGGGTCTCCAGGACCCGCCGCGCCTGGTAGTCCGCGCCGAGTTGGTTGGGGTGGAACGGCACCGCGAGCCCGACCGGGCTGCCCGAGAACGGCAGCAGCCCCTCCACCCAGCGGGTGCCGACGGGCTGACAGGCGTCATGCCCGGAGCTGCCGTCGTAGGTATCGACGAACTCGACTCCGGTCTCGGCGGCCACCCGCCCGAGCATGTCGTGCAGTTCGATCAGCTTCTGCCCCAGCCAGATGGCGTCGGGGTCGGCGATGGGGATCTCCGGCCAGCAGCCGCCGTCGAGGCCGATGCCCTCGAAGTAGTCGAGCAGCAGGATGCGGGCGTGCGGGGCGCGCTCGCGAATGCCGGCGATGGTGGCGGACACCCGGGGTTCGGTGCGGGCGATGTTCTGCGACATCCGGTCGACGCCTCCCACCACCATCTCGTTCAGGCAGGGGCTGACGGCGGGGTCGAGCGTGATGCAGCCGGTGACGGTGGCCGCGAGACCCGCGTCATTGCCGCCGATTTCGAGGGTGACCAGGTCGGTGTTCTCGGTCAGCCGGTCGAACTGCGGCGCGTTGTCGCCGAGCGCGGTGTGCTGCGGCCGGGTCATGTCGGCGGTGACCGCGCCGCCGCAGGTGGCGTCGCGGAACACCGGCACGGCCAGGGCCGCGGCGACCTGCTTGGCGTAATTGTGGACGCTCTGCACGCAGGGCACCGGGGTGAAGGCGGTGGTGAGCTGGCTCAGGGTGGCGTCGGCGGCCCAGGAATCGCCCAGGGCCACATACTCGTTGACGGCTGCGCCGGTGTCTGGGATGGCGGGTTCGGCCTGGGCGGCGGTGGTGGGCACGAGGGCGGCGAGGGCGGCCATGGTCAGCAGTGCACGCGAGGTCTTCATGTCGGTTCTCCCCTGGACCAGCCCAATACCGAACATTGAACTGTATTCAGCTCGGAAACCTAACAGCTGCAGGACCGCGGCGCGCGGCGAATTGCGACAGTCTTCAGTCGCAACCACTCCCGGCCCCGGCTCAGACCCGATCCACCGACTCCCAGCGCTCGCGCCCCGGCGACTCCACCCGCTCGTAGCCCAGCAGCACATCGTGGGCGACCTCGCCGTCGGCGACCGTGACCCGGCTGAACACCGCCGGATATCCCCGGGCCATCACGGTGTAGCGCCCCTCCGCCAGATCCGGCACGGCATAGCGGCCGGTGTCGTCGGTGCGGGTTACGGCGATCAGATCACCGGCCTCGTCCAGCACCGTGATCTGGGCATCGGGCACGCCGTGCCCGCGGTCGTTGCAGGCCGATCCGGCCAGCACCGCGCGCGGCGCCAATTCGATGTCGTGGCGCAGCATTCCGCTGTCCGGCACGGTCAGGGTGACGGCGGAGGGACGCATGTGATCGGCCACCGCGACCAGCGTGTAGGTGCCGGCCAGCACGCCACGGCAGATGAAATCGCCCTCGGGGGTGGTGACCGTCGAGCCGACCACGTCACCGAACGCGTCGGTGAGGGTGATGGTCGCATCGCCCAGCGGCGCACCGCGTCCCACCGACCGCACCACGCCCGACACCTCGCCGGATCCGAGCAAGGCCACATCCAGGCGGTGCGGGCGGCTGCCGACCGAAATGGTCACCGCGGCGGGCTGATACCCGAACGCCGACACGATCAGTACGTAGCCGCCCGCCCGCGGGACCGCGATGACATAGCCGCCGTCGGGTTGGCCGACGGTGCGCGAAACCTGGCGTCCGTGTTGGTCGATGAGGGTGAGCACGGCGTCGGGCACCGACTGCCCGTCCTCGCGGTGCACGCACCCCGACACCGACAGCCCCGACGGCTCGGCGATATGGAATTCCGGCTCCGGCTCCGGCTCGAGTTCGGGCTCGATTTCCGGCTCGGCGATCTCCTCCACGACCGGCGTCGGAACATCCTGCAGCGGAATCTCTTTCATGAACACGAGCACGAACGCCGCCACCACCGCCACCGCGGCCGCCACGACGAACACCCCGCCCATGGCGTGGGTGAATCCGGTCAGGATGGGTACGCGCAGCTGGTCCGGCAATGCCGCGATGCCGCTGGTGTTGCTCTGGATCCGGCCCAGCTGCCCGGCGTCGAATCCCGGTGGCAGCTGCCCGCCGAAGGCCGCCAGGATCTTGTGCGGCAGCAGGTTGAACAGGATGGTCAGGAAGACCGCGACGCCGAGCGTGCCGCCCATCTGCCGGAAGAAGGTGGCCGACGCGGTGGACACACCCATATCCGAGCGCGGCCCGGCGTTCTGCGCCGCGATGATGAGCGTCTGCATGCACCCGCCGAGGCCGAAACCGATGATGCCGCAGTACAGCAGCGGCTGCCACAGCGGGCTGTCGTAGTGCACCAGCGCGAACAGCACCGACCCGGCGCCGATCACCAGCGAGCCGAGGATCGGCAGCACCTTGTAGCGCCCGGTGAATTTGGTGATGAGCCCGGACAATTGCGCGCCCAGCATGATGCCCACCACCAGCGGCAGCATGAAGAGCCCGGAGCGCGTGGGCGAATATCCGCGCACCACCTGGAAGTACAGCGGCACCAGCACGATCGCGCCGAACATGGCGACACCGACGATGAACCCACCCAGGATGGCGATGCTGAAGGTGCGATTCGCGAACAGCCGCAGCGGAATCAGCGCGCTGTCCTTCATGAGGAATTCGACGATCAGGAACAGCACCAGTCCGGCCGCCGCGATGCCGTAGCAGAGCAGCGCGCGATGGGAGCCCCAGCCCCAGTCCCGGCCCTGCTGGGCGACGATCAGCAGTGGAACCGTGCCCGCCGCAAGGGTTATCGCCCCCAGCCAGTCGGTGCGGTGGCGGTGCCGCGCGAAGGGCACGTCCAGCACCTTGCCGACCACCAGTAGCGCCAGCACCCCGATCGGCACGTTCACCAGGAACACCCAGCGCCAGCCCGCGAGCCCGAGAATGTGGTCGGCATTGGAGAAGAACCCGCCCAATACCGGTCCCAGCACCGTGGCGATGCCGAAGACCATCATGAAATAGCCCTGGTACCTGACCCTTTCGCGGGGCGGCACGATATCGCCGATGATGGTGAAGGCGAGCGACATGAGCCCGCCCGCGCCGACGCCCTGCAGCGCACGGAATCCCGCGAGCTGGTACATGGAGGTGGCGAAGGTACAGCACACCGAGCCGATCACGAAGATGCCGATGGCGATGAGATAGCAGGGTTTTCGGCCGTAGATGTCGGCGAGCTTGCCGTAGAGCGGCGTCGAGATGGTGGCGGTGATGAGGTAGGCCGTGGTGGCCCAGGCCTGTTTGTCGAAGCCGTGCAGGCTGTTGGCGATGCGGACGATCGCCACGCTCACGATGTTCTGGTCCAGCGCCGCCAGGAAGACGCCCAGCAGCAGGCCGGACAGGATGGTCATGATCTGACGGTGCGACAGCGTTCTCTCGATCGGCGCTGCCCGGTCGCTCGGTGCCGGGGCGGCCGGTGCGACCCGGACCGGCGCCGCCACCCGTGCCGGGGTGGACACCGATGTCTGGGTGGAGATGTTGGTCATGTTTGGGGCCCTTGTCGGATTTCGGCTGTCCGTGCGTGCGGTGCTACTCGAAAAGACCTCGCCATGAAGCAATTCGGGCAGCTTACTCCCGCCGATCGGGGCCCCTCACACGAGGTGGTGGTTACGCCTCCGTTTGCGCGTAGAGCGGAATACCGGTGTGGAAGAAGCGAATGAGCCGCCCGATGCGCACGCAGTGGTCGGCCCCACGCTCGAAGTGGTGGGCCAGCAGCGCGATATCGATGGCCATGGCCGACCCGTGCGGCCAGCCGTCGTCGGCCGCCAGCTCCACCAGCCGCCCGCGTAGCCGCTCCAGGTTCTCGTCGCGCGGCACCAGGGCGCGATCGCGCGGCGGGTTCTGTGCCGCAATGACTTTGCCCGCCAGATCGGTGAGATCGGTGACCGCGGCGGACATTTCCGCGAGCAGGTCGAGGACGTGCTGCGGGGCCACCGCATTCGGGTAGCGGCGCACCACCACATCGGCCACCCGGCTCAGGGCGCGGCTGACCGCCAGCAGGTCGTCGGCGATCTGCATGGCCGTCACCACCTGGCGTAGGTCGCGGGCCACCGGCGCCTCCAGGGCCAGCAGGATGACCGACCGGTCCTCACATTTCGCGTGCTCGATCTCCACCTGCTCTTCGAGCGCGAACACCTCGTAGGCGGCGGTCAGGTCGCTGCCGAGGAGCGCCGTCGCGGCCCGTTCGGAAGCCTCATGCGTCAGCCGCGCCATATGCGCGAGCTCATCGGTCAGCGCTATCAGCTCGCTGGAGAATTTCGTGCGCACTCGCATATCTTGGCCGCCCACCCGCATGCCTGCACACTATCGCGGCAAAACCTTTATCCCCGAATGGCTCTCGGTTCTCGTCCCGAGCCAAGAACCGACCGCCCAGTCGGGCGTCCGGCGGCTCCGTGGCTACTACCTGGCTGCGGGGCCGTTCTCGGTGCGGTGCAGTACCCAGGTGCCGCGGCCCGCGGCCTTGGCGCGGTACAGGCCCACATCGGCGTCGTCCAACAGCTTTTCGGCATTCGCGCCGGCAACCGGAGTGACAACGGCGCCGATGCTGGCCGAAATCGACAGCAGATCGCCGGGACCGACCGGAACCGGGTCCCGCAGCGTCGCGAGCATGGTCTCGGCGGCCGCGTGGGCCGTGTCGTCGTCGCAGGGCGGTGCGAGCAGCGCGACGAACTCGTCTCCTCCGATGCGGGCCGGCGTGACCGTCGGCGAGGTCAGGGTCGCGTCGAGCCTGCGGCCGACCTCGGCCAGCACGCTGTCTCCCGCGTGGTGGCCGTAGCGATCGTTGATCATCTTGAACGCGTCGAGATCGAGGAAGCACAAACCGATGTGATCGCCGGGACGGGCCGCCGCCACAATGGCCTCCAACTGCTCGAGCAGGCAATGACGATTCGGCAGACCCGTCAACGGGTCGTGACGGGCCTCCCACCACAGTTTCTGCTGCATGGCCCGCCGTTCGGTGATGTCCTCCCCGACGGCGAGCACGCGCACGTCACGCCCGTCCGCGTCGTGCACCAGGGTCATCGTCCATGCGCCCCAGCAGACGGTGCCGTCGGGGCGACAGAAGCGGCCTTCCACGTGCGCGGTGCCGCTTCTGCGCTTGAGCAAACCGACGACCGCGTGCCGGAGCTTGTCGCGGTCGTCGGGGTGCATCAAGTCCAGCGCGGACACCCCCGGCAGGTCCTCCTGGTTCATCCCGACCATCCGTGCCGTCGTGGAATTGGCCTCGAGGGTGATGCCGTAGTCGTCGTAGAGCGCGATAGCCACCGCGGCGTTGTCGAACACCACGCGGAAACGTTGCTCGGCAGCGTCCTGGCTGCGGGCGTGGACGTCCAGCAGCTCGGTGGTGTAGCCGCGAGCAAGCTCGCCCAGGAGCGCGCCGAACCGCTGTGCGCGATCCGGGCGCGGTGACCGCTCCAGCAATCCGGCCAGCACCGCCGCGGTCGAGGTCATCATGGCGGGGACCGTCAGGTTCGACCGGACCATCTCGACCCCGACTCGGCATGCGGGCGACGGGTCGAACGACTCGGCCGACAAGGCGGCTTCCAGCGTGACGATCCATCGCGTCGTCAACTGGCGGATGTCGGGCGGCACAGCTGTCGCCACGCCACCGCAATCGACCAGGGCCGCCGACCATTCCCGCGCCATCTCGGCAACCTCACGACTGTCCATCCGTGAGGACCTTCCTCCATCGCCGGACCATCGAGGTCCAGCACTTCCCTCCCCACTCGCTAACAATGAGCATACGAAAGAACCGCTGTGCCGTGTCCGTGCCGGCCGACCGAGCTAGGCCGGCGCGGGCTCGGCCGCGGGCCGCACCCGGGCCCGGGCGGTGCCGAGGATCGAGCCCAGGATCACCAGCGGGAAGCCGATCGCCATGCCCGCGGTGAGGGGCTCGTCCAGCAGCGAGACGCCGATCAGCAGTGCCACCGCGGGATTGATGTAGGTGATGACGGTGGCGCGCGACGGGCCGACCTCGCCGATCAGGGCGAAGAAGACCACGAAGGCCAGCGCGGTGCAGATCAGGCCCAGGCCCACCACCGACCAGCTCGCTCCGGCCGGGAAGCGAGAAGGCGTCCGCCACAGCGCGAACGGCAGATAGATGGCGGCGGCGAAGATCAGCGACCCGGTCACCACGCCGATCGGCGGCAGCTCGGCCAGCTTGCGGTCGATGATGATCGGGCCCAGCGCATAGCCGATGACACTCACGCCGATGGCCGCCAGCGCACCCAGATTCGAGACGTCGATATCCAGACCGACGAGGGCGGTCACGCCCGCGAAGCCGATCACCAGGCCGAGAATGCGCCGCGGATCGAGGCGTTCGTGCCCGAGTCGGGTGGTGAGCACGATGGCGATCAGGGGCACCGCCGCGATCAGCAGACCCACCGTCGAGCTGGTCAACCTGGTCTCGGCGCGCCCGATGAGCAGCCACGGACCGGTGATCTCGACGATCGTGTACACCAGCACCCAGCGCCAGTGCCGCAGCGCCGGCCGCAGCACCCGGGTGGACAGCGCGATGGGCAGCAGCACCAGCGCACCCAGGAGGGTCCGCCCGAAGGCCACGAACACCGGATCGAAATCCCGCACCGCGACCCGGATCATGGCGTACGGCACACCCCAGATCACACCCATGCCCAGGAACAGCAGCCAACCGCGCTTGCTCACCGCCCCACCCCACAACCTCGTCGCACGACACACTCCTTCCGAACCCCGGGAGCGTAAGCCACGCCGCCGACACGCTGAATCGGTCGTCCGGACGCCACGGGCGTCCGAACTATTTCGGTCCGGCACGCGATACCTGCGAACAGAGCGATGAAAACTTTCCCAGCGAGAAACATTGCCCACTGGGCACGTTTTGCGCATACTGGAGTCATGCCGGACGAACAGACCCTCGGTCTCCGCGAACGCAAGAAGCTCGACACCCGGAAAGCCTTGAGCGACGCGGCACTTCAGCTCATGTTCGAGCGCGGCCTGGAGAACGTGGTGCGCGAGGACATCGCCGCCCGTGCGGGAGTGTCCGTGCGCACCTTCAACAACTACTTCTCCGGCAAGTACGACGCGCTCGCCTACCGGCATCTGGCCCGAATCAACAGCGCCGTCGAGATTCTGCGCGCCCGTCCGGCGAACGAGCCGCTGTGGGAGTCGCTCACGGCGGCACTGCTCGAGCCACTCGAGGCGGAACTCGCCGAGTCGCCCGGGTATCTGCCCTCGCCCATGGAGCTCGCCGAGGTCCGGAAACTGGTGGCAGCCCCCGAGACTCGGGCCCTGCTGGCCAAGGGCGTCGAAGACAACCTGATCATCGCCGTCGCCGAACGCACCGGCACCGACCCGGAACTCGATCTGTACCCGCGGCTGGTGGCCGGGGCCGCCGGCGCCGCGCTACAGGCCGCCTTCGAGGTCTATGTGCGCACGGCGCCGACCGTCCCCGTCACCCATCTGCTCCGCCAGGCCCTCACCGCGCTCGCGGCGGGCCTGCCGCAACCGCCGGCATAGCAGCGCCGCTCTCGCCGGTTTCTCCAAATACCCTCAACGACAAGAGGTTTATTTGCCATGCCCGAAAACACCGTCGACATCGTCATTGCCGGAGCCGGACCCAACGGCCTGATGCTCGCCTGCGAACTCGCACTCGCCGGCCTCCGCCCGATCGTGCTGGATCGGCTACCCGCACCCAGCCCCGAACCGAAGGCCAACGGCCTGGCCGGGCAGGTGGTCCGGGTCCTCGATATGCGGGGGCTGTACGGCGCGTTCAGCGGCAGCCCGGCCGCACCGGCCCCGACCCCGCGCTATATCTTCGGCGGCCTGCCCCTGGATCTCACTGCCGTACAACCGAACCCGGTACACCTCGTCTTCAAGCCGCAACCGGAGATGGTGGAGATCCTCACCAAGCGCGCCATCGACCTCGGCGTGGACCTGCGCTGGGGACACGAGCTGACCGGCATCGAACCCGCCGACGACCAGGTCACGGTCACGGTGTCCGCACCCGACGGGCCCTACTCGCTGACCGCCCGCTTCCTGGTCGGAGCGGACGGCGGAAAGAGCCTGGTGCGCAAGCGGATCGGGATCGAGTTCCCGGGCATCACCTCCGACGGGCATGTCAGCCGGGTCGGCCACGCCACCCTGCCCGACGAGTTCCGTTCCGGCGACGGCGGCATCGAGATTCCCGGGGTGGGCCGGTTCGGACTCGGCCATCACCGGCTCGAACGCGGCATCTTCATCTACGCCGAACTCGATCCGGGACGGCCGATCATCGGAACCATGGAATTCCAAGGCGGCGAGCAGTTTTCCGACGACGAACCCCTGGCGTTCGAGGAACTGCGCGCGAGCGTCGAACGCGTCCTCGGCGCCCCGCTGCCCATCGCGCCTCCGCCCGGCCCGGGCCCGCACACGCTGCGCCGCACGATCGGCCAGAACACCCGGGTCGCGCAGCACTACCGGCAGGGCGCCGTCCTGCTGCTCGGCGATGCCGCGCACGTGCATTCGGCGATGGGCGGGCCCGGACTGAACCTCGGCCTGCAGGACACCGTCAACCTCGGCTGGAAGCTCGCGGCCGAAATCCGGGGCTGGGCTCCCGAGGGCCTGCTCGACACCTACGAGTCCGAGCGCCACCCGGTGGCCGAACGTGTGGTGATGTACTCGCTCTCCCAGGCGGCTCTGGTCTCCCCCGGTCCGGAAATCACCGCTCTCCGGGAGCTTTTCGGCGAACTGCTGCGGCTCCCGGCGGCGGCCGCCCATATCGCCGGGCTGCTGGCGGGCTCGGACATCCGCTACGACGTCGGCGACGATCATCGGCTGTCCGGCTACTTCTTCCCCGACTGCGCCCTCGAAACAGCCGGTGGCCCAACCCGGATCACCGAACTCCTGCGTGACGCCCGGCCCCTCCTGCTGACCTTCGACGCCGCCCTCGATCCGGTCGCCGCCACGGCGGGCTGGACCGACCGCGTCACGCCCATCGCCGCCACCGCCACCGACGCACCCGCCGCGGCGCTGCTGATCCGGCCGGACGGCTATGTGGCGTGGGCGACCGACGACGCCACCCCGGCCGCTCAGGAGAGTCTCCGGAACGCGCTGTACCGATGGTTCGGCGCACCCACTCCCGGCGCCGCGGCCGGTTAGGAGGGTCGCGGGCTCGATCAGGAGTCGCCAGGCAGCCAACCTGATCGAGCCCGTCGGCACTGCCGCCGGGGATGTCCGGAGCCGTGGCCGCTGCGACCAGCGTGATCGCGCCGGCCGCAGGGCCACGGGTCCTGGGAATACGCGTGCGGTCGAACTAGAGTCCTTCCATGGCGACATCGGCGGCGGAGTCGGCGGCGGGCGGTAACGGGGCGGCGGAGGCCGGGCGGGCCGCACGGAAGCAGGTGCCACGGCGATCGCTCGGTGAGTGGAAGCCGGCGGCGGATCGGGAGGATCCGATAGCGGTGCTGGAGCGTCAGGCCGCGACCCGGGTGCCCGAGCTGGTGGAGATCCGGTACGCGCGCATGGCGGCCGGGCAGTTCCCGTTCTACCGGGGTGCGCCGGCGATCATGGCGGCCGATCTGGCGAGCGGGCCGAACACCGGGCTCACCGTGCAGTTGTGCGGGGACGCGCACCTGTCGAACTTCGGCTTGTTCGCCTCGCCGGAACGGTCACTCGTGTTCGACGTCAACGACTTCGACGAGACCCTGCCCGGGCCGTTCGAATGGGATGTGAAGCGGCTGACGGCCAGCGTGGCGGTGGCGGCGCGCGCCAATGGGTGCGACGACGCCGAGGCGAGCGGGGCGGCGGCCGCGGCGGCGCAGGCCTATCGCGAGGCCATGGTGCGGCTGGCGGGTCTGGGCGAGACCGACGTCTGGTACGAGATGGTGGACGCCGAACGGGTCGCCGAGCTGCTGCGCCCGCACGACCGCAAGCAGACCGAGAAGGTGATCAGCCGGGCGCGAGCGCGCACCAGCCTGCAGGCGCTGGACAAACTCACCGAACCCGGACCCGATGGCGCGCCGCGCATCAAGGCCGAGCCGCCGCTGCTCAGACCGATACCGAGAGAGCTGCACTCCGAACTGCTCTCGGTGCTCTCGAACTACCGGGACACGCTGCCGGAGGAGCGCCGGGTGCTGCTGGATCGGTACGAATTGCGGGATATCGCCCTGAAAGTCGTGGGCGTGGGCAGCGTGGGCACGCGCTGCTTCATCGTGCTGCTGACCGGGCGCAATACCGGCGATCCGCTCTTCCTCCAGGTGAAACAGGCCGAGAATTCGGTGCTGGCCGCACACCTGCGGAGCAGCAGGTTCCAGCATCAGGGGCACCGGGTGGTGCACGGGCAGCGGCTCACGCAAGCGGCCGGTGACATCTTCCTGGGCTGGGCGACCGGCTCCGACGGGCTGTTCTACTACTGGCGACAGCTGCGAGACATGAAGGGCTCCTTGGTCATCGACGAGATGTCGGCGGCGCAGCTGCGGCAGTACGCCAGCCTGTGCGGGCACACGCTGGCGCGTGGCCACGCGCGATCGGGAGATCGGGTGGCCATCGCCGCGTATCTCGGCAGCAACGACGTCTTCGACCAGGCCATGGGAGACTTCGCGCTGGCCTACGCCGATCAGACGGCGGCCGATCGCGAATCCCTGCTCGCCGCCATCGAATCCGGCCGCGTCACCGCTGCCGAGAACCTCTCGCCGGAGAAGAACGGCCAATAGGCGTGCCGGTCGCTACTCCGGGTTGACGGCGATCACCAGCTTGCCGGTCGAGGAGCGACCGGCCATCAGCCGGTGCGCTTCCGCGGCCTCGGCGAGCGGGAACTCGGCAGTGATGGGCAGCCGTACCTTGCCGGAGGTGGCCAATTCGAAGGCGTGCGAGGCGATCTCGTGCAGAACGTCCGGGGCCTCGACGCTCAGGCCGAGAATGGAGAACCCGGCCACCGAGCGGCCCTGCGGGTAGAGGTCGGGCGCGCCGACCTGCCACGGGCCCGCACCGCCCGCATTGCCGAAGGAGACCAGGCGGCCGAAGCGGGCCAGGGAATCCAGTGTGCGGCGCAGGGTTTCACCGCCGATGGACTCCAGCGCGAGGTCCACGCCGCGACCGCCGGTGGCGGCGGCGACCTCCGCGTCGAAGGATTCGTTCAGAAACGCTGCGTCATAACCGTATTCGCGGGCGTACTCGGCCTTGGCCGGGCTGGACACCACGCCGTACACCGCGCCCGCGCCCGCGAGCTTGGCGATCTGCGCGACCACCGTGCCGACGCCGCCGGCCGCGGCCTGCACCAGCATGGTCTCCCCGGGCTGCAGGCGGCCGACGGTGTGCACCAGGGCGTAGGCGGTCGGCAGCACCGTGGGAAGCGTTGCGGCGGTGCGCAGATCGACGCCCTCCGGCACCGGGAACACCGTCGTGGCCGAGACGACCGCGACATCGGCGTACGCGCCGCCGTCGGTGATGGCAGCCACCGGCTGGCCGACCCGCAAACCCTCGACACCCTCGCCCACGGCCCGCACCCGCCCGGACAATTCCAGCCCCGGCACGAACGGCAGCCCCGGCACCCGATAGCCCACGGCCCGCGCCTGGAGATCGGCGAAATTCACTCCGACATAGGCCACGTCGATGGACACCCGGCCGGCCCCCGGCTCCGGCACCGAGAGCTCCACCGACCGCAGCACCTCCGGTCCGCCGAATTCGTCGAATCGAATCGCACGCATGCCGCCACACTCCCTCTCCGCCTGCTCACCGGCGGGTCGAACCACATCATCCGAACACCGGACGCACCGCCTTGCAGCACCCGGGCGTCACCCGCTATTCCGCATGCTGCCCTTGAAGTCTCACTCCCGCCACCCGGTCCGGCGGGACACCGCAACCCCGAGCGATCGCCCTTCGTCGGACAGAGCGGTGCGCCTTGGTCAGCCGGAGAGAACGACCTCGTCGGCCTGAGCAATGGACCACGCCGGCCGCAGGGATCGGCCGTCGCCACCCGGTCCGGTGAGCTACCGTCCGTCGGAGCGATGGGTCCTCGCCGGTCGGAGCAATGGGCCCGGTCAGCCGGAGCGGTGGGCGTTGCGGGCAGTGCCGCGGTGGGCGGTGACCGTGGTGGGGTCCTCGGGCCAGGAGTGTTTCGGGTAGCGGCCGCGCAGGTCGGCGCGGACCTGGGGCCAGCCGGTGCGCCAGAAGGACGGCAGGTCGGCGGTGACGGCCACCGGGCGCTGGGCCGGGGACAGCAGGTGCAGCAGGATCGAGGCGCGGCCGCCGGCCAGGCGCGGCGGCTCGGTCCAGCCGAAGATCTCCTGCACCTTGACCGCGAGCACCGGCGGATCCGCGGAGTAGTCGAGGCGGACGCGGCTGCCGGAGGGGACCTCCAGGCGTTCGGGGGCGAGCTCGTCCAAGCGTGCGGCCTCGGGCCACGGGAGCAGGCGGCGCAGGGCCTGACCCGCGTCGGCGCGCTCCAGGTCGGCGCGACTGCGGGCGGTGGAAAGCTCTGGGGCGAGCCAGGTTTCGGCGTCGGCCAGCAGGGTGTCGTCATCGACGGCGGGCCAGGGCGCGCCGAGGGTGCGGTGCAGGAAGTCCAGGCGCTGCCGCAGGCTGCGGGCATCCTCGCCCCAGCGCAGCAGGTCCAGGCCGGTGGCGCGCAGTCCGCGCAGCAGGGCCGCCGACACCAGGCTCGGATCCGGATCCCTGAGCGGCTGCTCCGACAGCACGATCGCGCCGAGGCGCCGCATCCGGCGAGCCACCAGATCGCCGTCGGCCCAATCGACCTCGTCGGCGGTCTCCAGGAGGTTCGCGGCGGCCTGCCGGGCGAGCTGCTCATCGGCCTTGGCGGCCAATCGGATTCGTCCCTCGGCCTGACCCGGGTCGCGCCCTGCCACCGCGATGGCGAGCCATTCGGCATCGCCCAGCCCGCTGCCCGGTGGCAGGGTCACCGCGGTGCCGCCCGCCATCAGGTAACTGGCCGAACCGGGGGCCCGGCGGCGGGCCAGCCGTTCCGGATAGGCCAGTGCCGCAACGAGAGCCGGGTCGTCCACGCCGTCGCCCTCGACTAGTTTCGCCAGCCGCTGCGCCTCCCGCTGCCAGCGGGCGGGCCGGTCGTCGCGCAGGCTCCGCAGTGCCGCGGCCAGATCGATACCGGGAGCCAGGGAATCGTCATCGAGCAGCGCGACCACCTCGGCGGCCGCCCGCGCCCCCACCTCGCGCGCGCCGTCGAGCAGTGCGCGCGCCAGGCGCGGATGCAATCCGACGGCCGCGATCCGCCGTCCCCGATCCGTCACCGCCCCATGGTCATCCACCGCGTCGAGCGCCCGCAGCACCGCCCGCCCCGCCGCCAGGCCACCCGCCGGCGGGGCATCCCACCAGGCCAGCGCCTGCCCGTCGACGGTGCCCCAGCACGCCAGTTCCAGGGCCAGCCGGGTCAGATCGGCGGTGCGGATCTCCGGTTCCGGATACGCGGGCAGGGTCGCGTGTTCGTATTCCGGCCAGCACCGCCACGCCCACCCCGGGCCTTCGCGGCCCGCGCGTCCGGCCCGCTGCTCGGCCACCGCGGCCGAAACCCGCACGGTCGCAA
Source organism: Nocardia sp. NPDC004860 (assembly GCF_040609015.1). Classification (NCBI taxonomy): domain Bacteria; kingdom Bacillati; phylum Actinomycetota; class Actinomycetes; order Mycobacteriales; family Nocardiaceae; genus Nocardia; species Nocardia sp. NPDC004860. The sequence continues at coordinate 80,725 of NZ_JBEXJI010000014.1, read as the reverse complement.
GCCCGGACAACCCGCGCCGATGATCGATGCGCGGCACCCGCGCCAGCCCAGAGTCCACCACCGCCCGCACCCCCGGCACGGTCAGACTGGATTCGGCCACCGCCGTGGACAGCACCACCCGTCGCCGCGTGCCCGGCCGCAGCGCCGCGTCCTGGGCCGCGGCGGACAGCCTGCCGTGCAAGGGCAGTACGTCCACGTCGGGCAGTCCCGACAACAGGTCGGCGGTCCGGCGGATCTCCCCCGCCCCGGGCAGGAAGACCAGCACATCGCCCGCGCTGCCCGCCAATGCCTGGCGGGTCACCCGCGCCACCTGCTGCTCGATCCGCTCCCGGGCGGCCGGCGGCACGTATTCCAGCTCGACCGGATGGGCCCGGCCCCGCACCTCCAGCACCGGCGCGGCGGGCTCCCCCTCCCCGCCCAGCAGCGTCGAAAGCCGGTCCGCCGCAACGGTCGCCGAGGTCGCCAGCACCCGCAGGTCCGGCCGCAGTCCGGCCCGGGCATCCAGGAGCAGGGCCAGCAGCAGATCCGCGTCCAGGTGGCGTTCGTGGCACTCGTCCATGACGACCACGTCGACCCCGGCCAGCTCCGGATCGTTCTGCAGTCGCCGCACCAGCAACCCGGAGGTCACCACCTCGATGCGAGTCCCGGCCCCTACCTTCCGGTCTCCGCGCACCGCATACCCGACGGTCTCTCCCACCCGCTCGCCCAGCAGCGCCGCCATTCGCGCGGCCGCCGCCCGCGCGGCCAGCCGGCGCGGCTCCGCCACCACCACCCGTCCGCCGGTGTTCGCGGCCAGGGCCAGCGGAACCAGCGTCGTCTTGCCGGTTCCGGGCGGCGCGACGAGCACGGCGGTCCCGCACTCGCTCAGGGTGGCCGCGATGCGGTCCAGCGCCGGGCGTACGGGGAGGTCGGGAAGATCAGGCAGCTTCATTACCGCTCAGTCTGCCGCCCCGGCGACGCGCCGCCGCCACCGGCGTGGGCGGTAACGACCCGGAGCGACCGATACCCTGACCGGTTCGTACCGCTACGCGCAGCGGGCGGAACCGGACTAGGGTGAGTCAGCCGATCTTGGACGAGGAGCCGCACACCACATGGGAATTCGATCCCGCCGCTGGTCGAGTCATTCCGGATTCCCTGCGGCGCCCGCACTCTCGGGCGTCGTCGCACTGGGCGCGATGCTGCTGCCCGCGCCGCCCGCCGGGGCCGCACCGCATCCCTGGGCACCCGCGCCGGTGAACAGCTGCGGTGAGACCGGATTCGACCCGCTGGATCGCCGAGCGGACCCGAATGGCGCACCGCCGCAGGGCAATCAGACCATCAAGGTCCCGGTGCCGGTGCCCCAGATCGTCACCGTCCAGGTGCCAGGCCCGAAGCCCGACAACACCCGTGTCGATCCGGTCGCGCTGCCCGCCGATCCCTGCGCCAATCCGTGCCCGGACGTCCGCGACACCGTCCCGGCCCCGGCGAATCAGCCCGGCGGCGGCAGCGCGTCGCTGCCGCAGGTCGAGATCACCACCGAGCCCGAACCCATCCCGATCGTGGTGCCGGGCGGCGAATTACCCGAACCCCAGGCCGCGCCCACCGCGGCCGTCCAGTCCGCCACGCCCGCGCCCGTGGCCGCGGCGGTGGCCGCGCCGCAGGTGGATTCGGTCCAGCTGGTCAACCAGGTCACCGGGCAGGGATCGGTCAATCGCACGGATATGCGCTGGTCGGTCGACGGCACCGACCTCGGGCTCATGTGGGAGACCAAGCCCGGCCAGGTCGCCGTCATGTTCGGCGACACCTTCGGCAAGGGCTGGAAACCCACCGGCGCCGGCACCGACCAGCAGGACTGGCGCAGCAATGTGCTGGCCTACAGCAGCACTCGCGATCTGTCGCAGGGTCTGATCCTCGACGACTTCGTGCAGAACAGCCGCTGCCACGCCGCCGAACTGCTCGACAGCCGCAAGATCAAGAACTTCGAGACCACCACCATCCCCACCTCGGGATTCGCCGTCGGCGACCGCCAGTACCTGACCTACATGTCGGTCAACCACTGGTCCAAGATCCCCGGCATGTGGTCGACCAACCTGGGCGGCATCGCCTGGTCCGACGACAACGGCCGCACCTGGACCAAATCGCAGTGGGCCCGCTGGGACAACCTGTTCGGGCTCGGCCGCTTCCAGGTCGCCACCATGGTTCCGCACGGCGACTACGTCTACATGTTCGGCACACCCAACGGCCGCCTCGGCGTCATCGGCCTCGCCCGCGTCCCCGTCGACCAGGTCCTGAACAAGTCGGCCTACCAGTACTGGATCGACGGCACCTGGACCCCCGCCGGCGGCCCCAACGAATTGCTGGCCACCCCACTGGTTTCCGGCACCGCCAGCGAACTGTCCATCCATTACGACACCGAGTCGAACCAGTGGCGGATGGTCTACCTCGACGTCACCCGCAACCAGATCGTCCTCCGCACCGCCGCCGAACCCCAGGGCGCCTGGTCGGATCCGACCCCGCTGCTCAGCACCGACGACTACCCCACCGCCTACGGCGGCTTCATCCACCCCTGGTCCGGCGCCAAGGACCTCTACTTCACCATCTCCACCTGGAACAGCTACAACGTCTACCTCATGCACGCGACGCTGAAGTGACCACGCGGCGCTGAAGTGATGGCGACCCGCTGAGCACTTCCGCTCGATTGCCGCGAGGTGTCGGTTACGCGACGGAACGGTGGAGATCCCGTCCGGCGTCGTGATCTTGTTGGCCGGCGGCGCGATGCTGACACGACCGAGCCGGGTCCGGGATCAGGTCGAAGGGAGCGCGCGTTGGGGTTGCGACGTCGTCAGGTATTGACCGGGATCATGGGGCTGGGCGGCCTGTTCGTCGCCGGCAGCGTGCCGTACCGGGGCAACGGGCTGCTCCCGCGCGCCTTGCGGCCCGCGGCTATCGTGTTTCCGCCGGTGGCCGCCGGGCGTGAGTTGAGTCCGCGCCAACTCGGCCGGGTCGGTGTGCTCAACGGGACCTTGACCTCGGTCTCCTGGATCGACGAAACCGGTCGACCGCTACCGGGCGCGCTCTCCGCGGATCGCCTGGCCTGGATCAGTTCCGAACCACTCGGCTACGGCCACACCTATACGGCGTCGGTGGTGGCGAACGGCGAGACCGGAGACGTCGACACCACCGCCGTCTTCACCACTGTCCGGCCCGACACGCTGACCAGCGTCACCTTCCGCTCGAACAATCTCCTCGACATCCAGGACGGCGAAACCTACGGCATCGGCCTGGTGCTGGTCGCGCACTTCGACGAGGCCGTCGACCGCGCCGCCGCGGAACGCACCCTCCGGGTCACCACCGAGCCCAACGTGACGGGCGCGTGGTACTGGCTCGACGACCGCAATGCGCACTGGCGTCCGGAGAACTATCACACGCCCGGCACCCGGATCACGGTGGCGGCGAACCTGTTCGGCACCCGCCTCGGCGACGGCGTGTACGGCCGGGACGACCAGCGGGTCTCCGTGGTGATCGGCCCCTCCCACATCGCCATCGCGGACGACAACACCAAGCACATCGAGGTCTTCGAGAACGGCAACCTGGTTCGCAGCATGCCCACGTCCATGGGCCGGGGCGGCACCGCTGTGGTGGGCGGGCGGGTGTTGTCGTTCTGGACCCATCCCGGGGTCTACACCGTGCTCGACAAGGACAGCGTGGTCAGCATGGACTCCTCCAGCTACGGCCTGCCCGTCAACTCCGGCCTCGGCTACCGCGAAAACATCAGAAATGCCGTCCGTATCAGCCACGACGGCATCTACCTGCACGAACTCGCCGCGACGGTCTGGGCGCAGGGCAATACCAACGTCTCGCACGGCTGCCTCAACCTCAGTCCCGCGGACGCCGCCTGGTTCTTCGACTTCGCCAACCCCGGCGATGTGGTCGAAGTCCGCAATACCGGCGGCGATCCGCTCGACATCGGGCAGGGCGGTGACTGGACCATCCTCTGGCCGGACTGGCAGCGGGGCAGCGCCCTGGCCTGAGGGCCGTCAGCGGTCTGCGAGCAGGAAGTCGTCGAGCGTCGCCGCGACCAGCGCGGGCTGCTCCAGGGTCTGCATGTGCGGGGCGCCGGGCAGTTCGCGGTACTCGGCCACGGGGATGCGCTCGGCGACACCCTTCATGATCGCGGGCGTAATCGAGGCGTCACGCTCGCCGGCGAGGACGAGCACCGGAGAAGCGAAGTCCGACAACCGGTTCTGTCCATCGAGCCCAACCGTGCCCGCGGATGTCGTAGGCGAATACCGTTCGGCCGCTGGTATCGCGTTGCAGCCGGGCGAGCGGCAGCGGGGTCAGCGGGCGCCGGGCCGTGAATCCCGCGATCCTCTCCCGCATCGCCCGCTGGGCATCGAGCCTCCATTCCGCGTCCGCTCCAAGGTATGTGCGGACCCACCCCTCGTTGGGCCCGGACCGGGCAAATCTATCGGTGTTCCGACGGCGGGACGGGGATGGAACGCGCCTGCTAGGGGACATTTCGTGCCAAAGTGCATGATTCGATCCGCATGACTCGACCACGAATGGCGTCCAGATCACATTCAGGGTAAGTCGGCGGGTTCGGTCACGCTGCGGGCCAATCGTTCTCGGTCCCGGCGACGTTGTTGGTTGCGACACCTCGCAGGATGACGTCGAGTACGTCGCGCAGTTCGCCGGCTGTCCGCTCCTGGTCGGTCGCGCGACGGGCCCAGCGGTACACGACCCCGAGGTAGGCGTCGCGGAGGAGGTTCCCCAGCAGCACCGGATCCACGCGTGCGTCGATGTCGCCGCGCCGGACGCCGATCTCGACGATCCGCGCGAAAACCTCGGCGGTGTACGGCTCTTCGGTGAGGGGGCGGCCCGTCTTCACCCACGCCGTCAGCATGATCTCGGTGACTCCGCGCTGCGCCTCGCCGAGCTGGGCGAGACCGGCCATGCACCGGTGCAGCAGCGCGCCGGTGTCGCTCGCCCCGGTCCCGAGTGGCTGCTCGATCCGGTCGATCAGGGTGCGGCGCCGGTCCTCGGCCCACTCGGTGATGAGGTCTTCCTTGCGCGGGAAGTGATTGAAGAAGGTGCCGCGCGACACGTCCGCGCGTTCCGCTATCTCGTCGATTGTCGTTGCGTCGTAGCCCTTTTCGGCGAACAACTCCAGCGCGGACGTGTAGATCCGGGCACGGACCCGCTGCCTGTTGCGCTCCCTGCGGCCGATCACGGGTATATCGGTGGTAGTCACCATGTTTCGCTCCCCCTCAGGTCCGGCTCCCCACCGGTCCATGAATCACAAATCCTAACCCGTCCCACCACAGGCGGCCCCGGAACCAGTGGTTCCGGGGCCGGGAGCGGCGTCCTGTCAAGCAGCCAGGGAGCCCAGGAAGCCCAGGAGTATCTGTGCGTCGTCGCCGTAGTCGACGTGCACCTTCGAGGCGTAGAAGGTGGCCATGTCGACGCCTTGGCGGCTCAGTTCCAGCAGATCGTTGATGCTGTCGATACCGCCGATGCTGAGCAGGGTTTGCGCGGCGACGCGGAGATCGCCCCGTACGGCGTTGGCGAGGGGGCCGAGAACGGAGCCGGCCAGGTCGAGTCCGGCCGGGGCGAGGGTCGCCACTTCGGCAGCCGCGGCGGACGCGTCGTTGCGGGTGAGGGATTCGACTGCGCGCCAGAGGGTTTCCTGCATGCGGCCGACATTCCCCGCGATGCGCAGGATGTCGATCTGGGTCAGGGCATCGGCGATCACGCTGGCAGCGGCGGTCCAGCCCGACGGGTCGATGGCCGCGGCCGCCCGGATGACCGAGCCGATGAGGGGCAGGTCCACTCCCGCAGCTGCCTGGACCATCGGAGCCAAGGCCATATTGAGGTTGCTCGCGATCTCGTGCGCACCGGTGATATCGCCCGCTTGGATCAGATCGGGGAGGTTGGCGAGGCTTTGCAGAATGGCGGGCAGGTTCGCCGCGGTCGCCGTCCAGCCGGCGCCGACCTTCACGGCCTGCGCGAGGAGTGTGCCGGGATCCGTGCCCGCGGGAATCAGGGATGCGATCATCGCGGAGTCACCGCTGAGCACCCGGCCGAGCGCAAAGAGGAACGGGGACGTGGCGGCATTGAGCGAGCAGTACAGATCGCCTTCGACACACAGGGTGCGCACCCGATCGGTCAGCGCACCGAAATCCTGACTCCGCGCCCCGGCGATGCCGTGACCGGGTTGCGGGTCGCCCAGCGAGAGAGTGGTTCTCGGATCGCGATGCGGATCGGCCAGCAGCCCCACGCCGACCACCCGATCGGCGCTGATCGGTCCCTCGCCATTGCCGATCTCGGTCGCGAAATCGCCGATCCCATCCGCACCCTGGCTGTACCCGGCGAGGAACACTCGCGTCGAACCGCACAGGCTGCTCGCCATCTGGTGCAGCCGGGATTCGAGGGTGCTCAAGGATTGCGCATAGCTCAGCCCCTGATCGAAAGCGCTCGCCGCGTACGGGGCATAGAGCACGGTGATGTCGCTGCCGTACTGCCGTTGCAGCCCATCGCCGATCGGCCTGAGCATGCCGACCGGCACCATCGGATCCGCATCGAAACGCGTCTCCCAGGTCCCCGGCGCGAGAATCGCCGTATAGGGGGTGCAGGGCAGTGCGCCGTGCGTCTCCGCCCGCGCATCGCCGGCCACCGTGGTCCCGACCGTGACGCCCGCGACAACCAAGATCGCCGCGCACGCTGTCGCCAGCCTGCTCATTGTCCAATTCCTCTGGTGCCGAAGGGGTTTCGGGCGGTGCGGCGGCAGGTCCTCGTTTCCGCTGCGCAGCATAGACAATTCTCGCCACTCACGGTCGGTTTCGCAGGCTTTTCAGACACATAATCGTTTCAGACCACGTCAGGGGCCTGCGGGCCATCACGCCGCGTCGTCCCTGGGCGACGGGCTCTGTTCGGTCTCCTGGGTACGTGATCGGGCGACACGGCGGTCTCCGACCAGATCAGCATCGCTACCGGGCCGCAGACGAAAAGCTCTGCGATGAGACGTTGTTCGGACTTCGGCGGGTTCATTGCATGAGCCTTTCGGGATCGCCGTCGCTCCGCGATGGCATGGATTGCGGGGAGAGCGACCGGAGTCCGTGCTGCGGGACTCGCACGGAGAAGTGGTGCATCCACTACCCGGGGTGGGCCGCAATCTGCGCGACCGTCCCCGGATCAACCTGGTGCACAGTTCCCGGCGCCTGGTACCCACGCCGCGAGCCAATCACGGCGAGGTCATCGGCCTCTTGCGCAGCTGCCCGGACCTGGCGGGGCCGGATCTGCAGATCATTTCATCGATATCCCGCTGCCCAATCCCGTTGCGGCGGTGCCGAACGGCTTCACCATCGGTGTCTCGCCGATGCTGCCGGTGAGCCGGGGCTCATTGCGAATCTCCTCGGCCGACCCGTCCGCGCCGCCGGTACTCGACCCCGGATACTTCACGGAGGCAACGGATGTCGAGGTGGTACTGGACGGCATCGAGGCTGCTCGCGAGATCGCGGGTTCGGCGGCGCTCGTCGCATGGGGCGTCACCGAGGTCGCGCCCGGACTCGACGTCACCGACGAGGCGCTGCTCGGCGACTACGCACGAAGGAATTTCGGCTCCTACCGCCACCCGGTCGGCACCTGCGCGATGGGTGAGGATGAGTCATCCGTCGTGAATTCCGAGCTGCGGGTGCACGGGTTGGCGGGGCTGCGCATCGCCGACGGTTCGGTCATACCGGCGATTCCGTCGGCCAATACGAATGCGACGGTATACGCGATCGCCGAACGCGCCGCGGATCTGCTGCGACGATCATGGCAATGACCGGTTCGCCTTCCAGGGCGATCAATTCCGGAGCTCGGGACTCCGATCCCTGGTCGGCTGGTCCTCGACCAGCCACAGGGGATACCGGCTGGTGACCGATATGCCGGATAACCATTTGGCGGACTTGTAGAAGTACATCGGCGCCACGTAGAGCCTGACCGGGCCGCCGTGCTCATGCGTAATCGGCGCGTCCTGCATCCGCAGAGCCACCAGCACGTCGGAGCGCCGGGCCTGCCTCCAGCGTGAGGCTCCCGGTGTACGCACCGTCGAAACAGCCGAAACTGAGGGCTTCGCCGCCTGCGCTGACCCCGGCGTCGTCCAGCAAGTCGGACAGCTTCACGCCCTCGAACGGCACCTTCTCGACGCGCCAGCCGTCCGTGCACTGCACGTCGTGGTCGGATCGGCGTGACTGGCACCCTCGATCCAGTGAATCTTCTTGGGCCCCGCAGCCTTCTGGAAGGCAGCGCTCCGATGCAGGACATCAAGACAGCCAAACGTCATGAGGCACTGAACTTCTAGCTGCCCGCGCCGCCAGCTCGCGAAAAAGGCCCGGAACCTGATGGTTCCGGGCCCTTTCCCTAGTAGCGGGGACAGGATTTGAACCTGCGACCTCTGGGTTATGAGCCCAGCGAGCTACCGAGCTGCTCCACCCCGCGTCGGTGAATACAACATTACACACGAGTGGGGAAGGGAACCTAATCGACTGGTCAGAGCCGTTTTTCAGGGTCGGGAGGGAATCGCGTGCAGGGGTTCGGGGGCGCGATCGGCGGGGGCCGGATCGGGCACGGAGGCGGCGAGGTAGCGGGAGGCGATCATGATCGCCAGGGCGGCGACGAGGACGAGGAGCAGGGCCGCGATGGAGATCCAGAACATGCGGTCGTAGAGGGCGATGTCGGTGCGGATGATGGCTCGGCGGGCGAACGTCATGGGGGCGATGTCTTTGAAGGGGCGGAACAGGAGTGGGGTGGTGCCGGCGGGGAAGACGCCACCGAAGGCGAAGATTTGGAACATATAGAAGGAGAAGGCCGCGATGGAACCGGCGACGCGGCCGAAGAGCACGACGAACAGTTGCGCCGTCACCGCTGCCACCAGGCCGACGAGGGCGATGACGGCGACCATGGCGGGCCACTGTTGCGGGGACCAGCCGAGCCAGCCGCCGTAACCGGCGGCGAGGGCGGACAGGGCGATGACGCACGCCGCGCCGACCGCGGTGCCGCGCAGGACGGGGGCCGCGGCGCGCCGCCAGGGTGAGCGGCCGCGGGCGGCTCCGAGCAAGGGGCGCACCAGCATCCACAGGACGATGGCCGCGAGGAAGGAGCCCATCACGACGAGCACGGGGCCTGCGCCGCGGGCGATCTCCTTGTGGCTACGGTCGCCGTCGCGGACGAGCTGGCTGGGTTCCTGGTTGCGGATGTCCATGCTGACGGGCTGGGCCATGACGTCGGCCGAGGCATTGGGGTCGGCGATGTGGGGTGCGGCGGCCACACCGTCGCGCAGGCCGTTGTCGAGCTGGGTTGCGCCGTCGCTCAATTGGGTGACGCCCGCCCGGAGGTCGCGGCCGCCGGCGACCAGCTGGTCCAGGCCCGTGGACAGGTCGTTCGCGCCGCTGCCGAGTTGCACTGTGCCGTCACGCAATTGGGCGCTGCCATCGGCGAGAGCCAGCACGCCGGAGCGGTAGTCGGCTTTGGGATCGGTGAGCTGCCGGGCCAATTCCTTTGTGCCGTCCCGCAACTGGGTCAGCTGGCCGACGAGGGAATCGGGGTCGTCCGGCCGGGCCTGACCGATCAGGCTCTTCAGCTGGGTGACCGCGTCGGCCACCGCGGGGTCCGGGTTCCTATTCAACTGGTCGAGCAGCGGATCGAGTTGCGCCGCGAGCCGCCCGGCGGGTTCGAGGGCATCCAGCAGCGGCGTGACGACCTGGTCCACACCATCGCGGATCTGCCGTGCCCCGGAGCCGAGTTGATCGGTGCCGGTGACCAATTGGTTCGCTCCGTCGGCGAGCTGTACCGCACCGGCATGGAGCCGGCCCGCGCCGGTCGCGAGTTGGGCCGCGCCGGTGGCGGCCTGATCGAGTCCGGCGGTCAACTGGTCGGAGCCGTCGGCGAGCTGCGTGGTGCCCTGGGCCAACTGGGTCGCCCCCTTCGCGGCGTCGCCGAGGCCGGAGCCGAGACTGTTCACGCCGACCAGGATCTGACCGGCGTAACCACGCCCGATGGTGGCCGCGATCTGGTTCTGCGCCTCGGTGACAACACTATTGGCCACAGCCGGTCCCAGCGTGCCGTTGAAGTCGTTGTACCAAACCATGATCCGAGCATGCTGCGGCTCGGAATCGGTCACGCTCAGCACGTTCCGGGTGAAGTCGGCGGGAATGACGACCGAGAAGGCGTACCGGCTCTCCCGCAGCCCGCGCACCGCTTCCGCGCTGCTGACCCGGTGGAACTGGAGTTCACCGCTGGACACCAGATTGTCGAGAATCTCGGTACCCATGTTCTGGGCCTTGCCGTCGGAGATGCCGCCGGCATCGTCGCTGGCGACGGCGACCGGAATCTGCTTCAGGTACAGCTCCGGATCCCACATGATCCACATGTAGACCGCCGAGACCAGTGTCGGCACCACCAGGAGCAGCACGATCGCGGCCCGCGCGAACGTGGATCCCCACGGCTTGCGCCGGAGCAGACCGCCGAGGTGACTGCGGATGGATGTCGATCTGTCTGCCACGGCGAACCCCGATACTGCGCACTGCCAAAGTCGGGCCCAAGCTACCTGGTCACCCGTCCAGAATGTGCGAATTCGGGGAAATACCCGCCCGGCTCAGCGGTTCGCGTCCACCACCAGGGCGGTGGTGTTGTCGGTGCCGCCGCGACCGAGGGCCGTCCCCACCAGCGCCTCCGCCGCCTGACCCGCCGCAGTCCCGTGGGACAGAATCGACTTGATGAGCGGCATATTGAGCTTCTTACCCACCCCGTCGGTGCACAGCAGCAGCCTGCCCGCGCTCGATCCGGTGGCCGCGCGCCCGATGTCGCCCGGCTGCACGGTCCGCACCGAGGTCGTGACCAGATGCCGCATACCCGGCAGCGGGTCGCGCCCGCGCGCCCGGAAGTACTCGGCGACAGTGTGATCGGTGGTCATGCGGTGCAGCACGCGACCGTTCCACCGGTAGGCCCGGCAGTCACCCACCCAGGCGATATCGCAGGGGCCGTCCAGCTGACCACTGCTCGGCAGCACCGCGACCACCAGCACGCTGTCGGCGCTCGACTCGGGTAGCTCACGCAGCAATTCCCGCTGCGCCGCCAGGATTCCGGCCTGCGCGCCGTCCCCGACCGCCGCCCGCGCCGCGGTCTGCGCCACCAGCCGCGCCGCCCGGGCCGCCGCCAGATGATCCCCTACCCCGTCCGCCACCACGAAAGCGCTGCGTCCCAGCCGGGCATCGGTGAACGTGGCGAACGCGTCCGCATTGATCGTGCGCCGCCCCGGCCGGCTCACCCCCGCCCCGGCCACCAGTCCGAGCCGCGCCTGCGCATCGGCGTCGACAGCGGCGACATCCCCAACCTCGATGGCTTCGGTGTGCACGACCGGACCTCCTGGGACTCCGTCTCACGGGGTGCTGTCCTGCAGCACTACTTCATTCAACGGCCGAAACCCAAGCTCCGCTCCCGAAATGTCTGTGTGCTTGCTGAGTAATTCGAGAGGTTCACGAATGAGGTGCTACGCCGCGACGCGTAGCACGGATGCCGCCGCGATGTTGGAGCCCGACTGGCCGCTCGGCGACTTCGCCGTCCTCTCCCAGCCGACCCTCTTCACCGGAGGCGCGCTCGACACCGCTGTCCGCTTCAGCGACCTGTCGCATGCGCACACTCGTCCCGAACCTGCTCGATCCCCTGGTCATCCCGGGTTGCGGCCACTGGATCCAGCAGGAGCGCCCAGACGAGATCAACGCCGCCATCCTGACCTTCCTCGACAAGGTCGGCTGACCAAATTCCGCGCGACTCCCCGCTCGCCCCTGATACACCGGTGGAGAACCCCAGCCTGGCCGCCCGAGGCAATACATCGGGTTGGATGCTCGCCTGGCGTGAACGGAGAACCTCGAATATGCGAAGGGCCCGGAACCTGATGGTTCCGGGCCCTTCGCTTAGTAGCGGGGACAGGATTTGAACCTGCGACCTCTGGGTTATGAGCCCAGCGAGCTACCGAGCTGCTCCACCCCGCGTCGGTGAACACAACATTACACACGGGCTGGGAGATGCACCAAATCGGCTGGTCAAGCCAGGTTCCGGGGTGGAAGACCGACGGGTGAGCGAGGGTGGCGGAGCGAATCAGACCGGACGGTTGCCCTCAAAGCGGAGTGATCAGGGTGAAAATCTTCCATTTGAGAGCCTCGCGCGTACGTTTGGTCGTTCATTTGAGCATGAAACGTGACCGGAGTCACAAATTCTTGGTGAGTTGAATCACATCACGGCCAGATAACAGACCGCTCGGGATTGGCATTTACAGCATAGCCAACCTGCATCGACACCGATTTTCGGGTCATTCACTTCATGCAATTCTGAAGTTATCAAGACGTGATCTGCCGAGATTTACTCGTTATGGTCAGTTGTGGCCCGGATCAAACCTGAGATGGGCTCCGACCCGAACCGCTGCACTCCGGAAACCCTGTCCCGCGGTCGGGCACCCCGACTCCTGGGGACAGGGACACGGCGGAGCATTTGCGCCGGGCCGGTCGGCACAGGGAGGGAAATCACCATGAAACAGAACCGGAAGATCAACACTCGCGTCCTCGGCTTCGCCGCCGTCACCGGCGCACTTGTTGCCGTCCCGTTCGGCTTCACCGCAACCGCCTCCGCCGCCCCGACCCACGACTGGGACGGCGTCGCCCAGTGCGAGAGCGGCGGCAACTGGGGTATCAACACCGGCAACGGCTACTACGGCGGTCTGCAGTTCTCGCAGAGCACCTGGGCCGCCAATGGCGGCGGCGGCCTCGCCTCCAATGCCAGCAAGGCCGAGCAGATCCGCGTGGCCGAGAACGTGCTGTCCACCCAGGGCGCCGGCGCCTGGCCGGTGTGCGGCCAGTACCTGCGCGCGGGCACCAGCGAGCCCGAGCCCCAGGCGGCCCCGGAGCCCGCAGCCCCGGCTCCCGCCCCCGCCCTCCCGACCGATCGCCAGGCCGTCATCGACCAGGCCAAGAGTGTTGCCGGCGGCCTTGCCCAGCAGTTCGGCGTGCAGGACCAGTACAACCAGGTCCTCCAGTCCAACGCCGCCCTCATCGAATCCTGGGGCAAATAACCCGAATCTCCTTCCCATACCGGAAGAAATGGAAAGGTGCTGCGTCAATGGCGACGCAGCACCTTTCGCTATTCGTAGGCAACAATTATTATTGTGCGGCGGTAAATTCCGCACGATTATCGAGAGCCCATTCCTGAAAGGTTCGCGGTGACCGGCCCGTGACGTCCGCGACCGTCGGATGCACCACCGAGGTGAAGGACTCCAGCGCCGTGGCGCGCAGGGCCATGATGGCGGTGGCCAGCTCCGGCTCCACCCCGAAGCGCAGCAGATCCGCCCGCGCCCGGTCGGCCGCGATCTCCTCGAAACGCAGTGGCCGGCCGAGGATTTCGGCGAGAGTCGCGGTCTGCTCGCCCGGCGAGAGCGCCTGCGGACCGGTCACCGTGTAGACCTGACCGGCATGGCGCGCCGGGTCGGCGAGCGCCGCGACAGCGACGGCGGCGATATCGCGCGGATCCACCACCGCGATGCGGCCCTGGCCGAAAGGCGCACGGACGGTGGCGGATTCGCGGATCGAGGGCGCCCAGTGCAGTGCGTTGGACATGAATCCCATGGGGCGAACCATGGTCGACGCGACCCCGCTCGCGCGCACCGCGTCCTCGCCGGCGCGATGCCAGGCGGGGATCGGGTCGGTCGCGGCCGCGTCACCGGCTCGCCCCGACGACAGCTTCACGATGTGCTCAACGCCCGCGGCCACGGCGGCTCGGGCGAGATTCGCGTCGTGCGTGGGGATCTCGGGGCCCGCTGTCGACAGGAAGATGCCGCGGACACCGGTCAGCGCGGTAGGCAGGCTGTCCGCGTCGCCGAGATCGGCACGCACGACCTCGACACCGGCGGGCAGGCCGGCCGACTCGGGGCGGCGGGTGACGGCCCGCACCGGCAGACCCTCGTCCAGCAGGCGATCGACCACCGCGCGGCCGACAGTGCCGGTGGCTCCGGTCACGAGAAACATGGGTACTCCGTTCGTCGGTGGAGGCGGGTGTGTCCCGCTCCTTCATCCTGCGAACGGCGCGGAATAGCGGCTATCCAGCGCCCACGGATTGCGGATATTTTCCGTATCAGGCTGATCTGCAATGATTTCTTCCATGCTGGACGAGGTGGATCGCGGCGTTGTCCATGCCCTGCACATCGATGGACGCGCGCCCTTCAACCGCATCGGCGAGGTGCTCGGTGTCTCGACCCAGACCGTCGCCCGCCGCTACCGCCGCCTGCGCGCGGAGTTCGGGCTGCGGGTGGTCGGGCTGCCGGACCCGGGGCGCACCAGCACCACCCAGTGGCTGGTCCGGCTCACCTGCACCCCGGCGGCCGCGCGAAAATTGGCGCAGGCCTTGGCGAAACGCGGCGATACCAGCTGGGTGATGCTCACCTCCGGCGGCACCGAAATCTTCCTCATCGTCGACGGCCCCGGTCCCGACGCACCCGCGCTGCTGCTCGACGACCTTCCCCGAACCTCGGCGATCACCGGAATTTCCGCGCACTACGTACTGCACACCTACCTCGGCGGCCCGACCGCCTGGCCCGGTCGACTCACCACGCTGGACGCCGAGCAACGCCGGAAACTATTGTCACACAACAATTTAGGCCCTGATTCGCCGTCTGCCCCGGCCGCAGCGATCTCTTCCGCCGACAACGGCCACCCGGTTGCGACGACTGAGACGCACATATCAACCGGGCGCGCCGAGATGCACAGCTCGGACTCGTCCGGCGCCGACCGGGAGCCGAATTCCCGGGCCCGCGTTCGCAAACCGGTCTCCCCCACCGACGCGCCACTGTTCTCGGCATTGCGTGCCGATGGCCGCGCGACCTTGGCGGACCTGGCTGCCGCCACCGGCTGGTCACAGTCCACGGTGGCGCGGCGCATCGCCGACCTGCGTGCTGCCGGCGCACTCTATCTGGATGTCGACATCGACGATCGCGTCTTCGGCGTCACCACCCGCGCCCTGCTGTGGGCGACCGTCGCTCCGGGTCAGCTCCACGCGGTCGCCGAATCCCTGTCCCAGCACGAGGAATTGGCGTTCGTCGCCGCCACGACCGGCCGCACCAACCTGATCGCCGAGGCCCTCTGCCCCGACCCGGCCGCACTGCACCGCTATCTGACTCGCCGCCTGGGATCCTTCGACGCCATCCACGCGCTCGAGACCACCCCGGCCCTCTACACGGTCAAGTCGACCGCGCCTCCGACTGCGCTCACCTCTCGACCCGGTAGCTGAAATCGGAAGCGCCCCAGCCACACCGCCCACCTCGGCATGCAACATGAGCCGGAAGGATGCGCGATACACCCCACACCCGCAAGGTCGCCGAGGCGCGCGTGGGCAACCCCGCGACCGCACCGCGAGACATCGACCCCAGGAAATGCGAAAGGCGCTGTCACCCACAGGTGACAGCGCCTCGCGCTAACGGGTCAGTTACCCGCCCGTCTTCTCGTAGTTGTTCACGGCGATCTGCAACTGCTCCAGCGCCTTGCCCAGTTGGCCCAGGTCGCCGGACTTCTGTGCGTCCTGAACCGCCCTCAAGGCGTCGTCGAGTTGCTTGACCGCCGCATCCTTGCCGGCGGACCCGTTGGCCGGGGGTGTCGCCGGTGTGGTCGGCGGCGTCGCACCCTGGGCCGGCGGAGTGGCCGCCTGTCCCGGCTGATCGGTTGCGGCACTGCCGGTTCCGGGCAGCACCTGGTCGAGCGCTTCCTTGACCGTCGATCCGTAGCCGACCTTGTCGCGGTAGCTGGCCAGCACCTTCACCAGCTGCGGGAAGGACGGCGCGTTGGGCCCGCCGGTATTGCGTTCCAGGTACCAGGGTTCGACGTACAGGATGCCGCCGTCACCGACCGGCAGGGTCAGCAGATTGCCGTATTTGATCTTGTTGACATTGCCACCGGTCAGCAGGTTCCGGTCTCGGGACACTTGATCGGCCGTCGTCATGGACGTCTGCGTCTGGCCCGGGCCCGGCGTCTGTGAATCCGCGGGCAGCTTCAAAACGGTGATCTTGCCGTAGTTGTCGGGATCCGAATGTGCCTGGATGTAGGCGGACAGGAAGTTCCGCTTGTAACCCACCATCACACTGGTCAGATTGAACTGCGACTTCCCGGTCTTCGTATCACCGAGCAGGACGTAGTACGGCGGTTGATGCGCCCCGCTGGCCGCGCCCTCCTGGGTCGGATCATTGGGCACCGACCAGAAGGCGTTGTTGGTGAAGAACTCTCGCGGATCATCCACGTGGTACTTCGCCAGCATCTCGCGCTGCACCTTGAACAGGTCCTCCGGGTAGCGGAAGTGCGCGCGCAGCTCGTCGGAGATGGCGCTCTCCGGCTTCACCGCGTTCGGGAACACACCCATCCACGCCTTCAGTACCGGATCGGTCTTGTCCACCTCGTACAGGCTGACGGTGCCGTCGTACGCATCGACGGTGGCCTTCACCGAGTTCCGGATGTAGGAGACCTCCTTGCGGGGTAGTAGACGCCCCGTGGTCTGGTCGATGGAGTCCTCCACGACGCCGTCCAGCGAGGTCTTCTGCGCGTACGGGTAGTTGTCGAGGGTGGTGTAGGCGTCCACGATCCAGACGATGCGGCCCTTCACCACAGCCGGGTACACATCGCCGTCGGCGGTCAGCCACGGCGCCACCTGGGTGACGCGGTCGCGCGGATTGCGATTGAAGATGATCTTCGAATCCGGTCCGATGGCGCCCGAGAACAGGATGTTGCGCTCGGCGTACTTGGCCGCGAAGGCCAGCCGGTTGAACCAGTTGCCGAGCGGCACGCCGCCCGCGCCGTCGTAGGTGAACTGGTCGGTGGGGGTGTCGTATTCGCGCTTGGGCTGGTTGTTGCTGCCCACGATCGCGTAGTCGGCATCCGACTTGGAGATCAGCTCGCCGTAGTAGATGCGCGGCTGATCGACCGGGATGGCCTGCTCTTCCTTGGGCGTGAACAGGTCGCTGACCGTCTTCTTGTCGCCGACATTGAACACCGGATAGCCGTACCCGCCACCGGAATCACTGCCCGCGGACTGACCGGCCTGCTGGGATTCCTTGGGCGGAGCCGCGTTCACCTTGTTGGCGGGCGAAGCCACGAAGCCGTTGCCGTGCGTGTACACGGTGTGCTTGTTGATCCAGTCGGTCTGGTTACCGGACAGGTTCTGCGGCTGCAGCTCGCGCGCGGCCACGATGTAATCGCCCATCTCACCGTTGATGGTGTAGCGGTCGATGTCGAGCGGATCCGGGAAGCCGTAGAAGTTCTGCAGCTGCAGATTGCGCTGAATGAATGTCTGGGTCAGCAGGTTCGGGTCCAGCAGCCGGATGTTCTTGATGGTCTGCTGGTCGGCGGGCACGGTGACCGGGTCCTTGGTCGCCTCGCCCTTGTAGTCGACGTACTGGACCTTGTCCTGGGTGAGCCCGTAAGCCTCGCGGGTGGCCTCGATATTGCGTTCGATATAGGCCTGTTCTTTGGTGGCCGCGTTCGGGCGCACCGAGAACTGCTCCACCAGTAGCGGCCACACCGCGCCCACCAGCACCGAGGACAGCACCAGCAGCGCCGCCGCCATGGCCGGAATCCGCAGGTCGCGCAGCACGACTCCGGCGAAGAAGGCGATGGCGCAGATGACCGCGATGGACAGCAGGATCAGCTTGGCCGGCAGCACCGCGTTGATATCGGTGTAGGAGCCACCGGTGAAGGTCGGCTCCTTGCGGGTGCTCGACAGCAGCGCGTAGCGGTCCAGCCAGTACGCGACCGCCTTGAGCAGCACGAAGAGTCCGGCCAGGATGGCCAGCTGCACGCGCGCCGAGGTGCTCAGCGTGCCCTCGCGGCCGGACAGCCGCAGCCCGCCGAAGACGTAGTGCGCCACCAGGTTCGCGAAGAAGGCGATCACCACGGAAACGAACAGCCAGTTCAGCACCATCCGATAGAACGGCAGGTCGAAGGCGTAGAAGCCGACGTCCAGATGGAACTGCGGATCCTTGACCCCGAAGGAGCTGCCGTGCAGGAACAGCTGGACCGTCACCCAGCTCGACTGCGCCACCAGACCCGACAGCACGCCGATGAGCACCGGGATGCCGATACCGAAAAGGCGCAGCCGGCTCATCACCGTCGTCCGGTAGCGGGCGATCGGATCGCCGGGTCCGTTCATCGGCACGAACACCGGCCGCGACCGGTACGCCAGCAGCAGCGCCAGCCAGATGATGACGGCCACGACCACCGCGACCACCAGGAACAACAGGATCCGGGTGAACAGCACGGTGGTGTAGACGTTGCGGAATCCCACCTCCCCGAACCACAACCAGTTGGTATAGGCGTCGGTGAGCCGGGGCCCGACCAGTAACAGTGCGGCCAGCACCAGCGCCGTGACGAGCAGAATGCGGCTGCGTCGCGACAGCGAAGGTAAGCCGGTCGGGGGGCGCATGCCCACGATGCCACTCTCCCAGGTCCGGCGACGCCCCGGCCGGGATACCGGCACGCAGCGTCGCAGTCCGATGATGCGAGTTGGTCCCAGGGGACCGTTCGCGCCCCACTCTACGTAAAACGCCCGCCGCGCGGCCCAACACCTGCCGCGTGGGCCGGCCATGAGCGGGATGCGAGGATTGCCGGGTGAATCCTGAGCAGTGGGCGGCCTCGGCCCTGTACCGGTGTATCCGGGAAGTCGCGGAATATGTCGACGGCGAAGGCTGGGACCGCCCGCCGCAGATGTTCGCCCTGGTACCGACCGCGGACCTGGCGGCCGCCGAACCCGCCCTGCTGGATCAGCTGGACGAGCAGGACGCCCTGACTCCCATTGCGCAGGAACCCTTCCCCGAGGACATCGCGGGCGAGGCCGACGCCATGGCGCTCGACGAGTTCCTCGCCACCACCAGCTGGCCGCCGTCGGTCGAGGGCTGTGTACTGGTACAGCAGATCGTGGTGCTGCCGCCGGCCGCCGAGCAGACCCTCGACGATGCCATCGCTCCCCTGCTCGCCGACCGCGACGCCGCCGACCAGGCCGCCCGCCGCGCGGCCATGACCCACGCCGAGCGCCGCGACGCCCGCCTGTTCGTCGGTGTCCTGCGTGACGGCACCTCGCTGTCGCTGCTGCAGGTCCGCCCCAGCGAGGAGGACGAGGATCCCTTCGGCGACCTCGATCTGCGTACCGCTCCCAACCTCGCCCCGAATCTCGTCGAAGCCCTGCGCCACACGCTGGAGAACGATCCCGACGACTTCTGAACGAGGTCAGCCGCAGCTGGTGACTTCCTTGCCCGCGTTGATGTCCTCGAGCGATTGGACTGCGCCGGACAGGTTTTCGACCTTGACCAGCCGCAGGCCCGCGGGCGTGCGCTGAGCGGCCTCGTTGCAGTTGGCGGCCGGGACCATGAAGGTCTCGGCGCCGGCTTCGCGGGCGGCGATCATCTTGTACTGGATGCCGCCGATCGGGCCGACCTTGCCGTCGGGGTCGATGGTGCCGGTGCCCGCGACGAACTTGCCGCCGGACAGGTCACCGGTGGTGAGCTTGTCGATGAGGGCCAGGGTGAACATGAGCCCCGCCGACGGGCCGCCGATCTCGCCGAGGTTGAAGTCCACCTTGATCGGGCCCTTGTTGATCTCGTCGGGAGTGATGCCGAGGTAGCCCTTGCCGGAATCGTCGGGACGCGCGCCCAGGGTGATCTCGGCGGTCTGCTCGACGCCGTCGCGGCGGACCACCACGGGGATGGTGGTGCCGGGCTTGGCCGAGGAGACCGCGGTCACAACGTCTTTGGTGGTGGCGATCGGCTTACCGTCGATGCTGACGATCTCGTCGCCCTTCTTCAGCATGTCCTTGGCCGGGCCGTCGTCGGCGACATTCGCCAGCTGCACCGCGGTCGGCAGCTTCAGATAGTTGAGGGCCGCCAATTCCGCGGAGTCCTCGGAATCCTTGAACTGCTGCTGATTGGATTTGTCGACATCATCACGCGACTGTCCCGGCGGATAGACCTCCGCGCGCGGCACCAAACCGTGCTGGCCGTCGATCCACAAGCCGATCGCCTCGAAAATATTCAGCCGATCGCGAACGGAGACGGTCGTCATATTGAGATTGCCGGATACCGGTTTCACCGGCGCGCCGTGCACGTCGACCACCTGTTTTCCGTCGACTTCGCCCAGCGTATTGAAGGTCGGCCCCGGTCCGAGCGCCACGAATGGAACGGTGACGACACTGCCAAGTATGCCCAGCGCCAGAATCGGGACCAGGGCGGCGAGCAGGGTGAATATCCGACGGTTCACGCGGCCAAGGGTACTGGTCATCGAGGCCATTGCCGCGCTCCGCTCGGCGGTTCGCGTGGTCCGCGGCTCCAGTACCGTAGTGGGTATGAGTGATTTTCCGTTCGGATTCTCGAATCGCGACGACGATCCGGAGCGCAAGCCCGGGGACGAGTCCAGCGGTTCTGGTGCGAACAACCCGTTCGGATTCGCCATGGGCGGTCCGGGCGGCGGCGGATTCGATCCCTCGCAACTCGGTCAGATGCTGACGCAGCTGGGTGCCATGTTCTCGAGCATGGGACAGCCGGGCGCACAGACCGGTCCGGTCAATTACGACATCGCCAAGCGGCTGGCCCGCCAGCAGCTCGGGTCCAGTGTCCCGCCCGTCTCCTCCGGCGCGCAGAGCGCTGTCGCCGACGCGGCGCACCTGGCGGAGCTGTGGCTCGACGCCGCCACCACCTTCCCCGCGGGCGCGACCAAGACCGTCGCGTGGACCGCCAACGACTGGATCGAGGAGACGCTGCCCACCTGGAAGCGGCTGTGTGATCCGGTGGCCGAACAGGTTTCGGGCATGTGGACCGCCACGCTCCCGGCCGAGGCCAAGGAATTCGCGGCGCCGATGTTCGGAATGCTCGGCCAGATGGGCGGACTCGCCTTCGGTTCGCAGCTGGGCCAGGCCCTGGGCCAGCTCGCCAAGGAGGTGCTGACCTCCACCGATATCGGCCTGCCGCTGGGTCCCGACGGCACCGCGGCACTGCTGCCCGCGGCCATCTCGGAATTCAGCGCCGGGCTCGAGCAGCCGGAGAGCGAGATCCTGGTCTACCTGGCGGCCCGCGAAACCGCGCACCAGCGGCTGTTCGCGCACGTGCCGTGGCTGCGCCAGCAGGTGCTGGGCGCGGTCGAGGACTACGCGCGCGGCATCAAGATGGACTTCTCGGCCATCGAGCAGGCCGCCCAGAACCTGGATCCCATGGCGCTGGCGCAGGATCCGTCGAAGCTGGAAGAGCTGCTGTCGCAGGGCACGTTCGAACCGCAGACCACCCCCGAGCAGAAGGCCGCGCTGGAGCGACTGGAGACGCTGCTGGCCCTGATCGAGGGCTGGGTGGAGACCGTGGTCAGCGACGCCGTGGGCGATCGGCTGCCCGGTGCGGGCGCGCTGGCCGAGACGCTGCGCCGTCGTCGCGCCACCGGCGGGCCGGCCGAGCAGACCTTCGCGACCCTCGTCGGCCTGGAGCTGCGGCCGCGCAAGGTGCGCGAGGCCGCGGCGCTGTGGCGGCGGCTGACCACCGACGCCGGGCTGGAGAAGCGCGACGGCGTGTGGGCGCACCCGGACCTGCTGCCCGACTCCTCCGACCTGGACGCCCCGGCGGGCTTCATCGATTCGGTGCTGGGCGGCGGCGCGGCGGTGTTCGACGATCCGCTGGCGCAGCTGGCCGAGACGGAGGCGCGGGAGCGCGCCGAAAAGGAAGGCAAGGGCGAGGATGCCACCGGCGACAAGCCCGAGGGCGACGCCACCGCCTGACCTGTGGATGGGCGCAAGCCCCTGACCCGAGTTGTGGATAACCCGTGAAAGCGCTGATGAACAAGCGTTTTCGCGGGTTTCGGCGTTTCCGGGAGCATGCACGCTGATGGCATGACGACTGTGCTGCCGACCCGTGGACCGATGCTCCATCCCCGAATCACCGTGCTGGTGCGCCCGAACGGCGCCGTCCAGCTCGGCTGGGATCCCGAGCACGCGGTCATCCTGCAACCGCCGGGGCCGATCGAGGCGGTGCCCGCGCTGCTGCGGCTACTGGACGGGTCCCGCACCGAGGCCGAGATTCTCTGGCGGGCACGGGAATTGGGATTCGGGACCGATATCGCGCAGTCGCTGCTCGACCAGATGGCGGCCGCGGAGCTGCTGGCCGCGGATGAGCCGCGGGCACGATTGCGGAAGGTGCGGGTCCACGGCCGCGGGCCGCTGGCGGACGCACTGCTGGACGGCCTGCGCCGAATCGGCCTGCGGGCCAAGCACTCCCACGCGCGCTACGGAGAGCCGGGCATCGAGAGTCTCGAGGCGGATCGGCCGGATCTGCTCGTGCTGTCCGACACCCTCGTCCCGGATCCCGCCCTGGTCGCCGCGCTCATGCGCCGCCGCATTCCCCATCTGCAGGTCCGTATCCGCGATGGACGCGGGATCGTCGGCCCGCTGGTGCTGCCGGGCGAAACCGGTTGTCTGCGTTGCGCGGACCTGTATCGCGCCGAGTCCGAACCGGCGTGGCCGCAACTGGCGGCGCAATTGCTGGGGCGGGTCGGGTACGCGTCCCCGGCGGGGGTGGCCATGACCGCGGCCCTGGCGCTGAAGGAGATCGAGACCGTGTCCTCCGGCCGGGCGGAACACCCGCCGGCCACGCTGCACGCCACGCTCGAATGGGATCCGGAGATTCCGCACCTGGATCGGCGTCCGTGGCCCGTCCATCCGAACTGCGGTTGCAGTGAAAGCGCGGTGGTGTGATGGAAACCACTATTGCCGCCAACCCGGAAGAACACCCCAATCCCATGGCGAACCGTCTGGGACATCGGCATGATGGGAACGTGTCAGAGATTGTGAGCAAGCGCTCTTCCCGCAATGCCAAGCTGGCCAAGATTCCACTCGGCATCGCAGGGCGGGCGGCCGTGGGTTTCGGCCGCAAACTTGCCGGGGGAGACAAGCAGGAGATCAACGCCGAGCTGAATCAGAAGGCCGCCGAACAGCTCTTCGCCGTGCTCGGTGAGCTCAAGGGCGGCGCCATGAAGTTCGGTCAGGCGCTGTCGGTGATGGAGGCCGCCGTCCCGGAGGAGTTCGGCGAGCACTATCGCGAGGCGCTCACCAAGCTGCAGGCCGCCGCGCCGCCCATGCCGGCCGCGGCCGTGCATCGCCAGCTGGACCAGCAGCTGGGAACCGGCTGGCGGCAACGCTTCCGGGAATTCGACGACGCGCCCACCGCCTCGGCCAGCATCGGCCAGGTGCACAGGGCGATCTGGTCCGACGGCCGCGTGGTCGCGGTGAAGGTGCAGTACCCGGGCGCCGACGAGGCGCTGCGCGCCGATCTCAAGACGCTCAACCGGATGGCGGGCATGATGAGCGCGCTCATTCCGGGCGCCGATATCAAGCCGATTCTCGCCGAGATCAGTGAGCGCACCGAGGAGGAGCTGGACTACCGGATCGAGGCCGGGCACCAGCGCCAGTTCGCCCGGGCCTACGAGGGGCACCCGCGCTTTCTGGTGCCGAAGGTGGTGGCCAGCGCACCGAAGGTGATCGTCACCGAGTGGCTGGACGATGCCACCCCGGTCTCGAAGATCATTCAGCGCGGCATGGCGGACCCGGCCGGCACGGTCGACCTGCGCAATCGGACTGCCTCGCTGATGGGCGAATTCCATTTCAGCTCACCGTCGATCGCGGGCCTGCTGCACGCCGATCCACATCCGGGCAATTTCATGGTGCTCGAGGACGGTCGCCTCGCGGTCATCGACTACGGCGCCTGCGCTCCCCTGCCCAATGGCTTCCCCAAGATCCTGGGCCAGATGGTGGCGTTCGAGGTCCAGGAGCGCTACGACGAACTGACGGCGCTGCTGCACGACAACGGCTGGGTCATCCCCGGCAAGACCGTGAGCATCCAGGAGATCCAGGACTACCTGCGCCCCTTCACCGACCCCATCAAAACCGAAACCTTCCACTTCACCCGCCGGTGGATGCAGCGCGTGGCGGGCAAGGCCACCGACATCTCCAACGCCGACATGATGAAAACCGCTCGCTCCCTGCAACTCCCGGCAGAGCACGTGATGATCTTCCGAGTCCTCGGCGGCTCGGTAGGGATCTGTGCCCAGCTCGACGCCGAAATCCCCTTCATGAAGCTCATGAACGACTGGGTCCCCGGCTACGTCGAGACCCTCCGCGCCGCGAGCTGAATTCCCCTGCGACGCAAAACGACCCGCCTACCGTCTGGTAAGCGGGTCGTATGCGTTCTACTCCCCCGGAAGCCGGGGCGGTCATGCCACCGCGACCTTGCGCGGGCGGCCACGCGGGCGCTTGCGGGCGATCACGACACCCTGGTCGAAGATCTCACCGCCCCAGACACCCCAGGGCTCACCGCGATCCAGTGCGGCCGACAGGCAGCCCTGGCGGATCGGGCAGGACGCGCACAGCGCCTTCGCCTCTTCCAGCTGGGCGGGGGCCTCGGCGAACCAGAGGTCCGGGTTGCCGACTCGGCAGGGCAGGGTGATGGTGACTCCCCGGCGGGTGCGGGTAGTCGTGTTGGCCACGGTGTTGCGGCATGTCACTCGTTCACGGATGACCGTGGTGGACACGTCGGGCTCCTTCAGCTCGTGCATCGGTCGTTCGGTGTTTCGCGAAACCGGTGCCGGTGGCTGCAGGGCCGATAAAACTTTGGCCACGGTTTCGCGGGGTCGCGATCCGTGGCCAGGAGGTCTGGGAGTGATTCCCTACCTGAGTCGACTTCGGTGTCGACTCCTGATCACGGTCGCTGGGTCGGTAGTGCGGGGACGGGCTGCCAGCAGATGCACCGGACGCTCGGTTCCGGTTGCGACTGCGAGGGTTTCGACGGCCGCGTACACGGCAGCCGGGTGCCAGTCACCCTTGGGCTTGTCCTGCTTGATCACGATCTGCTGATCCGCTTGGGCTTTGCTTGCAAAGACCTGAAGACCAAGATCACCATTCACGCCGGACATACGAATCCCCTTGGGCGCGAGGATCCCCCGGGAGACGGACGCGACGGACATGACGCATGCCGTCGCCGGACGGCCGGCGATGCTGCCGGTCGAAACGAAGCTCGAAATGTTGTTCATCGGTCTGCCTCCCTCCTTCACTCGTAGCGATCAGTGCTTGGAACACGCGGGTTCTTCCCCGGTGCGTGAGAACCACACTAGGTATCTATACGGATGCACACAACCTATTTTTGACCTGCGGTTTCAGGGGCTTGCACACATTCTTCGCACGGGCTAGGAAGAGTCCCGTAGCCGCGATCGGACGATCGCGAGGACATCCGCCCCGTATGTCTGCAGTTTCTTGGCCCCGATGCCGGGGATCGCGACCAGGGCTCGGTCGTCGGCCGGGCGCTGTTCGGCGATGGCGGTCAGGGTCGTATCGCTGAATACCACAAAATGTGGCAGTGACAGCTCCTCGGCCTTCTCGCGCCGCCATTCCTTCAGCGCTTCGAGCAATTCCGGGTCGATGTCGGCGGGGCAGCGCGAGCAACGGCCGAGCATGGTGGCCTGCGTATTCAGCAGCGGCCGACCACAAATGCGGCAGGTCGGGTGGACGCGCTTGGGACCGCTGCGGCGCTCGGTGGTGTGGGCGGCGATGCGCGAGGCCGGGGAGTCGTCGGGGACCAGGCCGATGAGGAAGCGGGAACGACGCCGCACCTTGCGGCCGCCCGCGGAACGGGCCAGGGCCCAGGACAATTGGAGGTGTTCCCGCGCGCGGGTGACGCCGACGTAGAGCAGGCGGCGTTCCTCCTCGAGGGCGGCCTCGTCGGAAACCGTTGCGTCCGAGCCGAGTACGTGCTGGATGGGCAGGGTGCCGTCGGCCAGGCCGACCAGGAAGACGGCGTCCCACTCCAGACCCTTGGCAGCGTGCAGCGAGGCCAGGGTGACGCCCTGCACGGTCGGTGGGTGCCGGGCCTCGGCGCGGGCGGCCAGCTCGCGCAACAGACCGGTCAGTTCCAGGGCCGGATCCTGTTCGGCTAGTTCCTCGGTGAGCTGGACCAGCGCCATCAGCGAGGACCAGCGTTCGCGGGCCTGGGCGCCGACCGGCTCCTCCTTGGTGAGCCCGACCTGGGCCAGCGCCGCGCGCACCAGGGTGACCAGCTTCTCGCCGCGGGCATCGGGCAGGTCGTCGCGATTGGCGGCGATGCGCAGCGCCGACACCGCCTGCCGCACCTCGGGCCGGTGGAAGAAACCCTCGCCGCCGCGTACCTGATACGGGATGCCCGCCTCGGTGAGCGCCTGTTCGTAGACCTCCGATTGCGCGTTGATGCGATAGAGGATCGCGATTTCCGCTGCGGGAACACCGTTTCCGAGCAGTTTCGCCGCCGCCTTGGCGACGGCGGCGGCCTCGGCGGGCTCGTCGTCGAATTCGGCGAAGGTCGGTTCCGGGCCGTCGGCGCGCTGGCCGATGAGCTGCAGCCGGGTGCCCGCGATGCGGCCGCGGGCCGCACCGATCACCCGGTTGGCCAGTGACACCACCTGCGGGGTGGAGCGATAGTCGCGTTCCAGGCGGACCACGGCGGCGTCGGGGAAGCGGCGGGAGAAGTCGAGCAGATACGCCGGGCTGGCTCCGGTGAAGGAGTAGATGGTCTGGTTGGCGTCGCCGACCACGGTCAGGTCGTCGCGATCGCCGAGCCAGGCGTCGAGCACCCGCTGCTGCAGCGGGGTGACGTCCTGGTACTCGTCCACCACGAAACACCGGTAGCGGCCGCGGAACTCCTCGGCCACCGACGAATAGTCCTCGAGCGCGGCCGCGGTGTGCAGCAGCAGATCGTCGAAATCGAGCAGCAGCCCGTCGGGGGTGTTCTTCAGGGCCTCGTAGTAGGTGTAGACCGCCGAGACCTTCTTCGCCTCGTAGGGCACATCGCGGTGGCGGCGGGCCGCCTCACCCGCGTAGTCCTCGGGCGCGACGAGCGAGCCCTTGGCCCATTCGATCTCGCCGATCAGGTCGCGCAGGCTGTCGGTGTCGGTGGGCAGCCCGGCCCGGCCGGCGGCCTGGGCCACGATGGGGAACTTGCCGTCGATCAGCCGCCACGGCACCTCGCCGACCACCTGCGGCCAGAAGTATTTGAGCTGCCGCAGCGCCGCGGCATGGAAGGTCCGCGCCTGCACCTGCCCGGCCTCACCGCTCAAACCCAGTGCCCGCAGCCGATTGCGCAGCTCCCCCGCCGCGCGGGCGGTGAAGGTCACCGACAGCACCTGGTCGGCACGCACATGCCCGGCCGAGACCAGGTGCGCGATGCGATGGGTGATGGTGCGTGTCTTGCCGGTGCCGGCGCCCGCCAGCACGCAGACCGGTCCCCGGGGTGCGCGCACGGCCGCGGCCTGCTCGGCATCGAGTTCGTCGAGCCGGAGCTGGGCCTGGGTGGTCGCGGCAGTCACGCGGTCCATCATGACAGTGCCCTCCGACAGGTGTGGTGGCCCCGCTGCCGTGGGAGACCTGGACTAGCCGCGGTCGCGGAGTTGGCGTAATGCCGCGGTGAAGCGGGGGGTGCGGTCGCCGAGGGGGGCGAAGAAGTCGCGGTCGCAGGCTTCGACGGCGCCGATCGCCCGATTGACCAGGGCCGCACCGGATTCGGTGGGGAGGAGGGATTTGGCGCGGCGGTCGGTGGGGTGGTCGCGGCGTTCCAGCAGGCCCTTCTGTTCCAGGGTGCGCAGCACCTGGGAGGTCATCATGGGGTCGGTGGCGGCCTGGTGGGCGACATCGCGCTGGGTGACCGGCTCGCCGCCCGACCGGCCGGTCAGCCAGGTCAGGGCGGCGAGCAGGACGAACTGGACGTGGGTCAGGTCGAAGGGGGCCAGTGCCGCGCGTTGCGCGGCCTGCCAGCGGTTGGTCACCTGCCAGAGCAAGAGACCGGGGCTTTCGTCGGCGTGCTCGAATTCGGTGTGCAATCCGTCATTCGCCATCACTGCCCGACCATAGCGCGGGAGATGAGGTCGAAGTCGTGGGCGGTGAGCTCGACCAGGCCGCGGCGCAGCACGATCCCCCAGTTGGGGACGCTGGTCAGGTCGAGCTCGGTGCGCAGGTCGTCGATGGCGACCTGGCGGGCCGCGGGGTCGTAGTCGACCGCGCGCCGCCAGGGGCGGAAGCAGCCGCCCTGTTCCTCGACCTGCCAGGCCGGGCCATCGGCGACGGTGCCGATGGCGGTGAAGGATTTGATCGGTTCGCCCTCGCGCATGCCGGTGCGGGGCGAGTAGTAGACCAGTCCGTCCCCGGCCTTCATGCGTTCCACGGCCGCGCGCTTGCCGTGATTGGCCTGCGCGAAGCCGAGTTCCACACCCCGGCGGACATGATCGCGGGAGACGACCGCGAGCCAGTACCTGGTGCTCATACCAGCACCGCCTCGGCGGCAGCGACCAGCGCCTCGACATCGCCCTGCAGGGACTTGGCGAGATTGCCGCCCATGATCTTGTTCCAGAGGCCGCGCAGCGGGCCCTCCATGGTGATGCGGACCTTCACGGTGGTGCGCTCACCGTCGGTGGTGACCTCGTGGGCGAAGATCAGCCGCGCGCCGATCAGCTTGGACGAGTCGATGAATTCGGTATCGGTGAGCTTGGTGACGACGAACTTGGTCTTGGGACCGCCCTTGGGCTTGATAACGCCGGTCGCGCCCTGCTCGAACTTGCCGTCGAGCTCGGCCCATTCGGTGTCCTGGTTCCACTCGGGCCAGGTGGCCATGTCGGCCCACTTGGTGAAGAAGGCGGCGGGGGTGGCGGTCGAGGTGGCGGAGGCTTCAGCGATGAACGTCATGCAATTAGTATGCGCGCTTAGTACTTCTTCGTCAACCCCTGATCTTCGATCGGTTCGGAACGGCGTCGATCGGCTCACAACCGACCCTCCGCGGGGAACACGATCCGCGGCGAGTATGTTGCACCGACCGTGACTGCTACCGATCTGACCATGTACTCGACGACCTGGTGCGGCTACTGCCGTCGCCTCAAGAAGCAGCTCGACGAGGCCGGCATCACCTACGAGGTGATCGACATCGAGGACCACCCCGATGCCGCCGAATTCGTGGGCAGTGTGAACAACGGCAATCACGTTGTGCCGACCGTGAAGTACCGCGACGGCTCGACGGCCACCAACCCGACCCTGGTACAGGTGAAAGAGGCCCTCGCCGCCATCGGCTAGCCCCGGGGATGAAGAAAGAAGCCGCACACCAGTAGGTGTGCGGCTTCTTGTTGTGCCCGATCAGCTTTCGGCGGCCCAGGATTCGACAATGGTCCGGGCTATCGAAATCGACCCCGGCAGCAGCAGTTTCGCCTCGCCGCCGGTGGCGCCGGTGGGCGATCCCCACGCGCCCGCGGCCAGCGCGGCCCGCACCTCGTCGCGGGTGAACCAGTAGGCCTCGGCGATCTCACCGTCGTGGAAGGACAGCGGCTGGTCCGGGTCGGCGACGGCGGCGAAGCCGAGCATGAGCGAGCGCGGGAAGGGCCAGGGCTGGCTGCCCAGGTAGCGGATCTCGCGGACGTCGACGCCGACCTCCTCCTTGATCTCGCGTTCGACGCAGCGTTCCAGCGACTCCCCCGCCTCCACGAAACCGGCCAGCAGCGAGAACAACCCCTGCGGCCAGGTGTGCTGGCGGGCCAGCAGCACGCGGTCGCCGCCGTCGTGGATGAGGCAGATGACGGCCGGGTCGGTACGCGGGAAATCCTCGTGCCCGGTTTCGCTGATGCGCGACCAGCCGCCGTTGGCAGAGGTGGTGGGGGTGCCGTCGACGGCACTGAAGGCCGCCTTGTCGTGCCAGTTCAGCAGGGCGATGGCGGTGGAGAGCAGGCCGGTGCCGAAATCGTCGAGGTCCAGGGTGGAGCCGTAGGCGCGCAGGTCGGCCAGCGTGCCCTCGATGGTGTGGTCGCGCACGGCCCACAGGTGGGTGCCGTCGTCGACGCCGAGGAAGACGGCCTCGGGCGCACGTTCGGGGGCGAGGGTGAGCGCGGGCTCGAGTACCACGGTCCCGTTGTCGACGCGGACCTGGCCGCGCTTGTTCATTCGCAGGAGTTTGGCCTGGGCCCAGCCCTCTTTCAGGGCCTGTTCGTCGGAGCGGAGGTCTTCGGCCCGGTCGAGTGAGGTACGGGACAGCACCGGAACGGCATTCAGCTGGAAACCTGACACACCCCGAGATTAGACGGGCGTGATGGTCAGGCGTGGACGCGGCGCAGATAGAGGAGCTTGTCCCCGGTCTCGAGGGCGTCGGTCTCGGGATCGCCGACGCGGATGAGGCGGCCGTCGCGGACCACTCCCAGCACGATGTCGCGCAGGTGACGCGGGGAGCCGCCGATCTCCTCGGTCTCCACGTCGCGTTCGGCGATGGCGAAACCGGCCTCGGGGGTGAGCAGGTCTTCGATCATGTCGACCACCGCCGGGGTGGTGGTGGCGATGCCGAGCAGGCGGCCGGCGGTCTCGGAGGACACCACCACGGAGTCGGCGCCGGACTGACGCAGCAGGTGGGTGTTCTCGGCCTCGCGCACCGCCGCGGAAATCTTTGCCCTGGGATTGATTTCGCGGGCGGTGAGCGTGACCAGGACGGCGGTGTCGTCGCGGTTGGCGGCCACCACGACGGCCGCGGCGTGCTGAACTCCGGCCAGCCGCAACACATCCGACTTGGTGGCCGAGCCGTGCACCGTCACCAGCCCGGCATTGGCGGCGAATTCGAGCACCTGCGGGTCGGTGTCGACCACCACGATGTCGCCGGCCTGCGCGCCGTCGGCCAGCATGGCGTCCACTGCGGTGCGGCCCTTGGTGCCGTAGCCGACTACCACGGTGTGATTACGCACGGTGCGCCTCCATCGCTGAATCTTGAACGCCTGCCGGGACCGTTCGGTGAGCACCGCCAGGGTGGTGCCGACCAGGACGATGAGGAACAGGATCCGCAGCGGCGTGACAATGAGGATATTGATCAGCCGCGCGGTGGGGGTGACCGGTGTGATGTCGCCGTAGCCGGTGGTCGACAGCGACACCGTGGCGTAGTAGGCGCAGTCCAGCAGGCCCATCCGGTCGCGGGCGTTGTCGTGGTAGCCGTCACGTCCGATGTAGACCACCAGGGTGGCCGCCACCAGCAGCAGCACCGCCACGCCCAGCCGTCGCACCAGGGAGTACCAGGGGCTGGACTGGGCGGAGGGGACCCGCAGGACGCCGACCAGCGCGTGGTCGGGCCGCTCGGTGAGACCGGCCAGCCCGCGCGAGGAGTCACCGAACACGTGAATCACCGGTCATTTCGGGCACTTCTGGCTGCGGCACAGGTCCGGAGCGTACCGGGCGAAACGCCGTGCGGCGGTTTCGGCGGGCGCGCGTCGCGAAGTCGCGCGACGGTCCGGGACTCAGTACAGCGGGTCCGGCGGCACCGATTCCGGATCGGGTGGCGGCTCGAAATCGGGCGGGAAATCGAAGCCCGGCACCGGATCCCGGTGCGAGCCCGGGTGGGCATCGGCGCGCTCGGTGGGCATCGGCGCCGAGGGCGGTGGCGCATCGGAGCTGGATGACGCATCTGGGCCGGGTGGCGCTTCCGGGTCGGGCGGTGGTTCGAGCCCGGGCGCGGGTTCATCGTCGTATCCGGCGGGTGCGGATCGCCCCGAAGCGGCCGGGAGACGCAGCATTTCGACATCGGTGGGCTCGGCAGGATCCGGGTCGTCGTCGTCCGGCTCGGGTGGGAGCGGGGGTTCGGGCGGGGTCGGCGGAATCCGGCGGGGGGCCGCGTCGGTGATGATGGCGGCGAGTTCGGCTGGGCCGGGCAGGTGTTCGGGGGCGATGGTGCGGCCGGTGCGGACGTAGTGGAAGGCGGCGACCGTCTCGGCCAGCAGGTCGGATTCGGCGCGGCCGCTGCGGGCGGCCTCCAGACGGGCCCAGGCCAGCCGATAGACGGCGAGCTGGACGGCGACCGAATCCTCGTCGGCGCGTTGCGGTTCCGCGCCGGTCTTCCAGTCGACGATGACCCAGATGCCGTCGGGGCGGCGGAAGACGGCATCCATGCGGCCGCGAATCACGGTGCCCGCGATGGTGGTTTCGAAGGAGACCTCCACCTCGACGGGATTGCGGTCGGCCCATGGGGAGGCGAGGAAGGCCTCCTGCAGACGCATGAGGTCGGCGTCGGTGTCGGTGATGTCGGCCGCGCCGGGCAGTTCCTCGAAGCCGAGCAGGCGCGCGCCGCCGAACCAGCGCTGCAGCCAGGCGTGGAAGGCGGTGCCGCGGCGGGTGTAGGGACTGGGTGGGTACGGGAGCGGACGGCGCAGGCGCGCGGCGAGTTTCGCGGGGTCGGCGCTCAGGTCGACCAGGGCGGTGGCCGCGAGCTGGCCGGGCAGTTCGACCTCGCGCACGGCCTGTTCGGCGGCGCGGTGCTCGGCGATGAGGGCGCTGACATCCTCGGCCCAGCCTTCGGTATCCGCGTCCTCCGGCTCGGGATCGGCTGCGGCGCCGCCGAATTCGGGTCCGAAGTCGAGTTCCGTCTGCCGTGGGCGGGATTCGGCGCGCAGGTCGTCGAGTGCGGCCTTGACCAGGGTCACCCCTTCCTCCACGAATTCGCGGCGGGAGCCGAGCGGGTCGCGCGGCCAGGTGGCGGTCTGCGGGTTGTCGGTGAAGGGGTTGGGGGTGTCGGGCAGGGGCGGATCGTCCCAGCGGTCGATGCGCGCACCGCGCGCCAGCTCCGAGCCCGGGGCCTCGGTCTCGTGTTTGAGCTCGAGCAGAAAAGCGGAGGGGCCCTTGGGTTTCGAGCCGGTTTCCGACCAGTGGTGGGCGGAGACGAACAGGGCGCGCTCGGTGCGGGTGAGGGCCACGTAGAACAGCCGGCGTTCCTCGTCGAGGCGGCGGGCCGCGAGGGCCTTCTTATGGTCGTCGAGGGCGCGTTCCAGGTCGGCGCGGTCGTAGAGGTCGGCCAGGTCGAGGACGGGGACGCCGTCGGTGGCGTCCTCCTGCTCGCGGTCACCGCGCAGCGCGGTCGGGAGTTCGGCGAGCGCGCCCATCCAGGTGGCGGTGCCGGTGCCGGACGGGAAGGTGCCGTCCACCACGTGCGGGACCGCGACCACCTCCCACTCCAGGCCCTTGGCCGCATGCACGGTGAGCACCTGGACGCGGTCGTGGGCGACCTCGACTTCGCCTGGCTCCAAACCGTTTTCGACCTCTTCGGCGGCGGCGAGGAAGTCGAGCAGGCCGGACAGGGAGGAGCGGTGGTCGGCGGAGTATCCGGCCACCACCTCGGCGAAGGCGTCGAGGTGCTCGCGCCCGGCGGCGGCGTGGGTGCGGCGGGCCTGGGTCTCCACGCCGATGCCGATGGTGCGCTCCACATCGGCGACCAGTTCGGCCAGCGGCTGGCCGGCCCGCTCGCGCAGCGCGGAGAGCTCGCGGCCGAGCGCCGTGATGCGGGCGAAGCCCTGGGCCGAATACTGGTCCGGCTCACCGGGATCGGCGATGGCGTCGCCGAGACCGGCCTTCTCCGCGGGTTCGGGCGCGACCTCGCGCAGCGCCTCGTCCAGGGTGGCGGTGTCGGTGATGGCGTCGGTCTGCCCGGCGGGGTGGCGGATGGACAGCTCCCGCGCACGGCGGGACAGGGCCGCGATGTCCGCGACGCCGATCCGCCAGCGGGCACCGGTCAGAATGCGCACCGCCGCGCTACCGGCGGACGGGTCGGCGACCAGGCGCAGGGTGGCGACGATATCGGCAACCTCCGGCGTGTGCAGCAGCCCGCCCAGGCCGACGATCTCCACGGGTAATCCGCGGTCTCGCAGGGCTTCCGCGAGCGGCGCGGCATCGGCATTGCGCCGCACCAGCACCGCGGAGGTGGGCGGCGGGTCGCCCGCGTCGTTCGCGGTCTCCCATTCGGCGGCGATCCGCTCGGCGACCCACTCCCGTTCCACCGCAACGGTTTCCGCGAGCGCCATGGCGACCAGTCCGGCCGCGGCGTCCGGGCGGGGCCGCAGCGCGTCCACCGTCACTCCCCCGCCGCGCGCCGCCCGCTCGCGCAGGGGATCCGAC
Source organism: Nocardia sp. NPDC004860 (assembly GCF_040609015.1). NCBI lineage: Bacteria > Bacillati > Actinomycetota > Actinomycetes > Mycobacteriales > Nocardiaceae > Nocardia > Nocardia sp. NPDC004860. The sequence continues at coordinate 46,756 of NZ_JBEXJI010000014.1, read as the reverse complement.
ACCAGGTTGGCCAGATCCAGGGCCTCCGGCGGATTCCGCCAGCTGGTGAGCAGCGGCAGGATCGGCGCGGGAATCCCCGGGGCACTGGGGAAGTCGGTGGCGAAGCGCGGCAGATTGGCCGCCGACGCGCCACGCCAGCCGTAGATCGACTGCATGGGGTCGCCGACCGCGGTCACGGCCAGCGGTTGCCGGGTCGGCGCCGCTGCCGGGTCGGGCGGAGCCGTCGCACCGAAGAGGGAGGAGAGCAGGATGCGCTGGGAGTGACCGGTGTCCTGGTATTCGTCCAGGAGGACCAGGCGGAAGCGATCGCGTTCGGCCGCACCGACTTCCGCGTGGGTGGCGGCCAGGCGGGCGGACAAGGACATTTGCGCGCCGAAGTCGAGGGCGCCGCGGCGGCGCAGTTCCTCGGCGAGGCGATCCACCAGGGGCAACAGGGCGACGCGCTCGTGCTGGGCTTCGAGGAGGTCGAGGAGCGCCTTCTTGGGGCCGCCCTTCTGCCGGGGTCCGGCGGGGAGGGTGTGGACGAGGCGCTCCAATTCCAGGTGGGCCGAGGCCAATTGGTGCGGTTCCACCAGATGTTCGGCGAGCTGGCCGGAGAGGGCGAGCACGGCCTCGGTGACGCCGACGGGGCTGCGGTCGGTGTCGAGGTCGCCGTCCCAGGTGGAGACGACCCGGTAGGCGAGCTGCCACAGCTGGGTCTGGGTGAGCAGGGTGGCGGTGGGTTCGACCGGCAGCAGCAGGCCGTATTCGGTGAGCAGGCGGCCCGCGTAGGAATGGTAGGTGCTGATCTCCGGTTCGGACGCGGTGAGCTGGGCGCGCAGGTGGCCGGTGGGGTCGATGTCGCGCAGCACCGGTGCGCCGGCCAGCCGGGCCAGCCGGGTGCGGATGCGCTGGGTGAGCTGCTGGGCGGCCTTGCGGGTGAAGGTCAGTCCCAGCACCTGTTCGGGTTCGACCAGGCCGTTGGCCACCATCCAGACCACGCGGGCGGCCATGGTCTCGGTCTTGCCCGCGCCCGCGCCCGCCACCACCAGGGTGGGCCCCGGCGGGGCGGCGATGACGGCGGCTTGTTCGTCGGTGGGCGGCGGCAGGCCCAGCGCGTCGGCGAGCTGACGCGGGGTGACGCGCACTAGTCCGTCACCTGCCGGCCGGTGTCCTGCACGGGGCAGCTGCCGGCGACCTTGCAGTGACGGCAGCCGTCATTGCGCATGGCGAGGTAGCTGGGGCCCTTGGAGGCATCGGCGGCGTCGTGGATGACGGTGCGCCAGGTCTCGATTCCGTCCGCGTCCAGTGGCGGCTGGGTGCGCTGGGTCGCGCCCTCCTTGCTACTGGGCTTGGCCACGTACACCAGGCGCGCGCCGCCGGGCTCGCCCTCGCCGAGCGCGCCCTCGGCGGCGGCGACCTGATAGGTGGCCAGCTGTGCGTGCTCCTCGGCGGCCTGCTTGGAGATGGGGGTCTTGCCGGTCTTCACGTCGACGATGACGAAGCGGCCCAAGGCATCTCGCTCCACCCGGTCGACCCGGCCGCTGATCCGCACCGGCTGTTCGCCGGGACCGCGGGCGGGCAGCACGCAGTCCACCGGCACCTCGACGCCGATGGCGGTGAGCTCGTCGCGGGTATTGCGCAGCCAGGCCAGGAAGGTGTCGACCATGGTCTCGGTGCGGCGCAGTTCCGCCCGGGAGTGCCAGTTCTCGCCGTCGCGGGCGGTGGGGTCGACCTTCTTCCACGCCTTGGCCAGGGCCTGTTTGACCTGGTCCTCGCTGACCTGCCCGGCCAGCGCCTGTACCAGGGTGTGCACCAGATTGCCCTTGAGCGCGTGCGGGTTCTCGCCGTCCCCGCCGCCGTGCCGCTCCAGCGCCCAGCGCAGCGGGCAGGTCTTCAGCTGATCCACGGTGGACGGCGACAGCGAGATCGCGCCGTCCTCGCTGTCCCACAGCGGATTCGTGGAGGAGAGCTCCGCGGTGCCGTACCAGTCGTCCGGGTGTGCGCCGCGTACCCCGGCCTCCGCCAGCCGCGCCAGTTGCCGGGCCGCGCGCAGCCGGCGCTCCGGCACGGTCTCGGGATCGCAGGCGGCGGCACGCAATTCGGCGATGAGGGCGTGCATGGCCAGGGCCCGGCCCGGGTCCACCGGCGGCGGGATCCGGCCCGGCTGCCCATCGGCGGCCTCGCCGTCCATGTCGGCCAGAAACCGCGATGGCACGAGATCCTGGTCCCCCGTGACGGATTCGACCGCGGTCACCAGCAGTGACCGGCACGCCCGGCTGCACGCCACCAGCAGCAGTCGCCGCTCCTCAGCGAGCAGCGGCGCGGCCCGGCTCACTTTCTCCCCCGAACCGCCCACGCCCGCAAGCAGATCCACCAGATCCTCGACGCCGAGCAGGGTGCCGCGCGGCCGCAGATTGGGCCAGATGCCCTCCTGCACGGCCGCCACCGCCACGGTGTCCCACTCCCGCCCGGCGGCCGCGTGCGCGCTGCAGATGGTCACCGCCTCGCCCGGATCGGTGACCGGCGCGCTGTCCTGCGGAATCTCCTGCTGCTCCAGGTATTCCACGAACCCTTCGATGGTGGCGCGCGGCAGCCGGTCCACATACGCCGCGGCCGCCTCGAACAACCCGACCACCGCGTCGAGGTCCCGATCGGCCTGCATCCCGACCGCTCCCCCGCGCTCGGACTGCCCCACCCACCGCCGCTCCAGCGTGGAACCCGTCCACACGCCCCACATCACGTCTTCCAGCCCGCCCCCGTCCCGCCGCACCTTCCGCGCCCGGCCCAGTGCCTTCAGCACCCGCCGCAGCGGCGCGGCCTCCACCGGCGTGAGCTTCTCCAGCACCACCCGATTCCCGGCCCCCACCAGCAGATCCCGCAGAATCTCCGCCGACGACCGATCCAGGTCGGCGAATCGCTCCGCGTCCCGGTCGTATTCGGCGGCCGGTCGCGGCCGGACCGGGCTGTCGCCACGCGGCGGTGTGGCAGCGGACGAAGGGCCCGCACCCGCGCCGGGCGACTCGGAGGGCCGCCCGCTGTCCGCCGGATCCGATTCCGTCGCATCGGATTCGGCCGCGCCGATCGAATCGCGGTCGGCGTCGTCCTCGGTCGCGCGCTCCGGATATCCGAGCTCCATGACCGTGCGCCGGATGCCGCGCCGCAGCCGCCGCAGGCTGATCTGGTCGGCTCCGCCCAGCGGTCCGGCCAGCAGGTCGAGCGCGTCGTCGACGGTGAACGCAATCGGCCGCGGATGCCGCACCGAGGTCGGATCGCCCGCGGTTACGGCCCGCAGCGCCAGCAACATCCACACCGCGCCCCGCCGCCGCGCGAGCGGAACATCCGCGGGCGGCTGTCGCACCGGCACACCGGCGGCCAGCAGCGCCCGCCGCAGCGGCGCCAGCGACAGCGGCACCGACCGCACGATCACCGCCATGTGCGACCAGGGCACCCCGTGGGTGAGATGCGCGCGCCGCAGATGATCGGCGATCAGTGCCGCCTCCTTGGCCGGTGTGGTCAGCACCTGCACCCGCACCTCGCCACCGGACTGCGAACCGCCCCGGGCATTCCCGGATCGGCCGCGTTCATCGGTACCCCCGGCCGAGCGCCGCGCCGAATCGCTCGCTCCGACCTGACTACGCCCGGTGCCGCCCCGATCGCCTGCGCCGGCCTGGTGCGGCGGGGCCGCGGCGGCGGGCCGGAGGCCGTTCGAACGGCGTGTGCCGCCGTTGGCAGTCGTGGACGTCGTGTCGTCCGGTCCCGAGGTGCCGGCTGGGCCGTCGATGTGCGGCGGGGTTGTGGCACCGCGAGATTCGTCGCCGTCCCCGAGGCCGGCGGCGATCTCGTGCAGGAAATCGAAGGTGGCGGCAGTGGGGCGCGGATCGGGCGGTGGAGTGCGGTGGGGCGCGGCGCCGGGGAGGCGGGCGGCGATGCGGTCGGCTACTTCCTGGACAGCCGGGGTGGAGCGGTGGTTGTGGCGCAGGATGATGCGGCGGTCGGCGGGGGCGTCGGGGTCGGCGGCGAAGCGGGGGTCGGCGCCGCGGAAGGTGTAGACGGCCTGGTCGGGGTCGGCGGCGATGACCGTGGTGGCGGCGCCGCTGCCCAGGGCGCGGATGAGCTGGGCGGCATGGGGATCGAGGTGCTGGGCGTCGTCGGCGAGGATGCAGTGCAGCCGATTGCGTTCGGCGGCAAGGAGTTCGGGGTCGGTGTAGAAGGCGTCGAGGGCGGCGGTGACGAGTTCGGCGGCGTCGAGGGCCGGGGCGCTGGCCTCGGGCACGTCCATGCCGACCGACCAGCGCAGCATCATGATCTGCTCGTAGCGTTCGGCGAAGCGCCCGGCGGCGACCCATTCCGGATGGCCGTGGGCGCGCCCGAGTTCGATGAGATCCTCGGGCCCCAGACCGCGTTCGGTGGCCCGCAGCATGAGGTCCCGCAATTGTTCGGCGAATCCGGCGGCGGGCAGCGCGGGATGCAGCCTTTCGGGCCATGCGGCGGCGCCGTCGGCGAGGTCGCCGCGCAGCAGTTCGCGCACCACGATGTCCTGCTCGGATCCGGTGAGCAGACGCGGCGGCGGATTGCCGTGCGCCGCCGCGAAGGAACGCAGCAGTCCGAAGGCGTAGGAGTGGATGGTCCGCACCAGCGGCCCGCGGGTGGCGCCGGGCACCCCGCCCAGTTCCGGATCGGCCGTGGCGACGCGGGCGGTGATGGCGGCGCGCACGGCGGTCGCGGCGCGCTTGGTGTAGGTGAGCACCAGCACCGATTCGGGTGCGGCCCCGGCCAGGATGCGCGCGGCGGCCACATCGACCAGCAGTGCGGTCTTGCCGGTCCCGGGTCCGCCGAGCACCTGCCAGGGCTGCCAGCCGGGGTCGGCGCCGAGGTCGTCGAACAGCGGCCGGAGGGTGGCGTCCCACTCCCGTGAGGGGGTCGCCGCCTCGGCCCGGCGCACCAATTGCACCGAGCTATCCGATCGCATCACGTCGGCTATTTCAACAGACTGCCCCGACAGGTTTCGTTTGCCATGAGTTGGCCGTGCCGCCGATCACAGTCCGGAAGCTGTTCATATCGGGCCCAGGCAGCAGAATGGGCAGCGTGGTGGAGCTTCATAGTCATCGTTTCGGTCCCCCGACCGGTCCGGTCGTGCTGGCGTTGCACGGGTTGACGGGCCACGGCCGGCGCTGGCAGGCGCTGGCCGACGAGCATCTCCCCGATGTCCGGATCATTGCACCGGATCTGCGGGGGCACGGGAGGTCGCCCGGCGTGCCGCCCTGGGATTTCGAAACTCTCGTCGATGATCTCGCGGCGCTGCTGGAGCACGAGACGAGCGAACCCGTGGTGGTGCTCGGGCATTCGTTCGGCGCGGCCACCGCGGTGCATCTGGCGCATCGCCGCCCGGAGCTGGTGCGCGGGCTGGTACTGCTCGATCCGGCCATCGGCCTGGAACCCGAGCGCATGCTGACCATCGCGAATTCCATGCTGGCGGCGCCGGATTACGAGAGTATCGAACAGGCCCGGTTCGACAAGCTGGAGACGTCCTGGGCCGAGGTGGACCCGGCGGTCCTGGATGCCGAGCTGGCGGAGCACCTGGTGCCCACCGCGAACGGCCGGGTGGGCTGGCGCATGACCATGCCGGCGATCATCGCCTTCTGGGGTGAGATCGCCCGGGACTTCGTGCTGCCGCCCCGCGAGATGCCGACGGTCATGGTGCAGGCGATGAAGGTGAACCCGCCGCTGGTGTCTCCGGACTTCCGGGCGGCGCTCACCGCTCATCTGGGTGACCGGCTCACCGTCCACGAATTCGATTGCGACCACATGGTCGCGCAGGCGCGGCCGGTGCAGACCGCCGCGCTGGTCCGTGCCCTGCTCTGACCCAGGAGGCGCGAAATGCCAACCACCGAAGCCGAAGTCGAGCGAGTGCGCGAATTGGTCGCGGCCATTCCGCCCGGCCGGGTCGCCACCTACGGCGATATCGCGGCCGCGGCGGGTCTGTCCACGCCCCGCACGGTCGGCTGGATCATGCGCACCGATTCCGCGGACCTGCCGTGGCACCGGGTGCTGCGCGCAAACGGCACGCCCGCACCACATTTGGCGCATCGGCAGCTGGCCGAGCTGGCCGCGGAGGGCTGCCCGATCGCGGACGGCCGGGTGGACCTGCGGCGCGCCCGTTATCGGTTCGCCGAAACCTGATACGCGCCACCCCGCCCGCCGGTTACCGTGAAAAGATGTCCACCCGTCTGGCCTGCGTGGTGTTCGATGCGGTCGAGCCCAGGGCGGCGGCCCGCTTCTGGGCCGAGCTGCTGGGCTGGGAGGTGACGGTGGACCGTCCCGGCGAGGTCGATGTCGCCGCACCGGACCCCGACGCTCCGGACGTGGCGCTCACCTTCCTCCCGTCGCGGCGGCCCAAGACCGCCAAGAACCGCATCCACCTTGATCTGTGCAGCCGCTCGCTGGATCATCAGCGGCTGCAGGTGGACCGGGCGCTGGCCCTGGGCGCCCGCCGACTGGACATCGGCCAGGGCGCGGTGCCGTGGACGGTGCTGGCCGATCCCGAGGGCAATGAGTTCTGTGTGCTGGAGCCGCGTGAACAGTACGTGGACACCGGTGCGGTCGCGGCCATCGTGATGGATACCCGGGACCCGTCGCGGCTGGCCGAGTTCTGGTCCGCCGCCTGCGGCTGGCCGCTCACCCACCGGACCGCCGGCTACGCGGGTATCCGGGCCGCTACCGGGCAGGGCCCGTGGCTGGAATTCCTGCTCGAGCCGGCGGCGCCGGGTGAGCGCAGCCGTCTCCATCTGGATCTCGTCACCTTCCCCAGCGACGATCCCGTCGTGGAGGCGGCCCGGTTGCGGGCCGCGGGCGCGGTTCCGGTCGGCCCCGACGCACCGCCGTCCGGCGGTGAGTCACCGGCTGTCGAGCCGGTTCTGGTCCTGGCCGATCCGGAGACCAATGAATTCTGTCTCTTACGAGCGACTATCGATTGACGCTGCTGATCCCGACCGCTTCCCCGCGCGAGGATCAGGCAAGTCCGTGCCCGCGCTGAGCCGGATCACCCAGCGGGTCCGGTTAGCCGTCAGGCCGCGCCGCGCTCGTAACGACGGCGCTCGCGCGGCGAAAGGCCGCCCCAGATGCCGAAGCGCTGATCGTGGGTGACTGCGTAGTCGAGGCATTCCTTGCGCACCCCACAAGAGGAGCAAATGCGCTTGGCCTCACGGGTGGAGCCGCCCTTGTCGGGAAAAAATGCCTCGGGATCGGTTTGAGTGCACAGCGCCTGCTGATGCCATGATTCGCTCTCGGATCCGTCGCGGCGGGCGAGGGATTCGAACATTGCGTCGAAATTGGTGAAAAGCAGCTTCACTTCCTCTATCCCTTCAATAAGTTTCAGAAAGAAAAACGCGTGGTATGTTTTACGCGCGTCCCATACCGCAGTCGCCACTGACGGCGGCGAGGCGGGCCTGCTCACCATTGACGAAGATACGACGGGCGTGCACGGCAGCCGGCGCACCCGACCAAGGCGCGAGCGCGGTGGTGAACATGAGTTCGCACCAGCTCAATGCCGGAACCTCACCGCACGCGAGGGTATTCAGCAGAGACAGTTCCTGATCGCTGTCATTCCAGGCGGCGAACAGCCACGAGGCGTCCAGTCGGCCCAGGAATTCTTCGGCGTCTTCCGGAATGCCGAGCGGAGCATCTACCGCGAGGTGTACCACGGCCGAAATCGCATGGCGCATCCGCGCATCCAGGCCGACCCCGTCGTGCAACAGCAGACCTTCGAGCGACTCCCGCAATCCCGCGCCGCGATCGATCCGGAAGTCGTTGCGCCGAGCTGCGGTGGTGACGTCGAACATTTGTTTCCTCCCTTGAAATTGCGCTTGTCCCAAAAGCGCCACGGCCTGATTAAAAGTGGCTCGTGATCTTGTTGTCCAGTTTTGAGGCAATCTGGGGCAAACCCCTAGCAGTACTGACACTGGCCAGTGTGGGTACCCATCGGGAACCTCACCGAACGGTGCCTGGCACCACGCGGGCAAACATGTAGGGGCGGCCGCTTCCGCCGTCTAGGGTCCGACCATGCCTTATGTGCGATCAGGTTCTGCAACAGTTCATTACGTCACCAGCCAGATCAACGGCCCGACCCTGCTGCTCGCCCACGGGTTCTTCATGGACGAGTCGATGTTCGAGCCGATGCGCGAACCTCTGGCAGACGCCGGTGTCAATCTCGTAACGGTCGATGCGCGGTGCCATGGTCGCACCCAGTCACCAGATGGCGAACCGTTCAGCTATTGGGATCTGGCGGCGGACGGATTTGCGGTCCTCGATGACCTCGGAATCGAGAAGGCGGTCGTCGGCGGAATGAGCCAGGGCGGCTACGCCGCATTGCGCATGGCACTGCTGGCGCCGGAGCGGGTGCAGGGCCTGGCCCTGATCGATACCGAGGCCACCGCGTGCAATCCGGCCGAATTGGCCTACTACCGCGAATTCTTCGAATGCTGGACCGGTCCGGAGCCGCTGGCCCCACTGGTCGCCGAATTGGCGCCGCAGCTCATCGGCGGCACCGATCCGCGGCTGTGGCGCGCTTGGACCAGCCGCTGGTACAACTCCGACCGCCAGAGCATCATGCCCGCCGCCCGCTGCCTGATGGACCGGCGCTCGGTACTGCATCGACTACCGGAGATCACCGTGCCCGCCCTGGTGGTGCGCGGTAGTCACGACGCCAACAGCACCGCCCAGAAGTCCGAGGCGTTGGCCACCGGGCTGGCCGGGGCCGGCGGTGTGGTCACCATTCCGGGCGCGGGGCACGGCGCGGCCTGGACTCATCCGGAAGTGGTTGCGCCGCTGCTGATCCGGCTGGTCGAGCTGTCCAACGCCCGGCGGGAGAACCGGCTGACGCGAGCGCTGTCGACACCGTGGCCGCGGATGCGTGGGGGACGCGAGGTCCAGGCCGTGCGGTGACGGGGGAGCTTCCGCCCCGAGTATTCGAGGGAGCGGGCCGTGCCCGGGGCGGTCACGGCCGGCGGATTCTCACCCGGCCTCGTGCCAACTCGGAATGCCGAGGAAGATTTGAATCTGGCTGGGGTAGGCCGCATTGAAGACGCTGAACAACTGCACCGCGATATCGAAGCGCCGATTGCGCTCGCGGTCGCGTAGCCGCATGGTGGCGCGGGGCCTGCCGTAGGCCGCGACGCCCTCGTCCCACATTTCCCGGAAAAGTCCGAAACGTCCGAGTTCTCCAAGAAATTCAACCGACCAGGCGGTATCTCCAGAGCTCGCGATCAGACCGCGCAGCCAGTGCACGGTCAGCCGGACCTCCTCCTCCCACTCGACCATGACCTCGCGGGCGGCCTCGTTGCCCAGAAACCAGCGCAGGATATTGGTGTCCCGCTCCAGCCCGGGGAACGCGCGGGAGTAGCTCTCGTTGCAGGCGAGCACATTCCAGCGGGTGTCGACGTAGGCGGCGAGATTTGGTTCGTGCAGGTCGAGGGCGCGGCGCATGTCATCGGTGATTTCACCGCGCAGTTGTTCCACGGTGGGGAATTCGCTCACGCCGAGTCCGGCCAGGTCGAGCAGATGCCGGCGCTCGACGGCCGACAGCGGGGTTATCCGGTCCAGATATCGCAGCAGCGCATCCACCACTTCGCGGGTGGGGTGGCCGCGATCGCCCTTCTCCAAATGGCTGATGTAGCTGGCGCTCACGCCGGCATTGAACGCCAGCCTTTCTCGTGATACGCCTCGTTCATCACGCAGGCGGCGCAGCAGCAGTCCGAATGTCGGCGGCTTCAGATCGTCGGAGTCCCTATCCGGTTTCACGCCCAGCACCACGCCGTTCCCTCTCCACAAACATTCAGCAAACCAACCTTCATCGCTCTGAGTCCTCCCGGTACCGGACAGTGGGACCCCGGTGTGACGCCTGGTGTGAACTGTGACGAGCGCCGTGTACTCCGCCAGTTCTCAGGTCGGATACTGCCATATGAGATTGTTCTCAACGTTAAAACAACACCATTTCTACTATGTGTCGTGGCACATCTCATAACGTAACGACTAACGGCAATTGCTTAGCAAGCGCAGGTTTCCGGGTGCGCCCAACAAGCTCCGAACAGCCTGCCACTACGATCTTCAACCATGCGCTGCGAACGAAGGACACGCCCCCGCCCCGGAACGGGCTCGTGACACCCGTCGACGCCATCGTGCTGGCCGGTGGAAAGGCCAGCCGGATGGGCGGGGTGGACAAGCCGACCATCGTGGTCGGCGGGCAGTCCATGCTCGACGCGGCGCTGGCGGCGGTCGCCGGCTGTGCACGCACCGTGGTGGTGGGCCCGCATCGGCCCGAATTGCCGCCGGAAATCCTTCAGGCACAGGAGATACCGGCCGGAGCGGGCCCGGTGGCGGCCATTGCCGCGGGGCTCGGCGCCCTCGCCGGCTGTGAGTTCCCGGCCGGGCTGATCGTGGTGCTGGCCGCCGACATGCCCTTCCTCACCGCCTCGGCGGTGGACGAATTACTTTCCCATGCAAGGGAATCCGGCAGCGACGCGGTCTTCGCCGCGGATGCCTCGGGCCGCCCGCAGTATCTGGTCGGGGTGTGGCGGCGCGCCGCCCTGGTCGCTGCTCTGAAAGACCTGGATTCCCTGGTGAACCGGCCGATGAAGGCGCTGGTGCCGGTCGATACCGCCATGGTTACGCTACCCGGCGTGGACGACTGCGACACCCCCGAGGACGTGCGGCGGGCCCGGACCGGGGCGGCACTCACGGCCGCCCCGCTGTGGCTCGACGAGGCCCGGGATGTGCTGCGCGGGCGCATCTCCTCGCTGCCGGTGCGCCACGCGGTGCTGCGGGCCGCGCGCGGCGCGACGCTGGCCGCGCCCCTGCTCGCGGCGGACGCGCTGCCGCGCTTCGATGTCTCGGCCATGGACGGTTACGCGGTGAGCGGCGACGGGCCCTGGCGGCTGCGCCGCGATATCGGTTTCGCGGGCGGGCAGCGACCGGTGGGTCTGCTGGACGGCGAGGCGGTGCGGATCGCCACCGGCGCGCACGTGCCCGACGGGACCGGTTCGGTGGTGCGCGACGAGTTCGTCCGCCTCGAGGCCGACGGCATGTTGTACCGGCTGCCGGACACCCCGATTCGCGAGGATGTGCGCCGGCGCGGCGAATACTGGCTCCCCGGTGCGGAACTCGCGGCCGTGGGCACCCCGGTGACAGCCGCGCTGATCTCGGTGGCGGCCAGCGCGGAGGTCGCGGCGGCGGACGTGCGCGGCCCGGTGCGGGCGCGAATCGTCATGACCGGCGACGAGATTCGCGGCGAGGGGCCGCTGCACACCGGTCAGACCCGGGACTCGATCGGGCCCATCCTGCCCGATGTCCTGGGCTGGTACGGCGTCACCACCATCGATCGGGTTCACCTGCGCGACACCGCGAATGCCTTCGACGAGGTGCTGGCCGCGGCCGCGGACTGCGATCTGCTCGTCATCGTCGGCGCGACCGGCGGCGGCGCGGCCGATCAGCTGCGCTCGGCACTGGACCGCTCCGAGGCCACCATGCTGCTGCGCCGCCTGCGCCTGCGGCCCGGGGGCTCCACCGTGGCCGCGCAATTGGCCTCCGGCCCAGTCGTTCTAGGGCTGCCGGGCAATCCGTTCGCGGCGATCGCCACCCTGCTCACGCTGATCGGCGCCACGGTCGAGGGTCTGACGGGTGCGACCCCGGCCCGCCCGATCGTGGGCCCGCTGGTGAACGCCGCCGAGCTGACCGCGCCGGTGTTGCGCATCGTCCCGGCCCAGGCGCTGCCCGGCGGCGGCTTCCGGGGCGATCTCCGGCTGCGCACCGCGCACCTGGCCGATCTGCTGCACCGCGACGGCGTGGTGGTCGTCCCGGCCGACGCCGTGGACGGCGCACCGGCCGAATTCATCCCGCTGCGTGGGTGACGCGGGTTCAGGCGGGTAGCCCGAGAACTGTCAGCAACTGGCCGGGGTAGGCGGCGCTGTCGAGCCGGCCGTACTGGGCGTAGACCTTGTGCCGCAGCCCGGTGACCGGATTGCGCAGCTGCACGGCCCACACATGCGGTGCGAACTCCACGCCGCCCTCGGACCAGGCCTGCCGGAATTTCGGGAATTGCCCGAGATCACGAATGAGATCGGCGAATCCGTCGGTATTGCCCGATCGCCCGATCAATCCGCGCATCCAGCGGGTGACCCGGCGGGCATCGGCCTCCCAGTTCACGATGACCCGGGTGGCCAGCTCATTGCCGAAGAACCAGCGCAGCATATTGCCGTCCTCGGTCAGGCCCGGGAAGGCGGCGTCCCAGCTGTCATTGCTGGCCAGCAGGTTGGCGCGGGTGTCGAGCAGGGCGGCCATATTCGGGCTGTGCAGCTCCAGGGCCCGCAGCATCTCGGGTGTGATCGCCGCGCGCAGTTCGCTCGGGGAGGGAAGCTCGCCCGATCCCAGGCCCGCGAGGTCGCCGAGCTGGCGGCGGTCCTCGGTGGAGAGCGGGTCCAGCCGGTGCAGATAGCGGGTGAGCGCCTCGACCACTTCCCGGGTCGGGTTGCCGCGGTCACCTTTCTCCAAATGCGTGATGTAACTTGCGCTTACACCGGCGTTGAATGCCAGGCGTTCGCGCGAAACACCGCGATTGTCACGCAGGCGGCGGAGCAGGTTTCCCAAGGTGGGTGCTTCGAGTTCCTGAGAATCCTGTCCATATACCGCTTTCGCGCCCACCTGGTTCCCTCCTGTACGGAATCCCGGTGGCCCACCGCGCCTCCCTGTGGAGGCGCCGCCGAGATCTCCTTCGAGACGGATACTTACACAGATTCGGATACGAACCGTTCCGCGCGGCAAATCCAGTCAGTATCACCGGATACTCCTATTGGTATAAGTTCCGGTGTGTCGTGACAGTCGGCGCGGAATGGCGCTCCCCAAATTACTCTCAGGCCCCCAATGCGAGGGGTACTTGGACGGACACGATTTCGTCTCGGCGCGCGCGGGCCGGGTCCGGGGCGGGAACCGCGTCCAGCAGGCGCCGCGTGTACTCTTCGCGCGGATGCTGAAAAACGGCTGTGACCGGTCCTGATTCGACTATGCGACCCTCCCGCAGCACCACCGCGCGGTCGGCCACCTGATGCACGACGGCGAGATCGTGGCTGATGAACAGGCAGGCGAATCCGTATTCGGCGCGCAGATCGGCGAAGAGTTCGAGCACCTGCGCCTGCACCGAGACATCCAGCGCGCTGGTCGGCTCGTCCGCCACCAGCAGCCGTGGCGCGAGGGCCAGCGCCCGCGCCAAGGCCACGCGCTGACGTTGCCCGCCGGACAGCTCGCCCGGCCGCCGGCTCGCATACTCGCGGGGCAGGCGCACGGATTCGAGCAGATCCCCGACCCTGGCCCGCAACAGCGCCCCCGACGCCGCCCGATGCACCCGCAGCGGTTCGCCGATCGAGTCCTCGAGGCTGTGCCGCGGATCCAGCGAGGCGGCGACGTCCTGATGCACCAGCGCGACGTTCTTGCGCAGCCCCCGCAATTCCCGCTGAGACAACCCGGTCAACGAGACGCCTTGCAACACGACCTCTCCCGAAGCCGCGGGCACCAACCCCAGCGCGGTACGGCCGAGCGTGCTCTTGCCCGAACCCGATTCCCCGACCAGACCCACCACTTCGCGCGGAGCCAGCGTCAGCGAGACATCATGCAGGGCCTGAAAGCGCTTACCGTGGCGGCGGTAGACCACCGACAGGTCGCTGAGACGCAGCACTGGCTCGGCCGCCGACTCAGCGGTCGGCGCTGACTTCCCCGCGCCCGCGGGCACACTGGCCCCGGAAACATCGGAGGCCGAGTCAGTGCCCGAAATGTCCAAAGCGTCCCGGGATACGACTACGCCCGCGGGCACCGGGGACACCCCATTGAGCGGGGGCACCGCCGCAGCACGTGGGGTGGGCGATGCGACTCGTTCCGCCGACCCGTCCGCATTCGACGACGGCGCGGAAAGACCTCCGACGGTCGTCGATGACACAGACCGCCCTGTCACAGACGCCGATGACGAAGATGGCGCCGCCACAGTCGACGGTGACGCTGGGCCGGCAGGCAGTACGGGGACCGCGGCCAGCAGTTCGCGGGTGTAGGCGGACTGCGGAGTCGCGAAAAGGTCGTGGACCGACTGGGTTTCGACTATTTCGCCGGCGCGCATGACCACTACGCGGTCGGCGATGGCGGCTACTACGCCCAGGTTGTGGGTGATGAAGAGGATGGCGGTGTCGTTGCGGCGCTGGAGGTCCTGGAGGAGGCGGAGGATTTCGGCCTGGACGGTGACGTCGAGGGCGGTGGTGGGCTCGTCGGCGATGAGGAGGTCGGGGTCGCCGGCGAGGGCCAGGGCGATGACTACGCGTTGCTTCTGGCCGCCGGAGAGTTGGTGGGGGTACCAGTCGACGCGTTCGGCCGGTTCGGGGAGGTCGACCTGGGTGAGGAGTTCGATGGCGCGGGCGCGGGCCTCGGACCTGCTGATCGGGCGGTGGGCGCGCAGGGCTTCGGCGATCTGGGTTCCGATGCGGCGCACCGGGTTCAGCGCGGTCTGTGGTTCCTGGAAGACCATGGCCGCGCGGGTGCCGCGGAGGGGGCGCAGGTCGGTCTCGGTGGCGCCGATGATCTCGGTGCCGTCGAGGCGGATCGAGCCGGTGGCGGTCGCGCCGGTGGGGAGCAGTCCGAGGACGGCGCGGGCGGTGAGGGATTTGCCGGAGCCGGATTCGCCGACCAACGCGACGGTTTCACCGCGCGCGACGCGCACCCCGACGCCGTTCACCACCGTGCGCGGGCCGAAACTCACCACCAGGTCTCGAATGTCGAGCAGAGTGTCGTCGGTCATCCGATCCTCCGGGCACGGCCCAGAGCCTGGGCGATCAACAGGAATCCGAGGGTGAGCGCCGAAACCACCAGCAGCGGGCCGACGGCCATGGCGGGATTGGCGTCCAGGTTGCGGGTGGACTCGGCGATGATCGACCCGAGTGACGGGTCCGGCGGGCGCACGCCGATGCCGATGAAGCTCATGGCGCTGTCCACGAACACCGCCAGCGACAGTGACAGCGCCAGCTGCACGGCGAGCGGTTCGATCACATTGGGCAGCACGTGTTTTCGCAGTGTCCAGCCGGTGCTCGCACCGATCACCACCGCGGCCTCCACGTAGGGCTGTTCGCGCACGGCCAGTACGGCGGTGCGGATCTGGCGGCCGAAGATGGGGAGTTCGGCGGCGATGATCACGATGACGACCGCGTGCGCGCCCGGTCCCGTGACCGCGGTGAGCGCGATGGCGAAGATGAGAGCCGGGAAGGCGAGGATGAGGTCGAAGACGCGCTGCGCCAGCACATCCGCCACCGGATTGACGGTGGCCGCGAGACCGATGATCGAACCCAGCATCGCGCCCGCCGGGACCGCCAAGAAGGCGATGAGCAGGTCCACGCGGATGCCATAGAGGGTCCGGGTGAACACATCCCGGTTGAGCTCATCGGTGCCCAGCCAGTGCTCGCCGCTCGGGCCGAGCAGGTTGGCTCCCGGAATCTGCTCCAGCGGGCCGTATTTCGTGAGCAGACCGGCGGCGAGGGCCGCCACCGCGATGACGGCGATCAGCAGCACGCCCGCCAGCCCCTGCCCGCGGGTCAGCGCCCGCAGTAGCGGCCGCCCCGGATTCGGTTCGCGGCCAGGGCTTTCCGTGACCGTCGTGGTGTCGCCGCGCTCGGCGACGGCGGGCTCGCTCATACGCGGCCTCCGATACGAATGCGCGGATCCAGGTAGGCGTGCGCTATGTCGGTGGTCAGCTGGATGGCCACGAACACGGCCACCGAGAACAGCAGCAGCGCCTGCACCACCGGATAGTCGCGCCGGTTGATGCCCTGCTCGATGAGCTGGCCGATGCCGGGCCAGGCGAAGGCGGCCTCCACCAGCACCGCGCCGCCGAGCAGATTGCCGGTCTGGATGCCGAGCGCGGTGAGCATGGTGGGCAATGCGTTTCGCAGTGCGCCGTGGGTGATGATGCGGCGGCGCGGAATGCCGAGGGCGCGGGCGGTGAGGACGTAGGGCTTGGCCAGTTCGGTGCGCAGGGCCTCGGTGAGGAAGCGGGTCAGCGCGGCGGCCACCGGCAGGCCCAGGCAGATGGCGGGCAGCAGCAGGTACTGGACGGCGATGTCGGGCCGGGCCAGGAACCCGTCCGGCGGGATGCCGCCCGCCGGCAGGATCGGAATGGCGACCGCGAACACCAGCACCAGCAGCACACCGGTCACGAAGACCGGGATGGCGACGGTCACCGTATTGGCGGCCGCCACGATCGCATTGAGCCAGCGCCGATCCCACAGGACCGAGGCGACGGATACCGCCAGGCTCACGATCACCGCCAGCGACAACGCCGCGGCGGTCAGGATGAGCGTGTTCGACAGACCCCGCACGATGAGATCCGCGATCTGGCCACCGATCACGTAGGACCGCCCCAGGTCTCCGGTCACCACGCCGTGCAGCCATGACAGGTACTGCGCCGGGATGGGCCGGTCCAGGCCGAGCTGATGCCGGATGGCGGCAATGGTTTCCGGGGTGGCGTCCGGCCCGGCCAGGGTGGTGGCCGGATCGCCGGGCACCAGTCGCAGCAGCAGGAAGATCAGCACCGACGCGCCGAAGAGGACCGCGAGGGCCGACGGCACCCGGCGCAGCAGATAGGCGGTCATGCCAGGAACGCCTGGGTGAACACGTGCTCGCGGCGCTTGGTCCAGTCGAAGCCGTGCAGTTTCCGGGATGCGCTGTCCTGCGGGTAGTGCACGCCGATCTCGATCAGGAACAGGCTGTCCAGC
This sequence comes from Nocardia sp. NPDC004860, assembly GCF_040609015.1. Classification (NCBI taxonomy): domain Bacteria; kingdom Bacillati; phylum Actinomycetota; class Actinomycetes; order Mycobacteriales; family Nocardiaceae; genus Nocardia; species Nocardia sp. NPDC004860. The sequence continues at coordinate 29,987 of NZ_JBEXJI010000014.1, read as the reverse complement.
AGTTGATCGCTGAGTGCCTGGTAGGCGCGGGTGGCGTCCGGGCCGGTGGCGCGCGGCAGCTGCCAGGCGGCGTCGGCGGCCGAGACGTAGTCGGGCGATTCGTAGCGGGAGGCGTTCTTGCGCGCGTTGAACGGGTAGGCGCTGACGGTCAGCGTGGACGGCACGAACTGCGCCCAGGAGTGGTCGGTGATCCACAGACCCGGGAACTGCGCGCCGATCAGCTGTTTGATGAAGGTGGCGTTCTCGGTGGGCGCGAGTTCCACCTCGATGCCGATCTCGGCGAGATTGGCCTGCACGATCTGTGCGGTGGCCTCGAAGACCGGGTAGGCGGTGTTGTAGGTGAGCGGCAGCTTGGGCGGTTTGGGCAGCTGCGCCAGAATCTGCTTGGCCTTGGCCACATCTCGCGTGTAGCGGCTGTTGCGGGAGTCGTCGAAGGCGGGAGAGTTCTTGGGCCACGGCAGGTTCAGCGGATAGCCGGCCCCGCGGAAGACCTCCTTGATGATGCGCTCACGATCCAGGGCGTAGGCGATGGCCTGGCGCACCCGCACATCGGCGAGGGCGGGGTCGGCGACGTTCGCGCCGACGTAGACCTGGAGTTCGGCTCCCTCGAAGGTGATGACCCGGAAGCCGTCGGTCTTGGCGAGGTTCTCGTTGTCGCGGTAGGTGATGCCGTCGGCGAGGTGGATCTGGCCGGTCTTGAGGGCGTTGAGCTGCGCCTGATTGTCGGCGATGACGGTGAATTCGACGCGATCCAGGTAGGGGCGGTCCGGCACCCAGTAGGCCGTGTTCTTCTCGAATACCAACTGCTGGTTGGGGATTCGCTGCACGAACCGGAACGGGCCGGTGCCGATGATCTTGTCGCCGGTGGCGAGCTGGTCGATCGACTCGCTGTCCAGGATGGGGACGGTGTCGAGCAGGTCGAACAGATTGCTCAGCGGGTGCGCCAGCGTCAGCGTGATGCGGTGCGGATCGCTGGTGTCGAAGCCGGTGACGGCGGCGGCCGTGCTCTTCAGCTGCGCCGACCACTTGGGATCGGCGTAGGTGCGCAGCGAGAACTCGACGTCCTTGGAGGTGAACGGGCGGCCGCTGTGGAACTTCACGTCGTCGCGCAGGTCCAGGGTGACGGACTTGCCGTCGGGGGCGAGGGTCCAGCTCTTGGCCAGCAGCGGCTGAGGTTCGAGCTTGTCGTGCGGGTAGCGCACCAGGGATTCGAAGACCAGGCCGATCACATACGGTGTGGTGCCGGTATTGGTGAGCAGGTTGGCGGGCACGAGGTCCACCAGCACGCCGTACTTCAGCGTCCCGCCGCGCACGGGTTGCGCGTTGTCGTCGCCGCCGCGTTGCTGGTTCACCGCCGAGGTGCAGGCGGCCAGCGCTCCGCTGCCGAGGATCGCCAGGGCGGCGACGGCGGAACCGCGCAGGAAATGACGGCGGTGCAGACCGCCGGGGGACGAATTCATCTGGAAAACCTCGAGTGTGGACCGGGGCCGAATGGTGTGCGGCGACGCTATCCGCGGATGTATGACGGATCACCGGTTGCACGCAGCCAGAGTGAAACCCTGGCTCCGGCACGGGCCCGCGCCCTTTGCTGGGGGCATGTCAGTCCCCGCCCATGCCCGTGGCTATGAGAATTTCGCCGGCGAGATCGGCCGCACCACCGCCGATTCCACGCCGGAGTGGAACTATCCGCCGACCGCGCCCGCCGGTGCGCCCAATATCGTCGTGGTGCTGGTCGACGATATGGGCTTCAGCGATATCGGCCCGTTCGGGTCGGAGATCGAGACCCCGACCCTGGATCGGCTCGCCGCGAACGGATTGCGGCTCACCAACTTCCACACCACCCCGCTGTGCTCACCGTCGCGGGCGGCGCTGCTGACCGGAATCAATTCCCACCGTGCCGGTTTCGGCTTCGTGGCGAATGCCGATCCCGGCTATCCGGGGCTGCGGCTGGAATTGGCCGATGACGTGCTGACATTGCCGGAAATATTGCGCGCCAATGGATATGCGACCTACGCGGTCGGGAAATGGCATCTGGTCCGCGATGCCACGCTGCATCCGGCGGCGCACCGGGATTCGTGGCCGACGCAGCGTGGATTCGACCGGTACTACGGGTCGCTGGAGGGGTTGAACTCCTTCTACTATCCGAATCAGCTGATCTCCGACAGTTCGGCGGTGGATGTCGAGGAGTATCCCGAGGGGTACTACCTGACCGACGACTACACCGATCGCGCCATCGGCTACCTCAAGGACCTGCGGGCGCACGACGCGGCCAAACCGTTCTTCCTCTACTTCGCGCACACCGCCATGCACGGGCCGTTGCAGGCCAAGCCCGCGGATCAGGCCAAGTATCGGGGGCGGTATCGGGAGGGCTGGGATCGGTTGCGGCAGAGCCGATTCGCCGCACAGATCGCGCAGGGGCTGTTCCCGGCGGGGACACAGCAGAAGCCGCGCAATACCGAGCCGGGTTATGAAGCGCAGGAGTGGGATGCGCTGACCGATGAGCAGCGGGCGCGGTTCGAGCGGTACATGGAGGTGTACGCGGGCATGGTCGACAGCATCGACCAGAGCCTGGGGCGGATCGTGGAGGTGCTCGAGCAATTCGGCGAGCTGGACAACACCATTATCGTGTTCACCTCCGACAATGGCGGCACCGCGGAGGGCGGGCCCGAGGGCACCCGGACCTATTTCGCACAGTTCGCCCAGGTCGACGAGCCCGACTGGGAGCGGGATGTGCCGCACGACGACGAGTTGATCGGCACCGCGAAACTGGGGGTGCACTATCCGCGCGGGTGGGGGCAGGCGTCGAATACGCCGTTCCGCTTCTACAAGGGGCAGACCTTCGCCGGCGGGGTGCGGGTGCCGTTCGTGCTGTCGTGGCCCAGGGGGCTGCCGCGCACAGAGGCCGATACCGGGGTGCGCGAGGAGTACGTCTACATCACAGACCTCGCGCCCACGCTGCTGGAACTCGCCGGGCTCGAACGGCCGACGGTCCGGAACGGACTGCCCGCCAAGGACTTCGACGGCGTCTCGGCGGTGGATGTGCTGAGCGACCCGGCCGCCGTCTCGCAGCACGTCGAGCAGTATTCGGAGATGACCGGCCACCGCGGCTTCTACCGCGACGGCTGGAAACTCCTCGCGCTCTATGAGCCCGAGCGCGGCATCGACAATCCACGCTGGCAGCTGTTCGACGTCCGCACCGATCCGACCGAGCTCCACGATCTTTCCGGGCAGCGTCCGGACAAGGTCGCCGAGCTCTCGGCCGCGTGGGACGAAGCCGCGTGGCACAACACGGTTTTCCCGCTCGTCACCCGGCAGGACCTGGCTCGGCGCCGACCGGAGGAGGCCCGGCTCGGCGGGCAGGTCCGCATCCTGCCCGGCACCCCCACCCTCGAGCGCTATCGCTCCCAGCGACTGATCGCCTACCGCGACTTCACGATCACAGTGGAATTGGCCGGCTACCGTCCCGGCGATGAGGGCGTTCTCGTCGCCCACGGCGACCCGCTGGGCGGCTACCTCCTCTACGTGGAGAACGACCACCTGATCTTCGGCTACAACGCCTACGGCCGCTACACCGAAGTCGACGCCGGTGAAATCCCCTCCGGCAGCCGCCATTTCACTGTCTCCGCCACCGTCCAACCCCACCTGCGCTGGGACTTCACCATCGGCATCGATGGCGTCCGCGCCGCCACCCTCCCCAATCAGGTCCAACTCGTCGGCATGTCCCCCTGGACGGGGATCTCCGTCGGCCTCGACGCCCGCGGTCCCGTCTCCTGGCCCCTCCGCGACCGCCGAGGTGTCTTCCGCTACTCCGGCTCCCTCCACTCCATCACCTACCGGCCCGGCCCCGTCGGCGTGCCCGAGTCAACCCAACAAGTCTTGGATTCCGAAGCCGAACTGATAGCGGAGTAGCAGACCCAAAACCCGAAGCCGACAACCCAAAAGGACGAAGAGACAAAGAACCAAAAGATCAAAAAGACAAAGACGCCTGGAGAAGGGAGGGGGCGGGCTTGGGGACGCGCCTTCGTCTCCCAGCCCGCTCACCTTTGAACCTGCACGTGGGTGTCGCTGCAGCAGGTATTCGCTTGGATCTCGGGGTTGGGGTATCCGCAGGATGGGATGTAGCGAGGAGAAGACCGCTGTGGTTGTTCGGTGTTCGAGGAACTCAGGGTGGACTTGCGGTGGGTTCTGTCTGTAGAAGGTGATGCGTGCAGTCCCCGGGCCGGGGTCGGCGGGAGACGCTCCCGACCCGGCGTCAGCCCAAGTCCGATAGGGCAGGCGAGGTGACCACACCTCCCCGTCCCAGCGCACACCAGCCCGACACGAGCAGCCGGGAATCACGCCACCCGAGCACCCACCTCCAGCAACTGGATTCGATCGCAGCCGCGGCCTGCTGCCCCACGTGATGCCGATCGTTCACCCGCACCTCCCCGCGCCCTGCGCACGCCAGCAGGGCACGAGCGGCCGGGAATCACGCCGCTCGTGCACCCACTTCTGGCAACTGGATTCGACGGCAGCGGCGACCCACTGCCCCACGTGGTGGCGATCGTTCACCCGTACCTCCCTGTGCCCTGCGCATGCCAGCAGCACACGAGCAGCCGGGAATCACGCCGCCCGTGCACCCCACCTCCAGCAACTGGAATCGATCGCAGCCGCGACCCACTGCCCCACGTGATCCCGATCGTCCACCCACACCTCCCCGTGCCCTGCGCACGCCAGCAGGACACGAGCGGTCCGGGAATCACGCGGCCCGCGCACCCACTTCTGGCAACTGGATTCGATGGCAGCGGCGACCTGCTGCCCCACGTGATGCCTGTCGTTCACGCGAGGAATGCCGGTGGGGTCGAGACGTTTCGGGGCAATCCACCCGGTCCGCCCCCGATACGGGGAATCCTTGCCCATGACAACGGTTTTCCAACCCTCGGGACTGTCGTTGACCAGTGCGTGGCAGTGATCGCAGGCCAGGGTCAGGTTGGTCAGATCCGTGGGTCCGTCTTTGGCCCAGTCGGTGATGTGGTGGACCGCGCACATGCTCGCGGGTGCGTCGCATCCTGGGCGGGTGCAGCCCTTGTCGCGGGCGATCAATGCCAGGCGCTGGGCGGGGGTGGCCAGGCGTTGGCAGCGGCCCAGGTACAGCGGCAGCCCGTCGGCGTCGAGGACCGCCAGTACCGGGCGGGTACCCTCGGCCAGCTTCAACGCCTCGTTGATCGAGACGTGGCCGCCCGAGGCTGTGGTCGCGACCCCGGCTCCACGCTCGAGGTCGGCGAGGTTCATGGTGAGGATGGCCTGCACCGGCAGGCCACGGTGGGAGCCGAGTTTGGCGGGGTCGACGCCGGGCTGCAGGAGTGCGAACAGGGCGTCGTGGGTGCGCTGACCGGCGTCGCGGCGGTCGCGGCGGGCGGCGGCCTCGAGAGCCTTCGAGTCGATGACAGTGGCGGTGGCGGTGGGGCTTTCAGCGTCTTCGAGGTTGCACATGCCCGGGCGCGCGAACTTGGCGAACACGGCATCGAGCAGGGCCCGCAGTTCGGGGGTGATCCAGCCCTCGATCCAGGACATGCCATCGATGCCGGGGCGGCACAGCAGGATTCCGCGCTTGCGACGGCGATCGGTGTCGGAGACGACCTTGCCGTCCGGGTCGACCCGGGCGAGGATGTCACGACCGATCTTCGGCAGATCATCGGGCCAGCCGACCCGGGAATGGCCTACCAGGATGCCCTCGGCCTCCGCACGCGTCTCGGCGGGGATGTCGGCGGGCAGGTGGTTCATCACGTCGATGATGTTGCGGACATGATCACGCGAGATATCGCCTGCCTCAAAGGCTTCGGCGGTCTTCTCCAACGCGGCCGGGCGCAGGTGTCCGGTGGGTTCGAAGAATTCCCCGCACTGCATGGCGATCTTCACTCGCACCGATGCGTCGTACCTCGACAGACCCAAGGTCTGCCGCAGGAACGGCACCATCCCCTTCGCCCCACTGCCTTCGGGCAGCGAACGATTGCAGGCCTCGATGATCAGGCGTGAATCCAGCGCCGACAGTTGACGTTTGCAGGTTTCCAACCGCTGCATCAAATCCACGACATCACCATCAGCGAGCGGAGTGAGGTTCCCGTGGAGGACCGAATCGGACAGGTCTTCGACGGCGGCCGCCAGTTCTGCGATGCCGCACGTGTCGAGTGTCACCCCCGTCGAATCCATGCACTAATTCTATCGCTATCCTTAAATATGAGTAACCCGAAATGTCCTATATTACAACGTAATTCAACGGATCGGATCTGAAATAGCAACTTCGTCAACGAATTTCGATGTGACATCCGATCCGTTTCAAGAACCGCCGGCGAGGGACTCGACGATCTTGCCGATCCGGCGCGTGCGAGTCTCCGGTTTCTTGGCATCGGTCACGGCGGTGACGTGCTCACGGCGGTTGGTGTACGAGAGCCTGTCGAAGGCGTCCTGCACCCCCGCCTCCCGCAGTGCGGCGGCGAGGTCGTCGGGGACAGCTATGGTGCGCTCCACGGTGTCACGCTCGACAGTGACGGCGACCCGGTCGCCTGCCCCCTTGCCGAGTTCGGCGCGGATCGCCTTCAGCAGTCCCAGGCACGGTCCCGCACCCATGTTGGCAATGGAGCCGCGATAGGGGATGCCGTCGAAGGTGGCCTGGACTGGGATGCGGCCGCCGCCGCCGAGGGCGGCGATGATGTCGGGGGGAATGCGAATGTATGCACCGCCGTTGGCAGCGGTCTCGATGACGCCGTCGAATCGTTGCATGGGTGCACGATATAGCGATCACTCAGCAATCCGAAGGTGTGTTAACAAATATTAAGTAACCGAGAACCAACCGTTTCGGAAGCTTCACCGCCACTGCCCCGGAAGCCCCTTCCGAGAACGTGTTTCACCGCCTGCGAAGGGGTTTCCCCAGGTCGCGACCGGAAGGTGTGACCTCGGCCGCTACCCCGCAGTGACCGGAACATTGCGGCGATCTCACAGCTCACAAATGCGCTTCGAGCATTGTGAGCAAACCGTTTTGATGCCTCCCCCCGCGTCCCTACAGTCGAGCCAGCAGCCCGGTTTTCCAGCTCGAAGGGGGCGTTATGGCTATTACGCAGAACGGACACTCGTCCGCCGATGCGCTGCTTCGACTGGGGAAGTACTTCAACCGCGGCGAGGTGTCCGGTGATCTGCGCACCCTGCACAAGGTGGGCGGGCGCGAGGCCGACGAGTTCTACCGGGATCGGTGGTCGCACGACAAGGTGGTGCGGTCCACGCACGGCGTGAACTGCACCGGTTCGTGCTCGTGGAAGATCTACGTCTCCGACGGCGTGATCACTTGGGAGTCGCAGCAGACCGACTACCCGAGCGTCGGCGCCGACAAGCCGGAGTACGAGCCGCGCGGCTGTCCGCGTGGCGCGTCGTTCTCCTGGTACACCTACTCCCCCGCACGCATCCGCTACCCGTACGTGCGCGGCACGCTGCTGGAGCTGTACCGCGACGCCAAGACCCGGCTCAAGGATCCGGTGCTGGCGTGGGAGTCCATTGTCGAGGACGCGGACCGGGCCGAGGCCTACAAGTCCGCGCGCGGCAAGGGCGGGTTCGTGCGCGCCGAATGGTGGGAAGCCGCCGAAATCGCCGCCGCCGCACACGTTTACACGATCAAGAAGTACGGCCCCGACCGCATCGCGGGTTTCTCGCCGATCCCGGCCATGTCCATGGTCTCGCATGCGGTCGGCGCCCGGTTCATCTCGCTGATCGGCGGCTCGATGCTGTCGTTCTACGACTGGTACGCCGACCTACCCGTCGCCTCCCCGCAGGTCTTCGGCGACCAGACCGACGTTCCCGAGTCCGCCGACTGGTTCGACGCCGGCTATCTGATCATGTGGGGCTCCAATGTCCCGGTCACCCGAACCCCGGACGCGCACTACATGACCGAGGCCCGCTACCGCGGCCAGAAGGTGGTGGTGGTCTCCCCGGACTACGCCGACAACACCAAGTTCGCCGACGAGTGGGTGCCCGCGCGCCCGGGTACGGACGCCGCCCTGGCCATGGCCATGGGTCACGTGGTGCTGCGAGAGTTCTTCGTGGACAAGCAGACTCCGTATTTCAACGACTACGTCAAGCGCTACACCGATCTGCCGTACCTGGTGGTGCTGGACGAGCACGAGGGCGGCTGGTCCACCGAAGGCGACTACAGCGGTCACACCTTCACACCCGGCAAGTTCCTCACCGCCGCCGATCTCGGCCGTACCGGCGAGGGCGTCGAGCACCAGACGGTGCTGCTGGACGCGGACGGTAGTCCGCAGGTGCCCAATGGCTCTCTCGGCCACCGCTTCAACGAGGCGGGCAAGGGGCGCTGGAACCTGGACCTGGGGGACACCGATCCCCTGCTGACCCTGTACGGGCGCACCGATGATGTTGCGGCCGTGCAGTTCCCCCGCTTCGACGGGCCGCCGGGTGGGTTCGAGGGCAGTGATGCAGCTGTCCTCACCCGTGGCGTGCCGACCACCGTCATCGCGGGACGACGGGTGACGACGGTGTTCGACTTGCTGCTGGCGCAGTACGGCGCAGCCCGGCCCGGCCTGCCCGGCAGTTGGCCGACCGGCTATGACGATGCGACCCAGCCGTACACTCCCGCATGGCAGGAGTCGATCACCGGCGTCCCCGCCCAGCAGGCCGAACGCCTCGGCCGCGAATTCGCCGACAATGCCGAGCGTTCCAAGGGCCGGTCCATGATCCTCATGGGCGCGGGCACCAACCACTGGTTCCACTCCGACCAGATCTACCGCTCCTTCTTCACCCTGACCCTGCTCACCGGCTGCCAGGGCGTGAACGGCGGCGGCTGGGCGCATTACGTGGGCCAGGAGAAGTGTCGGCCGGTGACCGGTTGGGCCACACTGGCTTTCGCCTCGGACTGGCAGCGGCCGCCGCGGCAGATGCAGGGCACCGTGTTCTGGTACCTGGCCAACAACCAGTGGCGCTACGACCCGTTCACCTCCGAGTCGTTCGCCTCACCGTTGAGCAAGGGCACCTTCTCCGGGCGCACGGCGGCCGACAATATCGCGCTCGCAACACGCCTGGGCTGGATGCCGTCGTATCCGACGCTCAACCGCAATCCCCTCGATCTCGTCGACGAGGCCGAGCAGGTGGGCAGGACACCCGCGGATTACGTGGTGGACGGCCTGAAGTCGGGCGATCTTCGCTTCGCCTGCGAGGATCCCGACGCACCCGAGAACTTCCCGCGCGTGCTGACGGTGTGGCGCGCCAACCTGCTGGGTTCCTCCGGCAAGGGCAACGAGTACTTCCACAAGCACCTGCTCGGCGCGGACTCCAACCTGCAGACCACCGAGACCACCGGGGTGCGCCCGCAGGAGCTGGAATGGCGCGACGAGGCCGCCACCGGCAAGCTGGATCTGCTGATGTCGATGGACTTCCGCATGACGTCCACGACCCTGTTCTCCGACATCGTGTTCCCGGCCGCCACCTGGTACGAGAAGCACGACCTGTCCTCCACCGACATGCACCCGTTCGTGCACGCCTTCTCCCCGGCCATCTCCCCGCCCTGGGAAGCCAAGACCGATTTCGAGGCCTTCCACCGCATTGCCCGCGGGTTCTCCTGGCTGGCCGAGAAGCACCTGGGCGTGCGCCGGGACGTGGTCGCGCTGCCGCTGCAGCACGACACCGCCGACGCGCTGGCGCAGGCCGGCGGGCGGGTGCTGGACTGGAAGCACGGCGAATGCGAACCCGTTCCGGGTGTCACCATGCCCAAACTCGTTGTCGTCGAACGTGACTACCCGAATGTCGCGGACAAGATGGCCGCGCTCGGGCCGTTGGTCGAAACGCTGGGACTCACCACCAAGGGTGTCACCACTCTGCCCGATATCGAGGTAGATTACCTGCGCGGCGTCAACGGCACTGTGGTTTCCGGTGTCGCGCAGGGCCGTCCGTCCCTGGCCAAGGACACCCACGCGGCCGAGGCGATCCTGGCACTGTCCGGCACCACCAACGGCCGGCTCGCGGTGGAAGGGTTCCATGCGCTCGAAGAGCGCACCGGAACCGAGCTGGCCGACCTGGCTGCCGAACACGAGGGAAAGCGAATCACCTTCGCCGACACGCAGGCCCGGCCCGTTCCGGTGATCACCTCACCGGAATGGTCCGGGAGCGAGACGGGCGGACGCCGGTATTCGCCGTTCACCATCAATGTGGAGCGGTCCAAGCCCTGGCACACGCTGACCGGGCGGCAGCACTTCTATCTCGATCACGACTGGATGATGGAGCTGGGCGAGCAGCTGCCGATCTACCGGCCGCCGCTGGACATGACCGCGCTGTTCGCGGAGCCCGGTATCGGCAAGGTGAGCGAGAACGGCGTGACCGTGCGGTATCTGACGCCGCACTCGAAGTGGTCGATCCACTCCGCCTACCAGGACAACCTGCACATGCTGACGCTCTCGCGCGGCGGTCAGGCGATCTGGATGTCGGACAGGGACGCCGCAAAAATCGGTGTCGCCGATAATGATTGGATCGAGGCCATCAACCGCAACGGCATCGTGGTGGCGCGCGCGATCGTGTCGCACCGCATGCCCGAGGGCACGGTGTTCATGTACCACGCCCAGGACCGCGCGGTGAACGTGCCGCGCATCGAAGGCACGGCGGATGTCAAGCGGGGCAAGGGTAAACGCGGTGGTATCCACAATGCGCTGACCCGGATCATGATCAAGCCCTCGCACCTCATCGGTGGCTATGCGCAGCAGTCGTTCGCGCTGAACTACCACGGCCCCACCGGAAATCAGCGCGACGAGGTCACCACGATTCGCAAGCGCTCGCAGGAAGTGGAGTACTGATATGCGTGTGATGGCGCAACTGGCCATGGTCATGAACCTGGACAAGTGCATCGGCTGCCACACCTGCAGCGTGACCTGCAAGCAGGCCTGGACCAACCGTTCCGGCACCGAGTACGTGTGGTTCAACAATGTGGAAACCCGTCCGGGACAGGGTTATCCGCGTCGCTACGAGGACCAGGAGAAGTGGAAGGGCGGCTGGACCCTCGACAAGAAGGGCCGGCTGACCCTCAAGTCCGGGTCGCGGATGAAGCGGCTGCTCAATATCTTCGCCAACCCGGATCTGCCCACGGTGTCGGACTATTACGACCCGTGGAGCTACGACTACGACAATCTGCTGTCCGCGCCACAGATGGACACCACGCCGGTGGCGCGGCCCAAGTCGCTGATCACCGGTGAGGACACCAACGTCACCTGGGGCGCGAACTGGGACGACTCGCTGGGGTCGGGCCCGGAGCAGGTAGGTAAGGACCCGTTGCTGGCCAAGCTCTCCGAGCAGGTCAAGCTGGAGTTCGAAGAAACGTTCATGTTCTACCTGCCGCGCATCTGCGAGCACTGCCTCAACCCCTCGTGTGCCGCGTCGTGCCCGTCGGGCGCGATCTACAAGCGCGCCGAGGACGGCATCGTGCTCGTCGACCAGGACAAGTGCCGCGGCTGGCGGCAATGCGTCACCGGATGCCCGTACAAGAAGATCTACTTCAACCACAAGACCGGCAAGGCAGAGAAATGCACCTTCTGCTACCCGCGTGTGGAAGTCGGCATCCCCACCGTCTGCTCGGAAACCTGCGTCGGGCGACTGCGCTACATCGGGGTCATGCTCTACGACGCCGACAAGGTTCTCGAGGCCGCCTCGGTGGAGAACGACCAGGACCTCTATCCCTCCCAGCTAGGTGTGTTCCTCAACCCGCACGACCCGCGCGTCATCGCCGAGGCCGAGCGGGCCGGGATCTCACCGGAATGGATTCAGGCCGCCCAGGATTCACCGGTCTACAAGCTGATCGTGGACTACCAGATCGCGTTGCCGCTGCATCCGGAATACCGGACCATGCCCATGGTCTGGTACGTGCCGCCGCTGTCGCCGGTGGTGGACACCCTCACCCAGACCGGGCACGACGGGGAGAACCACAACAACCTCTTCGGCGCCATCGACGCCCTGCGTATTCCGTTGGAGTACTTGGCCGAACTGTTCACCGCCGGTGAGATCGGCCCGGTCCGCGCCTCGTTGCAGCGGCTCGCCGGGATGCGGTCGTTCATGCGCTCGATCAACCTCGGCCAGGAGCCCGATCTGTCCATCCCGAACGCCGTCGGTCTCGAGCCCGAAGAGATCGAGGCCATGTACCGGCTGCTGGCCATCGCGAAGTACGAACACCGCTACGTGATCCCGTCGGGCGCGACTTCCCGTGCCCACGAACTGGATTCGCTCGCCACGGGATGCTCGCTCGACACCGACGGCGGCCCCGGCATGACGGCCTTCGACTACATGGCCGACAAATTCCACCTCACCGACACCAACGATGCCTCCCCCGACCAGAAGTCCAACCGCATCAACCTGTTGAACTGGGACGGCAAGAGCACGAAAGGCTTGGTGCCCACCGAAACCGGCACCAATGGCTCCGGTGCCAATGGCCATGGCGGAAACGGAGCGAACGGCAGCGGCGCCGGCGTATCCACCGCCACGTCCGGAAACGGCAACGGAAACGGCAATGGCCACCACGGTTCCGGTGTCGACGGCGTCAGCAACGGCGCTGCCGCCGCCGAGCCGGAACCCACCGGAGCCACACGATGAGCCTGCTGAAACCGCGACGGCGCACCGAACCCGCCGTCACCGTGCACGAAGAGAATCGGCGGCAGGCCTGGCGGCTGAACGCGCTGTCGCTCGACTACCCGCACCCGCGCACACGCGCCATGATCGACGAACTCGACACCGCCGCAACGGAATCCACCGGAGCCCCGCGATGAGCCTGCTGAAACTGCGGCGACGGCCCGAACCGGCCGTCGCCATGAGCGAACGCGATCGGCGACTGGTGTGGCGGCTGGGCGCGCTGCTGCTCGACTATCCGAGCGCGCAGACCCTGGCCATGCTCGACGAACTCGACGCCGCCGCGGCGGAATTGCCGGATGCGGTCCGTCCGCTGCTGGCCGGGTTCCTCGCGCACCTGCGCACCGGCGATGCGATCGCCCTGGCCCAGGAGTATGTCGAGACCTTCGACATGCGCCGCCGGGCCAGCCTGCACCTGACCTTCTACGCCTACGGGGACACCCGCAAGCGCGGGATGGCGCTGCTGCGTTTCAAGCACGCCTACCGCCACGCCGGGGTCGAGCTCGGCGACGAGGAACTGCCCGACCACCTGCCCGTGCTGCTCGAATTCGCCGCCACCGTCGATCCCGTCGGCGGCGAACGACTGCTGGGCGAACACGTCCCGGTGCTGGAACTGCTGCGGTTGTCGCTTTCCGACAGCGGATCTCCTTACGCCGGGGTGCTGGCGTCGGTGGTGGCGACCCTGCCACCGGTCACCACCGCCGACCGCCGGCGTATCGCCGAACTCGCCGCCCAGGGCCCGCCCGAGGAAGAAGTCGGATTGGAGCCCTTCGCCATGGACCCGCTCGCCTTCACCGGATCGGAGGCCCGCCGATGAGCTCCGCGCTCTGGCTGATGCTGCCCTACATCGCGTTCACGTCGTTCGTGCTCGGGCACATGTGGCGCTATCGCACCGACCAATTCGGCTGGACCACACGGTCTTCGCAGGTCTACGAGTCGCGCCTGCTGCGGCTGGGCAGCCCGCTGTTCCACTTCGGCATGCTCGGGGTGATCGGCGGGCACGTGCTCGGCGTGCTCATCCCGCAGTCCTGGACCGACGCCGTCGGCATCTCCGAGGAGACCTATCACGTGGTCGCCGTCTCCGCGGGATCCGTTGCGGGCGTGGCGGTCATCGCCGGGATCGGCATCCTTCTCTACCGCCGCGTCACCGTCCCCGCCGTCCGTCAGGCCACCACCACCAATGACAAGGTGATGTACGTCCTGCTGGCCGCCGCCCTGATCACCGGTCTGCTCAACACCGTCGGCAGCAATCTGCTCTGGGGCACCTACAACTACCGCGAGACCGTTTCCCCCTGGTTCCGCAGCCTGTTCACCCTGCATCCGCACCCCGACCTCATGGTCGGCACCCCCTGGACCTTCCAGGCGCACGGCCTGATCGTGTTGTCCCTCATCGCCTTCTGGCCCTACACCCGCCTGGTCCACATGTTCTCCGCGCCCATCGGCTACCTGGTCCGCCCGTACGTGGTGTACCGCGCCAAGCCGAACAAGTCCGCGGACAAGACCCGCTACGCCCGCGCCTGGGATACCCCCGCCATTCCCCGCCGCTGAGACACCGGGCGTGCATCGATTTATCGATGGCGCCCGGTCCCGGCCGGTGTTATGGTTCGGCGCGGTTGAGCCGAAGTTGGGCTCGAATTGTCTTCGGGGGAACCATGTTCAATTGGTATGTGGGCCTGCTCGCGCTCAGTGGCGTGATCATGCTGGCGCTGGCGGTGGTGCGACAAGGGCAGAGCGGCGCCTCACGCTCGATCAACGGCATTTTCGGCGCGGTCTATCTCGGCTACGCCTTCTATCTCGCCTTCCTTTTCGTCGACGGCGGCTCCTACCTCATCTTCTTCCAGGCGTTCATTCTGCCGGTCGTGATGGTGGTCAATTTCTTCCGCAATCGCACACCGAAGCCCAAACTCACCGAAACACAGAAGGCGTGGCGCGAGTATCAGCGCTCCGCCGGGCAGCAATAGGCTCGCCGGGCGACAATAGCGCGGTGTTCTCCAGGAAGACCGAGCCCGAGCGGGTTACACCACCGGCCACGCCCTGCCCCGACTGCGGGGAACGCCGCGTCACCCTGAGCGGGAATATGGATACGTATCTGATCCAGCGCAATGGCGGGCGGGCCCTGACGGACCTGCTCGCCCTGCTCTGCCTCGGATGCGGACGCGTGTTCTTCTACGCCGAGCGGCTCGACAAGGTGCGGGCCGCGATGAAGTCGACGACGTCCTGAGCGCGCGAGTCGGGCTGCTCCCGCACTGCACGTCGCGACGAACACGCCGCCACTAACGGAGGTACGGCACAGGCTGGACCCAGTGGAATCCGCGCGAGATCAACCGGAAGCGGTCGAGATCGACGCGGGTCAGGCGCAGATGGACCGGACGGCCGGCCAGCTGACCGTCCAGCATCAGCTGATCGGGCTGGGGCTGTTCGTAGTTCAGGACGGCGAGCTTCCACTGGTGCGCCAGATCCTTCGTAATGGTCACGGTGTGCAGATCGGTATCGATCTCCACCGGGAACGACACCAGCGAGTCGTCCATGCGCTGGGCGGTCACGCCCTGCGGGACGTCGAAGATGAGTCGGCGGGAGCGATCCAGTGGACCTGCGAGCTGCCCATCCGGTGGCGAGGACCGGAAGTCGACCAGCGCCGGGACCTCCTGGCCTGCGACCGTATATTCGGTGACGTTCCAGATCCCGTAGAGCGGCGAGCGCGGCCGGCCGTTCCCGTACGCCTGCCAGGCGTCATGGCCCTCGGCGAGAGTTGTGAGGAATATCCACACCCCCAGAATCGCCTGTGCCGCCACCAGGATTCGCCGCCCGCGCACCGAGGAGACCAGCGGCTCGGGCACGCGCATCGGGACCGCCCGCCCGACCAGTGCCCGGACGGTGCGTCCGATATCCGGGGCCGCCAGCACCGTCGCGTACACCAGCAGCTCGCCGGAGAGGATCTTCACCGGCACATCGAAGGTGAGGTTCAGCAGGAACACCTGGAGGGTCACCACGACCGACAGGAGCGCACCCAGTCCCGCGGTGACCGGCAGGACCAGCAGCAGACCCGCGGTGACTTCCGCTGCGCCCAAGGCGATTTCGTACGGCTCGGAACTGGCCGTCTGCGACCACAACACCGCCATCGGGCTGAGATCGCCGAACGGCTCCACCAGCCGGTCCAGCGCGAACGCCATCTGCGAGGGCAACAGTTTCGTGACGCCGTACAGCAGCAGGGCGCTCATCAGGGCCAGACGTACCACCAACCGGAACCACGCGTACAGCCGCACATAGTCCGGCCGCCGCCGATCCAGCACCGACCACACCGCCGTGACCGGCGCAGCGACGACCAGCAGGGTGAAAATCGACACCCAATTCGCCGCGGTATCCCCGCTTCCCGTGAACGACCAGTCGACATGGACGCCGAAGACCCGCTCCCCCAGCCAATCCGTGAGCGGATGCAGTGCCGTCCATTTCGCCACACCCATCACGGTCTGCTGCGAGACTCCCACCGACCGCAGCAGCATGTGCAACACCCACACCCCGGCCATTCCGACGCCCAGCGTCACGAATGAATACCGGAACACCATCCGCCGCAACGGACTCCATCGCGGCTCACCCGTCCCCGCGACGTCTGCCTCGACGGCCAACTGCACAACCACGCCGATTCCTCCGAGCGCTACCGCAACTGATTACCCTGCGGCGCTGAACGTTAGGTCAGCAAACGGCCGGTTCGTACCCGGCAAATCCCTTGCCCCCACACCCCTTGCCCCCCGGATCGGGGCCAGGGGTGGCGCCGGCCGACGGTCCCGGTTGGGCACAGCCTGCGTCGGAGGCTGATCGTGTGCCGGCTCTTCGCCCTGGCGTCCCGCTTCGGGTCTTATCCAGCGCGAGGGCGGGCCCTGACGGACCTGCTCGCCCTGCTCTGCCTGGGATGCGGGCGGGTGTTCCTCTACGCCGAGCGGCTCGACAAGGTGCGGGCCGCGATGAAGTCGACGACGTCCTGAGTGCGCGAGTCGGGCTGCTCCCGCGCCGCGCGCGTCAGGCGGTCCAGAGCCTCGTCGAGGCGGGAGCTCGGGCCCTGCTCGGCGAGCAGCACGGCGATGGCCTCCCAGGTGGCGACGGTCGGATTCGGTTGCGCCAGCAGCTCTTCGAGATAGCTGTCCGAGTCGAGCAGGCGCAGCGCGCGGCGGGCGTGGGCATGGACGCGCCGGGGCAGCTCAGCGCGAATCAGGTCGATATCGCCGGGCTGGACGTGCCCCGGCTGGTCGGGGTCGAGGCGTACCGACCACAGCTGGTCCGGGTCCTCGGGTAGACCCTCGCCCGGGAGCAGGCCGGGCCCCGCCGCGGTCTCGATCGCGAGAGGTGCAAGGCCCAGGCGTTCGTTGCGCCAGTTGCGGAATTCCCACCACGCGGTCGGGGTCGCCCAGGCGCCCAGCCCGAATCGGAGCATCTGCTGTCCACCGGTGAACGTTCGGAATGTGCGCGTCCGCGCCACGGTGGCCGTACCGCCGGGCATCCCCCGCACCCAGGTCGGCTCGGCCCCCTCAAACCCATACGGCTGCAGCAGTTTTCCCGTATCGCGCATCAAGCGGCGCAGCGCCGACTCCGGTTTGACCATCCCCGCAGACTAGCCGTGCGAACCGACAGGATCCCGCACCTCGCGATCCGCCCAGCATGGCGCGCGTCGCCCGGACACGCCGCGCAGCAACACCGAATACGCCGCGCAGGCACACCGGGTGTGCCTGCGCGGTCGGACCGTCCGGACGAGCGACGGGACCGTCAGTGGCCGGACCAGATGTCGTTCACCGTGGCCGCGTAACCGTCGTTGTTGGTCAGGGGCTGGAGGCCGAGGGCGGCGTCGATGGTGCGGAGCAAGCCGTACTGGTCGGTGCGCTGGGAGCTGGTGTAGCCGGGCTTCACGGAGTTCTGCGAGCCGAGCACGATGGTCGGGACCCGGTTCGGGAACAGCGGGCCGAACGCCTTGGTGGTGCCCTCGTCGAAGGTCACGATCAGCAGGGAGCGCTGCTGCTTCCAGGCCGGGGAGTCCAGGATCGCGGGCACCGTGGTGCTCAGCCAGCTGTCGCCCGAGGCCACGCCGCAGCCCTCCATGTTGTGGCATTCGTTGGCGGCGAACCACACGAAGTTCGGGGTGGTGGCGGCGGATTTCAGGTCGCTCGTCAGCTGCGTGAGCGGCTGCAGGTGTGCCGCGCAGTAGGACTGGTCGGACTTCATGTTCTTGAAGTACGCGAACGGCAGGTCATCCGGGTAGTACTCGCCGTGGGCAGCCAGGTCGCAATTGCCGTTGGCGTCCTCGGCGTAGCCCTTCCAGCTCTTGTGCGCCGCGTCCGCGCTGTTGCCGATGTGGCGCGCGTCGATGGTCGTGGCGCCCACGCTGTTGTCGACCAGCCCGTACAGTCCGCCGGCCGCCAGCGCGACATAGTTCGGATCACTCGGATGCGTGGTGGCGTAGGACTGGCTCAGTGTCGCGCCCTGCGACCGCAGGCCGTTGATGTAGGGGGCCTGGGGATTTCCGATGATGCCGGTGAGGCCGTCGTAGTCCTGGTTCTCCAGGTAGACCACGAAGACGTGGTCGTAACCAGGCACCGTCGAGGCGGGCGCGGTCAGCTTCGGCGCGGGCAGTGCGGCGCCGATGGTGAACGACAGGTTGTCGGCGTACCCGTCGTTGGTGTCGCCGTAGGTCCAGCTGAAGTTCAGCTCGATCTTCACCGCACGCGTACCCTTCGGCAGGGTGCCCTTCGTATCACGCTGCAGCAGACCGGTTTTCAGGCCGCGATCGATGCTGCTCACGTCGTCGCACTCGACGGAACCGAGTTCGGACCCCGATGCGCTGAGGAACGTCGCCGTCATGTTGACCCGATCGTCCTGGGCACCGAATCCGCCCAGCCAGCCATTGAGATCGAAGCTCACGCCACCCTGGTCGATGGCCGCACCCGCGGCCGAGACGCTGATGGTCTGATCCATCTCGGCATTACCGGTGCCGCCGCCGGCGAAGAACTTCGAACCCCGGTTCGACGGTCCCGGCGAGGACGCGTCCGGCCATCCGGACTGTCCGTAGCACACCGCGTTCGGCTCACCCTTGCCGATGGTCCAGCCCGGCAGCGTCATGCCGTCCAGCCCCTTCGGTGAGCACTGCGCCACCGCCTCGGCATCGCCATCCACGATCAGGTTCGGGCTGGTGACCGCGGCGTGCGCCACGGACGGCGTGACCGCGGAGCCCCCCAACACGGCCAGTGCGGCCGCAGCAGTGATAGCGAAGAATTTGCCATGGCCGTTTCCAACGCCTTTGTGGCGCATACATGTTCCTTTGCGGGTCGTTACCGAAGTGCGCCCCGAATAGAACAGGTTCTAGGTGTCGGATCACCGCTCTGCCCATGGCCGGGTGGTGAACACCACCCGGCTTTTGGACGGACGACCAGCAATGGGGAAGGTTGTGCCACAAGGAACGTCGGTCAGCAAGGACAGCTATCGACAAGCAACAGTTCGAGCGTGGACTAGACCTTCGCGCGGGCGACCCGCTTCGAGCGAGCGAAGTTCCGCATGATGGGCAGGTCGACCCAGTGGTAGAGCAGTGCGGCGAGGGCGGTGGACGCTACCAGGCACAGCAGGGAGAAGCCGGCCCAGCCGAGGATGCCGAACTCCCTGCCGCCGATCAGGTATCGGGTGACCACGACCATGACCGGGAACTGGATGAGGTAGAAGGCGAAGGAGACATTGCCGAGCCACACCATGCGCGGGTGGGAGTTGAGGCCGCGGATGCCGGCCAGGTCCCGGGCGGCCATGGTGGCCACCACCGCCGTCATCGGGGGCAGCAGCAGCACCGACATCTTGTAGTTCACCGGCACCACCCAGGTCGCCGCGTACGCGACGGTCAGCGCGACCAGCGGCCAGGCGAGATTGGTATTGCGCCAACGACCTTCGAGCACCATGCGGGCCGCCAGCACGCCGAGGAAGAACTCCGGCAGGCGCGACAGCGGGAAGGTGTAGCTGAGCCAGTACGACGGGGACACCGGGATGTCGGGCTGCTGGAACCAGGCCGGGGAGGCGTGCAGTTCGTAGTGCGGCGACGCATTGCCCGGAACCAGCCGCGGCGCAAAGGCATTCGCGATGCCCTTCGGACCGTCCACCCACAGGAAGTACGAGGTGTGCAGCAGGGCGATGCCCAGCATCAGCAGGCCCGCGGCCAGCAGCAGGCGGCGGGTCGGGATTCGCATGACCAGCGGCAGCAGTAGCGGAAAGCTCAGGTAGAACAGCACTTCCGCGGCCAGCGACCAGGACGGGACGTTCAACCCGCCGACCGTGGTCCACTTCGGCACCCAGGTGTGCACCAGCAGCAGGTTCGGCACCCACACCACCGCGCGGTGCAGGGGCACGCTCGCCGCCACGATGAAGGCGGCGGCGGCCAGCAGGTGCGTCGGGTAGATCTTGAGCACCCGCCGCCGGTAGAAGGCGCGCACCGACATGCCCGGCCGGAACGACCAGTAGATGATGAAGCCGGACAGCACGAAGAAGAACGTGACGCCCGCGGCCCCGAGCTGCATCGGTATCCACTCGTGGATATGGCGGAACAGCGCCGACTTCTGGAACGGGTACACCGGCAGGAACACCAAGGCGTGCAACACGAATACCGCGAAGGCCGCCCACCACCGCGCGCCGGTCAGCGAGGGCAGCGCGGGCCGCTCCCGCCGGGCGCGCTCGGCGACGGACTCGGTGAGACCCTTCGGCCGGACCGGCTCGGCCGTCAGGACCGGTTCGGCGGCCCGCGTGGACTGGGCGGGCTGGAGGAGCTGGGTGGCGTACTGCTCCACCGCGAGCGCGGCGGAGGCCTCGCGCGGGGCGACTTCGGGCGGGCGGGTCATCGTGCGTACCTCTCGTACAGTGCGTTTGCTACCACGGCGTCGCCCTGCGGAGCGGGGTGGAACGGCAGCCCGGCGATATTGACTTTCGGGTCGAACACTCCGTTGACCCACTGCTGCGGCGTGCACAGCCCGTGCCCGGCGGTGAGCGCACGGGCGTCGAGGTATTCCAGGTTCAGCTGGGTGGCGGCTTCACGCCCGGCCTGGTCGAGGCGATTGAGGTACTCGACGACGGTGCGGCCGCGCGGCTGGGTGGCCGGGATGCCCGCGATGTCGTAGCAGATCGAATCCTGGTCGGGCCGGAACAGTTCCGGGTAGCCGACGATCACGATGTGCGCGTTGGGAGCGTAGTACCGGATGTAGGTGATGATCTTGGCGATGCGGGCGGCGTACTCGGTGCCGGTCACGTTCTGCGGATCGGTCATCCGGCCGGCGGCCACCGCGTCGGGACCACAGCCGCCGAGGACGTCGTAGAAGCAGTGCTCGATCGAATTCCACGGGGACTGCTTCGCGCCGCCCCAGAAGTCGTTGAGCCCGAACTGCAATGTCACCAGTTTGGTGTTCGGCCCGAACGCGCCCGCCTTGTCGGCATTGGCCGCCTGGACCTTCAGGGTGTACCCATCCCCGGTGTCGAACGACGCGCCCGGACACGACTGGTTCCACATCTGATCCGTGCCCTGCACGCCCATCAGCGCGCCCAGCTGCACCGGCCACGCGGTGTCGCCGTGGTCGCACTTCTTATCCTGCGACAGCGGGTTCCAGCCGTTGGCCGTGAACGAGTCGCCCAGGATGACGAGTTCCTTACCCTGCGGAACCGAATCCGCGTGCGCCCCCGATGTTCCCGTCATGGCCGCGGCGAAAGCGACCACCGCGGCACACAGCCACCGACCGTTGATTCCCGACACGTGTGTACTCCGGTTTCGTCAGTAGCCTGCGCGGGGCTCGAACCCGGGGGCATCCAGGGTCGGCGGCGCGGGCTTGGGCGCCTGCTGGGTCTGCGGCGCGGGCTTGGGCGCAACCGGTTGTGCCGCAGGCGCTTCGGGCGCTGCGGGAGCCGCCGGCTGCGGGGCGGGTGCTTCGGTGGCGGCCTCCGGGGCCGCGGCGGGTGCGGGGGCCGCGCTCGGCGCCGGGGCGGCGCTGCTCGCGGGAGCGGCCGAACTGCTCACGACGGCAGCGGTGGTGCTCGCCGGGGTGGTGGGCGTGTCGGCGGCCTTGTCGCTACCGCACGCCGCCAGCGCGCCGATCAGCACGACTCCGCCGATGGCGGCCACCGCGGTGCGCGCGCCTGGGATACGGAACTTCATGAAACCCTCGAATCGCAAATTGAACGGTGAACTTTTCACTTTTGCGCGGAGTGTACAAGAGGCCCCGAGGGCCGGGGTGCGCGATTCAGCAAACCGCAAAACCCCTGGACAATCGGGAAACTCGACGAGGAGGCTATCGATGGTCAACGGTCCGATCGACGAAATCTCGATGGCATCAGTGCCCGTATCGGTCGTAGATGGCATTGGCGACCACGGCGTCACCCTGGCTCGACGGATGGAAGAACAGTCCGTCGAGGTCGGTCCGCGGATCGAACACGCCATTCAGCCAGGGCTGCGACGAGCAGAGCCCATGACCGGTGGTGAGCGCGCGGGAATCCAGGAATTCGATGCCCAGCAGCTGGGCGGCTTCCCGCTGCGCCTGGTCGATGCGGTCGAAGTACTCCACCACCGCGCGACCACGTGACTGGATGAACGGCGCGATGCCGCCGATGCTGAGACAGACCGTGCTGCTGCCCGGGGCGAACAATTCCGGATAGCCCACGAACACGATGCGGGCGTTCGGTGCGTAGTACTTGATGTAGGTCACCGCATTGCTCATGCGCTTGGCCATCAACGCCCCGGACACACCGTTGTAGTCGGGCATCCGGCCCTGGTCGACCGACTCCGGATCGCAGCCGTCGGCCAGGTTGAACACGCAGCCCTGCAACGACTTCCAGAGCGTCTGGTCGTTCTTGCCCCACTTGTCGTTGAGCCCGAACTGCAGCGTGACGACCTTGGTATTCGGCCCGAAAGCGCCTGCCTTGTCCGCTTTCTGGGCCTCCTGGGCCAGGCTCCACCCCGGGCCGCTGTCGATCGACGCGCCCGGGCAGGAGGGATCGGCCATCTCGTCGGTCCCGTACACGCCCATGAGCCGGCCCAGCTGCACCGGCCAGGCCGTCCGGCCGTGGCGCAGGCAGCTGTTGCCCTCGTCGAAGAAGTCCCAGGCGTTCGCGGAGAACGAATCACCCAGCACTACCAGCTCTTTGCCCGCGGGGGCGGCATCCGGCGAGGCCGGATCCGCGTTCGCCGCGGCCACGGTCGACACCGAGGCCGCGAGCGCTACCGCAGCGGCACACAGCCACCGCCCGCCATTACCCAGCACGAACCTGTCCAGCCCTCTCAGTAACCCGCACGCGGCTCGAATCCGGGCGCGTCCAGGGTCGGCGGCGCGGGCTTCTGCTGCTGCTGCGTCTGCGGCGCAGGCTTGGGCGCGGCCGGCTGCGGCGCGACCGGTTGCGGCGCGACGACCTCCGGCGCGACGGGCTGCGGCGCGGCCGGTTCCGTGGCCGCCGGTTGCGGCGCGGGGGCCTCGGTGGTCGGCGCGGGCGCGACGGTCGTCGGCGCGGGGGCGGCCGTGGAGCTCGCCGAGGTGGCGGCGGTGCTGGTGGCACCGCCCGGCGAACTGTCGGACGACTTGTCGCTGCCGCACCCGGCAACGCCCGCGATCAGCAGCCCCCCGCCGATCACGGCCGCGGCGACACGGACGGCAAACACCCCCACCGGTGTTGAAGACTTCATGGGTACCTCGAATTCAGGATCTGAAGTGACGTCTATTCACTTCAGCGGGCAGTGTACAAAACGCGTTCACCCCACCCACCCCGATTCGGGAAACTGCCCCCAACTTCCGGGGCATCGAATCCGATAATCCCTGGTCAAGCCCACCTCACCCAGTGAAACAGGTTCCAACGGACGGTCACATCGGACTACCTCGCCGGCCGCCCAGGTTCGCGTATCCAAGCACAGATTCCGGACGGAGGGGCCGCTATCGGCTTCGCCGGCCGAGCGCCCGGCGCCACCTGCGCAATCCCACCCGATTTGAAGCAATGTCACTTCATACCGAGTCTTCACGAACTACAGTGTTCGCAAATCGATACTCTCCCGCCAAGGAGGACCAATAGTGAACATTGCCAAGCGTTTTGGTGCAGCAGCCATCGTCTCGATCGCGCTCGCGTCGGCCGCGCCCGCCGCCACAGCAGCGGCAGCACCCGCTCCCGCCCCCGTCGTCGCGACCCCGGTGGCCACCACCGGCTCAGCCCTCACCGATGCGCTGACCGCACCGATCCTCTTCCCCCTGGGCTTCCTGGTCCTGGTCTTCTGCGGCGGCAACCCCCAGCCCACCTGCCCCATGGCGCAGATCTACAGCAACGCCGCGACCGGCTCCGGCGTCCACTGACACGAACACGACGAGGTTGCATCGACGCGGCCGGCCCACGAAATGCCCGCCGCGTCAACGCATTCTCACCGGCAACGACTTTCGGCCACCGGCACCTGAGGCAGCACGACACCATCGAAAAGCCTTTGACAACCGAGGCTGTTCGCGGATCTCGACAGTCGCGGCTAGCGGCAGCAGTTCGGGTCGAGGACGACGCACAGGGCGGCGAGTGAGTCGCGCTGGACACGGTGGTAGGTGTTCATGCCGCGGCGTTCGGACTCGATCAGGCCGGCCTTCTTCAGCTGGCCGAGGTGGTGGCTGACGGTGGATTCGGCGAGGGTGACAGCTGCGGCCAGGTCGCCGGTGTTCTCCTCGCCGAGAGGGCTGGCAAGGAGTAGGGACAGGAGTTTCACGCGAGCCGGGTCGGCAATGGCCTTGAGGCGCAGGGCGATTTCCAGGGCGGCGGCGTCGTCGACGGGACCGGCGGCGACAGGGGCGCAGCAGACCGGGGCGGACATGTCGATCACGGGCAGCGCCTTGGGCATGCGAACCAGGTTACCCACCTTCTTGACATATGTCGAAATAGTGGCGCAGACTCGGTCACACAAGTTCTTCGACATATGTCTCACAAGCGGAGGTGCAGTCTCATGTCCCGTGTTCAGCTCGCTCTCAACGTCGACGACATCGACCGGGCGGTGGCGTTCTACTCGACCCTGTTCCAGGCCGAGCCCGCCAAGCGCAAGCCTGGTTACGCCAATTTCGCCATCGCCGAGCCGCCACTGAAGCTGGTACTGATCGAGAACCCGGGGCACGGCGGCAGCCTCAACCACCTCGGGGTCGAGGTCGAGTCCAGCGACCAGGTGCACGCCGAGATCGCGCGGCTCTCCGAGGCCGGCATGTTCACCGAGGAGCAGATCGCGACCACCTGTTGCTTCGCCACCCAGGACAAGGTGTGGGTCACCGCGCCCGACGCCGAGCGCTGGGAGGTCTACACGGTGCTGGCCGATAGCGAAACCTTCGGCACCGCACCGGTTCTGGCCTCGGGAGCGGTCGCGGACGACGCGCAGGCCATGGCGGTCTGCTGTGGCACCGCGGAGGAAGCCGCCGCCGAAGGGGCCTGCTGCGGCAGCGCGGCCAAGGCGGATGCCGTGGCCTCCGGGGCATCCTGCTGCGGCTGAGCCCGCACCGGGGGCGTTCACCAGGTGTTCGCTTGCCCACGGATTCGATATCCATCAATATCGACGGGTGTCGAATCGATTGCTTCCGCTGACCGTGACCTCACCCGCGTGTGAGGTCACGCCCCTGGTCCGCGAACCGTTGACAGCACAGGCCGCGACGGAACTGGCGGCGGTGTTCAAGGCGTTGTCGGACCCGGTCCGTTTGCGGCTGCTGTCGGTGATCGCCAGCCACACCGGGCAGGAAGCCTGCGTGTGCGATATCTCCGACGGCTTCGACGTTTCCCAGCCGACCATCTCCCATCACTTGCGGGTATTGCGCGAGGCGGGGCTGCTGTCGAGCGAGCGGCGCGGGTCATGGGTGTACTACCGGGTCGAACCCGCTGCACTGCACCAGCTTTCGACACTACTGGACATCGCACTCCCCGAGGCTGCGATCCGATGAACACGCTGAGACGACGACTGCTGGCCGAGTTCGTCGGCACCGGTCTGCTGGTGTGCGTAGTGGTCGGCTCCGGGATCGCGGCACAGCAACTATCCGCACACGATGTGGGTCTCCAACTACTGGAGAACTCGACCGCCACGGTGTTCGGGCTGGGCATCCTGATCCTGATGCTCGGCCCGGTTTCCGGGGCGCACTTCAATCCCGTTGTCTCGGTAGCAGATTGGTGGGCAGGACGCCGCCGCGGCACCGGGCTGAGCGCCACCGACCTGGCGGCCTACATCGGTGCGCAGATCCCCGGCGGGATCGCGGGGGCGGTGCTGGCCAACATCATGTTCGACCAGCCCGCCGCTCAGATCGCCACCCATCACCGCGTCACCACCGGTCACCTGGTCGGCGAGGTGGTTGCCACGGCCGGACTGATCGCGGTCATCTTCGCGCTCGCCCGCACCGGCCGTGCGGCACTCTCGGCCGCAGCCGTCGCCGCCTACATCGGCTCGGCCTACTGGTTCACCAGCTCCACCAGCTTCGCCAACCCGGCCGTCACCCTCGGGCGCGTCTTCTCCGACACCTTCGCCGGGATCGCCCCCGCGTCGGTGCCCGCGTTCATCGCCGCCCAAATCCTCGGCGCCGCACTCGGTTTCGGCCTGATCGAGCTGCTCTACCCCGATCCCGTGCCGGCGGACGACATCGTCACGCCCCACAACATCCAGACCTCCTGAAAGGCCCGCCCAGCCGATGACCGCCACACCCAGCGTGCTGTTCGTCTGCGTCCACAATGCCGGACGCTCCCAGATGGCCCAGGGCTTCCTCACCCACCTGGCCGGCGACGCGATCGAGGTCCGGTCGGCCGGGACCGCACCCGCCGAAACCATCAACCCCGCCGCGGTCGAGGCGATGGCCGAACTCGGCATCGACATCACCGCTCAGACACCGAAGATCCTGACACCCGACACCGTGCAGACCTCCACCGTCGTCATCACCATGGGATGCGGCGACACCTGCCCGTACTTCCCCGGCGTCGACTACCGCGACTGGCAGCTCGACGACCCCGCGGGCAAGGGCGTCGCCGCCGTACGGCCCATACGCGATGAAATCCGCACGCGTGTAGAACAACTCATCCGCGAACTGCTGCCGACCGACCAGCACGCCTCTTGAATTCGCCGCCCGGCCCACTACTGCCGCGAGGTCCACAGATTCCATCCGGACGAGGCCGCCCGGCGCCGAGCGAGCATGTCCAGATACGGAACGAGCGCGGCGAAATAGCGTTTCGCCTCACACCGCCCATCGCACGACTCGTGCGATTCCAGCCCGCGCTGGTTTTCGGACCGGTTGAGTGGGACGTGTTCACTCGGGCCGTGCAGGGCGGACGGTTCGATCTGTCCTGATAGCCGCCCCGCGGTCGCAGCGAAGCCGGTGGCGCCCGCCCGACTGCACGCAATCGGGCGGGCGCTGCGGCATTCCGGAGGGTCCGGGATCGAAGTTGACCCGGGTGGTGCGCCGCTGGTTCGGCACCACCCCTCAGCAGGTCAGGTTGGCCGCGCGTGCCCGGCACGGTTACCCGAATTCCCATTCCGTGGCCGGTCGCTGAGGCGTGAGCTGAACCGCCCTGGGCTGGAACGTGTTTCGGGGCCCAGGGCGGGTTCCCGGCTCAGCCCGCGAGCTTCGCCAAGTTCGGGAAGTTGCTCAGCTCCCAGCCGCCGTCCACCACCATGTCGATGCCGGTGATGTAGGAGGCGTCGTCGGAGGCGAGGAACAGGCTGGGGGCGGCGATCTGTTCCGGGGTGGCGGGCGCGCCCATCGGGATGCGGTCCAGGAACAGCTGTTTGGCGGGCTCGTAGCCCATGACCGCCGCGACCAGCGGGGTGTCCACCAGGCCGGGGAGGATGGCGTTCACCCGGATGCGGAACTGGGCCAGCTCCAGGGCCGCGTTCTTGGTGAACATGACCACCCCCGCCTTGCCGGTGGAGTACGGGCTGCCACCGGGCATGGGTACGCGGGCGTCGAGCGAGGAGATGTTCACGATCGCGCCGCCACCGGTCGACTTCATCAGTCGCGCTTCATGTTTGGTGCACAGGAAGACGCTCTTCTGAATCAGGTCGATGGTGAAATCCCAGTCGGCCTCGGTGAGGTCGGTGACCGCGCCGATACGGGACGCGCCCGCCACATTGAAGGCCGCGTCGAGACGGCCGAAACGGGATGCGGCGGTGGCGATCCCGGCCTCCACCTGGGCCTCGTCGGTGACATCGGTGACCACGGGGACGAAGGCGTCGCCGAGTTCGGCGGCCTTCTTCCCGAGACCTGCCTCGTCGATGTCGAGGCCGACCACATTCGCGCCCTCGGCGATCAGCGCGGCGGCGATGGCCGCGCCGATACCGGAGGCCGCACCGGTGACGACCGCGGCGCGGCCGTCGAATCTACGGGCCTTCATCGGGCACCTGCCCGCAGGAATTCGCCGGTGCGTTCCTTGCCCAGGGTGTCGGCCTTCTCCCCCAGCCCGAAGACGAACTCACCGTTCACCAGCACCGCGGTGACGGTGTCGTCATTGCGGTTGACCATGCGGGAGAGGTTGTCGAACTCCGGAATCGGGCTCTCGGCATAGGCTTCCAGGCTGTCGTCCAGCCGCGCCGGATCGATGATCAGCACATCGGCCCGATCGCCCTCGCGCAGGTGACCGGCATCCAGGTCGTACCAGTCGGCCAGCTCGCCGGACACCCGGTACACAGCGTGCTCGACCGTCATGAACGGCCGACCCGCCTGCTGCGCCTTGTGCACACGCTCGAGCAGCCGCAGCCCGAAGTTGTAGAAGGCCATGTTCCGCAGATGCGCGCCGGCGTCCGAGAAGCCCAGTTGCACACTGGGATCCGCGGCCAGCACATCCAGCACCTCGGGCCGGTGATTGGAGATGGTGGTGCGCCAGCGCACCTTGGGCCCGTACTCCACCACCAGATCCAGGAAGGCGTCCACCGGGTGCACGCCGCCGCGATCCACGCCGACCTGACCGAAGGTCTTGCCGATCACGCTCGCATCCGGGCACTCGGTGATCTCGGCGTCGAAGAAGTCCCGATGCCAGACCCGCGGGCCCCACTTCTTGTCGTAGTCCTTGCGGAACCAGCGGCGGTAGTTCTCGTCGGCCAGCAGTTCCCGCCGCTCCTCCAGCTGGTTGGACAGGTGCAGAGCCGCTGCGCCGGAACCGAATTCCTCGAACACCGGCAGATCGATGCCGTCGGAGTACACCTCGAACGGCACCGGCAGATGCTGCCAGCGGAAGTCGCCGCCGAGCCCGTTGATGATCCGGCCCAGCAGCGGAAAGACCTTCACCACACCGGGAATCGCCTTGATGTCGGCCGCCGACAGCAGGCTCACCTTCAGCTTGGGCCGGAAGAAGCCCAGGCTGCTGGCCGCCATGCCGAGCATGCTCTGCGGCTTGGCGACATCGGGACCGCCCTGCAACGCGCGCTTGCGGTCGCGCAGAATGCGATTCAGCCGCCGCCGCTCCTTGCCGGTGGCATAGGTCGACGGCAGCGTCCGCGACCGGCACACCTCGCCGTCCAGCTTGTCGAACAGCAACTGCTGCGAGGACATGCCGACGAATCCGGCGTCCAGCGCCTCGGTCAGCTTGTGCTCCATGGCCGTCAGCTCGGACTCGGTCGGCTGCACATCCGGATCGGTGGCCCGCTGCAGACCCAGCTGGGACGCCCGGATATCCGAATGACCGATGAAGGCAGCGACATTCGGGCCCAGCGGCAGCGACTCCAGCGCCGCCACATAGCCGTGCGCGCTGTTCCAGGTCTTCAGCGCGTCCACCGCCTCGACCACGTGCTTGCGCGGAATCGCCTCCACCCGGCCGAACAGGTCGCCCGCGTCCGAACCGCCGACATGCACGGTGGACAGCGAGCACGACCCGAGCAGCAGCGTGGTGACGCCGTGCCGCAGCGACTCCGACAGCGTCGGATCCAGCAGCACCTCCACGTCGTAGTGCGTGTGGATGTCGATCATGCCCGGCATGACCCAGCGGCCGGTCGCGTCGATCACTCGCGCGCAGCCGGTCTCGTCCAGCGGCGCGGCCGACACGGTCGCCACCCGGCCGTCCCGAATGCCGAGATTACGGATGGCCGAGGGTGCGCCGGTGCCGTCGAACCAGCGCCCGTTCTTGATGATGGTGTCGTACACAGGAATTCACTTTCCCAGGGAGAGGTCGCGGCGCAGCACCTTGCCGGTTGCGTTGCGCGGCAGGGGTTCCGCGGTGACCAGCCAACGGGCGGGCACCTTGAAGTAGGCCAGCTGTCTGGCCACGTGATCGCGCAACTCGTCCTCCGACAGCTGCTGCGGGTCGTCGACCACCACGATCGCGGCGACCTCCTGGCCCAGATCCTCGTGCGGGACCCCGATCACCGCCGACTCGCGCACCAGCGGGTGCTCGTC
>NZ_JBEXJI010000013.1:0-224875 GCF_040609015.1 Nocardia sp. NPDC004860 | reverse complement strand
TAGTGCTCGGTCATGACGGTGCGCATGTCGACCGGATCCACCCAGTTGTTGGTCGGCCCGGCGTCGGCCTTGTTCTCCGAGCAGATGAAGGTCCGATCCTCCACCCGTGCCACGTCATCGGGATCGGAGACGCACCAGAACGAGTTGGGTTTGGCCGACAGCGGGACGAAGGTGCCGTTGGCCACCAGCTCGGCGGTGAGCCGATCCCATTCGCCGCGCGACCCGTCGCAGTAGACGATGCGCTCGGGCGCGGTCAACTCGGCGATCTCCGCGACCCAGGCCAGGATGCCGGGATGGTCGGTCGGCGTGGTGGCGACGGCGGCGAGGGGACGTTCAAGCACGGCGAGCCTCTCTGACGGAAACAGCTAGGTTTTTAGTTTAGAAAACACGCAAGCAGACAGGCGGGCGGGGCCGCCGGACGGGTGCCAGGACACCCCGCTAAGCGGGCTGTTCGAGCGCCTCGGCCTGGCCGGAGACCACGCCGGTGAGGATCGCGCGGGCCACCGTGAGCAGTTCGGCGACCTGCGGCGAGGTCAGCGCGTAGGTGACCGAGAGCCCCTCCCGGCGGGCGGTGACCAGACCGGCCCGCCGCAGAATGGACAGCTGCTGGGACAGATTCGCGGCCTCCACGCCGATTTCGGTGAGCATCTCCGAGACCGCGTACTCCCGCTGACTGAGCAGTTCGAGCACTCGAATGCGCACGGGATGACCCAGCGTTTTGAAGAAGTCCGCCTTCATCTGATAGAGCGGCCGTTGCATTCCTGGCACCTGCGAGCCACTCCTTCCAACTGGCGGCGGATCATCCCTGTGCACGACCCACCCGGCAATTGCAGAGTTTAGCAACCAGGCCAATCAAGGCCCATGCCGGCGTGGCATGGGCGTGCGGCGGCCGCGCGGGTCAGCCAGGGATGAACCGCTTTGCCGAGTGATGAGATTTCGCGTGCATGGTACGTTCGGTCGTTCGCCGGACCGCCTACCAGAAAGACCAACCGTGCCCCTCGCCACCCTGAACGGCATCCGCCTCAACTACGACGTCACCGGCAGCGGGCCGCTGGTCGTGCTGGTCATGGGCACCGGCAGCCCGGGCCGGGTGTGGCGCACGTATCAGGTTCCGGCACTGGTGAAGTCGGGCTTCCGGGTCGCCACCTTCGACAATCGCGGCATCGCGCCCTCGGAGGAGAGCGCGCACGGCATGCGCATCGAGGATCTGGTCGCCGACACCGCCGCCCTCATCGAATACCTCGGCGGCCCAGCACATGTGGTGGGCACGTCCCTGGGTGCGCGCGTGACGCAGGAGCTCGCGCTGGCGCGGCCGGAGCTGGTGCGCAAGGCGGTCATGCTGGCCACCACCGGACGGCCGCATCCGCTGGCGAGCACGTTGAGCCGCGGCGAGCAGGCCCTGCAGGAGCAGGGCGTGAAACTGCCGCCGGAATACGCGGCGGCCATCAAGGCGATGCTGAACCTCTCCCCGCACACGCTCGAGGCCGACGACCAGGCCCAGCAGTGGCTCGACATCTTCGAGTACTCCGCCAGCGCAACGGAACCCGCACCCGGGGTGCTGGCCCAGATGCGCATGGACCGCTCCGGCAATCGGCTCGCCGACTACGCCCGGATCACCATCCCCAGCCTGGTCGTCGGATTCGCCGACGATCGCATGCTGCCACCGGTTTTCGGCCGGGAGGTGGCCGCGGCGATTCCGGGCGCGCGCTTCATCGAGATCGAGAAGTGCGGCCACTACGGGTACCTGGAACGCCCCGAGGAGGTCAACCGCACCATCGTCGACTTCCTCACCGACGGGCACGCCTGAGCCCCAGCAGATTCCGGCCTCACCCCGGAGAGAAGGAACCGGACAGCGCTAGGGCGCACCGAGTTCGGCGGCAATCGCGCCGGCCAGCAGGGTGCGGGCCCGGTCGAGGGTGAGCGAGCCGCTGTGCCAGCGCTCGCTCAGACCCTCGACCAGGGCGGTGAGGCGTTCCGCGACGGCCGCGGCGTCGAGATCCAGTGGGATGGAACCGGTTTCCTGACCGTGCAGGATGAGCGTCTCCACATCGGAGTTCCAGGATTCGGTGCTGACCCGGAGCGGTTCGCGCAGTGTGGGATCGAAGGCCGCGCTGGCGCGCAGTTCACCCCAGGCGACGCTGTTCTCGCGGACCTCGTCCGTGTCCTGCAGTTCCAGCAGCAGCATGCGCTCGACCTGCGCGCGCGGGTCCACGAGGTCGGCGAAGGCCTGGTCGGTGTAGGACTCGGCCCGGTGATTGATGTGCTCGAGAGCCGCGCGCAGGATGCCGGCGCGGTCCTTGAAGTGGTAGTAGATCAGCGCGGTGGACACGCCCGCGGCGGCGGCCAGTTTCTCGACCCGCAGTCCGCGGACTCCGTCCTGCGCGATGACTCGAACGGCGGCTTCCAGGATCTGGGTCTGACGGTCCGACACGATTCCTCACTCTAGAACGATTGCGCGGCCGGTCCGGAACGGGCGGCGTCCCCGAACCGGCCGCGCCCCGGCGAATCACAGGCTTCACCGGGAGCTCGGATGCCTCAGTCGACGGGTTCCTGCTGGGTGGTGCAGTGGATGCCCCCGCCACCGGCCGCGATGGCGTCGATATTGATCTGCACCACGGTCCGATCCGGGAACAGCCGCCGCAGCGTGGACTGCGCCGCCGAATCGGCCTCGGGGTCACCGAATTCGGGGGCGATGACACCGCCGTTGCAGACGTAGAAGTTGATGTACCCCGCGGCGAAGTCGTCGCCCGCGCCCCGGTAGCGCAATTCCGAAGGCGCTTCGAGGGTTTCGATCTCGAGCGGGCGGCCCTGGGCGTCGGTGGCATTGTGCAGGATGTCGAGGTGACGGCGGGTCACGTCGTAGTCGAAGGACTCCTCGTTGTTGTCGAGTCCCGCGACCACGACGCCGGGGCGGGCGAAGCGGGCGTAGAAATCGGTGTGGCCGTCGGTGATGTCGTGCCCGGCGATGCCCGGCAACCAGATCACCTTCTTGATACCGAGCAGATGCTCGAGCTCGGCCTCGACATCGGGCTTCTTCCAGCCCCGATTCCGATTGTTGTTCAGCACACAGGATTCGGTGATGAGCGCGGTGCCCTCGCCGTCGACCTCGAGGCCGCCGCCCTCGAGCACCAGATCGGTGTGCACGGTCTCCACCCCGGCGCGGCCGTCGACGACGGTGGCGACCTTGGCGTCGCGGCGGTGCTGCTGTTTGCCGCCCCAGCCGTTGAAGTTGAAGTCGACGCCGGCCTTGGTGCCGTTGCCCTTCACGAACACCGGCCCGGTGTCGCGCATCCAGAGGTCGTCGAGGTCGGCGACGATGAGCTCGACATTCGCGCCGCCCAGCAGGTTTCGCGCCATGTCGAGTTCGTCCTGGCGCACCAGCATGGACACCGGTTCGAAGCGGGCGATGGTGGCGGCGATGGTGGCCAGGTTCTGGCGGACCTGCGGCAGCAGCTGCCTACCCCAGATGGCTTCGCTCGCGCCGAAGGCCATCCAGGTGCGCTTGTGGGGCGCGCCCTCGTCGGGCATCACCCAGGAGCGGCCGTCGTTCGGCGTGGAGGACGAGGTGTCGCCGCTGAACCACGACGAGATCGGCCCATCGCAGCCCGCGAGCAGCAGCCCGCCCATGGTCAAAATCCCGGATCGCATGAACCGGCGTCGTTGCATCTCGCAATCTCCTTGTGTGAGGGGCACGGCGCGGCGTTTCCCTCTCCGGCGCGCTGAATCCGCTGAACCCGCTGGTAGGACGGCCGTCCGCACACGACGACCCCGAGCCGGGCACCAAGGACTGTATTCCTGACTGAATTTTCAGTCAAGGAACGCGACGCAGGTCACCCGGCACAGGTGGGCCCGGAGCACGGGCACAAGATCGGCGGGGCCGTTTGACGAGAGCCGTATATCTTTGCGCGCCAGCATCATCCGCCACCGAACGCGCCCTAGTGTGGCCCTGACGACGATCGACGACAGGAAGGAAGCAGGTAGTGGCCGGCAAGGGCGCGGACTGGCTGGAACCGATCGAGGAGTCCACGCAGCGGTTCCTCGCGACGGTCGACACGCTCACCGACGACCGGATCGGCGGCGACTCGCTGATCCCGCCGTGGACGCGCGGCCATGTCATCGCGCACGTCTGCCGGGCCGGGGACAGCCTGGTCCGCCTGCTGACCTGGGCACGCACCGGCGTGGAGACCCCGCAGTACGCGAGCATGGCGGCGCGGGCCGCCGAGATCGAGGCGGGCGCGGCGCGCTCGGTGGCCGAACAGCTGGCCGATGTGGCAGCCGGCGCGGAGCGGTTCGCCGACGCGGTGCGGCTGCTGCCGGCCGAGGCGTGGGAGCGGACCGTCCGGCCCCGTACCGGGGAACTGCGGACACCGGAGACGCTGGTGCCGATGCGGCTGCGGGAATTGGAGATTCACCACGCCGACCTGAATGCCGGATACGCGTTCTCCGACATTCCCGAATCCGCGGCGCGCTGGATTCTCGACGATATCGCCGACGTGCTCTCCGGCCGGGCGTCCGACGGCCCGGCCCTGCGGCTGCGAGCCACCGACAGCGACTTCCGCCGGGAACTGAGGGGCTCCGGACACGCGGCGCCGATCGGCATCAGGGGGACGCAGGCCGACCTGCTCGGCTGGCTCAGCGGCCGGATTCCCGCCGCCGCAACCGGACTCACCGCCGCGGGCGCCGACACCGTGCCGCCGGCCCCGACCTGGATCTGACCATCCCGAATTCGGTCATCCCACTCCCACGCGGCCCCGACGCCGGTCAGACTCGAAAACTATGACCGCCGTTCGCAGTACCGCCACCGTGGCCGCCGTCCTCGTGATCACCGGTGCCGGGGCTGTCGCGACAGGTCCGGCCGCGGCGCCCGCGCGGGCGTACGGACCGGCGTCGTGCGTTCCGGGGAATCCCACCCAGCCCACCTCCGAGCTGTTCGCCACCACCAACACCGCCACCATCACCGACCCGGGCGATCCCCGGCTGAGCGACCGGTTGTCGCAGTTCGAGCTGGAGGTGGACGCGACCGCGCTCACCGAACTCGCGCTGCCCGTCGGCTCGGAACTGCTGGACGGGGTGTTCTGGTCCTCGGACACCGGGGCGGTCACCTACGAGCGGTCCCGCCAATTCCAGCTGGCCTGTACCGATTTCAAGAATCTGTGCTGGGTCGCCGACGACCTGCGGGTGCGCTACAACCAGGAATCGGTGCTGACCTTCGAGTACCTGCCCGGCGACGATGTCCGCGCCGATGGCTTCACCGTCACCGTCCCGGGCATCGACCGCGCCCGCTTCCACGATGCCCTGGTCGCGGATCCGCGGGTGCGTGACCGGCTCGGCGGCGGATCGGTCACCGAATCGGGCGATCTGGTGCTGGTGGCCGACCGCGCCGATCAGGATCTGGTGCGGAATTTCGTGACCGGACTCGGCGGCGCATGGAACGAGGACGAACTGCGTTACGGCGATCGCGAATTCGTGCACGGCACCGGTACGGCCGCTCTGGCGTGCCAGCTGTGACCGCCCGAGGGCATCGCTGTCATCTGCATGGTCCTATGGTGAGACCAGTATCCTCGGGGGATGAAGCGTACGTCGTTCGCGCGGTGGCCCTGCTCGGTCGCCCGGACCATGGATCTGCTCGGAGACTGGTGGACGCCGCTGGTGCTGCGTGAAGCCTTCTACGGGGTGCGGCGATTCGACGAGTTCCAGCAGGAATTGGGAATCGCCCGCAATACGCTCAGCGATCGGCTCAAGCGACTGGTCGAGGAGGGGCTGCTCGAAAAGCGGCCGTACCACACCGAACCCACCTGGTACGAGTACGTGCTGACCGAGAAGGGCCGCGACTTCTGGGATGTGCTGCTGGTGATGTCGCGGTGGGGCGACCGCTGGCTGGCCGACGCGGACGGGCCGCCGGTGATCCTGAACCACACCGCGTGTGGTCACGACACCCAGCTCAAGGTGGTGTGCGAGCACTGCGATCAACCGGTGCCGATCGAGGAGTCGCGGCTGCGCATGGGGCCCGGCTATCCCGAGCGGCTGCGCGAGCGGCCCGATATCCGGGCGCGGTTCGCGCGGCAGGAGACCAAGTAGCTGTCCCGTATCCGGGTGACATCCCGAAATCATGCGTTGACCTGCATCGTCTATTTATGCAACTATCGAGCCGGTAGCAGCTTTCACAGCGAGGTGACGCATGGAGTGGACCGGCGCGAAGTATGCCGATGGACCGACGGCGCAGGCCGAGATCTGGATCGACGCGACGCCCGAGGCGGTGTGGGCGCTCGTCTCGGATATCGGGCTGATGCCGGAGATGAGCGCGGAACTGCAATCGGCGCACTGGGTGCGGCCGGACACCCCGCCCGGCGTGGGCAGCACCTTCGTGGGCACCAGCCGGCACGAGGCGCTGGGCGAATGGTCGACGACTTCCCATGTCGTGGAATGGGATCCGCCGCATGTCTTCGCCTGGGCGGTCAGTGATCCCGAGAACCCCTCGGCCACCTGGCGTTTCACCGCCGAGTCCGCGGACGGCGGCACGACTCTGCGGCAGTGGGTCCGCATGGGCCCCGGCCGGTCCGGGCTGAGCATCGCCATCGAGGCCATGCCCGAGAAGGAGGAGAAGATCGTGTTCGTGCGCATGCGGGAATTCGAGGCCGCCATGCAGGCCGTGGTCGCCGACATCAAGCGCCGTGCCGAGGAGGGGACCCGCTGATGCGCACCGCCACCACCGTCGAACTCTCCCGCGACTCCCAGCAGGTCATCGATTTCGTCCGCGAGGCCGAGACCATGGGCCTGGACGTCTGCTGGGTCGCCGAGGCCTGGGGCTCCGACGCCCCCTCGGTGCTCGGTTTCCTCGCCGCCCGCACCGATCGAATCCTGCTGGGCTCCGGCATCATCCAGGTCGGCACCCGGTCACCGGTGGCCATCGCCCAGGCCGCGCTCACCCTGGCCGAACTCTCCCAGGGCCGCTTCCTGCTCGGCCTGGGCTCCTCCGGCCCGCAGGTCATGGAAGGGCTGCACGGCGTCCCGTTCGCCCGCGCCCTCACCCGCGTGCGCGAGACCATCGAGGTCATCAAGCAGGCCACGGCCGGCGAAAAGGTCTCCTATCAGGGTGACACGATCCGAATCCCCTTGGACGGCAACAGCAAACCGATGCGGCTGTCGATCCCCGCCAACACCGGCATCCCGATCTACATCGCCAGCATGTCGCCCAGGATGCTCGAGCTCACCGGCCGGGTGGCCGACGGCTGGCTGGGCACCAGTTTCGTCCCCGAGGGCTCCCACGCCTACTTCGACCACCTCGACGCCGGCCTCGCCGCCGCCGGCCGCATCCGCGCCGACATCGATGTCTGCCAGGGCGCGGAGGTCGCATTCTTCGACGACGAGGAAGCCGTCACCCGCCACGTCGCCGGCCGAAAACTGGAGCTGGCCTTCAGCATCGGCGGCATGGGCAGCGAGAAGACCAACTTCTACAACGCCGCGTACGCCCGCCAGGGCTGGTCCGACGTCACCGGCGAGATCCGGCAACGCTGGCAGGCCGGCGACCGCGCGGGAGCAACCGCGCTGGTCACCGACGACATGATCCTCGCCACCACCCTGATCGGCACCCCGGACATGGTGCGGCGCCGGCTCCGGACGTGGAGCGACGTCGGCGTCGACACCGTCCGCCTCTATCCCGCGGGCGACACCCTCGACACCAAGCTGTCCAACCTCGCCCAGGCCCTGGACCTCGTCGCCGACCTCGACCACACCCCGATCAGCTCGCCGTCGCCCGCCGACTGATCTCGGCCGCAGGGACCGGTTTCGGCCAGGGCACAGTCCTTTCCGCGATCCGCAGCGAGCGGGCTGTCGCGGACCGGACAGCATAATCTCGATTCATGGTGCCGGGGACGAATGGGGCGGGATTGCCGCCGAGTCTGGTGGAGGTGGCGACCCGGCAGGTGCGGGCCGAGGTGCTCAGCGGGGTGTTCGAACCCGGGGAGCGAATCGGCGAGGAGGCGCTGTGCGCGCGGCTGGGGACCAGTCGCGCGCCGGTGCGGGAGGCATTGCGGCTACTGGCCCAGGAGGGGCTGATCGAGCATGTGCCGCGCCGGGGGTTCCGGGTCGCGGTGTGGTCGGCGACCGACATCCTGCAGCTGTTCGAGTTGCGGCGGGTGCTGGAGCGGCACGCCATCGAGAACGCTTTCCCGCTTGCGGCAGAAGGTGATCCACTACGCGAGGTACGGGCCGCGCTCGAGGAGATGCGCGCGGCCGACGCCGCCGGGGACCTGTTCGAGCGCGACAATGCCCATCGCCGCTTCCATGCCGCCATCGTGGCGCTGGCGGGCAACCGGCAACTGAATCTGGCGTATGAGCCGATCCTGTTGAAACTTCAGCTCCCGATGGCTCGCAACTTGCGCACCGAGGCGCGGATCGCACAGCGCCGCAATGGCATTCGACGCCACGCCGAACTGCTGTCCGCCCTGGAGTCGGGCGACGCCGCCGTCGCCTGCGACGCCCTGGTCCGGCACGGCGAGCTGGCCTATCTGGACCTGGATATCCGCTAACACAGCGGATACATTGCGGGACCGCCGATTTCACACATTCTGTCGACAATCGACAGATGAGCACCACCGGTCCCACGGTCGTGGAGATTCTGGCTTCACACGAAAGCGGCAGCGGCTCGCCGACGCACACCGCCGCGCGGGTCGCCGACGCCATCGCCGCCCGCGGCGCGGACGGCACCTGGATCACCCCGGTGCCGCGTGAGCAGCTGCTGGCCGCCGCCGCCGAGATCGAACGCCGCCCGGGGGCGCGCACCCTGCCGCTGTACGGCGTGCCGTTCGGGGTGAAGGACTCCATCGACGTGGCGGGGTGGCCCACCACCCTCGCCTGTCCCGATTTCGCCTATACGGCCACCGAGACCGCGCCCGCCGTCCAGCGCCTGCTGGACGCGGGCGCGCTGTTCGTCGGCAAGACCAACCTGGACCAGTTCGCGACCGGGCTCAACGGCACCCGTACGCCCTACCCCATTCCGCGCAGCGTCTATGGCGGCGAATTGATCTGCGGCGGATCCAGTTCCGGGTCGGCACGCGCGGTGGCGCTGGGCGAGGTGCCGTTCTGTGTGGCCACCGACACGGCCGGGTCGGGCCGGGTGCCGGCCGCGCTCAACGGGATCCTCGGCTGGAAGCCCTCGCGCGGGCTGATCAGCACGGTGGGCCTGGTGCCGGCCTGCCGATCGCTGGACTGCCTGTCCCTGATGGCGACCACGGTGGAGGATCTGGACCGGGTCTTCGAGGTGATCGCGGGCGTGGATTCGGACGATCCGTGGAGCCGGGAGCGCGGGCCGCGTTTCGGCGGCGGGCGGGTGCGGATCGGCCTGCCCGACGCGGCCGAACTGGAATTCTTCGGCGACGAGGTCTTCCGGTCCGCCCATCTGGGTGTGCGAGATCGGCTGGGACGGCACGGATTCGACTGTGTACCCACCACGCTGGAGCCCTTCCTGGCCGCGGGTGAGCTGCTGTACCAGGGTCCGTGGGTGGCCGAGCGGCTGGTGGAGTTCGAGACCTTCCTGGCCGCGCAACCCGGCTCGATCCTGCCGGTGATCCGCGAGATCCTCACCGGCGGTTTCCGATTCACCGCGGTCGACGTGTTCCGCGCGCAGCAGCGCCTGCAGGAGTTGCGGGCCGCGGTCGCGCGGATGTGGGCAGAATTCGACGTGGTCGTGGTGCCCACCATCGGCACCACCTTCACCGTGGCGCAGGTGCAGGCCGATCCCATCGCCACCAACACCGTGCTGGGCCACTACACGCATTTCGGGAATCTGCTGGATCTCACCG
Source organism: Nocardia sp. NPDC004860 (assembly GCF_040609015.1). Taxonomy (NCBI): domain Bacteria; kingdom Bacillati; phylum Actinomycetota; class Actinomycetes; order Mycobacteriales; family Nocardiaceae; genus Nocardia; species Nocardia sp. NPDC004860. The sequence goes on along the minus strand of NZ_JBEXJI010000013.1, from coordinate 215,075 downwards.
CGATTTCGATACCGGTGGGCAGCACCGTGGACGGCCGCCCGCTGGCGGTCATGGTCTTCGGACCGGCCCTCGCCGACGACACCGTGCTCGCCGCGGCCGCCCGCATCCTCGACGAGCCGCGCCCGGCCGTGGCGCATTCGGAATTCCGGCTCGCACAGAAAGAACGACAATGACGGCAGTCCACCGCATTCCGGCGCAACCCACGGATTTCCCCTTCGACCCCGACGCCCTGGCGTTGCTCGTCATCGACATGCAGCGCGATTTCCTGCTACCCGGCGGTTTCGGCGAGAGCCTCGGCAATGACGTGGCGCTACTGCGCACCGTCATCGAGCCGCTGGCGGCGCTGCTGGCCGCCGCCCGCGCCGCCGGGCTCCCCGTCATCCACACCCGCGAAGGCCATCTGCCCGACCTGTCGGACTGCCCACCGGCGAAGCTGGCGCGCGGCAACCCCGCCCAGCGCATCGGGGACCCGGGCCGGTTCGGGCGCATCCTGATCCGCGGCGAATACGGCCACGACATCATCGACGAACTCGCACCCCGCGACGACGAGGTGGTGATCGACAAGCCCGGCAAGGGCGCGTTCTACGCCACCGAGCTGGCGGATGTGCTGGCCCGCACGGGGATTCGCTCACTGCTGGTCACCGGCGTCACCACCGAGGTCTGTGTGCACACCACGGTGCGCGAGGCCAATGACCGCGGCTATGAATGCCTGGTCGTCTCCGATTGCGTCGGTTCGTATTTCCCGGAGTTCCAGCGCGCCGGCCTGGCCATGATCGCCGCGCAGGGCGGCATCTTCGGCTGGGTCGCCGATTCCGCGGCCGTCCTCGGCGCGCTCACCTCCGCCGTCTCCCCCGCCCCGGCCCAGTGAACAGGAACTCCCATGTCCGTCGATACCGAGCTGCCCGGTGAAACCGGTTCGGCCGCACCGCTGTCGCTGCCGTGGTGGACCCGCGGCGATACCAATGCCTTCTTCGGCCTGTCCTTCAATATCCTCGTCAATGTCCTGACCCTCACCACCCTGTCGGTCGCGGTGGTGAAGATCCCGAGCGCCGATGTGCTGGGGACCGTGCTGCCTGCCCTGGGCGTCGCGCTGGTGCTGGGCAACCTCTACTACTTGATGCTGGCGCGGCGGCTGGCCCGCCGGGAGGGCCGCGCAACGGTCACGGCGCTGCCCTACGGGCCCAGCGTGCCGCACATGTTCATCGTCGTGTTCGTGGTCATGCTGCCGATCTATCTGAAAACCGGCGACCCGATGAAGGCGTGGTCGGCAGGCCTGGCCTGGGCGTTCATGATCGGCGTGATCGTCATGATCGGTGCGTTCGTCGGGCCCTTCATCCGCCGCATCACGCCGCGCGCGGCCATGCTGGGCACCCTGGCCGGCATTTCCATCACCTTCATCGCCATGCGGCCCGCCGCGCAGATGTGGGAGGCCGCCTGGATCGGATTGCCGGTGCTGGCCATCATTCTCATCGGCTTCTTCACCGATGTGCGGCTGCCGGGCAATGTTCCGGTCGGGCTGGTGGCGCTGCTGACGGGCACGGCCATCGGCTGGATCGGCGGCTACATGTCGGTGCCGGATGTGTCGAAGGCCGCCCACGATATCGCGCTGGGACTACCGGATCTGCGGCTGCACCTGCTCTTCGACGGGCTCGCGCATCTGGCGCCGCTGCTGGCCACCGCGATTCCGCTGGGCGTCTACAACTTCACCGAGGCCATGAGCAATGTGGAGAGCGCCGCCGCGGCGGGCGACAACTACAACCTGCGCACCGTGCTGCTGGCCGACGGGTTCGGCGCGATCATCGGATCCGGATTCGGGTCTCCCTTCCCACCCGCCGTCTACATCGGCCACCCCGGCTGGAAGGACGCCGGCGGGCGCACCGGGTACTCGCTGGCCAGCGGCGCGATCATCGGATTGATGTGTCTGCTGGGGCTTTTCGGAGTTCTCGCCACGCTACTGCCCATTCCGGCGATCGTGCCGATCCTGTTGTACATCGGCCTGCTGATCGGGGCGCAGGCGTTCCAGGCGGTGCCGCGCCCACACGCGGTGGCGGTGGTGGCCGCGCTGCTGCCGAACCTGGCGGAGTGGGGCGTCGGCCAGATCGACAATGCGCTCAGCGCGGCGGGCACCACCGCGGACAAGGTCGGCATGGGTGCGCTGGGGCAGGCCGGGGTGGTCTACGACGGGCTGAAGACGCTCGGCGAGGGCGCGGTGCTGGCCGGACTGGTACTCGGCGCCATGGTCACCTTCGTCCTCGGCAAACGCTTCCGGGCAGCGGCTCTCGCCTGTGCGGCCGGTGCGGTGCTCAGCTTCGTCGGGCTGATCCACGCACCCGAGGTCGGCTGGGCCGCCGCCCCGAAGGTCGCCCTCGGCTATCTGTTCTTCGGCCTGGTGTGCCTGGCCTGCTCCATGCTGCGCACCACCCGCACGACCCCGGATACAGCTGCGGCCGAAGCGATCTCGGACTAGGTCTGCTACGTCCACCTCGAAACGCTGCCCCTCTACGACGTCTTCGCCGGCGGCGTCCTCGAGCGCATCCCCGCGCTACCTGGGCCGATCCATCTCCTCCAGAAAGATCCGCAACCCCTCCCCGATCTTCCCCGCAGCATTCTCCAACTGCTCCGGCGACAACACCTTCCCGAACGACGCCGCCTTCAGCAATTGCCGCTGCACCTCTTTGAGGTTCATCGTCGCCCAGTCGCGTCGTGAGAGTTCCGGCATGGCCCGGAACGATACCTCGAGTAGAACGTTTGTTCGAGTATGCCGGTTCGATCGCGTGTAACTCCCTTGGAGCGACAACTGTCACCCTTCGAAGATGGCTGTGGGATCCCCGGTGTACCAGGCGTTGTCGATGCGCATGCGGCGGATGAGCCAGCGGTCGCCCTCGCGCTGGAGTTCGAGGTCGTAGGGGTTCTTCAGCAGGGCGTGGACGCCGGGGTCGGCGACCAGCAGGTGCTGGGCTTCGACCAGGGCGGTCATCCGGGCGGTGTCGCCGTCGATGGCGATGCGGGGGTTGGTGACCTGGTGGGTGGTGTCCACCCGCCCGGTGAACATGGCCAGGATGGTGGTGACGATGGTGTCGCGGCCGGCCATCACCGGCGGTGCGCCGCCCCAGCGCGAGGCGGCCGGGCGGAAGTCGAGTTCGGCGTCGGCGGTGAAGGCCGAGGCGAACAGGTCACGGTCCTTGGTGTCCTGCCCCAGCCCGAAACGGTAGAGGGCGTCGGCGATTTCGGCGCGGTCGCGCAATTCCGCGGCAACCGCGGCGATATCGGTCGAAGGTGCGGACAGCGCCTGGTGCGTGGTGCTCATTTGTTGCTCCCGGGTCGGTCGATCTGTTGGTTTCACTCTGCTGCCAGCGCAATTGGCGAACAATGCCGCTTTCGACAAGGATCGTTAGGCAGGACTTAACGATGGGATGGCCGGTGATCGAGCGGTACGAGGTGGAGACACTGCTGGCGCTCGCGGAGGAACTGCATTTCGGCCGGACGGCCGAGCGGCTGCGCGTCTCGACCGCCCGGGTGAGCCAGACCGTGAGCAAACTGGAGCGCCGCGTCGGCGTGCCACTGTTCGACCGGACCAGCCGACGGGTCGAACTCACGCCGGTGGGCAGGCAATTGGTGCGGGAGCTGCGCCCGGCGTGGGAGGACGTCGCCACCGCGGTGCGGCACGCCATCGACGCCGGGCGCGGCGTGACCGGCGTGCTCCGGGTCGGCTTCGTCGGCCCGGCCGCCGCCCAGTTGCTGGTCGGCGCCACCGCCGAGTTCCAGCGCCGAATTCCCGACTGCGCGGTGCGGATCCGAGAAGCGCAGCCCGCCGAGATCCCGGACCGGCTGCGCGCCGGGGACATCGATCTGGCGCTGTGCGCGTTTCCGGACGAGCCCGCACCGGATCTCGATCGGGGAGCGGTGCTGGTCAGCGAGGCCTGCGTCCTCGCCGTCGCCGTGTCCCACCCGTGGGCCGGCCGGACCTCGATACCGGTCAGCGAACTCGACCGGGTCACGGTCATCCGGCTCGCGGGGGCGGTAATCCCCACGGCCACAGCACAATCCGGCCCGGTCGCGACCACGATGCAGGAAGCGTTGACGCTGGCCGGAACCGGACAGGGCGTGCTGGTTCTCGGCGCCCACGCCCGGCGCTATCACGCGCGCCCCGACGTCACCTACGTACCGCTGCGTGAGGCGCCGACGGTGACATGGGGCCTGATGTGGCCCGCGGGCCGCGACACCGCCCGCGTCCGCGCGTTCGCCGCCGCGGCGGAATCGTTGATGCAGTAGACGAAAGGAACCCACCCGGCTATGGCCTCCATCCGCCACGAGATCGCGATCAACGCCTCGCCGCACCATGTCTGGGAGGTGATCCGCGATATCGGAGCCGTCCACGAACGCCTGCTCCCCGGACGGGTGGCCGGCACCCGGATCGAAGGCGTCCACCGGTTCCTCACCTTCCCCGACGGTCACGTCATCCGGGAACTCATCATCAGCGTCGACGACGACACCCGTCGGCTGGCCTACTCCGTGACCGAGGGCGCCCGCCCCCGGCTGGACTACCACCACGCCTGCTTCGAAGTCCGCGCCGACGCCGACCACGCGCGCCTGATCTGGACCACCGATCTCCTCCCCGATTCCGCCGCCGCCGAGGTACGGATTCGCACGCGGTACGGCATCGCCGAGATGAGGCAGGCCATCGAAGCCGCCGCCGAATCCGAGTGACACGTTCCGGGGCCGCCCACCGGGCAATCCAAGATCAATTAGGGTCGCGGTGTCACAGATCGGCCGCGCCCGGTGTCTTGTGGACCGACACGGGTCGAGAGTGAGGACAGGAGCCACCCATGACCGGGACCACGGCCGCGACCGAGGCGTTCGTCGCGCATCGGAATCTGCTGTTCACCGTTGCCTACGAGATGCTCGGCTCAGCGGCCGACGCCGAGGACGTGCTGCAGGAGACCTGGCTGCGCTGGACCGGCGTCGATCTGGACACCGTGCAGGATCAGCGCGCCTATCTGGTGCGGATCACGACGCGGCAGGCGCTGGTGCGGCTGCGGACGCTGGGCCGCCGCAAGGAGTCCTATGTCGGTCAGTGGCTGCCGGAGCCGCTGCTGACCGCGCCCGATGTGGCCGAGGATGTCGAGCTGGCCGAGAGCGTTTCGATGGCCATGCTGCTGGTGCTCGAGACGCTCACGCCGACCGAGCGGGCGGTGTTCGTGCTGCGCGAGGTATTCGACCTGCCCTACGACGAGATCGCCGAGGCCGTCGACAAGACCTCGGCCGCGGTACGCCAGATCGCCCATCGCGCCCGCTCGCATGTCGCGTCGCGGCGCCCGCGCGAGGCGGTGTCCGCGGCCGAGACCCGCGATGTGCTCGAAGCGTTCCAGCGCGCGCTCAATACGGGCGACCTGCAGGGGCTGCTCGATCTGCTGGCCCCCGACGTGGTCGCGCTGGGTGACGGCGGCGGGATCAAACAGGCGCTGCCGCGGCCGATTACGGGCGCGGATCACGTGGCACGGCTGTTCAGCGTGGGCTGGAAGACGGTCGCCGCGGGCATGAAGATCGAGCCGGCCATGGTCAACGGTCATCCGGCGCTGGTCTTCCGGGTCGACGACGAGGTGGATACCGTCCTGGCGATCCGCATCGACAACGGTCTCATCACCGGGTTCTACTCGGTGCGCAACCCGGAGAAGCTCTCGCGCATGACGCAGGAGACCAGCCTGAGCCGGTGAATCCGGCTACGCGGCAGGGCCGTTCAGGTACGCGTCCACGGTGGCGCGGGCCAGTTCGGCCATGCGGGCGCCGTAGGAATCGTGCCCGTCGCCGACGAATCCGCCGTCCACGTCGCGCAGGTCGTGCACCGACCGCGTGAAGCGGTCCGGGATCCACCCGGGCAGTGGCCGGTAGGCCGCGAGGGCCTCGGTGTCATAGGCGAAATCCGTGCCCTGCAAGGCATTTCGCCTGCGTTGCGTCTGCCCGAACCGGTTCAGCGCGGCCAGGCCCTGATCCAGGTACAGCTGCAAGCTCCGGAACTGACTGTCGAGATACTGCTCGCGCGCGACCGATTCGTTCGGATGCTGCAGTAGATACGCCAGCACCAGCGGGGTGTGCCAGGCGTACATCGCCCGATCGCTCTGCTCCTGCGCGAGCGCCTCGTACCAGGTGGGTGCGCACGGCGTGGCCGCGCCGCACCGGCAGGTCTCCGAATACTGTTGCACGCCTTGTGATACCATGCGCCGCAGGGTCAGCCGCGCCCGAGGTAGGGCATGCCCGTCGCCATCACGGTCAGGAACGGCACGTTCACCTCGAGCGGCAGCTCGACGGTCTGGACCACCAGCCGGGCCACGTGCACGGCGTCGATCGTCGGCTCCGGACGGATGCTCCCGTCCGCCTGCAGCGACCCCGCCGCGATCCCGGCCGTGAGTTCGGTTGCGGCATTGCCGATATCGATCTGTCCCGCGGCGATATTGTGCGCGCGTCCCTCCAGCGCCAGCGCTTTGGTGAGCCCGGTGATGCCGTGCTTGCTGGCCGCGTAGGCGACGGTATTCGGCCGCGGCGTATGCGCGGAGATCGACCCGTTGTTGATGATCCGCCCGCCCTGCGGCGTCTGTGTCCGCATGAGCCGGAACGCGGCCTGCGCGCACAGGAACGATCCGGTCAGGTTGATGTCGACGACCTGTTTCCAGTCCGTCACCGGCACCTCGTCGATCGGCAGTGCGGGCCCGAAGATCCCGGCATTGTTGATCAGCACATCCAGCCGCCCCCACCGCTGCACGATGTGCGCGAACACCGCGTCCACCGCCGCCGCATCGGTGACATCGGCGGGCACGGCCGTCACGCTGCCCGGCCCGGGTGCCGAGGCGACGACCTCGTCCAGGGTGGCCGTCGTGCGCCCGACCGCCACGACCTGATGTCCGGCCGCGGCCAGCGCATGGGTCATGGTGCGGCCCAACCCGGTCCCGGCGCCGGTGACAAGAACGATCTTCGATGTGGTCACGAACGCCGAGCGTATTCGACCGGCGCCGCCACTCGGCGACACCATCGCGTCACGCAACCCGTATATGTTCCGGAGACCGGAACAGTCGCCGCCCGGACTTCGTCATGCCCATCGCGGTCAGTCGGCGGGTCTGCCCGTCGCGAGGACATTGACCCACGGCGTAGCAACCCTCCACCCCATCCGATGTCACCTGGTCGTCTTCGTCATCCCCGACAAGTAGCACCAGCAGGATTCAGGATCAGGGAGCTCTCGCCGCGGGGAGATGGACAAATTCCACGCTGAGAGTTCCCTGATCTTGGTGTGCGTGAGGGAGATGGGCAGCCCGAAGGGCTCCCATCCGACGGGAACAGCGGTCACCTCATACCGTCGTGGCGCGATATCGCCTTCCCCGGAACTCATTTCGGCCGCTCCGTGCCCACAGTTCCATTCCGACCGGTTTGCACTCGTCCGGACCGAGGATGGCGCCGGTGATGGTAGTGAAACAGAACACCGGGCGACACCGAATATCCCAGCGCACGGGTCAGGCAATGGGGCCGATCGTGCAGACCAAGCGTTCGATAGCCCTGGAAACCTTTGTGGCCCAGACGGATCGATCAGCGTACGAGTACGCGCTCTGCTAATCTCTGGCGTGAGCGTTCGGCGTTGAACGAGAGTTCTGCGGAGCCCGCTTCACCTGGGGGAATACGTTGCTGTCCGTGGCTTTTTCGGGTGCGTACGGCCCACGCCGGCACCCCACCGAGCACATTACCGAAAACTCTTACACTGCACAGGATTTGGTGGACGCGCTGGTCGCAAAGGCCACCGTCACCGGGGAGATCCTCGACGGTGTCGGCGAAACCGTGTCGTTCCGATATCTGGAGGGCAGCCGGCGTCGGCTGCTGACCGTGGCGCTATCGCTCGTGTCGACCGGACTGGGCGGTGGGTACGTACTATGGCTGGTCGACAACGGTCTCGGCGCGACCGACAAGTACGAGCAGTTCGGGACGATCGCCATCATCATGGTGACCCTGGTGGTCACCGTCGAGGTGATTCGGTTCGCCCTCGTGATGGCCATGTCGCTGACCACCGCGCTGGCTCGCAAACCGGTGCCGATCCGCGCCCGCCCGGGCCTGAACGTCGCCCTGCTCATCACCTTCGTCCCCCGTAGCGAGGACATCGCCGTCCTGGAGCGAACCCTGGTGGCGGCCAAGGAGATCCGGCATCGGCACCCCGGCGTCTTCGACATCTACGTGCTGGACGAGGGCGATCCGGACCAGCCGGGCCGGGTGCGCGAGCTGGTGGCCGAGGTGGATCGCCGCCACGGCAATCGGGTGCGCTATGTGACCCGCGGCGGCAAGCCCGGATACCACCAGAAGAAGGGCCCGTTCGAGACCCGCACCAAATTCGGCAATATCAATGCCGGTCTCGACATGATCCGCGCGGACGCCGATCTCCCGCGCTACGACGTGGTCATGGGCATCGACCCCGATCACAAACCCATGCCCGAATTCGGGGAAAGGATGCTGGGTTATTTCAATGACCCGGATGTGGCGTATGTGGCGGGCCCGCAGGCGTATGCCAATGCCACCGACAATGTCGTGGCGAAACTGGCCGAGAGCCAGCAATTCGTTTTCCACAGCCTCATTCAAACCGCCGCCAATGCGCACGGCGCACCCATGCTGGTGGGCACCAGCTACGCCCTCCGGATGAGCGTCCTCACCGATATCGGCGGCATCCAGCCGTCCATCACCGAGGATATGGCGACGAGTTTCGCCATTCTGCCGCAACGCAATCCGGCCACCGGCCACAGCTGGAAGGGCGTGTACACCCCGGACCTGCTGGCGCACGGCGAGGGCCCGGCGTCCTGGGGCGACTTCTACAAACAGCAGAACCGCTGGGCGCGCGGCGCCATCGAGCACATGCTGTTCGGTCCGTTCGTCCTCCAGATGCTGGGCATGTGGCGTACCCCGGCACGCGTGGTGCACTACCTGTTGCTCATGGCCTTCTACCCGGTCATGGGAACGGTGTGGCTACTGGGCGCGGCCAATGTGGCGATCTTCAGCTGGTTCGGGGTGAGCGGCGCGGTGGTGTCGCCGGGCAGCTGGTTCCTGTTCTACGGCTGGGCGTCGGTGAGCCAGATGACGCTGTACACCTGGGTCCGGCGGCACAATGTGAGTCCGTACGAGACGACCAATTCCTGGGGCGTCTACGGCATGTTCATGAGCGTCATCACCGCGCCCGTGTACGCCAATTCGCTGATCAAGTGCCTGCTTCGGCGTCCGGTCGGCTTCGACGTCACCCCGAAGGGTTCGAAGTCGCGCGGTGACAGCTGGTTCACCTTCCGGCTCAATCTGATGTGGCTCGTCTTCTACGTCACCGTGGCGGTCCTCACCACGGTGCGCGGCTATGCGGCCCCCGCCACCATGATGTGGCCGCTGTTCGGCGCGCTGATCTCGGCCGCACCCATGCTGGTCTGGCAGCTGAACCCGCTCTGGCTGGCCTGGTCCGCGCGCCGGAAACCCGCTGACACCACCGAATTCGAGGTCGTCGAGATCGCGGAGGAGGAGCGGGCGTGCTGAAGAAGACCCCGACCCGGTTCGTCCGCTGGGTGGTCACCGCCGTGGTGGTCGGCGCCCTCGCCATCGCCACCACCGCCACGGTGGCGGCGCTCTACCACCGTTTCCAGCACAATCGGCTGATCAATTCCGATACCTACAAGGCGCAGTTCGGCAAGTGGGAGGTCGTCACGCTGCCGAAGGATGTCGACGCCAATATCATTCACTCGATCGTGCTGCCGACCGGCAAGGTGCTGCTCATCGCCGGCAGCGGCAACGACCACCACAATTCCGACAAGGGCGTCTACAACTCGCTGATCTTCGACCCGGAGACCCACACCGCCACGCGCATCGCCACCCCCACCGACTTGTTCTGCTCCGATCACGCCTACCTGGCCGACGGCACGGTGCTGATCGCGGGTGGCACGGGCAGCTACGAGGTGCTGCCCGAGAACCTCACGCACGCGGGCGGATACATGACGATCCGCAACGAGGATCCCGACCACCCGGGATTCGTCCCCAAGGGAACGACGTTCACGGGCAAGGACAGCGGCAAGGTCTACCGCTCCGATCGCGATATCACCGTCCCGCCCGCCGCCAAGGATCCGGTCACCTACAAGGTCTCCGCGACCGACCGCAATGTCTACGTCGCCGCCGACGCGCCGGGCGCCGACGGCGTCTGGGATCACAACGACCACTACATCATCGGCGGCCTGACCTACGCCCAGCAGCAGAATCTGTACGGGTTCGCTCCCGAGATGGCCCTGAAGAAGAAGGAATACCAGGGCATCGACGCGGCGTATGTCTTCAACCCGTGGACCGAGACCTATACCGCTGTCGGGAGTATGGGTTACGCCCGCTGGTATCCGACCCTGACCCGGCTGCCCGACGGCAAGGTGATGGTCATGTCCGGGCTGGACGGCTCGGGCCGAATCCTGGACGGGCAGACCGAGATCTACGATCCCGCGACCGGCGCCTGGACCGAGCGCGACGACCTGCGCCGCATCTTCCCCACCTATCCGTCGGTCTTCCAAACCGCCACTACCGGTCGCCTGTTCTTCAGCGGCCCCAGTACCGGCTGGGGTCCCGCCGAGGAGCACCGCGATCCGGGAATCTGGAACCTGACCGACAATTCGTTCCAGCTCGTGCCCGGTCTGCGTGACCCGAACATGCTCGAGACCGGCTCCTCGACCTGGCTGGGACCGGTGCAGCAGCAACGGCTGCTCGTGGTCGGCGGTGGCGGTGTGGGCGATTCGGCGCTGTCCACCGGCCGCGTCGACATCGTCGACCTGAACGACGCGCAGCCCAGGTTCACGCCGCTGACCGTGCTGCCCCAGGGCACTCGCTATCCGAATCTGGTGCCGCTGCCCAGCGGGGATGTGTTCATCACCAATGGCGCCAACGACTATCGCGGCCGCGGAGCCAGCGACATCCTGGCCGCCTTTCTGCTCGATCAGCAGGGCGTCCTGCATCCGATGGCCGATCCGACCGTGGGCCGCGACTACCACTCCACGGCGGTGCTGCTGCCGTCGGGCCAGATCATGACCGACGGCTCGAATCCGCTGTTCGCCGACAAGGCGAACACCCTGCCCGGCAAGTTCGAGCGCCGCATCGAAATCTATACGCCCCCATACCTGTACCGGCCCGACGGCGGGGCGGTCGCGCGACCGGTGATCACCGGCGGGCCCGACCAGATCCGGCGCGGCGCGACCTTCGAGTACACCGTCGGCAGCAGCCAGGCCGAGGTCCCGGCCGCGGCCGACATCACGGTCGTGCGGCTACTCGCCCCGGCGGCGATCACCCATGTCACCGACACCAATGAGCGAGTGATCGATCTGCCGATGGCCCGCACGGATTCCGGTGTCTCCGTGAGCATTCCGGACAATCCGGCCATTGCTCCGTCCGGTTATTACATGCTCTTCGCACTGAACTCCGCCGGCGTGCCCAGCATCGCGAAATGGGTGCATTTGGGCTGAAGATCCTAGGAGAGCTGATCGAGCAGCAGCTGCCGGTCGAATTCGCCCGCCGGGGCCCCGCTGGTTCCGCAACGGCCGTCGGATTGCCCCGGCGTCTTGATGAACGCGTGCTCGATCATCAGGTCCCGGTCGAAGCGGGTACTCGGCAGTGTTCCGACCCGCTGCCCCTGCGGATTACACCACTCGACCAGGTCGGCGGTGTTCGGCGCGCCGTTGACCGAGCTGTCGATCATGACGAACAGCTGATGCCCGTAGGCCTGCTCGATGCGCGTCGCGTAGGACCGGATCTCGGCCTCCGGCCGCCGGTTGGCCACGTTGAGCGAAATTCCCGCGACGGGCTTTCCCGGACTGATGATGCGCAGCAGATCCGCCACCCGCCCGGGATCCACCCAGGTGCTGTTGCCGACATCGAGGTACACCGCGGTGGCCGGATTGTGCTGGAGCAGTTCGGTATACGCGAATCCGAGCAGTGACAAACGGGCCGCGCGATCGGCGTCGTTCATCTCCGTGGCGTGGGCCAGCGCGTCCGGTTCGAGAATCACGATCGCCGGATTCGTTCCGATCGCCTCGCTGACACCGGTGATCCACTGCCTGTACGAATCCGCCCCGGCCTGTCCCCCACCGGATTCGCCGCGCAGGTCGCGCCCCGGAATGTTGTACGCCACGAACATCGGTATGGAATCGCTCGTCTGCCCCCGCGCGATGTCCTGCCGAATCGTCCCCGCCGTCACATCCAGATCGTGCGGCAGCCATTCCGCGACCGGCGTCCGGATCAGCCGCTCGAGATTCGCCCGCACTCGTGGATCGCTCACCGCCGGCAGCGTGGCCTGCAGATCGGCATAGTACTTGTCGCTGGACTCCAGCAGATACTCCCCACTGGCGGGAGCGTTCCGCTCGGGCACCACCACCACGGGCTCGGCAGTGTCCCGACCGCACCCCGTGACGAAGAGCTGCACCAGTACCGCGCACAGCATCCCCGCTCGGAGCCGGCGCGACCGATATCGCCCCGTCCGCTGTCGCCGCATGCAGACAGTATGCCGGTAGGCCGGAACGACCGGGCACTCGACCGATTCCCCTGCGGCGCAGCCCAGTTACCGATCCACCCCACCCTGCGTCCCGACCACCCGGACCACAGGCCGGTCACCCTGACCAGACTGCTGGACGCCGCCCTACCCCTGTTCGTTCGCCGGGCAGGGCTCGGGGCCACGTCCATCCCGGCGACCTGCGCCGGCGGCGGAACGGCCAAAGGCGCGTCCTACTCCAATTTCGCCGACAACGACGAGCAGTGCCTCAGACCGAACCGCTTCACCGGCCGCCGGGGAACCAGCGCCGGAAGCGGCCCGCAGCCCGCCTGCCATGCTGCTGGGCGCGGCCGCGGTCCAGCCAGCCGGGCAACGGTTCTCGCGCGGACAGCCACGCGCCGGGCAATCCGCCGGGCCGGGTTCCGGTGTGGGCCGCGACGATTCCGCCGACGATGGCGCTCGTGGTGTCGGTGTCGCCGCCGACGGACAGGCAGGTGGCGATCGCGGCCCGGTAGTCGTCCAGGTAGGTCGCCGCGGCCCACATCGTGAACGGCACGGTGTCCTGCGCCGTCACGCCGGTGCCATTGCCGATCTCCGCGGCGACCTGCCCGGCCGGAGCCCCGAGCAGCGCGTCGGCACGGCGGATCAGGCGGGTGGTCTCACCGTCGTCGAGCCGGTCCAGGACGGTGGCGAGGAATTCCGTTGGCGCGGGGCGGGTTCCGGCGAGCCGGGCCTGTGCCGCCGTGGCGGCCGCCACCGCCACCGCGACCGCGCCGATGATGCCTTCGCGGTGCGCGTGCGTCACCTGCGCCGACCGGACCGCTTCGGCGGCGGCCCGGTCCGGGTCGCTCGCGTAGAAGGCGCCCAGCGGCGCGACCCGCATGGCCGCTCCGTTCCCGCACGAGCCCTGCCCGCCGAAGGCCGCCGCGGTCACCTGCCGCCAGGGCACGCCCCGGCGGATGCGCCCCAGCGTGTCCACGGTCATGAACCCGTAGTCGCGGCGCTGGTCGATGCGTTCGGCGAAGGCGGCCACCAGCCGATCCTGGTCGATCGCACCGTATTCGAGCAGTTCCCCCGCCACCGTGCAGGCCATCTCGGTGTCATCGGTCCATTCCCAGCGGCCCGCCGGGAGATCACCGGTCTGCAGGTCGGCCAGGGGCCGGCGCAGGACGAGGAACTCGGCGCCGACCGCGTCCCCCACGGACAACCCATCCAACGAATCCAGCATCAAGTCGACATGCACCGCGTCGATGCTAGCCACGGTCGCACGACACAGCATGCCGGTACCGACTGCTTGGCAATGCCCACTGCCGGACTCACTTGTCTGTGCCCACTGCCGGACTCACTTGTCCCTGCCCGCTGCCAGACTCATCGGTATGCGATGGGCGGTGGCGGAGACGGGTGACGGCGGGGCACGGATGTGCCCGCTGGATCGGGCCGGTCGGCCCGCGGGTCCGGTGGTCGAGGAGTCCTCGCTGGCCGAGGCGGTGCGCGCGCGTCCGGAGGCCGAGCGGTGGGTATGGCGCTCGACCGCCGGAACCTATCGGCGGCTGCTCGAGGCGGGCGTGCGGGTGGATCGCTGCTACGACGTGGAGGCGGCGGAGTCGCTGTTGATCGGGCACGAGGAGGGCCAGTCCGGGCAGGCCCGTTCGCTGGCGGCGGCCTGGGCCCGGCTGCATCGGCTCCCCGTGCCGGAGGACGCGCCCGCGCGGGCCGCCGACACCCAGCCGACCCTGTTCGAATCCGGCCCGGTGCCACTGCCATCCGGGACCGACGAGTTCACCGCACTGCTGGAGGTGTACGCGGGACAGATCGCCCGCACGGCCGCGGCGGAATACCCGCACCGCATGCACTTGCTGCTCACCGCGGAGTCGGCGGGCCTGCTGGTGGCCACGGAGATGTCGCGGGCCGGGATCCCCTGGCGTGCCGACCTGCACCGCGAACTGCTCGATTCCATGCTCGGAGAACGCATTTCCGGTACCGCGGAACCACGGCGCATGGCGGAGCTGGCCGAGGAGGTGTCGCGGGCCTTCGGCGGGGTGCGGGTCCGCCCGGACCTGCCACAGGACATCATCCGAGCGTTCGGACGGGCGGGAATCTCGTTGTCCTCCACCAGAAAATGGGAGCTCCGGGAGATCGACCACCCGGCGGTCGCGCCGCTGCTGGCCTACAAGTCGCTCTACCGCCTGTACACCGCGCACGGCTGGTCCTGGATCGACCAGTGGGTACACGACGGCCGCTTCCGTCCCGAGTACCTGCCGGGCGGCACGGTGACCGGCCGCTGGACCACCAATGGCGGTGGCGCACTCCAGATTCCGAAGGTGGTGCGCCGCGCGATCCGCGCTGATCCGGGTTGGCGGCTGGTGGTCGCCGACGCCGATCAGATGGAGCCGCGCGTGCTCGCCGCCATCTCCCGCGATCCCGGCTTGATGGAGGTGGCGGGCCGGGGTGAGGATCTCTACGCCGACCTCGCGGCCCGCGCGTTCGGCGGCGACCGCGCCCAGGCCAAGGTCGCCATGCTGGGCGCGATCTACGGCCAGACCTCGGGCGACGCACTGACCCACATGGCCGAGCTGCGCCGCCGCTATCCGGACGCGGTGGCCTATGTCGACGACGCGGCGGCCGCCGGGGAGGAGGGCCGCCTGGTGCGCACCTGGTTCGGCCGTACCTGCCCGCCCGCGACGTCATTCGACCAGGCGGACACCGAGGAGGGGGCCGCCATCGGGTACGGCTCCACGCCGAGGGCCCGGGCTCGCGGTCGCTTCACCAGGAACTTCGTCGTGCAGGGCAGTGCCGCCGACTGGACCCTGCTGGTGCTGGCCGGCCTGCGCCATGCGATGCACACCGCGGGACTGCGCGCCGAGCTGGTCTTCTTCCAGCACGACGAGGTCATCGTGCACTGCCCGGAGGAAGAGGCGGCCGCGGTCGCCGAGGCGATCACCGCCGCCGCGGACACCGCCGGAGAGCTGGCTTTCGGCCCTACCCCGGTCCGCTTCCCCTTCACGACCGCGATCGTGGAGTGCTACGCGGACGCGAAGTAGGAAATCCCCGGCAGCGCTGCGGGTTTCGCCCCTACGGCGTGCGCAGCGCGGACAGCCCCGCGGCCAGCAGCGGCTCGACCGCCTCACCCATGTGCTCGAAGCCGGGTCCCACGGTCTGGCCGTGAATGTGACGGAAGTGGATGCCCTCGCTGATCACGGCCAGCTTGAACGACGCCAGCGCGATATAGAACCCGATCTCGGACACATCGCGGCCCGTGCCCGTCGAATAGCGTTCCAGCACTTCGGATTCGACCGGATAGCCGGGCGCGAGCGCGACATCGCTGACCCCGGGCATGACGCTGTCGCCCATGCGCTGATAGACCAGCAGCAGGCCGATATCGGTGAGCGGATCGCCGAGTGTGGCCATCTCCCAGTCGATCACGGCCGCGACCCGGTCCTCGGCGTCGACCAGCACATTGTCGAGCCGGTAGTCGCCGTGCACGATGCCCGTTGCCGACTGCGCGGGCAGGTTCTTCGCCAGCAGATCGTGCAGTTCGACGGCGGCGGGCAGGTCCCGGCTGTAGGAGGCGTCGAGCTGCTTCTTCCAGCGCCGCACCTGCCGCTCCAGGAATCCGTCCGGCCGCCCGAAGTCCGCCAGCCCGACCGCGCCCGGGTCGACGGTGTGCAGGGCGGCCAGCGTGTCGATGAGGCCGGTGGCGATGACCCGGGTCCGGCCGGCGCCGAGCGGCGCCAGTTCGGCCGCGGTCCGGTAGGGCGTGCCGACGATCCGTTCCATGACATAGAAAGGCGCACCGATGATGTCGTCGTCCTGGCACAGCGCGTAGGTGGCGGGCACCGGGACGGCGGTGTCCCCGAGCGCGGTGATCACCCGGTACTCGCGGGCCATGTCGTGCGCGGTGGCGAGCACGTGCCCCAGCGGCGGCCGCCGCAGGATCCACGCCGACTCGCCGTCGCTGATCTCATAGGTGAGATTGGACTTCCCGCCCGCGATCAACCGGCCGCGCAGCGGACCGGTCACCAGGCCCGGCCGAGTGTCGGCCAGCCACACCGCGAGTCGCTCGAGATCCAGGCCGGGTAGGTCGCCGGGCCGCTGATCGTCGCTCATGTGTCTCCCTGATGCTCAGTGGCCGTCGCCGCTGTCCAGCAGCCGCGCCTGATAGTGCCGCATGCCCGACAGCCAGCGGTCGTAGTCCGCGCCCTTGCGACGGTACATCTCGAGCACCTCCGGGTGGGGCAGGATGAGGAACCGCTCGTCGTCCAGCGCGGCCATGACCAGCTCGGCCACCGCATCGGGGGTCAGCACCGCACCGGCCGAGGTGACCGCCCGGGTGGCGGCCATGCCGATGGCGTCCCCGGAGTTCTCGCCCGCCCGCAACAGCGGCGTCTCCACGCCCATCGGGCACAGGCAGCTGACCCGGACACCCTGGTCTCCGTAGGTGACCGACAGCCACTCGGCGAACCCCACGGCCGCGTGCTTGGTGACCGCGTATGCGGCCGAGCCGATCTGGGTCAGCAGGCCCGCCGCCGACGCCGTGCTGACGAAGTAGCCCTCGCCGCGTTCCACCCAGCCGGGGACCAGCAGCCGCGCCGCGCGGATGTGGGCATTGAGGTTGACGTCGAGGGTGGTGTCCCACTCCTTCTCGTCGCCGAGCCCGACCGGCCCGATCACGCCCGCATTGGCGAAATACAGGTCGACCGGCCCGAATTCGGCCTCGGCGCGGGCGATGAGCTCCTCGATGCGGGCGGTGTCGGACACATCGGCCCCGACCGCCACGGCCGCGCCCGGGAACTCCGCGTTCAGCGCCGCCGCGACCGCCGCGGCGGCCTCGCCGTTCAGGTCGGCGACGACGACCCGCGCCCCGGCCCGCACCAGCCGGGCGGCGATGGCCCCGCCGATGCCGCCACCGCCTCCGGTGACAATGGCGTTCCTACCCGCGACCTGCACGTGTTCTCCCTACGGCCCGTGCCGGCGCCCGACCCGGGTGGATCGGAGGCGCCGGCTGATGGAATATGAAACCTACGTCGGATTCAAGTTCATGACCCGTCCGGCGTCAACCGGCCCGGCGGCGAGAGGTGAACAACCGATGCGGACAGCACATCTGGTGGACGAGTGGAAACGGCTGGGCAGCGCTCAGGTGGCGGCCAATGGCATCGAGCTGCGGGTGGTCGAGCACGGCGCGGGGGCGCCGGTGGTGTTCTGCCACGGGTTCCCGGAGCTCGGATTCTCATGGCGGCATCAGGTTTTCGCGCTGGCCGAGGCCGGGTTCCGGACGCTCACCCCGGATATGCGCGGCTACGGCGGCAGCTCACGGCCCACGCGGGTCGAGGACTACGACATGCTCACGGTGTGCGGGGATCTGGCCGGGCTGCTCGACGCCTACGGGCTGGAGGACGCCATCTTCGTCGGCCACGACTGGGGCGCGTCGGTGGTGTGGCACATGGCCCGGGAGTATCCGGAGCGGGTGCGGGCGGTGGCGGGGCTGAGCGTGCCCGCGACCCCGCGGTCGTCCGGGCCGCCGCTGTCGATCATGCGCGCGCGGCTGGGTGCGGACTTCTACATGGTGTGGTTCCAGGAACCCGGGGTCGCCGACGCGGTGCTGGCCGCGGACCCGCGGCGCACGCTGTTGCAGGACGACATCATGAGCGCCGCCACGTTCCTGGACACCAGCGCCCCCGAGCCGCCATTGCCGGAGTGGCTCAGCGAACCCGAATTCGAGTACTACGTCGAGACTTTCACCGCCACCGGGTTCACCGGCGGGCTCAACTACTACCGCAACCTGGACCGCACCTGGGAGCGGACCACGCATCTGGAGGGCGTGAAGATCGCCCAGCCGTCGCTGTTCATCGCCGGATCCACCGACCCGGTCATCCGGTTCACACCCATGCAGAAGATGTCGGCGCTGCTCAGCGATCTGCGCGGCACGATCGTCCTCGAGGGTGCGGGGCACTGGATTCAGCAGGAACGGCCCGCCGAGGTCAATGCCGCGCTGATCGACTTCGCACGCGGGCTGGGCTGAGCGCTACTCGGCCTGCAGCTGCAGCGCGTTCACCCACAGCTGGGTCAGCGTCGTCACCAGCTTCTCGAACGGAATCCGTTGCTTCTGAACGTAAACCATGTACGCCATCCGGCTCACCATGGCCGAGAGCGCGTGCGCGGTGATCATCGGATCAAGGTCGGCGCTGGCCTGCCCGGACTCCTGCAGCCCGCGGATCATCCGGGCATTGCGCTGCGCGAACGCCTTGCCGCGCTCGACGCGCAGGTGGCGGAAGTTCTCGTCGATGTGGGCGACCTGCTCGAACAGTGCCATCAGGCGGGCATTGCGCTTGTAGGACAGCAGGTAGTCGCGATTGGCGGCCTCGATGAGCGCGCGGGTGTCGGTGATCCCGCTGCGCTCGCGCACGTGCGGGTGCAGCATCTCCTCCGAGACCTGCTCGACCAGGGCCGCGAAGATCTCGTCCTTGCTGTCGAAGTAGGTGTAGAAGGAGCCCGACGCCATGCCGGCGGTCTTGGAGATGTCGGCGATCTTGGCGTCGAGGTAGCCGTCGCGCTCGAAGACCTCGCGCGCGGCGGCGATGAGGGCGCCGCGCGTGCGCTGACCGCGCCGGGTGGGCGGGGCGGTACGGCGGGATTCACCCTCGCCTGTCATCGATTCGGACGCCAACGCTGATCACTACCTGTCATTTCGCGGACAACTTTCCAGGCGGACACCGTATCAACCGGGACGGCCCCGACGGCGGGTGACCGGTTACCGCGAGTGTGCGGCGATGCGCCGGTCGATGACCGGCAGCGCGAACTCGGCCCAGCGAATGTTCTCCTGCTCGAAGGCGATTCCGCGCAGCAGGCTCAGGTACGGGCCGATGCGGTCGACCTCGGCGAGGTAGGCCTGCTCGCTGCGCCCGTCCAGCAGGCGGCCGCGCAGTCGTTCGTAGCGGGCCAGTTTCGCCTTCGACCACTCCAGTTTCTCGGCGACGGCCGCCCGCACGGCGGGGGCGTCCTCGGCCTCCATGGCCTGGACCTTCACCATCATCTCGTCGCGGATGGCGGTCGGTTTGGAGGGCTCGGCGATGAACGCGTGCAGCGCCGCCCGCCCGGCCGGGGTGATGGAGTGCAGGCGCTTGTTGGGGCGGCGCTCCTGCTCGACGACGCGGGTCTCGATGAGCCCCTCGGCGGCCATGCGCTCGAGCTCCTTGTAGAGCTGCTGCGGGGTGGCCAGCCAGAAGTTGGCGACCGAGGCGTCGAAGCCCTTGGCCAGGTCGTAGCCCGATGCCTCCCCCTCCAGCAGGGTGGCCAGAACCGCGTTGCGTAGCGCCATCCGCCCAGGCTACCACCATCGGCGATTATTAAATTTGTTGTCTACTTTTTCGTAGACACCGCAACTCATGGTGGCTACAGTGCGATTCATCTACTCAATTAATTGACTATTGGAGGTGGGCATGCACGACTACGACGCCATCGTCATCGGCGCGGGCAATGCCGGACTGACCGCCGCGGCCACGCTGCAGCGCGCGGGGGCGCGGACGCTGCTGGTGGAGCGGCACAATGTGCCCGGCGGCTGCGGAACCTCGTTCCGGCGCGGGCGATTCGAGTTCGAGGTGGCGCTGCACCAGCTGTCCGGGGTGGGCGTGGAAGGACAGCCGATCTCCTTGCGCGAGGGGCTGTTCCAGCAGCTGGGGATCGCAGATCGGCTGGAGTTCGTGCAGGAGCACGATCTGTACCGGGCGGTCGTCCCCGGCCGGCTGGATGTGACGATTCCGGCCGACTGGGATGCGGCGATCGACGTCCTCGATGCCGAGTTCCCGGGCAGCCGGGATCGGGTGGCGCGGTTCTTCGAGCTGATCAAGCAGGTGACGTTCTGGCAGATCGCGGCCATGCGCGGGATGCCCGCCGACCAGATCGATCCGGTGCTGTTCCGGTACGGGCTGCGCCCGCTGCAGCAGGTGCTCGACGAATACTTCGATGATGACCGGATCAAGGTCGCGCTCGCCATGTACTGGACCTATCTCGGCCAGCCGCCGTCCAAGCTGCGGTTCCAGGATCTGGCGCTGACGCTGTTCGCCTACTTCGAGTTCAAACCGTGGCATGTGCGCGGCGGGTCGCAGGCCATGTCGGCGGCGATACTCGACTCGTTCCTGCAGGCGGGCGGGCAGGTGCGGTTCAACACCGGGGTCGAGGCGATTCTCACCGCGGGCGGGCGGGCGCTCGGGGTGCGGCTCGAGGACGGGGCCGAGGTGACCGCGCCGGAGGTGGTGTCGAATGCCTCGCTGCCCACCACCTACGCCATGCTGGACGGGATCGCGGTGCCGGCGGCGGTGCGAAACGATCTGGCCACCAGGCGGATCGGGGTGTCCGGGTTCGTGCTGCACATGGGCCTGGACGCGACGCCCGCGGAGCTCGGGTTCACCACCAGCACGACGTTCGTCAACCGGGACACCGACGACGATCGCACCTACCGGGCGTGGAAGTCGTTCGAGCCGGCGCGCGGCATCTGTGTCAGCTCCTACGATGTCGCGCCCATCGGGTTCGCACCGGCGGGGACCACCCATGTCAGCCTGATGACGTTGCAGTACGCCGACATCTGGAAGAACGTGGCGCCGGCGGACTACGCGCGCACCAAGTTCGCCTTCGCCGAGACGCTGCTGGATCTGTGTGAGGCGGTGACGCCGGGTATCCGCGACGCCATCGAAGAGGTCGATGTGGCAACGCCTTTGACCATGATGCGGTATCTGGGTCATCCGGGCGGGTCCATCTACGGCTACGACCAGGATGCCACCGAGGGCTGGCTGTTCCGCAACAGCGAACGCGAAACCCATGTCCCCGGACTGCACGTCGCCGGTTCCTGGTCCGGCATGGGCGGATTCCAACCCACACTCGAGGCCGGGGCCCGCGTCGCGCGCCGCCTGCTGCGCACCCAGGCCGCCTGAACGGAGCACATCGTGAAACGACACCCCCTCGCCACCCGATTCGACGGCGCGGCAGCCATTCTCGACGAGATCGAGGCCCGGCTGCCCGAAACCCGCGACCACAGTGCGGAAGCCCGCGCCATCGTGGACGCCTACCATCCCAAGCGGCTGCTGCTGCGGGTGGAGGCCGTGTTCGAAGAAACCGTGTCCGCCAAGACATTCCGGCTGCGCGGCCTCGACGGCGCGACGCTGCCGCCATTTCTGGCGGGCCAGTACGTCAACGTCTTCTCCGACGGCACCAGCCGGCCGTTCGCGATTTCCTCCAGCCCCACGGAGCTCGGCTTCTACGACCTGACGGTGCGGCGGGTGCCGGGCGGCCGGATCAGCAATCTCCTCCTCGACACCGTCGAGGCGGGCCAGGTGCTCACCACCACCGGGCCGATGGGGACCTTCCACCACAATCCGCTCTTCCACGGTGACCGCGTGGTGTTCCTGGCGGGTGGTTCGGGCGTCGCACCGGCCATGAGCATGATCCGCGAGTTCACCGACCGCGGGCCGGTCCGCGAATTCCATCTGATCTACGGTTCGCGCGACGCCTCCGACATCCTGTTCCGCGAGGAACTCGCCACCTTTGCCACCCAGCCCGGCATCACCGTCGATCACGTCATCGCCGACCCCTCCCCCGACTGGACGGGCCGCACCGGATTCCTGTCCGCCGATACCATTTCCGACCTGACCGGCCCCCTCGGCAACCGCATGGTCTACGTCTGCGGCCCCCAGGCTCTCTACCCCTACGCGCTGGAGCAGCTCACCGCCCTGGGCCACCCCCGCAAGCGAATCCGCTTCGAAGCCAACGGCGCTCCCAGCGACCCCACCGCCCAGCCGCACTGGCCCACCACCGCCGACCCCGCCGAGGAGGTCACGGTCATCGTCCGCGACACCACGTTCCGCACTCCACGCGCCCGTCCCCTCCTCGATGCCCTCGAAGACAACGGCATCCGACCCGAAGCCGCCTGCCGCTCCGGCGAATGCAGCCTCTGCCGCATCCGCGTCCTGAAGGGCGAAGTCCACACCGCCGCCGAAGCCGAACTCCGCCTCTCCGACGCCGCCACCGGCTACACCCACTCCTGCGTCGCCTACCCCCTCACCGACGTCGAACTCGACCTCTGACTCTTCTCCACCAACTCGGCCCGGGCCGCGCGCAACGGCGCGAACCGGGCCGAGAGCCTCGTCCCTGGAACAGGTTCACACTCACGGGATCCGACCCGGCGGGTGTCGAGGTGCCCGAGGGCCGTGGAGCGCGACGGCCCTCGGGCTGCGACCTGTGCACCTGATCGCGGCGGTTCGGCGCCGGCGGTGGAGACTGAGGCGGTGGAGGATGCAGGGCTGGTGGTTGTGGTGGACGCGGCCAACGTGGTGGGTTCGCGGCCGGATGGGTGGTGGCGGGATCGGGCCGGGGCGGCGCGGCGGTTGCTCGGGGAGCTGGGTCCGTTGCGGGAGCGACTGCCCGAAGTGACGGACGTGGTCGTGGTACTCGAAGGGGCCGCCAAGGCCGCTGCCGACAGCGCGGGGGCCGAGCTGCGGGTGGTGCTCGCGGAGGGTTCCGGGGACGACGCCATTGTCGAGGTGGTCGCGGCCGAGGCCGGAAAGGCCGGGGCCCGGCCGGGTTCGGTGCTCGTGGTGACGGCCGATCGTGGTTTGCGAGCGCGGGTCGAGGCGCTCGGTGCGACGACGGCCGGGCCCGGCTGGCTCCGGAACGCCTTGGCCTAGCCGCTGAAACGACTCGCGCCACGGGGCTACCCGTCCCAGCGGGCCCGGGGACCCTACCCTGACCGCACCCCGAGGAGACATCCCCCGCGGGTGGGATTTCCGGGCCGCGGTTTTTCGGTAGCTTCGGAACAGTGCAGCCGCCGTTGATCGTTCGCCTGCGCGGCGCATGCCTGGTGGTGGGCGTGCTCTGCGCGTTCCTGCTGGGGTGGGATGTCGCGTCCGCGCCCGATGCCCGGGCCGATGGCGCGGGGAGCGGGGGTGATCTGACGGTGGCGCAATCGCTGGGGGCACGCGAGCTCACGGTGGTGATCCGGCGGGCCGAGCCGGGGCCGCTACGCGTCGAGGTGGTGAGCCATGCCGGGTCGGCGGCCGGGGCGCTGACGGTCAGCGCCGCGCCGGTCGATCAGGGTGGCGAGACCTCCTCGGGCACGGTCGAACTCGCGGATCGGCCGGGGCTGTATGCCACGACGTTGCGGGTGGATCATGCCGGGCCGTGGGAGCTGTCGGTCTCGGACGGCGAACAGACCGCCCGGATTCCGTTCCTCGTCGCCGCGCGCGTGGTGACGCCATGGGAGCGGGCAGCTTACGGGGGCTTCTTCGCGGCGGGTGTGCTGCTACTGGTCGCGCTGGGTACCGCCCTCCTCTCGAAAAGAGGCTGGCCGACACTGATTCCGGTGGGCGCGCTCATCGCCGCGCTGACCGTCGGGACCACGGGGGCGGTGCTGTCCTCGAGTGCGCCGCAGCCGCGGCCGGCGGGCAGCCTGCTCGATCCCACGTCCGGCAATATCGGCAATCCGTTCCCCGAACGCGATCTGCCGCTGACCACGAATTATTCACGGCCGCCGGTGAATCTGACCGTGCGTGCGCAGCCTGCGGCCGCGGGGCAACCGACGGAAGTCCAGCTGTCGCTGACCGATTCGGCGACGGGGCGGCCGGTGGACGATCTACTGGTCACCGATGACGCGCTGCTGCACCTCATGGTGGTCGGGCCGTCCGGGACGTTCTGGCATCGGCATCCGATCCGCACCGCGCCCGGGGAGTATCGGGTCGGCCTGGGGCTCGGGGAGTCCGGCGATTACGCGGTCGCGGCGGAGATCGCCCGGCGCGGCGGGGGTGTGCAGCTGCTGCGGTCCGCGCTGCGCGTCGGCGGTCGATCCGGTTCCGGCGCGGCCGATCCCGCACCGAGCGGGACAACTCTGACGACCACCGAGGCGATCGCGGGCGAACCCGTCACCCTCACCGCGGCCTACGGCGGCGCCGCGGATCTACAGCCCTGGCTGGGGATGATCGGCCATCTCATCGCGGTCGGCCCGCTGCCGGACGGCGTGCCCGCCGGGACGTCCGCGGCGACGGCGCCGATCTGGGCGCACGCCCACGCCATGGCCCCGATGCCCGCCGTCGGCGCCCAGCCGCCGGACGAGACCGTCGCCGCCTACGGCCCGAATGTGGCGTTCACCTTCACTTTTCCGCTGCCCGGCCGGTACCTGGTGTGGGCGCAGGCCGAGCGCGGCTATTCCGTCATGACCATTCCGACCACGGTCGACGTCCGAGCGGTGGTTCCGCAATGACCAGGCGCACAGGACTGATCGCGGCGATCGTCGTGCTGGTGGCCGCGCTGCTGACCTGGTGGCTGTGGCCGTCCGGCAGCGCGAAACCGGTGCCGCGCAGTGCCGCCGGGCCCTACCAGGTGCAGCTGCGCGTCTCCGGCGGATCGGCGCACACCGGCGACAACACCGTCGACCTCGACATCACCGACCAGCACGGCACCGCCGCCACCCCGGATCGCGTCTCGGTGGAGCCCGCCATGCCGCAGATGGGCCACGCGCTCCCGCCGGGCACCGCCGCGGTCGTCACGCCCGGGCACTACCGGGCGACCGTGACGCTGCCCATGGCGGGGCAGTGGGAGATCACCGTGAAACTGTCCGGCGCACCGGGATCCGGCAGCGCCACCTTCTCCGTCCAGGCCAACTGAATCGAAGGAAAGAGGATCAGGAGCAGACCATGGACCTCACCGCCAACGGTCGCGGTCTCACCGCCGAGGCGACCGCACCGATCACCATCCGCCCCTGGCTACCCGCGGCCATCCTGTTCGCGGCCAGCATGACCTTCGCCGTCGGATCGACCTGGGACATCCAGTGGCACTCCGATGTCGGGCCCGATACCTTCTTCACGCTGCCGCACCTGTTCATCTATGCCAGTGCGGCGATCGCCGGATTCACCGGTCTCACGGTCATTCTCGTCACCTCGGCCGCGGGCCGGGCGGGGCGGCGGGTGGACGGTGCGCTGGGCGGGCCCGGGATCCGCGTGTTCGGGCGGACGTTCACCGCGCCGCTCGGGTACATGGTGGCGGCGTTGGGTGCGGCGTCGTTCCTGCTCTACGGACTGTGGGATCTGTGGTGGCACAGCCTCTACGGATTCGACGCGATCATCGACTCGCCGCCGCACATCGGCCTGTTCCTGTCCAGCACGGTGATCTCGGTGGGCACGGTGATCGTGTTCGGGGCGGCGCGGGCCCATCGGTGGGGGCGGATCGGCGCGCTGTTCGCGCTGGCGCACCTGGCGACCTCGAGCACCGTCACCGCGCTGGCGGTGCAGCGGCTGAGCACCGGGACCGTGCGGTGGACGGTCGCGGTCACCGCGTTCATGGTGATTCTGCTGATGGTCGTGGGTGCGGGATTCCAGCGGTGGGGCGCGACCGTCACCGCCGTGTTCTCCTCGGCGATCCAGGGCCTGTTCTGGTGGTTCGCTCCGTGGGCGGCGCGCGCCTACGCCGATTTCGTGGGATTGCCCATGCGCGAACACATCCGGGGCATTCCGGCGACCCCGGCGCTCATTCCGTTCTGCCTGATCCCGGTGGGCATCGTGATCGATCTGCTGCTGCGACGCACCGACAGCCCGGCGCGCCTGCTGCCCGCGCTGGCCGGTGGGCTCGGCGGGGCGATCATCGGCGGGTTCAATCCCGTGCAGCAGGTGATCATCTACGACGCCCGCCTCTCGCACGCCTCCGTCATCATCGCCACCACGGTCGCGGCCGCGCTGCTGGGTGCGCTCGGCGGCTACCTGGGCTGGCGCTTCGGCGACATGCTGCGGCTGTCCGCCCCGTCCGAGAAGGTCAGCGCATGATCAACCGTCTACTCGCCACCGCCGCAACGATTCTCGCGATTCTCGGGCTGACGGCGGGCACTGCCGCGACGGCGTCTGCGTATCAGCCCGTCGATATCGTGCACACCGAGCACGTGCAGGCCGGGCCCTACGCGCTGACCGTGGGGTTCAGCGAATGGCCTTTGCGCGCAATGCAATCGCTGGACTTCACCTTCATCCCCGACGGGGGCATCGAGGACAAGACCGGCACGCTCACCGAGTACCAGCCCAACGGCAAGGTGCGCCGCGCCGAACCGCTGTCGCGGCACCCGCGCAAGCGCGACGTCTGGGGCCTGGACGTGCGCTCTCTGGATGAGCAGGGCGCGTGGACCTTCCACTTCGTCATCGACGGCCCCCAGGGCCGCGGTGAAGGCGATCTGGCGAACCTCCCGGTTCTCCAGCAGCCCGGCCCCCCACTGGGTGTGAGCTGGGCCGTCAGCACGATTCCGCTGATCGGCCTGATCGCCTTCCTCGCCTACGCCTGGCGCCGCAGCCGCCGACCGGTCACGGCCCCGCAGCCCGTCTGACGGTCAGTCGGTGACCCCGGTGAACATGCCCGGCTCGTAGGACCCACCCTGCTGATGCAGGATGACACCGAGCCGATTGGCGGCGTTGATCATGGCCACCAGCGCCACCAGCGCCGCGGTCTGGTTGTCGTCGTAGTGTTTCCGAACCTGCGCCCAGGTCTCGTCGGAGACCCCGAGGTGGGCATCCGCCAGCCTGGTGCCCTCCTCGGCGAAGGCCAGCGCCGCCTGTTCCGCCTCGCTGAACACCGACGCCTCCCGCCAGGTCGCCACCAGATTGATCCGAACCGGCGGCTCCCCCGCCGCCGCCAGCTCCTTGCTGTGCGCATCGGTACAAAAGCCACACCCATTGATCTGACTGGCCCGCAAGCTCACCAGCTCCTGAATCGTTTTCGGCACCTCGGACTGCGTGATCACCAGACTGGCGTTCGCAAACCGCTTGGCGAACTTCGCGCCGACCTCATTCGCGAACATATCGAGCCGAGCACTCATAGCGTCCATCTCCTTCATTGTCAGTGGGACGACCATGAGGTGCCGGCCACCCCGGATTTGTGACATCGCCCCGCTATGACACAGACCACATGTCCCAGCTGCGGGCAGACGACCGGACCAATCACGGCACTCTGCGCCGGCGAGCCGCGGCTTCCTGCCAATTTCGCCGTGGCAGTGCACGTTTGGATCACGGGGGCGCCGGTTGGGTATTCGCCCGTGTCGTACCGTGGGCTGCGTGGGGTTTTCCGATGGATGGGATTGCTTTGCCACGTTGATCGACGGAGCGTGGGTCGACAGGAGACCGCGCCGGCCAGAGGTCGCCGGCCAACTGCGGCGTGAAACCCAGCTGATGCCTTGGCTGGCACCACTGTTGCCCCTGCAGGTGCCGATCCCCCGGGTGGTGAGCGAGACACCGTTGATCGTGCGTCATGCCCTGGTCCCCGGGACGTCCATCGAGTCCGCCGGGACCGGGCACGGGCTCGCGCTGGGAGGATTTCTTCGCGCCCTGCACGACAGCCCCGCGGCCGAGGCGATGCGGCACGGACTGCCATCAGCGGCCGAAACCAGGCGCACCCGGGCTGTAATGATCGACCGTTTCCGAACCGAGGTCGTGCCGTTGATCCCAGCGGCACACCATGATTCGGCGCTGGCGGTCCTCGATGCCGTCGTGGAATTCCCCGCGGATAGGGTCGTCCACGGCGATCTCGGCCCGGAACACGTCTTGGTGGACGAAAACCATATCGCCGGTGTGATCGACTTCGGCGATGTCCATCTCGGCGACGCAGCGAATGACCTGGCATGGCCACTGTTCGGCGCACCAGCAGCCTTCGGCGACGCGGTCGCCACCGCTTACGGCCTCACCGACGACCTCCGCCGCCGAGCATCGGTCTGGCATCAACTCGGGCCATGGCATGAAGTGACCTATGGCTTGGACAGAGGCGATGACGACATGGTCCACAGCGGATTGACCGGCCTGCTCGACCGACTGGACCTCTTCCACGGCTGATCGCCCAGAGCACTCGGACGCGCGCCGTTCCGAATACGTCTCGGCCGCAAGAACACCCGATGCTGTCGTGGGCAATCGCCTGCCAGCGGACTGCCAGCGTCGGCTGGAACCCTCGTGCAGGTACGACGTCTGCGTGCGACAACTGCGAGTTAGGGAAGTGCCATTGAATGGCGACGAATCGCCACGGCGGCTGGTCGTGGGAATCAGCGGCGCCACGGGCATCGGCTACGGAATGCGGGTGCTGGAATTTGCCCGGAAGGCCGGTGTGGAGACGCATCTGGTCGTTACGCCCGCTGGTCAGCAGACGCGGGCTTACGAAACAGGACTGAGCGCACGGGATCTCGCGGAAATGGCTGATGTGTCCTATCGGCCCGCCGATATCGGTGCGGCGATCGCGTCCGGTTCCTTCCGGACCGCGGGGATGATCGTGGCGCCGTGCTCGATCCGCACCTTGTCCGCGATCGCGTACGCCAATGGCGACAATCTGCTCACTCGCGCCGCCGATGTGACGATGAAGGAGCGGCGGCGCCTGGTGCTGATGGTCCGCGAGACGCCACTGACTCTCGGACATCTGCGAGCGATGGCCGCCGCGACCGAATCCGGGGCCATCGTGATGCCGCCGGTTCCCGCGTTCTATCTGCGACCACAGAGCGTGCAGGACATCGTCGACCACACCGCGGGTCGTGCGCTGGACCTGCTCGGCATCGACGTGCCCGATCTGCCCCGCTGGGGAGAATAGGAAATATCTTGACCCACTTGACAAGTCTGCGTGAATTCATCGCCGAACTGGAGAAGATCGGCGAGATCCACACCATCGACAAGGAGGTCGACTGGAATCTCGAAGTCGGCGCGATCATCCGTCGCTGCTACGACTTACGAGCTCCGGCACCACTTTTCACCAATCTGACCGGCTATACCGATACCGGCTTCCGGCTCTTCGGCGCTCCCGCGGCACTCAGCGCCCCGCAGCACCAACTCGCCCGGCTCGCACTGTCCGTGGGGCTGCCCGCCGACGCCACCGGCCAGCAGATCGTCGACGTCCTCGCCGACGCCCGCACCAAGCCGGGCATTCCGCCGACGGTGGTCGCGTCGGTCTCCGCGCCGTGCAAACAGAACATCATGCTCGGCGACGACATCGACCTGTTCGCCTTTCCGACCCCATTGATCCACGGCAATGACGGCGGCCGCTATCTCCAGACCTTCGGCGCCAATATCGTCAAGACGCCCGACGGCTCCTGGACGAACTGGTCAGTCAATCGAATGATGGTGCACGACAAGTCGACTCTGGCCTGTCTGCTGCCGAAGTCGCAGCAGATCGGCATCATCCGGGCGATGTGGACCGAGGCAGGCACTCCGATGCCGATCGCGGTGGCGCTCGGGGTCGAACCGGGCCTGGTGGTCGTGAGCGGTATGCCGCTGCCCCAGGGCGTGGACGAAAGCCATTATCTGGGTGCGCTTTTCGGTGAGGGCATCGAGGTCGTACCGGCGGAAACGGTAGACCTGATGGTTCCGGCTACTGCGGAAATCGTGGTCGAGGGCCACATCCTCCTCGACGATGACGTCGAGGAGGGCCCGTTCAACGAGTACCCCGGCTACAACGCGACGGTGAGCTCGCTCGAGGCACGCTTCCAGGTCTCCGCGATCACCTACCAGGACAACGCGATTCTCCCGGTGGTAGCCGCAGGGCCTCCGGTCGAGGAGGACGACACCATCACCGGCACCGCCGCCGCTGCCGAAATCCTGCACCTGCTACGCGAGGCCGGGCTGCCGATCTCCTCGGCCTGGTACAACTTCGAAGCCGCCGTGCACTGGCTGACCCTGGCGGTCCGTGCGGACTGGCACGAGACCTCGGGACTGCCCTCCCACGAACTGGTCGACAAGGTCGCGGAGGTCGTGCTCGGCGGCCCCGCGGCGGTGCACGCGCCCAAGATCCTGCTGGTCGAGGACGATATCGACATCACCGATCTCGATCAGGTGGTGTGGGCGTTCGCGACACGCTCGCATCCCGATGTGAACCGCGGTGAATTCCATTTCGAACGCAAACTCACCGATCCGCTGGGCATCTACCTGTCCGCGGAGGAACAGCACAGCTTCAGCGCCGGGAAAGTCATCTACAACTGTCTGCTCGCCGACCTCTATCCCACCGGAAAGCGACCGGTCAAGGGCAGCTTCGAAAACGGCTGGCCCGTCGAGATCCAGCAGCGCGTCCTCGAGCAGTGGACGGCGTACGGGTTCTCCGAGCCGAAGTAAGGAAGGCACCACGATGCGAATCATCAAGACATTCACCCCCGTTCGCGTCGAGAGCGATCGCTTCTCGGCGACGGTCGACTATTACGAGCAGACCCTCGGGCTCCGGTGCGACCTGCACTTCCGGTTCGAGGAGGGCAATCTCGATATCGCAACCATCGGTCCGTTGGTACTGATCGGCGGCCCCGCCGACGCACTCGCGGCCGCGCCGAAACAGGACATCGTCATATCGGTGGACTCGCTGGAGGAATTCCAAGCGAACCTGCGCGCCCAGGGCGCCACCATCGTCTCCCCACCGGCCGACATCCCGACCGGGCGAAACATGATGGTGCACAACCCGGACGGGACACTGTTCGAGTATGTGCAGTGGTCCGATGAAAAACTCGCAGCGGTGGACCTCTCACGCCGCTCACATTCCGCTGTCGAACAGCAATTTCGCGCCAATTCCTCAGCTGTAGTCCACCTTTAGAATGGTTGGACTGGCCGCTCATCCGCGCATGGCAGCTGAAGACGCATTGCCGCGCTGGGTTGTACGGATACAGCTTGGCCAGGGTCGTCAGGTCATGGGCTGGGTATCTGTCGCTGTGCCAGGGTGGTTGTAGACCAAGATCTTCAGCAGGACCCGTGCCGCTGATCTCAGCCGCCGTCGGCCCGCACCCACCGATGTGCGGGCAGTTGCCTGAGAACACCGCAGACCAGGCGGCGGCGCCAGCACCAGTCCCGACCAACACCGGTGCTGCGCCAGGTAACTCGGCTGCCAGACGAGCGGCACGCAGGGCACATGTGTTGCGCGATACCTGGCGTGCAAGTGCGGACAAGGCGGCTGGGTGGGCGGCAATTCCGCCCGCCCAGTCGCGAGAATCAATCTAGTGAGGCCAGCACGCGGGAGCGGTGCTGTCCATCCAACAGTTCGAGCTTCCTGTGGGTACGAGCAGTGGGCCGAACATCCCTAACGCCATCGAGATGAAATACATGGTTTCGAACCTTTCGAAATATGAATAGGACCGGGACAGTAGTTCGCCGTCGCGCCGGTGTGCAGCCCCGACTCCCAGGGGCGCTTTCAGTGGTGGATCACCTCACCGAGCCGCGGCAGCACGAGTCGTTTCCAGCTGCGTTCCATGGCGTTGCGTACCATTTTCTGCCGGCGGTCTTCGATGTCGAAACCTGTCTGCGTCAGCAGAAGTCGTGTGCCACGACCCTGCGGCTGCAGCGTCCAGTCGACAATCCACCGGGCGGGGTACTCGGCCTGCCGGTATGTCCAGCTGTAGGTCAACTGCTCGCACGGCCGGGCCGCCAGCACCTCGCAGATGATCTCGTTCGGCGATGAGTCCGGGATGGCGAATCGGAAGTGGGTTCCGGCCGAGGCGGCGAACCCGGTCGGTCGAAGCAGCCACCGCTCCAGCAGATCCGGCTCCGTCAGCGCGCGCCATACAGTTTCTGGTGGCTGCCGGAAGAAACTGCCGAGTTCGACTGCGGCGGGATTCAACTGTGGATCGGCAATCACCGGCTCACCACCGCGACAAGGGGCGAAACGGCCCCCAGGCTGCTCAATTCGCCTGGCCTTCCTTGTATTTCGCTTCCATTTCCGCGGCGAGCTGCGGCTTCTCCGCCTCCATCCTCTGGACGTAGGCAACCGCGTCGCCGACGGTTCTCAGGCTCGCAAGGTCCTCGTCGGGGACTTTCACGCTGTACTTGTCCTCCAGCTGTACAGCGATCTCCACCAGTGACAACGAGTCGATGTCCAGGTCGTCGACGAAAGACTTCTCGATCGCGACCTCGGCGGCCTCGATACCCGTCACCTCCTCGATGATCTCCGCGATGCCGGCGACGATTTCTTCTTGCGTGGTAGCCACGAAACACTCTCCTCGGTGTGACGACATATGCGTAGTACTCCGCTCGTCCTCCACGACCGCTTCGGTTTTCGCTGTCGGGGTCGGACGGGGGTGCCCAGTACGCTAAAAGCTCCAGTGGGGTGGAGGTTCAACAGGTTGTGACGGATGACACACGATCCGATGTGCTGGTGAGCATCGGGGAGTTGGCGCGCAGCACCGGACTTCCGGTGCGAACGATCCGGTTCTACTGCGACGAAGGCATTCTGGAATCCCAGCGCAGCACAGGCGGGCATCGGATGTTCGACGCCGACAGCGCCGCCGAACGACTGCTGCTGGTGCGGCGGTTGCGCGCGCTCGGTCTCGGGCTGGACTCGATCACCGGCGTGCTGCAGGGAGAGCGATCGATGGCAGACGCCATCGCTGCCGAAAGTGCCCGGCTCGATATCGAATTCAGGTCGCTGGCATGGCGGCGGGCGTCACTGCGGGCCATGGAGACGGTTGCCCCGGCACAGCGGGCCCAGCGACTCGCGTTGCTGGCCGCCGCGCAGGACGGTGGTGCGGTGCACGATTGCCTCATCCGGTTCTGGCGGCGCATTCTCGCACCGATCCCGCGGTGCGACAGCGATAGGTGGGTGTGCTGGAATGTGCCGGAGCCGCCTGCTGATCCGTCCGTCGACGAGGTTGTCGCGTATGCCGAATTGGCCGCTCTGGTGGCCGAGCCGGACATGACCAGTATTGTGCGACAGCAGTACTGGCGGGATCGACCAGAGCTGATCCGCGACCCTCGAGCGCTGTACATCAGCATGGACAACGTCATGGTGGACGTGGTGCCACTCGTAGCGAAAGATGTTCGGCCGCACGCCGGCACCGAACTCGACCGATTCGTCAACGCCCATGCCGAGGCACGAGGGGAACGTGATTCCCCGCGTTCCCGCGAGCAATTGCTGATCGACGCAACCGATTCCGACCACCGGATTCACCGTTACTGGGCTCTGACAGAACGGTTCCTCGGACCTCGCGTCACTATCGGACGAGCCCACGACTGGCTGTACAACGCCCTGGCTCATTCCACCGACCTCACCGATGCACAGCCGCCCAACCAGCGTTCACTCCCATGAATTCACCACGCCGATCCACATCACCGACGCCATGCGTCATACCTGGCTGCCCACTCTCATATCGCTGACACGCCGATCGAACCTGCCGACGCGGGCAGGGTCCTCCGCGCTCGCAGGGTCTCGGGTGCCTCGGGGGTGCCGGGTGTGGCTACGGAAGGTCAACGGGCGGGTGTCATCTCGGGCGGCTGACCGACCACTGGCAGTGCGCGGATGCCGATTGCAGAGGGGATGGTTCGCACCCCGGTCACTGCCGTGTGGCCATTGCTAGCCGATATCGGCGACGACGAACATCGGTGTCTGTTCGTCGGCCTCTGCCAGCAGGGTTCCGTCGGTATCCCACAGGGCGGCGCGGCCGCACCCGGTGACCGGGCCCGCAGGCCCCACGTGGTTGGCAAGGGCCACGTAAACGTCCGCGCGGTCGGCGATGCCGGGATAGATCGACGCACGTTCGGCGATGCCGCGACCGGTACCGTACAGGGCGCTGGCCAGATGGACGTCACAGCCATCGTCGGCGATTCGGTCGACCAAGTCGGGGAAATGGTTGTCGAAACAGGTGGCAAGGGAGAAGCGCAAACCCTGGAGTTCGAAGCGGCCGTCCTTGTCCGCGGAGGTGAAGAACCGCTGCTCTTCCTCGAACAAATGCTGTTTGTGACAGGTGGTGAGCAGATCGCCGGCGGCGCTGTAGACGTAAGTGGCGATCACGGGACGGTGACCGTCGAGGGCGGGGGCAGCGCAGTTCACAACGGTCGCTATCCCGGTGGTGCGCAGCGGATCCAGGCGAGGGTCATCGGCGCGGAGCCACAACCTCTCATCAGCTGCGGTAGCGGCCAGTTCGTATCCGGTCACCGCCAACTCCGGAAACACGATCAACTCGGCGGAGTCTGCGCCTGCCTGTTCAGCGAGCCTGACCATTTGTCCGATATTGACCCGGACATCGGTAGGTGCGCAAGTGAACTGTGCCGCGGCAACTCTCATGCGCCGCAGACTACGCCGCACAATGTGAACGCAGTGACCTACGCGGTCGGTGCTTTCCTCGATCGGGTGTGCCAATCCCTCCACCCTCAGCCCGCCTGCCATCACCATCCGCCCGATGCGCGAATTCCTCGACACCGCAGGCCGGCGCCTGGGCCCGCCAAATGACCATCCGCGACACTCTCGACGCCCTGGACAACATCGCCACCCTCACCAACGCCTATACTCCCTGAACCATCCTCGGCCTGCGCGGTGCGTCACGTCCGGACACGGCTCATCGTGCACGGCAGAGGAAGCCTGATCTCTCCAAAATGATTTGCAGTGTTGGCACTTTCAGCGAATTCCAGGCGCGACGGTCTGCGCGGCGGGATGCGCAGTCGCAGAGCCTCGCCGTTCCGGGGATAGGTCCGTCGACAGCCATCCCTGTTCGCCAGGCCGTCGAGAACACGGCGGAGGAAAAAGGAAGCCCGGCCGCGCGCCAACCAGCGTGAAACATGACCGAGCAGAGGAGTTCAGCAGTGGTAGCTACCGAGCAGGATCAGTTCTTCCACACACTGATCCAGTCGGCCCAGCGACTATCGTTCGACCCACGATGTCCGGAGCTGTATGAGCCGGGGCCCGACTCCGATCAGGGCTACGGAATGACCGCGCAGTGGTCGCCGCTGTTCGACACTCCGATCTGGGCGTCGATGTCGGAGCAGCAACGAATCCTGTTGACCCGCTGCGAAGTGGCACAGTTCCTCGGTATCGCGATCTGGCTCGAAGTCGGACTACAAGTCGCGCTGTTGCGCGCCAATCACGGTGCCGACCCCGCTCGCCCCGACATCGCGTTTCTGCTCAACGAATGCGCCGACGAGAACCTGCATTCGCTGATGTTCATCAAGGGTGTCGACAGCATCGGAGCACACTTCTATCCCCACGACCGGCTGCAGAAACTGCTGGGCAGGCTCTTCGCGATGTTCGCCTGGCACGAGGTCGCCTACGGGATCGTGCTGGCCGGGGAGGAAATCTTCGACGCCATGCAACGCGACTGGATGAGAGACGCGACGGTCGCCGACGCGATACGCCGCACCTCCTACATCCACGTCGTCGAGGAATCACGGCACATGGCCTTCGCCCGCCGCCGCATTCGCGACCAACTCACCACCATCTCGCGGCCACGACGGTTCCTGAGCACGATCGCCATCGCCGTCGGAACCCACGTCGTCGCCAAGAGCCTGATCAACCGGCGCGTCTACGAGGAACTCGGACTGCGCTGGCCGGAGGTGAAATCCGCGATCGACGCCAACGAGCACCACCGCATGATGTTCCGCTCGGCCACCGCCTCGTTCATCGAGTTCCTCCACCGCGAGGGCCTGCTCAACCGGGTCGCTCGACGTATCTACCGCGCCTCGAACCTGCTCTGACCTCTCGAAAGCGATTATGGCCCACGTCATCCTGGGACACTGTTGCAAGGACGTCTCCTGCCTGAACGCCTGTCCGCGCGACTGCATCCGTCCCCGCCCCGGCGACCCCGACTTCGCCACCACGCCGACACTGCACATCGACCCGAGCTCCTGCATCGACTGCACCGCCTGCGTCGACGCCTGCCCCACCTCAGCGATCAAACCCGACCACGCCCTCACCGCGACCGAACAACACCATCTCCGCCGCAACAGCGACTACTTCGCACACAGCGGGCCCCGAACCACACCCGGCCGGCGACCAACAACGCCTCTCCCCCGGCCTTCGAGCGTCGGTGGTCGACGGCCCCGCATCGCAGTCGTCGGCGCCGGCCCCGCCGCCATGTACACCATTCGTGAGCTGCTGCGGCGGTCCAGCTTCGTCGACGTCACCGTCTACGAACGCCACGCCCACCTCGGCGGCCTGCTGCGTACCGCCATCGCACCGGACGCGGGCCTGCGCGAAATGCTGAGCCTGTTCGATGTGCCATTCGGCGACGACCGGGTCAACGTCGTCTACAACACCGAGATCGGCCGCGATCTCTCCCTCGAAGCCTTGCGCCGCCGGTTCGACGCCGTGGTCTTCGCCCACGGCGCCTCGATTCCCCGCCCCCTCACCCGATCCGACTCGGCATTGCCCGTCGGTGTGTACGACGCACTCGATGTCCTTGCCGGCGTGAACAACCCATCCCCCACCGAGCCGCCGACCCTCGGGCCGCATTGCCTCATCGTCGGCGCCGGGAACGTCGCCCTCGAGGTGATCAGATATCTCGCCGACCGACACGGCACATCTCCGAGCATCGCCGCACTGACACAGGTGACCGTGCTGTCCCGTGCCTGCGCAGACCGGTCCGCATTTGCCACCCCCGCCATGCAGGACATCCTGGCCCTGCCCAATCTGTCGATACACACGACCAGAACCCTGGACCATGAACCCGTCTCCGCAGCCGGCCAACCGCTGAGACCGGCGATGAACCACCTCAATCCGAACGATCGAGACGACACCCGGCTGCCGGTCGTGTTCTGCTTCGAACAGCACGTGACGAACATCGAGTCGACGGGAACCGGCGAATTGAGCGTGTATACGACCGGCGGGCACACGTTCCTGGCCAGCGCAGTGGTTCGTGCCATCGGGTTCCGCACCGCGCATATCGACGGACTCCCCGACACACACAACGGTCAGATCCTCAACCGAAACGGCAGAGTCATTTCTCCGACAACCAGGGATCCTCTGCACGGCGTGTACGTCGTCGGATGGGCCAAACGCGGTGCACACGGCGGAATCGGCGAGAACCGCGTCTGCGCCGCCGAAACAGTCGAGCGACTGGCGATCGACCTTCATCTGACCCGCCCGACCCACCAGAGGGGCACGGCCATGTGAGCTGGTTCGCACCCAAACCCCCACGCCGACACGATCATCCACGCGGTGATGCGGTGACCCATTGAGCCCCAGCCGCATTTCACGCTGACCGAACCCGCCAGCACGGCCGCCGAGTCGCGGACGACCGGTGCAATCCCGCACAAACCGTTGTCGAACAGCATTTTCGCGCCAATTCCTCAGCCGTGGTGCGCGTTCAGAACGGTTGGACTGGCCGTTCATCCGCGACGTGGTCGAAGACTTCAGGAGTGACATAGCCCGTCCGGGCGGCCACGGACCTCGAGGGTCGGGCTCAGTGGCGTGGCGCCGGGCCTCAGCGATCGCGGTCCCGCGGCTTGACCGACCACAGAAGTGGCATCACCGCACGGCGGGCATGGGTTTCCTCGGGATGGATGGTGATGACGTCCAGCCGCCGCACCAGCGAGCTGGGTATCTGCCCGTCGGTGAAATGCTCCGGTCCGGGAACGATGACCGC
Source organism: Nocardia sp. NPDC004860 (assembly GCF_040609015.1). Lineage (NCBI taxonomy): Bacteria > Bacillati > Actinomycetota > Actinomycetes > Mycobacteriales > Nocardiaceae > Nocardia > Nocardia sp. NPDC004860. Next base: position 177,264 of record NZ_JBEXJI010000013.1, on the reverse strand, counting down.
TTCCGCGTCGAGGCGGGTGGCTTGGGCCTTCAGCCGGGCCAGCGGCGGCCGGCCCGATTTCGGGTCGTAGACGACCACCTCGGCCAGGTCGTAGCCGTAGCGCTCGGCGAGCCTCCGCATCTGGGTCTCGTCCCAAAGCTGGCCCATCCCCGACACATCCGTCCGCAGGTAGCCGAGACATGTTGGCTTGTATCGCATATTCACCCCTGACTTCCTATGTCCGTCGAGCTGGATAGTTCCGTGGAAGTCGACGTAGAACCCGGCACGGTCGTCGTCCTCGCCCCCATCGTCCTGGAGCTCGATCAGACCGCCAGGGAATTCGAAGAGCCTTGTACGCCTATACATCTCGCCCTCTGTCCGCCGTTGATGCGGCAGCTGTGGACCGGACGGAAGGTGCAAGATCACCGGCCCTGAGCGCCGGGACTTATGCTACGGACAGCTGCGGGCCATTGACCAGCAGTTTGTAGATCTTTGCAGCATGTCGCCGCAAACCATTGACCTGAACTGGCAACTGGTGTCACGCTCAGATGCATTCACACAAACTCTGATTGTAAGGTACCGGTAATGCAATTGCGTCTCCTCGGAACCAACACCCGCAACGGAGGCTCTCCAACCCTGTACGCCTCGGACCGAGATACGTACGTCGTACTGGGATGGGAGGTGCCGCAACGAGATTCTCGGCACATCGAGATCCCGCACGCCCTGCTGGCGTACCTCGAATACGGAACCTGTCTGGGTACCCTGCTCGAGGACACCGGGCACGGCACGTTCGTCCTGGCCGGCGAGCCGGTCACCGACACGACCGCACTGGCGGTCATCAAACCGCCCGCCGGAGAACGAAGCATCGAAGTACCGAGAGGAAAGGAAATCCGACCGGACGATGGAACTAATCACCAGTAATGAGCAGGAACAGCTGTTCAGGGACTGCCGGTTTCGAGCGTTCCATTTGGAGGTCCAGGACAGCTACGCGGTAGAGGACGAAGCCGCAGCACTGGAGACGTTCCTCGACACCGGCGAGTTCGAATACGACCCCGAGTGGCGGCACTGGGATGACCTCATGCGAGAGGTGACAAGCTCGGGACGCGCGGTGCAGCGGGTTCGGGTGGTCACCGAGCCCCACACCGACTACACGCGGTTCCTGTTCGCCACGACGGAGAGCAATATCGACTCCGGTGAGGACATCCGTTGGCTTCCCCGCCACGTAATCGCCTCTGCCGAAATCACTACCGACGACTGGTGGCTTTTCGATGACGACACACTAGCTTTCACGGTCTTCAGACCGGACGGAACCTTGGGAGGGTTCGCGGTGACCCGCGACCCGAGGATCGTCGCGTACTGCGCGGCCGTCCGCGACCGTGTGTGGAGCCTGGCAACACCTCACAGTGAATACCGAATCAAGCGGTGAGCAGCGTCCAGCAAGCACGCGAAACTCTCGGCGCGCGGCTCCGAGAACTCAGGAAACAATCGGGCCTCAGCGGCCTGGAGCTGGCCAGGCTCGCAGGCTGGGACAACTCCAAAGTCTCCCGGTACGAACATGGCAAGCAGACGCCCACCGAGCAGGACATTCATACCTGGTGTGCGCTGACCGACGCACCTCTACAAGTGGGCGACCTGATCGCCACCGTCCGAAACGTCGAAGCCGCCTGGTTGGAGTGGAAGCGGATCCAATCCCACAACGCCCAGAAGAAAACGGGGCAGCTCGAGACCGAATCCAAGCTGATCCGTGGGTATGACCCCGACCTGGTTCCCGGCCTGCTGCAGACACAGGACTACGCGACCGAGATACTGCGAGAGTGCATCCAATTCATCGGCGGCCCCGATGATCTCGCCGCCGCAGTATCCGCACGAATGGAGCGTCAGCAGGTTCTGCGTAAGGGCGCGAAGCGATTTCATTTCTTGCTTGCCGAGCAGGCGTTGTATACGACAGTCGGGTCCGATGGGATCATGGTCGGCCAGCTGGAACACCTGGTCGCCCAGGTCCGTTCGTCTCGTCTCGCTCTCGGGATCATTCCGCGAACAGCGCGCTTTCGCGTCCCAGTGACCAACTTCCTGATGTACGACATTCGACAGGTACAGGTAGAGACCGTCAGCGCCGAGCTCACGGTTACCCAGCCACGCGAGGTCGCCCTGTACGAGCGAGCCTTCCAAATTCTGGCGAAGCACGCCGCCAAGGGCGAAGCGGCACGGGTGCTGATCCAGCGCGCTCTCGAAACGAGAGCTAGTTAGCGGAACCCTCACGAAGGCAGGCGCGTGTTTTACGGACCTCGAGTGGTTACCCACTGGCCAAGGGGAATTCGCTGGTCGCCGATCGGGGCGTGTGGTCTAATCGGGGCGTGATGATGTTTGCGCAGGGTTGGTGGCCGCTGTCTCAGCGGCTTTGAACTGTGCGTTGGGCCGCCACATCGGGCGGCCATGATTTGTGTTCTGCGGCTTCCTGTTCCGGTCGGTGTGGCTGATTCGAGAGGAAGAGAGATCGCGGATGAGTTTTGGGGATGACGCGGGCTCTGGCGATGAGGTGGGTGGGTTTCTGATTACCTCGCGGGGGCTGGATGAGTATCGCGCGATGTTCGGTCTCGGGGCAGCAGATCTCGGGGGTCGGATCCTTGATTGCCCTGCTGGGGCGGCGAGCTTCGCCGCCGAGGTGGCGGGGTCCGGGGGTGATGTGACCGCCTGTGACGCGGCGTATTTCGAGTTCGACGGCGTTGAGGTCGGGGAAATGTGCCGGGATCAGAGCGATCGTGGCGATCGGTATGTTCGGGCCCATGTCGGCGACTACTGCTGGACGTTCTTCACCGATCCGGATGATCACCATCGGCGGCGGTCGGCGGTCGAGCTCTTCGTCGCCGATCGGCAGCGAAATCCGGATCGATACGTCTCCGCGGAGCTGCCTCGACTTCCGTTCCCTGACAACACCTTCGACTTGGTGCTGAGCTCACATCTGCTCTTCTCCTATGCCGACGGGCTCGGATACGACTTCCACGTGCGCGCGATCACCGAGCTGATCCGGGTCAGCCGCGGCGAAGTGCGGGTCTTCCCTCTGGTGCCCACCGGATCGGCACAGGTCTATCCGCGGCTGGACGAACTGCGCGGCGACCTTCTGGAACTCGGTATCACCAGCGACCTCGTCGATGTCGAGTACGAATTCCAGAAGGGCGCCGATCAAATGATGGTGTGCCGCAAGGGCCCTCGTGACAGTGAGTGATCGCGCCCGAGCCTGGGCATTGAGGCGCTGAGGATGTTGGGACGGGCCTTCCAGAGTCGGGCTTCCCAGCAGCATTCGTCAGCGGGCCAGGGGCCGGGCATCCGCGAGGATCGCGTCGACCGTCTCGCCGACGGTGAGGTCGGAGCTGTCGAGCCACAGGCCGAGGGGCGGGGTTTCGGCGCGCAGGACGCTGTCCAGATCATTCACGGTGAAGGCTCCGTACGCGTTCTTCGGGCGGGCGGCCTCGCGCCGCGCCACCGCGTCCGGACTCGGGGCGAGCACCACGACGTAGAGCGGATCGGTGCGGATCCGGTCGATCAGGTAGGGCAGTAGGTCGCCGAGCACGACATCCTGCACCACCGCCGTGAACCCCGCCGCCGCGTAGGAGTCGGCCACCTCGGCAGCGAGGCGGTGCCGCAGGCGGAGCTGTTCGAGCGCTTCGGGACTCGGCTCGGGGGTCATGTCGGCGCGCCCGCCCACCAGGAAACGCCGGAAGATGTCACCACGCACATGGGCCGAGCGCGGCAGCCGCTCGGCGAGGGCCTGCGCCACGGTCGATTTCCCGGCGGCTTGAATACCGGTGATCAGATAGACGGCGGAGGATTCACCAGGACCGGGCATGGTCTGGACGGTAGCCGACGGGCCGCCACGCCCGCAGCGGCATTTCCGCTCCCGGCGAGCCGCCCGACTCTCCGGCCGTGAGTAACGGCGCTGAGTACTTCGGCGGATTCGGCGTGCCGCGTCGGTCAATACTGTTGCGGTGTCGGCATATTCGGGAGGAAAGGCGGCACGGCGATGAACTCTCCGCACTGGCAGGGGTCCGAGGCCTCACGACGGGCGCTCGGGGCAGCCCAGGAATCGGGACGGCTGGCACGCGGCGGGGGCGGTGGCGGCGTCGGCGGCGGTTGCTTGACGAGCACTGCCCTCGCACTGCTGATCGTCCTGACCGTCCTGGGTCTCGCCGCGCCGATCGCGTGGCGGATTCTCACCGACGTCGGCCTCTAGCGCCGGCCGGCGCTTCTCGACGCATCGAGCCGTTCGCCCACACGGCACCGGCCTCCAGCGCCGAAACGGTATGGACACGCGGGTCATCACTTGCCGTATTCGGGCACACACGGAGCCCGGGTTCGCCTAGCGTGAGCGGGGTTGACGTCGAGAGGGGTCAAGAATGCGGGCCGGGATGCTGAGCGTGGCGGAGCTGGTGGCGCGGGTCGAGGCGGGAACGCTGGACACGGTGCTGGTGGCCATGACCGACATGCAGGGGCGATTACAGGGAAAGCGTTGTTCGGCACGGTATTTCGTGGAGGAGGTACTGGATCGGGCGACGGAGGCGTGCAACTATCTGCTGGCCGTCGACGTGGAGATGACCACGGTCGACGGCTACGAGATGTCCTCCTGGGACACCGGCTACGGCGATTTCGTGCTGCGCCCGGATCTGGGCACGCTGCGGCTGGTGCCGTGGTGGCCGGGCACCGCGCTGGTGCTCTGCGACGTCGAGCAGGTGGACCCGCACGGCCGGCCCGGGCAGCCCGTGGCCGCCTCACCCCGGCAGGTGCTGCGTGCCCAGCTGGATCGCCTGGCCGAGCGCGGCCTGTCCGCCTATGTCGGCACGGAACTCGAATTTCTCGTCTTCGACGACACCTACGAGTCCGCCTTCCGTAGCGGTTACCGCGATCTCACCCCCGCCAACCAGTACAACGTCGACTACTCGATGCTCGGCACCGCCCGCATCGAACCGCTGCTGCGCCGCATCCGCACCGACATGTCCGGCGCGGGAATGTATGTCGAGTCCGCCAAGGGCGAATGCAATCCCGGTCAGCACGAGATCGCCTTCCGCTACGACGAGGCCCTGGTCACCTGCGACAACCACACCATCTACAAGACCGGAGCCAAGGAGATTGCCGCCCAGGAGGGCCGCAGCATCACCTTCATGGCGAAATACAATGAGCGGGAAGGCAATTCCTGCCACATCCATCTGAGCCTGCGCAACAGCGCGGGCGAGCCGGTCTTCGCCGACGGCGACGACCCCTCGGCCCTGATGCGCCACTTCATCGCGGGCCAGCTGGACTGCCTGCGCGAACTCACCTACCTGCTGGCCCCGAACATCAACTCCTACAAACGATTCCAGGCCGGCAGCTTCGCGCCCACGGCCCTGGCCTGGGGCCGCGACAATCGCACCTGCGCCCTGCGCGTCGTCGGCCACGGCCCGTCGCTGCGCTTGGAGAACCGCATCCCGGGCGGCGATGTGAACCCGTATCTGGCGGTCGCCGCGGCCATCGCGGCCGGTCTGCATGGTATCGAGCAGCAGCTCCCGCTGGAGCCGGAGTTCCACGGCAACGCCTACCGTTCGCACCGCCCGCGCGTCCCGCACACCCTGCGCGAGGCCGCGCAGCTGTTCGGCGACAGCAAGATCGCCCAGAAGGCGTTCGGCCCGGAGGTGGTGCGGCACTATCGCAATGCCGCGCAGGTCGAGCTGGACGCCTTCGACGCGGCGGTGACCGACTGGGAGCGGATCCGTGGCTTCGAACGACTCTGACCCCGGCCGCCGGCCCGTCATCGGCCTGCCCACCTACTCCGAACGCGCCCGCTTCGGCCACTGGGACGTCGACGCCGCGGTGCTGGCCCGCACCTACGTCGACCTCACTGAACACGCGGGCGGCATCCCGGTCCTGTTGCCGCCCAACGGAACTCCGCGCCCCGAGCTCGTCGACCGCCTCGACGGCCTGGTGCTCACCGGCGGCGCGGACCTCGATCCCGCCCGCTACGGCGCGCTACCGCATCCCGCCACCGGCGGCCTGCGCCCCGACCGCGACGAGTCCGAGTTCGGGCTCTTCGCGCTCGCCCGCGCCTCGGGCCTGCCGGTCCTGGCCGTCTGCCGCGGTCTGCAATTGGTGAATGTCGCCCTGGGCGGCACCCTGCTGCAGCACGTCCCGGATGCCGTCGGGCACACCGACCACTCCCGCTCCCCCGGCGTCTTCACGGTCACCACCGTCACCACCGTTCCCGGCAGCCGCCTCGCCGCCATCGTGGGCCCCGAGGCGAAGGCGCACTGTCACCACCATCAGGCCATCGGCACGCTCGCCACCGGCCTCACCGCCACCGCACACTCAGCGGACGGCATCATCGAGGCCGCCGAAACCCGCGACGGCCCGTTCCTGCTGGGCGTGCAATGGCATCCCGAGGAGAACCCGACCGACCTCCGCCTCATGCGGGCCCTGGTCGACCATGCGGCACAGTACGGAAAGGAGCGCACCCCGTGACAACCACCGACATCGTCAATCCCGCCACCGAGCAGGTGCTGGCCACCATCCCCGCGGCCGACACGTCCGCCACCGACGCCGCCATCGAACGCGCGCACCGGGCGACGGCGAGCTGGCGCGCCGTCGCCCCCGGCGACCGGGCGCGGCTGCTGCGCCGCTTCGCCGAGGCGGTGGACGCCGAGATCGAGCAGCTGGCCCGGCTCGAGGTCAGCAATGCCGGCCACACCATCGGCAATGCCCGCTGGGAGGCCGGCAATGTCCGCGACGTCCTGCACTACAGCGCGGGCATGCCGGAACGCCTGCTGGGCAATCAGATTCCGGTCCCGGGCGGCGTGAACATCACCTTCTGCGAGCCGCTGGGCGTGGTCGGCATCATCGTGCCCTGGAACTTCCCCATGCCCATCGCGGCCTGGGGCTTCGGTCCCGCGCTGGCCGCCGGGAACACCGTCGTCCTCAAACCGGCCGAGCTCACCCCGCTCACCGCCATCCGGCTCGGCGAACTCGCCCTGGAGGCGGGCCTGCCCGAGGACGTCTTCCAGGTGATCCCGGGTCGCGGCGCGGTGGTCGGGGCTCGTTTCGTCACCCATCCGGCCGTACGCAAGGTGGTGTTCACCGGTTCCACCGAGGTGGGCAAGCAGATCATGGCCGGCTGCGCCGAGCAGGTGAAGCGGGTGACCCTCGAATTGGGCGGCAAAAGCGCCAATATCGTGTTCGCCGACGCGGACCTCGAGCGAGCCGCCGCCACCGCGCCCTACGGCGTCTTCGACAATGCCGGTCAGGACTGCTGCGCCCGCTCCCGGATCCTGGTGCAGCGCAGCGTCTTCGATCGCTTCCTGGGACTGCTCGAACCCGCGGTCCAGGGCGTGCGGGTGGGCGATCCGTCCGATGAGTCGACCGAGATGGGCCCCCTCATCTCCGCCGCCCACCGCGACCGCGTCGCCGGATTCCTCGAACCGTCGACCAAGGTGGCCTTCACCGGCGCCCGCCCCGACGGCCCCGGATACTGGTTCGCCCCCACCGTCGTCCTCCCGTCGAGCCCCGAGGACCGGGTGCTCACCGAGGAGGTGTTCGGCCCGGTCGTGGCGGTGGTGCCCTTCGAGGACGAGGCCGACGCCCTGCGCATCGCCAACGACACCGACTACGGCCTGTCCGGCTCCATCTGGACCAGCGATGTCGGGCGGGCGCTGCGGGTGGCCCGCGGGGTAGAGGCCGGGAACCTTTCGGTGAATTCGCACTCCTCCGTGCGCTATTGGACGCCGTTCGGCGGATTCAAGCAGTCCGGGCTGGGCCGCGAACTCGGCCCCGACGCCGCGCGCGCCTTCACCGAGACCAAGAACGTCTTCCTCGCCACCGAGTAACCCGCCCCTCATCGAAGGAGATACGTTGCAGCGCTTACAGGATCGAGTCGCGGTCGTCACCGGCGGCGGCAGCGGCATCGGGCTGGCCACCGTCCGGCGCTTCGCCCAGGAGGGCGCGAAGGTCGTGGTCGCCGATATCGACGCCACCAGCGGCGAGGCCGCCGCAGCCGAGGCCGGCGGGCTCTACGTGAAGGTCGACGTCACCGACGAGGAGCAGGTGCGGGACCTGTTCCAGGCTGCCGTCGACACCTACGGCGGCCTCGACATCGCATTCAACAACGCGGGCATCTCACCGCCGGAGGACGATTCGATCCTCACCACCGGCATCGACGCCTGGAAACGGGTGCAGGAGGTCAATCTGACCTCGGTGTATCTGTGCAGCAAGTACGCCATCGAGCACATGCTCGAACGCGGCCGCGGCTCGGTCATCAATACCGCGTCTTTCGTGGCCGTCATGGGCGCGGCCACCTCCCAGATCTCCTACACCGCCTCCAAGGGCGGCGTGCTGGCCATGAGCCGGGAGCTGGGAGTCCAGTTCGCGCGTCAGGGCATTCGCGTGAACGCGCTGTGCCCCGGACCGGTCAACACTCCCCTGTTGCAGGAGCTGTTCGCCAAGGATCCCGAGCGCGCCGCGCGCCGCCTGGTGCACATTCCCGTCGGGCGGTTCGCCGAGCCGGAGGAGATCGCCGCCGCCGTGGCCTTTCTCGCCAGCGACGATGCCTCCTTCATCACCGCCTCGCAGTTCATGGTCGACGGCGGTATTGCGGGCGCGTACGTGACACCCCTGTAGCGCAACGGTTTTCGGGCGCTGCGGGTCAGGCGCCGACGGGGGCCTGGTCGACCTCCGGCGGCTCCTCCACGGTTCGTCTGGGCCCGGTGAACCAGCGCCGGGCCGAGACGAACCACCAGACGGCGATCGCGCCCACTACCCCGACCAGGGTGAGGGGCGCGTAATTCACCGCGTTCCAGGTGAATCCGTCCACCCACGGATACCCGTGGTCGTCGGTCGGCAGGATGAACAGCACGCTGATGATCACGATCCAGACCAGCGCGATGATCCCGATCGGCCGATACCAGCGGCCCAGCTGCCACGGCCCGGCCTGGAATCGGTTGCCGCGCAACAGCCGCAGCAGCACCGGAATCCCGTAGGCGATGTACAGGCCGATGGTGGCCACCGAGGTGGCGGCGGCGTACGCGGTCGGGGCATTGGCGGCGGGCACCAGCATCGACGGAATCAGCAGGATGAACGCGAACACCGAGACGAAGAAGACCGCGTTCACCGGCACCCGGCGGGCCGACAGCTTCGCCCACAGCTTGGATCCCGGCACCGCGCCGTCGCGCGCGAAGGCGAACAGCATGCGGGAGGCCGCGGTGACCGAGGCGTAGCCGCAGAACAATTGGGCGACGGCGGCGATGATCAGCAGCAACCCCGACCAGAACGAATTCAGCGAATTCTGCAGGATGTAGATGACCGGATAACCGCTGTTCTTGGCCGGATCCAGCGCGTCGTCGAGATTCGGGATCGCGAACGTCACCGCCATGATGAGCAGATACCCCGCGATGGCCGACACCACAATGGTGTTGATGATCCCCTTGGCCGCCATGCGCGAGGCGTCGTGCGTCTCCTCCGACATGTGCGCCGACGCGTCGTACCCGGTGAACGTGTACTGCGCGTGCAGCAGCCCGAGCAGGAAGCTGAACGCCACCCCGCCGAACCCGATCGCACTGTTGTCCACGGTCTTGGTGAACACGAAGCCGATGCTCTGGTGGTGGCGCGCACCGAAACCCAGCACCACCACGAAGATGGCCACGCCGCCCACATGCCACCAGGCCGACACATTGTTGATGACCGCCGACAGGTGCGGGCCGATGATGTTCAGCACCGCGTGCAGCACCAGAATCCCGGAGAACACCGCGAAGATCGCGTTGCGGTCGGTCCCGATATCCCATCCGATCACATTCAGCACCACGGTGGTGAAGATGGCCGCGCCATAATCGATGGCCGCGGTCACCGCGATCTGCCCGATCAGGTTGAACCAGCCGGTGAACCAGCCCCACACCGGCCCGCCCAGCTCCGACGCCCACCAGTACAGCCCGCCCGAGGTCGGATAGGCCGAGGCCAATTCGGCCATGGCCAGCCCGACGAACAACACCATGACCGAGACCAGCGGCCAGCCCCACGCCATGGTGATCGGCCCGCCGTTGGACAGGCCGATCCCATAACTCGCCAGGCCGCCGGTGAGAATCGAGACAATGGTGAAACTGATCGCGAAATTGGAGAATCCGGACCAGGATCGCGCCAATTCCTGTTTGTAACCGAGTTCGGCGAGCCGCCGTTCATCATCGGATCGAGGCTGGGTTGCGGTCATGCTAGCTCCCGAGTGAAAACGCCGCCCTCACACGGCGTTTGCCAGGAGCCCAGTGTGCGGTAAACCCGTGCCGAACCGCAGGCCAACGAACAAACTAGTCGCCCGGTGAGCACTGTCCCTGGGCGAGGGCGGTCAGTTCCTCGAACTTCACGACCGCGCCGGCCGCGCCCCAGGCGCCCTCGGGCTGCTCGTGGATCAGCACCCACACGCGCAGCGCCTCGCTCTGGCCGAGACCCGCGGCGGCGAGCACCTTTTCGGTGACCTCGGCGATGAGCCCGGTCTTGCGACGTTCGGACAGCGCACCTCCGGGGACGGTCACGTCGACCCGGAAGCGCGGCAGATCGTCCGCGAGCGCTCCGAATCCGCCATCGGCGACCTCCTCGATGCGGCACCACGCCTGCGCGCGGAAGAACGCGGTGTCGGGTGCGCCCTCCCACTTGAGCAGGGTCTGGGGTAGCGCCTCGGACAGCTCGCCCCGGGCTTCCCCGGTCAGTACTCCGGCGGGCAGGGTCAGGTGAATCATCGGCATCTACGTGCTCCTTCGCTTCCGGCCGACTGTCTATAACAGTCGTTATAATCGAGGGACGGTACGCTATGACGGTTGTTATAGACAAGGAGGAGCCGATGGCGGGGACGCCGGGCGAGGCCGCGGATTCGCGCGGCAAACTCGTGGCCGGGGCGGCCGACATGATCCGGCGGCGCGGCCTGAATGCGACCAGTGTGCGCGAGCTCGCCAAATACGCTCGCGCGCCACTGGGTTCGACGTACCACTACTTCCCCGGCGGCAAAACCCAGCTCGCGACCGAGGCGGTCACCTTCGCCGGGGATCTCGCGGCCACGCTGCTCGCCCGTGAACTGGACCGGGGGCCGATCGAGGGGATGCGAGCCTTCCTGCAGATGTGGCGGAAGGTCGTGGTGGACACCGACTTCCGCGCCGGGTGCCCGGTACTGGCGGTCGCCGTGGAGGACCTGCCCGAGGCCGAGGGCGCTCCACGCGAGGCGGCCGCCGCGGCCTTCAGCCGCTGGACCGAGCTGCTGACCGACTCGATGTGCGCCCACGGCGCCGAACGCGCCGAGGCCGAGCGCACGGCCACCCTGATCGTCGCCGCCGTCGAGGGCAGCGTGGCCATGTGCCGCGCACAGCAGAGCGCGGAGCCCTTGGATCGCATTGCCACGCAGCTGGAACCGCTCGTGTGGTCGACGATTACGCGCGACCGGATCTGAGAACCCGGCTGCCGCCCGAAGCGCGCCGATCCGTGCCGCCGGGAGCAGGGTGGTGGATCAGACCGCGCGAAGTCCCGCCGCGGTGACCGATACCAGCCGTCGCACCGCGGCCTCCGACGTCGCGTCGGCCGCGGCCGACAGGGCGTGCAGGCAGTAGGCGGCCAGCTCGTCGGATGGGACGTCGGCGCGCAGTTCGCCGGTGGCGGCGCCTTCTTCGATCAGCTGCCGGAGCAGGTCGCGCAGCTGTTCGAGGGCGGCGACGATGTGCTCGTCGGGATGGAGGAACTTCACCAATTCCCGGTCGTGGCTACCGGTTTGGCGGGTGATGTGCGCGTAGGCGGCGAGGACGGCGTCGAGGCGGCCGCTCGCAGCGCCCTCACCGTCACGGACTTTGACCAGCTCCCCGAGGTGGGCCTCGATCCGGCGGGCGTGCCAGGTGCGCAGAATGGTCTCGACATCCGGGAAGTACTTGTAGAGGGTGGCCCGCCCGATGCCGGCGCGAGTGGCGATCTGCGACATGGTCACCCCGCGCAGCCCCTGTTCGAAGGCCAGGGCCGCGGTGGCGTCGAGGATCGCGTCCCGCACCTCGCGGCGATGGGCGTCGATCGTCTCGTTCCACAGCTTCGGCACGGCTCAACCATACAGACTGACAGCCCCGTAGACATCAGCTCTTGACCATAGACACAGTGTCTCGATAAATTCGAGGCATCAGGTCACGGCCGGCCCTCCCGACAGGAGAATTCCGTGTTCCCACCCACCGACGACCCCCACCCCGAATACCACGACCCCAACGCGCCCGACACCCTGTACGCGACGAAACCGCCGTGGGACATCGACCGCCCCCAGCCTGCCTTCACCGCCCTCGCCGCGGCCGGCGCTCTGCGCGGCCGGGTCCTCGACCTCGGTTGCGGCACCGGCGAACACGCGCTGCTCGCCGCCGGCCTGGGTCTCGACGCCACCGGGATCGACCAATCCGCGCAGGCGCTCGAACTGGGCCGGCACAAGGCGGCGGAACGCGGGCTGCAGGCGCGGTTCGTGCGCCACAACGCCCTGGACCTGGCCGCCCTCGCCGAGACCTTCGACACCGTGCTGGACTGCGGTCTGTTCCACCTGTTCGACGGCGCGGACCGCGTCGCCCTGGTCGACGGCCTGGCCACGATCATTGCGCCGGGCGGACGCTACTTCCTGCTCGGTTTCAGCGATCGCCAGCCCGGCACCTGGGGTCCACATCGCCTGAGCCGCACCGATATCGAGTCCGCCTTCACCGATGGCTGGCGACTCGATTCCCTCGAACCGGCCACCCTCGACATCCTTCCCAGCCCGACCCCGGTGGCAGGCTGGCTCGCCGCCCTCACCCGGCAGTGACTCCCATGCCCGCACTCGAATCCCGCATCCCCACCGACCGATCGGCCCGCTACCTGCGTCAGTTCCGCACCCACGCCGAGGCCATGGCCTCCCCGCGCGGACACCGCGTCCACGCCGGCAATCCCCGCACCGCCGGCGAGATCCACCTGCGCGTCGAAGGCACCGATACCCGCACCACCGCCCATTTCGACCCCTGGGGCCATTGCACCCTCACCGCCGAACCCGAGGCACTCGTCATGCGCATCGACGCGACCGACGCCACGGCCCTGCACCGCATCCGCGACATCCTCACCCGCGACCTCACCCGCTTCGGCGGCGGTTCCCTCACTGTCGACTGGCGGGATCCGGACTGACCGGCCTTCAGGCCAATCCGGCGCGCAGTACGAGAATCGCTATCTGCGTGCGGTTTTCGAGACCCAGCTTGGCGATGACGCGGCTGATGTGCACCTTGACCGTGGACTCGCTCATATGGAGGGTGCGGGCGATCTCGGCATTGCCCGCACCCGTGGCGACGGCCCGCACGACCTCGCGTTCCCGATCGGTGAGCTGAGCGAGCTGGGCGAGCGCGTCCGGTTGCTGCGCGCCGGGGCCCTGGGTGAAGGCGGTGAGCATGCGTTTGGTGATGGCGGGCGCGAGGATGGCGTCACCGGCGGCGACCACCTCGACGGCACGGGCGAGTTCGCGGGGCGGAGTGTCCTTGAGCAGGAAACCCGCCGCGCCGGATTCCAGTGCGGCGTAGACGTATTCGTCCAGTCCGAAGGTGGTGAGGACGACCACCGCCGGCGGCGTGGGGAGGCCGCGGACCCGGCGGGTCACCTCGAGACCGTCCACGTGCGGCATGCGGATATCGGTGACCACCACATCCGGGCGATGCCGGTGCACCAGGTCCACGATGGCGCGGCCGTCGCCGTCCTGGGCGACCACCTCGATATCGCCGCCGGCCTCCAGGATCATGGCGATGCCGGAGCGCACCAGTTCCTCGTCGTCGAGCAGCACCACCCGGATCACGAAACCTCCTTCACCACATCGTCATTCGTCGGCCGTCAGCGGGAACGTCGCGTGCACCCGGTAGCCGCCGGCCAGCGGACCGGAATGCACGGTCCCACCGGCGAGTTCGACCCGTTCGCGCATGCCGAGCAGACCGAAGCCGGAACCCTGGGCGGCCAGGGCGGTCCGCTCACCGGGGCCGTTGCGGACATCGACGTCGAGACGATCGCCGGCGACGGTGAGCGCCACCCGCACCTCGGCCCCGGCCGCATGCTTGGCGGCATTGGTCAGCGCCTCCCGGACCAGTCGATGCGCGGCCCGGCCGACCGGTCCCGGCACCGGCGGCAGGTCCGGCGGCAGCGACAGATCCACCTGTTGCCCGGCGGCGACCGCCTCGGCGACGAGTTCGGCAATGGCGCCCAGGTCGGGCACGGGCCGCAGCGGCACTGCCTCCCCACCGTCGCGGGCGCGCAGCACGCCGAGCAGCTCCCGCATCTCGGTCAGGGCGCGCGATCCGGTGGCGCGGATGGTCCCGGCGATCTCGGCGGGCTTGCCGTCGGCGGACACCTCGAGCGCCCCGGCCAGCACGGTGATCTGCGAAATCCGGTGCGCCACAATATCGTGCAGCTCCCCCGCGATGCGCAGGCGCTCGGCCTCCACGGCCGCCGCAGCGCGCAGGTCGCGTTCACGTTCGGCCTGCTCGGCGCGTTCGCGCAGGGCCGCAAGGGTTTCGGCGCGCTGGTTGGTCCACAGTCCCAGCAGCAGCGGCAGCGCGAGCCCGACCGTGACGATGACGCCACGGTGGAAGAACAGCTCCCACCAGCTGCCCGCGCCCCAGGGCACCACCGCCACGATCACCGACGCGAGCGCCGCCGACCAGGTCGGGCGGCGGTTGCCGTAGCGCCGGGCGACCGTGTAGATCGCCAGCAGCATGGGCGCGAACGCGCCGACCAGCAGCTGCCCGAGCAGCGCCACCCCGAGTACCGGCAGCGGCCGGAAGCGCCGCGCCAGCAGGGCGATACCGGCCACGACGGCCACCGGCGGGCCCGCCGCGGCGGGCAGCAGGCCGATCGCGGAGGTGTGCACCTCCTCGAAACCGGCCACCCCGAAGAGCGCGGCGAGCACGACATCGAGGATCACCGTGCCGATCCGTCGCGTCGCGCTCATTCCGGCAACCCTAGTCGGGCTCGGCATTCTCACACGTCACGGCGCGCGAGCAGCACGCGTCCGAGTCCCAGCAACCCGGCCGCCACCAGCGTCAGCGGCAATACCAGCAGGGCGGGATTCCCGGTGCCGGGCTGCACCAGCTGCCCGGCGGACAGGAAGGGCATCACCTTCGGGCTGACGCCCGCCAGCACCGCGCCGGTCTCCACCACGGTCGGGAAGCCGATGGCCACCACCATGGCGACGGTCGCATTACGGGTGACAGCGGCCATGCCCATACCGGCCAGGGCGGCGAGCGTCACGTACACCGGTACTGCGGTGAAAGCCCTTGCCAGATGCGAGGTTTCGACCGGTAGCGTCGAGGTCAGCAGCTGCACGAGCACGGTCACGCCCACCAGCGCGAGGCCGTAGAGGGCGGCGAGCGCGCCCACCGTGAGCGCTTTCGCCGCGAGGACCCGGCCCGGCCGACGCACCGTGAGCACGGTGGTGGTGATGGTGCCGTAACGGTATTCGTGCCCGAAGGCATTGACCGCCACCGCGGTGGCGAACAGCGCGGCCAGCAGCAACGGCAGCCCCGAGACCGACGCGGCGAATTGCTCGCTCGGCGTGGCGTAGTCGCGGGCCGCGGACAGATAGGCGATGAAGACCTGCAGAGCCAGGCCGACAGCCAACAGCGTCCAGGTGGAGCGCAGGGTGGCGAGCCGGGTCAGTTCGTAGCGAATGGCATTGGACATGAGCGGAATTCCTGTTCGATGTCAGGCGACAACGTGGCCGCGGTACTGGGCGGAATCGGCGGTGGCCTGGAAGTAGGCATCCTCCAGACTGCTGCGCGCCTGGGTCAGCTCGGTGATCAGCAGCCCGGCGCGCAGGGCCAGGGCGGCGACACCCTGCCGGTCGTGACCGTCGACGGCCACCGTGCCGTCCGCCTCCACCCGGGCGCGGAACCCGTGGCGGTTCAACGTCTTCGCCAGTTCCGCGGGCCGATCGGTGCGCGCCGTGATGCGGGGCGCGGAGTTGCGGGCGACGAACTCGCGCACCGATTCCGCGGCCAGCAGCCGCCCGGCGCCGATGACGACCAGCGAATCCGCCAGGTGCGCCATCTCGTTCAGCAGATGCGAGGAGACGAAGATGGTGCGCCCCTGGTGCGCAAGCTCTTTCAGCAGATCGCGCAGCCAGCGCACCCCCTCGGGGTCCAGCCCGTTGGCGGGCTCGTCCAGGATCAGGGTGGCCGGATCACCCAGCAGCGCGGCCGCCAGACCCAGCCGCTGGTGCATTCCGAGACTGAACCCGCCCGCCCGCTTCCCGGCCACATTGCACAGGCCGACCAGGCCCAGCACCTCCTCGACCCGGCCCTCGCCGATGCCCGCTCCGGCGGCGATCATGCGCAGATGCCCGATGGCCGTGCGCTTGGGATGCACGGCGCGGGCATCGAGCATGACGCCGACCGAGCGCAGTGGATCGGTCAGCCCGGCGTAGGGCTGCCCGTCGAAAAGGGTGCGGCCGCTGCCGTGATCGAGGCCCAGCATGAGCCGCATGGTGGTCGACTTGCCGGCCCCGTTCGGACCGAGGAAGCCGGTCACCACGCCGGGCCGGACATCGAAGGACAGGTTGTCCACCGCCGGTACGTCCCCGTAGCGCTTGCCGAGCCCACGCGCCTGAATCATCCGTTCACCTCGTATCGGAAGGCGACGCCCGCTGCGTCGCCGTGTCTGCTCCGACGATTCCGGAGCGGGGTGGCGCGGCCATCAGCCGACAGCGCACGGCGAGATACCACTTTCGGCTTACCTCCGGGTCGATGGGTGCCGGTGGAACGGCCGATTCTCTTGCTCGGCCGAGCAAACCGCCGTAGGGTTTGCTCATGCAAGCAAAATCCAGCCCAGGCAAGCAAGCCTTGGGGCGGACCTTCACCGAGGTCGCCCGGCGCGCACAGATCGTGGACGCGGCCATCGAGGTCATTGCCGATCAGGGTTATCCGAACGCCTCGTTCGCCAAGATCGCCAAGCAGGCCGGGCTCAGCAGCACCGGCATGATCTCGTATCACTTCCAGGGCAAGGGCGATCTCATCCGCGAGGTGGTCGCCCGCATCATGCAGACCTCCGCCGAATACGTTGTCGCCAAACTCGATACGGAGGACGGCCACCGGGGCCGATTGCGCGGCTTCTTCGCCGCGAACCTGGCCCTGATCGACGAATATCCGAAACACATGCGGGCACTGTCGAATATCGCGGCCAACGCCGGGACCGACGATCCGCACCTATTCGGCCTCGTCGAGCAGCTCGACAGCGTGTCCGCGGCACAGGTCGAGCGACTGCGAGAAGGCCAGCGCGACGGGGCATTCCGCGAATTCGATCCGGTTGTCATGCTGATGGCCATCCGCGGCTCGGTGGACGCCGCCATCGCGCGCGCCGCCGCCGACCCGGCCTTCGACACCGCGGCCTGCGCCCAGGAACTCGCCGACATCTTCGACCGCGCCACCCGGAAGGACGCCTGATCATGGCGCTGCCCGCGACCACCCCGCAGCCCCCCGGCCCCGCCCAGAAGCGTGCGGCTTTGCGCAAACACACTGCGCGCCAGGTGATCCTGGAACTCGTCCTCCCCATCGGCGCCTACTACGCACTGCGCGGCGCGGGCGTCAATCCGTGGCCGGCACTGGTGGCGCCCGCCCTGCTCACCCTCCCCTTCCTCACCTACGACGCCGTCCGCCACCGCCGCGTCGACGCGATCGCCCTGTTCACCCTCACCATGATCGTGGCGGGCACGGTGGTGTCCCTGGTCACCGGCGATCCGCGCGCCCTGCTGGTCCGGGACAGCTGGCTGTTCGGGGCGCTGGGCCTGTGGACGCTGGGCACGCTGTTCACCCAGCGGCCCTTGATGCGCAGCTTCGCCCGCACCATCGTCACGGTGAAGATCGGCGAGGCGGGGTATCGGCAATGGGATGCCCGCTGGGACAACGACTCCCGATTCCGCCGTCAATTGCGCGTGCTGACCGCGGTGTGGGGCACGGGGTTCACCGTCGACGCCGTCATCCGGGTGGTCTTCGCCTACACACTGCCGCTCGACGCGGTTCCCCTGGCCACCACGCTGCAATGGCTCGTTGTCCTCGCCGGGCTGATCACCTTCCACATCGTCTACGTCACGCGAAACGGGCTGAAGGTCTGAAACACGGAAGGATTTGCCGGTCGCTGCGGCGAATTGACCGGCGCGGTGGCCGAAAAAGTGTGTCAGCCCCCTCGACAGAACTTCTGCCTTTGCGCCGTAAAGTGATACGTTTTCTCTATGGCCGGTTCGGCCGATAACACTTAATGCGCATCAGGGAGATGCCGTGTCCACAGCTGTGAAAGCGACCGCCGCATGGGTTTGCGGGGGAATTCTCGGGATTGTTGCCGGTTTGTTCGGGGCGGGCGGCGCGTACGCCGACGACACGGGCGGTCCCGCCCAGGTAGGCGACACCGTGTATTTCAGCATGGGCGAGTGGAACTGTTCGATCGGCGCGGCCGGCGCGGTGGGGTGTGATCTGACGGTTCCGGCGGCCACCATGAATGTGCTCTATGCCGGGGCGCAGGTGCCGTTCTCGAATGTGCCTGCCATTGCCATCGATTCGACCGCGCTGCCCGCGCATCCGGAGTGGAATTCCAACGGCAGCCACACCCTCGCGGGCGGAAATCCGGGCCTGGCCCCCATCGCGCAGCTGAGCGGACACGATCCGCAGTTCTCGATTACCCATGCCGGCGCGACCTGTCAGATCACCTTCAATGGCTCGGCCGTGTGCACGTCGATGGGGCACGGGTTCAGCCAAAGGGGACCAGTGCCTTTCGGCTACTGATCCCCTTCGAATCACTTGATTACCGGTACCAGACGCCGGAATCCCAGTCGCCGTAGTCCCAGACATTGAAATCGTAACGACCATGTGCTCCCCCGAAGAGGTAACCCCACCAGCCGGCCGAAGTGTCGCAGATCTGGTCGTCGTGGTTGCACACCGTCAGAACCGGGAAGTCGCCGAACCAGTCGTCGACGCCGGCCAGCGGATAGCCGATGATCCAGTTGCCGGGAGTCGAGGACAATCCGCCCCAACCCGGGCCGGGGGCCCGCTTGGGATCCGACAGCAGAATGGCATTGGCATTGTCGACGTCCTGGTGTGCGGTGACCCAGGCGTGCACGATGCCGGCGCCCTCACTGTGCCCGATCAACCGGATGTGGTCGCCCGGGCATTCGTTGCGGTGCTGCCAGAACAGTCGGTCCAGTTCGTTCAACCCCGACATCGGGTCGGCGGAGTTGTATCCGACTGGCTGATCGACGTACGGGATGAAGATGGACGAGGTGTTGTCGCCGAGTCCGCCGATGCCGATCGCCCAATCACCGGTGCAGACATCGGCATTGGCCTTCGGGGCCGCCAGGTGTGTGATGGAAAAGAGGATGGCCAACAGTAATGCGGCGAAGAGCGCCGTTGCTCTACGCATGGTCGTAACTTTCTTTATTTGTGTAACCTCCGGGTCGGGCCCGGCTTGCGCATGATGTACCCAAAAATTGCTGGGGTTCTTGATTTCTGGCGAAACAGTTACACACGCACTGCTTTTGTTGGCCGTACCGCGATGTCAGCGGGCCGTGTGTACACGACCCGGCGAGCTTGCCGGGCATTGACGCGGAGACGTTCGGCCATCAGTCGCACAGCGCGCGCGTCCGTCGCGTCCGAACCCGGTGTGCCGGTGCGAAACTCCCGTAACCTAGCATGCGCTCCGCGAAATGGGGCGCCGCCGGCTCAGTTGCGCAAGCGGACCAGGGCGATGGGGCACTCGCTGCCATGCAGCAGCGCGTGACCGGTCGAGCCGAGCGCCATACCGGGATAGCCACGGGTGCCGTGGCTTCCGACCACCAGCAGTTGCGCGCCGGCGGCGGCATCGAGCAGAACCCGGGCTGGACGTCCTTCCTTCACAACGGATTTCACCTCGACGCCCGGATAGTCCCGGGTATTGCGCTCGAGCATGCGCGTGAGCAGCTGGATCGCGTCGTCGGACGAGCGAGTGTCGCTGTCCCCGGACACCTCCCACGCCTGGACCGCGATCAGCGGCACGCCGCGCCGGGAGGCCTCGTCGAAGGCGATCTCGAGCGCGCGGACGCTGTGCGGCGACCCGTCCACGCCGGCCACCACGGGCCGGCCCGACAGCCCGTCCGTCTCACCGGGAACCACCACCACCGGCCCCTGTGCATGCCGCGCCACACCGGTGCTGACCGACCCGAGCAGACTGCGGTGATAGGCGCTCATCCCGCGCACGCCGACCACCACGTAGTAGGCGGTGGCGGCGAGCTCTGCCAGCACCATGACGGCCGGGACATCGACGAGGAAGGTGCGGATATCGCGAATCTCGCTGTCCCCGGCGGCTTTCCGCGCGATCTCGGCGGCGGCGTCGAGGGCGGCCTGGGCGGTGCCGCGCAGCCGATCGTGCAGCAGCCGGACCGGGCTCTCGTCCAGGGGCGATTCGCCGTCCGCGGGCACCGCGAACACCAGGTGCAGGGCCGCGCCGCGCAGGGCCGCGTCCACGGCGGCCCAGCGCACGGCGTGCAGGGCGGACTCGGAGGCGTCGACACCGACCACGATCGGCCGGTCGAGACTGTAGACGGGCACGGCGTTCGGCCTCCCTCCGGGTGGAAAGAACCTTCCGCGGGCGATCCTACGAGCCGACCGGACGGTCTCCAGGTCGACTCGCCGTGGGCAGTCCGACGATGAACAGGGGCTGATCGGGGTACATCTGGGTGGATTGATCCCGCAGGATCTGCCACAGCAGCGCATACGGTTCACCGGTCTCGGCATCGCGCAGGCGCATGATCGTCGGCGCCCCGGTGAGGCTGTAGTGCTCCTCGGTCCACATGCGCCGGAAGATTTCGAAGCGGCCGAACTCGGTCAGCAGCCGGGCATCGTCGGCGGCCTCGCCGACGATGGCCATCACGCCGCGCAACGTGGCGATCGCACGGCGCAGATCGGACTCCCAGTCCGGCAGCACCGCACGCGCGGCCGGATTGGTGAGCATCCACCGCAGATAGTTGCCGTCCTCGCCGACGCCCGGAAAGGTGCGCAGATGAGCGGTATTGGCGGCCAGCACATTCAGATACCGGTCCAGGTAGGCCGCGGGGTGCGGGAGGTGGGCGGCCAGAATGCCCGGCACGTCCGCGGCGATCGGGCCGCGGGCCGCGGCCGGGTGCTGCGGCAGGGCGGCGAGTTCGAGCAGATGCCGGTATTCGACCGGGGTCACCGGGTCGACCTTGTGCAGATAGCGCACCATGGCCGTCAGTACCTGCTCGGTCGGGTGGTCGCGATCGCCGCGTTCCATGCGCGTGATGTAGCTGACGCTGACACCCGAACCGAAGGCCAGCCGCTCACGCGAGACGCCGCGTCGTTCCCGCAGCCGCCGCAGCGTACTGCCGAAGCTCGGCGGTTCCACCCGCCCGAGCATCGACCCCGAGTCGCCGAAAGTTCCGTCACTCATATCCCGCCCCGGAAAACACTCCACCCGCCTGGATGGACCTCGATCAGTGGCTACTGCCTAGCAGCCTGCTCTCCTGTCGGCAAATCGAGAATCCGGAACAAATAGGGGCAGCGCAGCGAATTCCCGGTCTCGGGACCGGCTCACTCGCCGCCGGCGGGCGCGGCGACGGCCACCGGGGCGGCGGGAAGGCCTCGGCGCGAACGATATTCGCCCCGCCAGCGCAGGAACCCGAGCACCACGAGCAGGAAGAACAGACCGTAGACCGCGCCCGAGGCGTACAGGCCGGATTTCATCGCGAGCGGCACGCCGACCAGATCGACGAGCATCCAGATGATCCAGAAGTCGGTCAGTGCCCGGCTCTGCGCGAAGGTCGCGATGGCACTGCCGACGAAGACATAGGCATTGGCCCACGGGGACCAGGCGATGTGCAGCCAGCCGAGGTGGGCGAACGCCTCGGCCACCGCGACCGTGCCGGCCGCCAGCAGGGCCAGCAGCGTCAGGCGTTCACGGCGGGTGGCGGGCCGGACCATCAGATCCCGGTGCTCGGAGGTGCCGCGTCGCCAGGCCAGCCAGCCGTAGCCCGCGAGCCCGATGAACAACAACTGCTTGAGCGCATTGCCGGGAACGTGGGCGTGCACCGACGCCGCCAGCAGCAGGACCGCACCGGCCAGCTGCACGGGCCACGTCCACATGGTCTTGCGCATGGCCAGCCACACCACCGCGAGGGACAGCAGATTGCCGGCGGCGTCGGTCCAGAGGATGTGTTCACCGAACAGGTCGAATCCGGCGTTCACCGGGCCTCCTCCGCTGCCTGCCGAGCACAGCTGCCGGATCCGGGTCCCGGGGTGTGCGTTCTGTCGTCGTGCGGAACCACCGTGCCACAGCCCGATATTCCCGCCACCGGCCCTCCCCGATCGGCGACCGGCGCGCCACAGGCATGGACCGCCGGCCTTGATGCCGATCGCCCTGGAACGGTGAGGGTCCCGCGTCGAAAAGGCGCGCGGTGCGCGGCGGATCTACGAGGTTCCAGCCGATCAGGATGATCAGATCGATCGCGGACAGGACATTCGACGATGCGAATTGCAGCCAGATGATGGATCCATGGTGGATTCCGGCTGACTTCGCGCGGCGGAATGACCTTGTGCGCCCGCGTGAGTACGTTGGCGAATATGCGCACCGAAGGTGATTCCTGGGATATCAAGACCAGTGTTGGATCCACGGCATTGTTCGTGGCGGCGGCCCGGGTGCTGGGTGGCCGCGCGATCGATGCGCCGGCGCACGATGAGTTCGCCGAGCTGTTCGTGCGGGCCGCGGGCGGGGAATGGGCCGAGCTGCTGGCGGGCCGGCTGCCCGAACACCCGCTGCTGGCACCCGAGTTCGGGGTGCAGTTCCAGCAGCATCAGATCTCTCGCACTCGATATTTCGACGATTACATGGCCGCCGCCTCGTACGCGGGGGTGCGTCAGGTGGTGATTCTGGCGGCCGGCCTGGACTCGCGCGCCTACCGGCTGGCGTGGCCGGACGGCACCGTGCTCTACGAGCTCGACCGCCCGCAGGTGCTCGACTTCAAACGGGAGACGCTCGCCGCAGCCGGGCACCGGCCCCGCGCCGAGCGGCACGAGGTGGCGGTCGATCTGCGCGAAGACTGGCCGAAGGCCCTGCGCGACAGCGGATTCGATCCCGCCGTGCCGACCGCGTGGCTGGTGGAGGGCCTACTGATCTATCTGACGCCGGCTGCGCAGGACCAGCTCTTCGAGGCCATCGCGGGGCTCAGCGCGCACGGCAGCCGGGTCGCCATCGAGCAGATGGATCCGCTGCCCGCGGAGTCGGTCGCCGAGATGACCGGGGAGGGCGAGACCGGCGCGGACTGGGTGGGCATGATCTACAACGAGCCCCGCAGCGACGCCACCGAATGGTTCACCGCCCGCGGCTGGACCGGTCAGCGCGTCAATCTCACCGACTACATTCACGACCTCGGCGGCACTCCGCCCGACAATCCGCGACAGCAGTCGCTGATCAATCTGGTCACGGTCACCCGGCCCTGACCCGGCTCCGCCCGGATCTCGCGCGGTCCAGGTGTCACAGCGGCACGCTGTCCAGGGCCGCGCGCATTTCCGCGAGCACCAGTGGAAGTTCATCCGGGGCGGGCGATCCCAGCGCGATGCGCAGCCCGTGCGGCACGTGCGCGGTGGTGGCGAACGCCTCGGCGGTGCAGACGCGGATGCCGCGCCGGGACAGTTCGGCGGCGATCCGGTCCATGCGCTGGTCCGGATCGATGGGCAGCCACGCGAAGAACGAGCGCGGGTGGGCGATCGGATTCCGATCGCCGAGCTCCCGGTGCAGGATGCGCTGATGTTCCTGCGCGGCAACGCGACTCGCCTGTTCGAGAGTGTCGACGGTGCCGTCGGCGAGCCAGCGGGTGGCCAGGGCGCTGGTCAGTCCGGGCGGACCGGCCATGGTGGCGCGCAGGGTGCGGGCCAGGGCGGGCGCGGCCACGGGCGGGTGGACCAGCATGCCGAAACGCAGTCCGGCCGCGACGCTCTTGGACAGGCTCGACACCCAGAAGGTGCGCTCCGGGGCGATGGCCGCCAGCGGTGGCGGGGCCGGATCGGCGAGAAAGGCGTAGGCGGCGTCCTCGATCAGGA
Source organism: Nocardia sp. NPDC004860 (assembly GCF_040609015.1). Lineage (NCBI taxonomy): Bacteria > Bacillati > Actinomycetota > Actinomycetes > Mycobacteriales > Nocardiaceae > Nocardia > Nocardia sp. NPDC004860. The sequence goes on along the minus strand of NZ_JBEXJI010000013.1, from coordinate 153,211 downwards.
ACAGATCATGCCGGCGCGCAACGGAAACGAGCGCGCGGCGCCGGTCGCTGTCGATCACCCAACCGAGCGGATTGTGCAGGGTCGGCATCGTATAGACCGCGCGCACCGGCCTTTTCGCGCACAACCGCGCCAGGGCGTCGGGATCCGGGCCGTTCCCGGCCGCCGGAACCGGTGCGAGTGTGAGCCCGTGCGCCTGGGCCAGCAGCTTGAATCCGGGGTAGGTGAGCTCGTCCACGGCGATCACATCGCCGGGTGAGAACATCGCTCGCACAATCAGATCCAGCCCGTGCTGCGCCCCGGCGGTCACCACCATCCGCGACGGATCGACCTCGATCCCCCGCCGCCCGAGGAACCCGGCGACTGTCGCGCGATCGTGCGGCCGCCCGCCCGGCGGCTGTTGCCGCAGCAGGGCGTCCAGATCGCCGGAGGCCGCCAGGTCGCGTAAACCCGTGCGCAGCAATTCCTCCCGACGCGGCGACAGCGGCTGGGTGAAGGCCAGATCCGCCCATACCGTCTCCGCCCCCGGCCCGTACGCGGCCGCGGCCAGCCGCACCGACCGATCCCGCACGAAGCTCCCCCGCCCCGGTTCGCCGACCACCAGCCCCGCCCGCTTCAGTTCCGCGAACACCCGGGTCGCGGTGGCCACCGCGATACCGTGCTCGGCGGCCAGTTGCCGATGCGTCGGCAGGCGCTGTCCCGGCGCCCAGCGCCCGTCCCGGATCTGCCCGGCGAGGGCGGCGGCGACATCGGTGTAGGTCCGCATCATCCGACTGTACCTAGGACAATTTCTTGATCGTCCTGACCCCGCGTCCTACCGTCCGTTGCCATGACGATCGCGACCACCGAAGTGCCCGTCCTGGACTACCTGCGCGCACAACTGGACGGCACCGGGACCGACGGCCTGACCTGCCAATTCCATTACCCCACCGCCATTTCCCGCACCCTGGGCATCCGGCTGGTGGCCATCGACCCCGGCCGCGCCACCGTCGAAATGGACACCGATCCCGCCCGGCACGGCAACCAGCAGGGCACCGTCCACGGCGGCCTGCTCACCGAACTGGCCGATGCCGCCATCGGCACCGCCCACTCCACCGTCGTGGGTCCCGGCGAAACGTTCACCAGCATCGATCTCCGCGCGGTCTTCCTCCGCCCGGTATGGCAGGACACGCTGCGCGCCACCGCCTTCCCCACCCACTCCGGCCGCACCATCACCCACTACCAGTGCGATATCACCCGAGCGGACGGCAAGCCGGTCGCCACGGTGACCAGCATCGTCACCACCCTGCGCGGCGAACGCTCGCACGGCCGCTGAGTATCGGAGAATCTTGACGCCGACGGCAGGTCACCGTTCGCCGGGTACCGGGTGGCGGCGTTCACCAATGCCGAAGAGGCACAGGCCGGATTCGCCGACAAGGCCACATGGCTCCTCCAGGACCGCCTCATCGCCTTGGGCGTCGACCACCGCGCAGCCGAGCCCTTCGCCCCGCACATCGAGGTGGACCGCAACCTCTACACCGGCCAGAACCCCGCCTCCTCGGTCCCGCTGGCCGCAGAACTGCTGAAGGCGCTCTGACCGGCCTTCGGATTCCCGGACCGCCGGCCTTACCGAACCGTGTCGCGGTAGCGTTGTGACAGCATGGGCGGGAAGGCGAGGTCGGCGTCCATGATGCGAATTGTCAAGGTCGAAGCCAATTTTCGCAGGCGGTCGCAGCCGTCCGGTCCTATCGCCTCGTAGGGGTGGGTCGATAGTTCGTCGGTGCGGGTCTCGATCGCTGCGCGGCGCGCGGCGCCGTGGGTGCTCAGGGTGAGGTCGCGGTCAGCGAGCCAGTTGCGGTCGCGCAGTGCGGCCACCCCCTGGGCCCAGTCCTGTTCGGTCCAGGATCGGCTGATACGCAGGACTTCCGGCGGGATCTCGCCGGTGGCGGCGTGGGTGATCAGGGCTTCGAGGCCGCTGAGGCCCTCGGTCAGGAGGAGGGCGACGTGGCCGTCGCCGCGGAATTCTCGCAGCAGGGTCTGCGCGTGCCAGAGCACGAGGTGCGGTTCGGCCGGCCACGGGAGGGCGGCGTGTGCCGCGAACAGGGGGCGTCCGTGTGCGCGTTCGCAGGCGCGTTCGGCCGCCTGCCGCGCCAGGGTGGCGGCCTCGCGTACTTCCGGCCCGTCGACGTCCGCGCCCCAGGCCTGCCGCAGTGAGCGGTCGGCTGCTGCCAGCCGGGCATGGAGAATGTCGCTGGGAGCGGCGAGGTTCCATGCGGCGGGCAGGACCGCGCGGACCGCCGCGGGATTGAAATTGAAGAAGGTCGCGATGGTGACCTCGGCCGGCACCGGCCCGAAGGCGGCCGAGCGGGACGCGAAATACATCATGCGCGGATCGGTGATACCCAGCTCCCGATACACCTGCGGCCCGTGCGGGCTGAAGTAGATCATGCCGTGCACCGGCTCCAGGGCGCGGTAGGTCAGTCGGGCGGTGGCGGGGGAAAGCGTGCTCACGAGATCGCTCCCATGTCTCATTGCGTGGAAGACGCCGAACCCGGCTGTCGCCGTGCGGCACCCGCAGCGCGACGACCGGATGTGACGTGCGTCATCACATGCTTACCCGAATCCGATGTCGGCTTCAAGAGCGGAGCGGAACGGGTGAAGAGCAGAAAATACCATGTGGCGCAGGCTATTTGCGTGCGCCGACGATCCGCAGTGCGAGATCCACGTAGTAGTCGCCGATCTCCTCGGGCGAGAGCGGCCCGCCCTCCCGGTACCAGCGCGCCAGGTCGATGCCCAGCGAGAGCAGCGCCACCGCCGCCATGCGCGGATTCGGGTTGTCGAACACGCCCGCGTCGACCCCGCGCTCGATCAACTGCCGCATCTCGGTGTCGATGACGTGGCGGATCTGTTTGATCTCGCGCTGATGCTCGGGGCTCAACGCGGCGAGTTCGTAGTTGATGACCCGGGCGACGGTGTGCGCTCGGGCGTGGTGAATCGCGAATTGCCGCATGACCGCGACCAACTGCTCGACCGGGTCGTCCGAGGCGGCCACCGCCTCCCGCATCCGCTCGAGCGTGTCCAGGTGCCCGGTGTGCGATACCTGGTACAGCAGCTCTTCCTTGGAGCGGTGGTGGACGTAGATGGCCGCCGTGCTCAGTCCCGCGATCGAGGTGATGTCGCGCGTGGTGGCGCCGTGGAAGCCGCGCTCGGCGAAAGCGGCGACCGCGGCGTCCAGCAGTCGGGCCCGCGTCTCGTCCGCGCGCGAGCGATCCTCTGATTCGGTCACCTGGACAGTCTTACATCAGAGCGCGAGCACCAGTTTTCCGGTGTTGCCGCCGGTGAACAGCAGGTTCAGCGTCTCACCGAAATGCTCCACCCCACCCTGCACGACATGCTCCCGGCTCTTGATCCTGCCCTCGGTCAGCCACTTCGCGATGTCCGCCACCGCCTCGCCGTAGCGGTCGGCGTAGTCGAAGACCACGAAGCCGGTCATGGACGCCCGGAACACCAGCAGCGACATGTAGCGCGACGGCCCGGGCCGCAGCTGGTCGTCGTTGTAGGCCGCGATCGCCCCGCACAGCACGATGCGGGCCCCGCGACGCAGATTGGCCAGCGCCGCATCGAGAATCTCACCGCCGACATTGTCGAAGTAGATGTCGATGCCCTTCGGCGCGAGCTCCCGCAGCCGCTGCAGCACGTCCTCACCGCGGTAGTCGATCGCGGCGTCGAAACCGAATTCCTCGGTGAGCAGCCGGCACTTCTCCGCTCCGCCGGCGATCCCGATGACGGTGGCGCCCTTGGCCTTCGCGATCTGGCCGACCACGCTCCCGACCGCGCCCGCCGCCGCCGAGACCACCACGGTCTCACCGGCTTGCAGCTTCCCGACCTCCAGGAGCCCGAAATACGCTGTCATGCCGGGCATTCCGAGCGCACCCAGCCAGGTCGGCCCGGGCGCGACGCCCAGGTCGACGTGCTGCACGCCGCGGCCGTCGCTGATCGCGTACTCGGTCACCCCGAAGGTGCCGCTCACGGTGTCGCCGACGGCGAAATCGGGGTGGGTGGATTCGACGACGGTCGCGATGTCCAGCGACCGCATCACTTCGTCGAGCCCGACCGGCGGCAGGTAGGAGCGCACGTCGTTGAGCCAGCCGCGCATGGCCGGATCGAGCGAGATGAAGTCGATCTTGACCAGGATCTGCCCCGCGCCGAGCGGCGGCAGTTCCTCGGTGGTCACCTTCCAGGTGCCGACGCCGGGCAGTCCGGTGGGACGCTGGGCCAGCCGCACCTGCTGTGTCTTCGTCATGGGGGTCTCCTCAGATCGCGCCCTGGTCGGGATCGCCGGCGGGCAGCGGTTCGAAGACCTGCACGTCCGGCGGTGCCGCGAGGGCGTTGGCCAGGGCCGCGCCGACTTCGCGCAGAGCCGCGCCCTGGCCGTGTTCGCGCAGCGCGTCCCGGGATGCCCACTTCTCGATCATGACGAACTGCCCGGGGTTCTTGGCATGCCGGTGCAGCGCGTAGCGCAGGCAGCCGGGCTCGGCGTGCACGGCCGGAGCGGCCGCGCGCAGGGTCTTCTCGACCAGGTCTTCCTGGCCGGGCTTGGCGATCATGGTCGCGACGACGACGCAGGGATCGGCCATGGGAACCTCCTCGGAGAATGGATGGTGTCGAAACTCGTTGCGGTCAGCCGCGTTTGCCCCACTCGGGGTCGCGGCGGCGCAGTTCCCACTGCGCGATGGAACGCTTGTGCACCTCGTCCGGTCCATCGGCCAGGCGCAGAGTGCGCAGGTGGGCGTACATGCTGGCGAGCGGGAAGTCGTCGGAGACGCCGCCGCCGCCGTGCACCTGGATGGCGCGGTCCACGACCTTCAGCGCCACATTGGGCGCCGCCACCTTGATCGCCGCGATCTCGGTGCGCGCGGCCTTGTTGCCGACGGTGTCCATCAGGTGCGCGGCCTTGAGCGTCAGCAGGCGGGCCATATCGATCTCGATGCGGGACTCGGCGATCCAGTCCTGGATATTGGCCCGATTCGCCACCGGCTCACCGAAGGTCACGCGCGACTGCGCGCGGTCGATCATCAGATCGAGGGCCCGCTCGGCCATGCCGATGGCGCGCATGCAGTGGTGGATACGGCCCGGGCCCAGGCGGGCCTGGCTGATCATGAATCCGTCGCCCTCACCGGCGAGCAGCGCGGTCCTGGGCACCCGCACGTTCTCGAACTGCACCTCGGCGTGCCCCTCGCGGTCCTGGTAGCCGAAGACCGGCAGGCCGCGCTGCACGGTCACGCCGGGGGCATCGATCGGGACCACCATCATCGACTGCTGGCGGTGCGTGGCCGCGCTGGTATCGGTCTTGCCCATGACGATGAGGACCTTGCAGTTCTTGTGCAAGGCGTTGGAGGTCCACCACTTCCGGCCGTTGAGCACGTAGTCGTCGCCGTCGCGGTCCATGCGCAGCTGGATATTGGTGGCGTCGGAGCTCGCGACCGCGGGCTCGGTCATGGCGAACGCGGACCGGATCTCACCGTCCAGCAGCGGGCGCAGCCACTGCTCCTTGTGCTCGGGTGTGCCGAAGAGGGTGAGCACCTCCATGTTCCCGGTGTCGGGGGCGGCACAGTTGGTGGCCTCCGGCGCGAGATGCGCACTGCGGCCCATGATTTCGGCCAGCGGCGCGTACTCCAGGTTGGTCAGGCCCGGGCCCCATTCCGGATGCGGGTGGAAGAGATTCCACAGCCCCCGCTTCTTGGCCTCGGTCTTGAGCTCCTCGACGATCGGCGGCTGGAAGTGCGGATCCCCGGACTCCGCCATCTGCTCCTCGTACACCGCCTCGGCCGGGTAGACGTGCTCGTCCATGAAGGCGAGTAGATCGTCCCGGTAGCGCTGGGCCCGATCGGTCATGTCGAACATGCTCACTCCTCGAAATAGTCTGTGCCGCGCAGGCGAAACTATACTTGAACCCGGATTCAACTTCGTTTTCCGGCGGCCGAGCCGAGGTCGGCCAGTTCGGCCAGCACCGCGCGGTGCCGGCCGGGACTGCCGAGCCCGAGCTGATCGGCCTTGGCGCGCTTGAGATACAGATGCACCGGATACTCCCACGTCATGCCGATGCCGCCGTGCAATTGCAGCGCTTCTTCGGCGGATGTCACCGCGACGTCCGCGCAGTAGGCCGCGGCGACCGCGGTGCCCACCGCCGCGTCGGGATCGCCCGCCGCGATCGCGCCCGCCGCGTAGCGGGCACTGGCGGCCGCCGCCTCGACCTCCACGAACAGGTCGGCGAGACGGTGTTTGAGCGCCTGGAATCCGCCCACCACACGGCCGAATTGGCGGCGCATCTTCAGATAGCCGACGGTCGCCTCGAGGCACCACGCCGCGATACCCGCCTGCTCCGAGGCCAGCAGCGCCGCGCCGGTCTCCAGCGCCGTCCGCAGCGCGGCCGCTCCCGCCTCGGCCGGGACCACGAGCTGCCCGGGCGCGGCGTCGACCACCACATCGGCCAGCGGCCGGGTCATGTCGAGCGAGACCACCGGCGTCACCGTGGCCGCAGCCACCGGCACGGCATGAATCTCGGTGCCGGAGGCGGTTTCGACCGCGGCCAGCAGTACATCGGCGTCCAGGACGCCCGCGACGCTGGTCACGCTGCCGGACAGGCGGCCGTCGGCATCCTTGCGGAAGGACGGGACCGCGTCCGGCGAGGCGGCGGTGAAGGGCGCGAGCAGCGCGACCGTCACCGCACCGTCGGCGAGCTGCCCGACCAGGTCGGATTCACCGGCGAGCAGCACGGTGGCCGCGATGACACTGCTGGTGAGAAACGGTACGGGCGCGACGGACCGCCCCAGTTCCTCCAGCACCACCGCCGCGTCGCGAGCGGAGCCGCCCGCGCCACCACGCTCCTCGGGGACGAGCAGTCCGGCCAGCCCCAGGTCCCGCGCCAGCGCCTTCCACAATCCCGGCGTCAGCGCCCGATCGCCCGCATAGGCCCGCGCGACCGCCGCCGGATCGCAGTGGGCCGCAAGCAGATCGCGCACCGCGTGGCGCAGCGCCGCCTCGGTGTCGGTATCGAGCAGCAGGATGTCGTCGCTCATCGGGCCAGGTCCTTCCAGGCGATGTCCTTGTCTCCGCGCGCCTCGCCGGGCAGGCCGAGGACCCGTTCGGCGACGATATTGCGCAGGATCTCGGACGTGCCGCCCTCGATCGAATTGCCCTTGGCGCGCAGGTAGCGGTAGCCGGGCCCGCGGCCGGCGAAGTCGACGCGATCGGGCCGCACCATGGTCCAGTCGTCGTAGCGCAGGCCGTCCTCGCCGAGGATCTCCAGTTCGAGACCGGTCAGCTGCTGGTTGGACCGCGCGAAAGCCAGTTTGAGCGCGGAACTTTCGGGCCCCGGCTGACCGGCGGAGGTCCGCTGCCGCATGCGGGCGGCGGCCAGCCGCCCGGCTTCGGCCTCGACCCACAGCCGCAGCAGCCGGTCGTGCAGTTCCGGCGTGTGCCTGTCCGGATTGTCCCGCCAGGTGCGGGTGACCGCGGCGAGCACACCGCTCTCCCGCGGCACCGCGCGCCCGCCGATGGCCGCCCGCTCGTTGTTGAGGGTGGTGGTGGCGACGCGCCAGCCCTCCCCCACCCCGCCGAGGCGCTGAGCGTCGGGGATGCGGACGTCGGTGAGGAAGACCTCGTTGAACTCGGCCTCGCCGGTGATCTGGCGCAGCGGCCGCACCTCGACGCCCGGATGGCGCATATCGCAGATGAAGAAGGACAGGCCCGCGTGCTTGGGGCGGTCCGGGTCGGTGCGCGCGAGCAGGATCGCCAGATCGGCCTTGTGGGCCACCGACGTCCACACCTTCTGCCCGTTGACGATCCAGTCCTCACCGTCGCGGACGGCCCGGGTGCCGACCGCCGCCAGATCCGATCCGGCGCCCGGCTCACTGAACAGCTGGCACCAGATCTCCTCGCCGGTCCACAGCGGACGCAGGTAGCGCTGCCGCTGCTCCGGGGTGCCGTGGATGGCGATGGTGGGCGCCGCCATCCCGAGGCCGATGCCGTTGAGTTCGGCCTGATGACCCGGAGCTCCCGCCTGTTCGAACAGCTCGTCGACGAACAGCTGGAGGTCGCGGTCGGCACCGCGGCCGCCCAGCCCGACGGGGAAGTACACCCAGGCCAGTCCGGCGTCGAAGCGCGCGCGGTGGAAGGTCACCGGGTCGGTGGTGGCCGGATCATGCTCGGCCAGCAGGGATTCCACCCGCCGGCGCAGATCGTCGCGAACCGTATCGCTCATCGGTCCTGCTCCTTCGTCTCAGGGCACCAGCAGGGAGACGGCTTCGGCGACACAGGCCGGTTTGGCCGCGCCGCCGATCTCCACGGTGACCCGGCTGACCGCCTGGAACCCCATGCTCGCCGGCGTCAGCGACACCAGTTCCACCCCGGCGCGCAGCCGCGAGCCCACCGGGACCGGGGACGGGAAGCGAACCTTGTTGGCCCCGTAGTTGACTCCCATCGACAGCCCCTCGACGGTGTACACGCTCGCGGTGAGCATGGGCAGCAGCGACAGGGTGAGGAAGCCGTGCGCGATGGTCGTCCCGAACGGGCCGGCGGCGGCCCGTTCCGGATCGATGTGGATCCACTGGTGATCGCCGGTCGCGTCGGCGAACCGGTCGATCTGCTCCTGGGTCACGGTGTGCCAGTCGCTGTAGCCGAGATGGGTGCCGACTGCCTTCTCCAGTTCGGGCAGCCCCTGGAATACCCGCATTGTTCGCGTCCTTCCGTTCGATTCCGTTGCGCGACTAGTTCTTCGGCCCGCCGGCCACGTAGATGACCTGTCCCGACACGAATCCCGCGCCTTCGCTCGCCAGGAACGACACCGTGTGCGCGATGTCCTCGGGCTTGCCGGAGCGGGCCACCGGGATGGTGGAGATGAGCGCCTGCCGGAAGTCGTCGAACGAGACGCCCATGCGTTCGGCGGTGGCCTGGGTCATCTCGGTCTCGATGAAGCCCGGCGCGACGGCATTGGCGGTGACGCCGAACTTGCCGAGCTCGAAGGCGAGGGTCTTGGTGAAGCCCTGCAGTCCGGCCTTGGCGGCCGAGTAGTTGGCCTGGCCGCGATTGCCCAGCGCCGAGGTGCTGGACAGGCTGACGATGCGGCCGAAGCCCTGCTCGATCATGTGGCGCTGGACCGCCCGCGTGCACAGGAACGCGCCGCGCAGGTGCACGCCCATGACCGCGTCCCAATCGGCGACGCTCATCTTGAACAGCAGGTTGTCGCGCAGGATGCCCGCATTGTTGACCAGCACGGTGGGCGCGCCCAATTCGGCGGCCACCCGGTCCACGGCCGCGGTCACGGCCTGCTCGTCGGACACGTCCGCGCCGACGGCGAGGGCGCGGCCGCCGGCCGCCTCGATCTCCGCGACGACCGGCTTGCAGGCCTCCTCGTCGAGATCCAGGACGGCGACGGCCATTCCGTCGTCCGCCAGTCGCCGTGCGATCGCGGCGCCGATGCCCCGGGCCGCGCCGGTCACGACCGCTACCCGCGGTGTCTGCGTGCTCACGATGTTCTCCTCTGTGGTGCGATCAGGTCGGTGTCGATCAGGCCGAGGGCGTGCAGACCACGCGCCCGACGGTCTTGCCGTCGGCGAGGCGCTGGACGCCATCGGCGATGTCCGCCAGGGCGAGTCGTTCGCTGACCAGGGGGCGGATCGCGCCCGCGGTGGCCAGCCGGGTCAGCTCGCGGTGGCAGTCGGCGACCGCGGCCGGGTCGTAGGCGTTGTAGAGCCCCCAGTGCAGGCCGACGATCGAATAGTTCTTGACCAGTGCGTGATTCAGTGCGGCGCTCTGGATGTCGCCGCCCGCGAAGCCGACGACCAGGATGCGGCCCTCGAAGGCGATGCACTTGGTCGAGCGGGTGTAGGTGTCGCCGCCGACCGGGTCGTAGACGACGTCGGCGCCGCGATTGTCCGTGACCCGCTTGACGACCTCGACGAAATCCTCACTCCTGCGGTCGATCACGATGTCGGCGCCGAGCGCGCGGGCGTACTCGGCCTTCTCGGGCCCGCCCACCACGCCGATGACGCGGGCCCCGGTCGCCTTGCCGAGCTGGACGGCGGCACTGCCGACCCCGCCCGCGGCCGCGTGCACCAGCAGGGTCTCCCCCGCCTGCAGCGCGGCACGACGATGCAGTCCGAACCATCCCGTCTGGTAACCGATGAACAGGGAGGCGGCCTCCGCATCGTCCAAAGCGGTTGGCGCGGTGAAGGTCTGAGACGCCTCCAGGACCGCGTACTCGGCGAAACCGCCGTACGGCAGCGAGCTGCCGCCGAGCACACGGTCACCGACCGCGATCCCGGTGACCTCGGCACCCGTGGCCACGACCTCCCCGCACAGCTCGACGCCGGGCGTGAACGGCAGCGGCGGCTTCACCTGGTACAGGCCGCGGCACATGAGCACGTCGGGGAAGTTCGCCGCCGCGCCGGTGACCCGCACGACCACCTGACGTGGGCCGGGTTCGGGGCGCTCCACGGTGTCGAGCCGCATCACCTGCGCAGGCTCGCCCAGTTCGTGGACCCGCCAGGCCCGCATGTCCGCCACTCTAGACGCCCCCGGTCAGCGTGAGGCCGCCGTCCACCACGAGCAGCTGGCCGGTGAGCCAGGCCGCGTCCGCGGAGAGCAGGAAGGCGACCACGCTGCCGATGTCCTCGGGCACGCCCAGCCGCTTGAGCGGGTAGGCGGCGGCGATCTGCTCCTCGCGGCCCTCGTAGAGCGCGGTGGCGAACTTCGTCTTCACCACCGCCGGCGCGACGGCGTTGACACGGATGTCCGGGCCGAGTTCGACCGCGAGCTCCTGGGTGATGTGGGTCAGCATCGCCTTGCTGGAACCGTAGAAACCGATGCCGGGAGCGGGCTTGAGCCCGGCGACCGAGGAAACGTTCACGACCGCGCCGCCATGATCCTTCATCCACGCCCGGTAGGCGTGCTGCACCCACGACAGCGCGGCAAGACAGTTGACCTCCACGATCTTCCGGGCCGCGTCGAGGTCGAGCTCCACCATCGGCCCGAACACCGGATTGATCCCGGTGTTGTTCACCAGCAGGTCGGCACTGCCGAAGGTCTCGACGGCCCGCTCGAGGGCCTCGGCCTGATGCGCGGCATCGTCGGCGCGCCCCGCCACGGCCAGCGCCTTCGACGGCCCGCCCAGGGCCGCGACGGCCTCGTCGAGCGCCTCCTGCTTGCGGGCGGTGATCACGACCTTGGCGCCCTCGTCCACCAGGCGCTGCGCGATACCGAGGCCGATACCCCGGCTGGCGCCGGTGACGATGGCGGTCTTGCCTTCGAATCTGTTCACGGACAGGTCCTTTCAGGTCGCCCGTGGCCACGGCGGTCTCGCGCCGCGACCCGGGGCCGACCCCGAGCAGGGAACTTACTAAGCGCTTATTTTCTACCGCCACCATGCGCCAAACTCCCGTCGCGGTCAATACCGCCGAGGGGGTCGAACTCCTGTGATACGGCACACAGCGCACTCGAAAGCCGAGGTCATGCAGGAGAAAACGACGCGAACTCGAACCCGGATTCAGATTTCCGGACCCTCGCGGCAGCTACCGCCGCATCCGCGCACGCGGGGTCGCGAGCCATCGGACGGGTCGCGAGCTATCGGGCGGGTCGCGAGCTATTCGGACTTCACCTGCAGGGCATTGACCCACAGCTGGGTCAGGGTGCCGACCAGCTTCTCGAAGGCGATGCGCTGGTGCTGGACGAAGACCATGTAGGCCATGCGGCTGACCATCACCGACAGCGCCTGAGCGGTGATCAGCGGATCGAGATCCGCACTGGCCCGCCCGGATTCCTGCAGTTCGCGGATCATCCTGGCATTGCGCTGGATGAAGGCACGGTTGCGTTCCAGGCGCAGCGCGCGGAATTTCTCGTTGATCTGGGTGACCTCTTCGAACACCCCCATCAGGCGCGCATTGCGCTTGTAGGCCAGCAGGTATTCCCGGTTGGCGGCCTCGACGAGTTCGCGCGGGTCGGTGACGCCGGTGCGGGCCCGCACGTGCGGGTGCAGCATTTCCTCCTGCACCTCCTCGACAACGGCGGTGAAGATCTCTTCCTTGCTGTCGAAGTAGGTGTAGAACGAGCCGGCGGCGGCGCCCGCGGCCTTGGAGATGTCGGCGATCCTGGCGTCGAGGTAGCCGTCGCGTTCGAACACCTCGCGCGCCCCGGCGACGAGGGCGGCACGGGTGCGCTCGCCGCGCTTGGTGCGCGGGGGTACCCGGCGCGGCGCGGCCTCGCGGTCGATGGGTTCGGACGTCACGGCGGATCACTCACTCGGTCGCAGGGACGGCTGCCGATTGCCACCGTATCACCGCGTATACCAGCACATATCGTCCCACGCCGACGTCTTTCACCCGCTCGCTCGCGCGGCCGGAACGACGGCCGACCGTCATTGAAGTTGACACCGGATTCAGATATGGTCGCGCACAGGGTCGTGACGCCGCTCACTCCGACCCCGTCTCATTCGACCTCTACATAACTGGATGTTCCATGACAAATGTCGCCGACCGTATCTGGCAGCACGCGTCCGAACGCCCCGACGCCATCGCGCTGCGCCACCTGGACGACACCCTCTCCTACGCCGAGCTGGCCCGCCGCAGTGCGGCCTTCGGCGGTCTGCTCACCGAATCCGGTGTCGCGGTGGGAGATCGCGTGTTGCTGGTGGCGCCGACCGTGCCGGAGTTCGTGATCGCCTACCTGGGCGCGCATCTGATCGGAGCCGTCGCCATCCCGGTGAACACCATGGCGACCGCACCCGAAATCGGCTATGTGCTCGACGATTCCGGCGCCCGGTACGCCATCGCCTGGCATCTGGCGCGCACCGCGGCCGAGCAGGCCGCCGCCGAGCGCGGCATCCCGGTGCAGGTGCTCGAACCCGGTGCGCACGCCTCCCCCGCCCAGCCGGCCGCCGAACCGGTCCGGCGCGAACCGGACGACACCGCCATCCTCCTCTACACCTCGGGCACCACGGGCAAACCGAAGGGCGTGGAGCTCACCGTCGCCAATCTGATCGAGACCGCACGCATTTTCATCGATCAGCTGCGGCTCACGCCGGAGGAGCGCTTCGGCACCGGGCTGCCGCTGTTCCACGTGTTCGGGCAGGCGGTGTGCCTGATCACCACCCTGCACGCGGGCAGTTCGTTCTCCATGGTGTCGCCGTTCGTCCCGGGGGCGATGATCGAGACGATCCGCGATCACCGGCTCACCGTGGTGGCGGGCGTGCCGACCATGTGGAATGCCATGCTGCACAGCGCCGGCGACTACGGTCCGGAGGATTTCGCGAGCCTGCGGCTGGCCTGCTCGGGTGGCGCGTCGCTGCCCGCGGAGGTGATCCGGTCCTTCACGGAACGTTTCGGCTGCACCATTCTCGAGGGCTACGGGCTCACCGAGTCCAGCGGAGCCGCGACCTACAACCCCCTGGATCGCGAGCAGCGGGCCGGGTCGGTGGGTACCGCGCTGCCCGGCACGTCGATCGAGGTGCGCGACCCGGAGGGCACGGCGCTGCCCGCCGATACGGTCGGTGAGCTGTTCATGCGCGGGCCCAGCGTGATGAAGGGGTACTGGCAGCGGCCCGACGCGACGGCGGCCGATCTGTCCGGCGGTTGGCTGCGCACCGGTGATCTGGGCCGCGTCGACGCCGACGGCTACGTCTACATCGTCGACCGCGCAAAGGATCTCATCATTCGCGGCGGCTACAACGTGTATCCGCGCGAGGTCGAGGAGGTGCTCTACGAGCATCCCGGCATTGTCGAGGTGGCGGTGATCGGCCTGCCCGACGACCACTACGGCGAGGAGGTGGGCGCGGTGGTGGCCACCGCGCCCGGCGTCGAACTCGATGCCGGGGAGCTGCGCGCCTGGGCCAAGGAGCGGCTGTCCGCCTACAAGGTGCCGCACCGCTTCGCCTTCACCGACCAGCTGCCCAAGGGCGCGACGGGCAAGATCCTCAAGCGCGCCATCGACCCGACCCTGTTCACAGACAAGGCATCCCGATGAGCATCGTCCCCACCGTCACCGGCACCGTCGATTCCAGCGAGCTGGGCCGGGTGCTGGTGCACGAGCACGTCTTCGTGCTCGGCGAGGAGTACCGGCAGAACTACGGCGACTGGGATGAGCAGGCCCGCGTCGACGACGCCGTGAAGCAGCTCGACGAGCTGAAATCGCTGGGCATCGACACCATCCTGGACCCGACCGTGCTGGGGCTGGGCCGCTACATCCCCCGCATCCAGCAGATCGCGGCCCGCACCGAGCTGAATATCGTCGTCGCCACCGGCATCTACACCTACAACGACCTGCCGTTCCAATTCCATTACAACGGACCGGGTTTGATGATGGACATGCCCGAGCCCATGGTGGAGTTGTTCGTCAAGGACCTCACCGAGGGCATCGCCGGGACCGGGGTGCGCGCGGGATTCCTCAAGTGCGCCATCGAGGAACCCGGGCTGACGCCGGGTGTGGAACGGGTGATGCGGGCGGTCGGTCAGGCGGCGGTGCGGACGGGTGCGCCGATCACCGTGCACACCAACCCGCACACCCGGTCCGGGCTGGTGGCCCAGCGGGTGCTGCGCGAGGAGGGCGCGGACCTGACCCGCGTGGTGATCGGCCACTCCGGTGATTCCACCGATCTGGACTACCTCACCGAATTGGCCGATGCGGGTTCCTATCTCGGCATGGACCGTTTCGGCATCGACGTCCTGCTGCCGTTCGAGGACCGCGTGAACACCATCGTGGAACTCGTCCGCCGCGGCTACCGCGACAAGATCGTCATCGCCCACGACGCCGCCTGTTTCATGGACTGGTTCGATCCGGCCGCCAAGGCCCAGATCGCCCCGAAGTGGAACTACCGCCACATCAGCGAGGATGTCCTCCCGGCCCTGCTCGCCAAGGGCCTCACCGAGGACGACATCGACACCATCCTGGTACGGAACCCGCGCCGCTACTTCGAGAAATGACAGTGTGCGCCGCCGCGGGGATTCCCCGCGGCGGCGCACAATCCTCACCAGTGGTCAGTCGGGAATGACGATGGCGAGTTCACCGGCGGCGTAACGGGCGCGCAGCACCTTCTTGTCGAACTTGCCGACGCTGGTCTTGGGCACCTCGGAGACGAATGTCCAGCGTTCGGGGAGCTGCCATTTCGCGATCTTGTCGGACAGGAACGCGCGGAGCGCAGCGGCATCGGGTTCGGCACCGGCGCGCAGTGCGGCGGCCACGACGGGGCGCTCGTCCCACTTCTCGTCCGGCACACCGAAAACGGCGGCCTCGGCGATGTCGGGGTGCGCCATGAGCGCGTTTTCCAGATCGACCGAGGAGATCCATTCACCGCCGGATTTGATGATGTCCTTGGCCCGGTCGACCAGGGTGAGGTAGCCGTCGGCGCTGATGGTGCCGACGTCGCCGGTGCGCAGCCAGCCGTCGCGGAAGGCGTCGGCGCCGATTCCCGCGGCATCCGGCGAATAGTAGGAGGCGGTGACCCAGGGGCCGCGAACCTCC
This sequence comes from Nocardia sp. NPDC004860, assembly GCF_040609015.1. Classification (NCBI taxonomy): domain Bacteria; kingdom Bacillati; phylum Actinomycetota; class Actinomycetes; order Mycobacteriales; family Nocardiaceae; genus Nocardia; species Nocardia sp. NPDC004860. The sequence continues at coordinate 137,725 of NZ_JBEXJI010000013.1, read as the reverse complement.
AGCTCTCCCACCGCTTTTCCGTCGCGGGGCAGCTCGGTGCCATCGTCTCCGATGAGCCGCGCCTGCACCGCGGCCGGGATGCGGCCCTGGGTGATCCGGTAGGCGAAGGCGGCCTCGCCGTCGAGGCCCGCGGGCGGCCAGGCCAGCGCACCCAGCGGGGAGGTCTCGGTCATCCCCCACGCCTGGATGATGGGCACGCCGTGCCGTTCCTCGAAGGCCCGCATCAGCTGCGGCGGCACCGCGGCACCGCCGACCACGACCGCCCGCAGATGGGTCAGGTCCTGCGGCTTCGCGTCGACGGCGGTCAGCACGCCGTTCCACACCGTCGGCACGGCCGCGGCGAAACTCGGCCGCTCGGCGGCCATGAGCGCCAGCAGCGGTTCCGGTTGCAGGAAGCGGTCGGGCATCACCAGCGACGCCCCGGCCATGAGCGCGGCATAGGGCAGACCCCAGGCATTGGCGTGGAACATGGGCACGATGGCCAGCATCCGGTCGCCGGCGCGCACGCCCATGGCATCGGTGGTGCAGGCCTGCATGGAGTGCAGCCAGTTCGAACGATGGGAGTAGACAACGCCTTTCGGGTCGCCGGTGGTGCCGGAGGTGTAGCACATGGCGGCGGCCGAGCGCTCGTCGAGGACCGGGAAGTCGAAGGCGCCCGGATACTGCGCGAGCAGGGTGCCGAACTCATGGACGGTGACGCCCTCGGGCGCGGGCAGCGCCGCGGCGTCACCGTTGGCGACGATGACGTGGCGCACGGTGCGCAGGGTCGGCAGTACCGGCGCGAACACCGGGATCAGGGAGGCGTCGACGATCACGACGCGGTCCGCCGCGTGATCGGTCACGTAGGTGATCTGTTCGGGGAACAACCGGATGTTGATGGTGTGCAGCACCGCTCCCATGGCGGGCACCGCGCAATAGGCGATGAGGTGCTCGTTGTTGTTCCACATGAAGGTGCCGACGCGATCCCCGCGGCCGATGCCCAGCGCGGTCAGGGCGTGGGCCAGCCGGGCCGCCTGCTCGCCCAGTTCGCGGTAGGTCAGGACGCGGGATTCGGTGCCGGTCCAGGTGCGGACGGTGGCGTCGGCGTGCACCGTGCTCGCATAGCGCAGCAGGGTGGCCAGGGACAGCGGTTCGTCCTGCATGGTGCTGGGCATCGGCAGGTCGAGCTCGTCGTAAGTCATTGTGCAGATGTCTTTCTCGGGTACAGACCGGGTGAACCGGGCCGGGCGCGCCGTGCGCGGAAGTGGCGCGCCCGGCCCGGTTCGCTGCGCTCAGCCGCGCAGCGCGGAGGCGAAGATGCCCGGCAGGGCGGCGGCGCCGGGTCGCTTCGCGAAGTTGGTCAGTCGCCGCAGGGTGGTGGCGCCGGTGCGGTTGGTCACGAACCACGGCGGTTTCGGGGAGAGCGCGAACTCGCCGCGCAGCAGCGACCGCGGGACGGGGCGGAAGGGGCCGCGGACCACGGTGCGCTCCGGATCGGCGATCAGCAAGCCGTTGTGCACCACGCCGATTCCGCTCTGGATGTCGGCGAGGGTGTGCCCGGGGAAGGCGCCCCAGGAGGCGCGGGCGGTCAGGTAGCCGAGACCGGTCCAGGCGTTGATGGCGACGGTGCCGTACCGCAGATCGGCGATGGCTCGTTCGAATTGCTCCCCCAGCCGGTCGATGGTGGCGGGGTCGGCGATGATGTTGACGCCGAGGGTGCCCTCGAACTCCTCGTTGGATACGCGGACCGCCCGCGTGAGGAATTCCGCTGCGTCGCCGCTCAATTCGAGCACGCCCAGCACCGGGGCGAAGTACTCGGTGCGCAGCGCGGTCTCGTCCCGGTGCGGCACCAGCCCGGTGATGAGGGTGCGCGCGCCGATCCGCTCGGCGTCGGGATAGGACGTGCGCGCGCCGTCGACGCGGGCGGCCGAGCCCGGGTAGTAGTCCGGACGCTGCGGCGCCCGCTCGAGCGCGGCGCGCAGTTCGGCGAGGAACCGGTCCTTCTGGGGCCAGTCCGCGGAGATCACCGCGACCTGCGCGGCGACGCAGTTGTAGCCGTTGTTGTGCAGGCGCTGGGTGGCCAGGTGCTCGGCCTGGTACCGGAGGTCGGCGTCGGACCAGCGGCCGGGGATCACGATGGTGGGTGAGACGCCGCCCAGTTCGCTGGTGATGGGTTTGTCGAGTTTCGGTGTACCCGCCGCCTTGTTCCGCGCGCCTTCCTCGCCGGCGCCGAACACGATGGCGTCGTGGGTGAGCGCGCTGCCGGTCATGTGCACCGCGTCCACGCCGGCATGGTGCACCAGCGCCGTGCCGACCTCGGGGCCGCCGGTGAGCAGGCGTACGAAACCACCCTCGATCAGGGGAGCGAAGATCTTCTCCAGCACCGGCAGCAGCGGGTCGGTGATCGGATTCAGCTTGAGCGCTACCACCCGGTTGTCGGCGTAGAGCTGGTAGAGCACGTCCAGCGGCGCGATCGAGAAGATATTGCCCGCGCCGAGGACCACGCCCACGCCGCCGGTCTCGGCCGGGGTGCGCTGCCCCAGACCGGCTCGGGCACGGACGGTTTCGGCGTCGACGCCGGGCCTGGTCCAGACCTCCGCGCGGAATCCGTTGAGCAGCAGCCAATCGAAGACGCCGTGCGGGAAGACGTCCACCGCGGTGCGGCCGCCGGGGGCGGCGTGGATCGGATAGCCGTCGACCGGGCTGCGGCCCTGCTCCAGTGCCCGCAGCGATTCCGCGAGCGCGGCCGCGCCGGTGAGCAGCGAGTAGGGGCCGCTCACCCATTCCTCGCCGAGCAGCGGCGAGTCCAGGGGCAGCTTCTTGATGCGGGCTGCGGTCTCGACCCACTCCCGCGCGTAGCGCGCGGTATTGGCGTGAATCTGCTCGAGCAGCCGCCGCCGGGCGGGCAACGGGGTCCGGGCCCAGTCGATTTCGCCCTGCCGGAGTGCGGAGACGGTGGCGTCGATGGTCGCCGCGGCGGTGGTGGTCACGATGCGTTTCCTTCCGAGTCGGCGTCCTCGGCGAGCATGACGGCGGCCTTCTCGCCGATCATGATCGTGGGCGCGTTGGTATTGCCCCGCACCACCGACGGCATGACCGAGGCATCGGCGACGCGCAGGCCCGCGACGCCCAGTACGCGCAGGCGCGGGTCCACGACCGCGCCGATGGCGCAGGTGGAGGTGGGGTGATAGAGGGTCTGGGCGGTGCGGGCCGCGAAATCGAGCAGTTCGGCGTCGGAATCACCTGCGGGAGTGAGGAATTCGCCGGTGGTGAGCTCGCGCAGCGCGGGCCGGCCGGCGATGTCGAGGGCGCTGCGCAGTCCGGCGATGATGCTCGCGCGGTCGGCCTCGGTGTCGAGGTAGTTGTGGCGGATGCGCGGCGCGGTGGCCGGGTCCGCCGAGCGCAGGGTGAGTTCGCCGCGGCTGGTGGGGTTGATCAGGCAGGGGCCGAACGCGTAGCCGTGCTCGGTCGCCGCACCCATGCCCTCACCGTGGAACAGGACCGGGGCCTGGTGGAACTGGATGTCCGGGCCCGCCAGTCCGGTGCGGGTTTCGAGGAAGCCGCCGGTCTCACCGATATTCGAGGTCAGCGGGCCGCGGCCGGATTCCTGGAGCAGGCCCAGGTTTTCGGGCGTGAGCGCGGTCATCAGGGATTCGCGGTCGGTGCGGTAGTTGAGGAACACCGACAGGTGGTCCTGGAGGTTCTGCCCGACCGGCAGGTCGCGGACGGTCTCGATGCCGAAGGCCGCCAGCTGTTCGGCCGGGCCGATACCGGACAGCAACAGCAGCTGCGCGGAGCCGTAAGCGCCTGCGGCCAGCACGATTTCGCGCCGGGCCCGAATGGTCTCGGTGCTGCCGTCGCGGCCGATCACCACACCGGTGGCCCGGCCGTTCTCGATGACGATCCGGTGCGCGAGGGCATCGGTGATGACCGTCAGGTTCTCGCGCTCCAGCGCCGGGTGAAGGTAGGCGACCGCGGCGCTGCATCGCATGCCGTTGCGCTGGGTCACCTGGTAGCGGCCGACGCCGAGCTGGCTGACGCCGTTGAAATCGTCGTTGCGGGTGTGCCCGGCCTGTTCGGCGGCGCGCAGGAATGCGTCGCCCAGTGGATGATTCGACCGGCTGTCGCTGACCGACAGCGGCCCGCCCACACCGTGGTAGGCGTCCTTGCCGCGCTCGTTGTCCTCGGCCTGCACGAAGTACGGCAGCACCTCGTCGTAGCTCCACCCGTCCGCGCCGGCCGCGGCCCACGCGTCGTAATCGGCACGGGCGCCGCGGATGTAGATCATAGCGTTCATGGAGCTGGATCCGCCCAGGACGCGGCCGCGCGGGAGGTAGGCGCGGCGGCTGTGCAGCCGGGGTTCGGGTTCGGTGTCGTAGTCCCAGTCCAGCGGGCTCTTGAACAGGGACGGGAAGGCGACCGGCAGGTGGATCTCCTCGGCGGTGTCGCGCGGTCCGGCCTCGATCACGGCCACCCGGATCGCCGGGTCCTCGGACAATCGGCTGGCCAGCACGGATCCCGCGGACCCCGCGCCTACGACGATGTAGTCGTACACGGTCGGCACCTCTCTCCACCTCATCGGTCGACCCGGGTCGGCTATGACCCGGGTCACTGTCGCTGTCGGTGTCGATACTGCGGGTCAGGTGCATCCGCCCACCATGTGCGCGGGTTTGCCGATACCGCCCGGCCGACTGTGCTGGAGCACAGTCGGCGTCGAGAGCAACTGCCTACTATCGAATCCATGACAGCGCTCACCGGCCCGCCGCGCAACGGCTCCACCGCAGTGCCGCAGACCGGTTCGACCGCGGTAACGCCGAGCGGTTCCACCGCGGTGCCGCCGAGCGGTTCGACCGCAGTAGCGCGCACCCTGCTCGTCGAGGTCGACGACCTCACCACCGAACTCGTCGGCCGCATCCTCACCGGCGAGAACGCCTACGCGGAGGCCGCCCTCACCGAGGCGCAGCTGCACCTCGTCGTCCGCGACAATCTGGCCGCCCTGCTCGAGCAACTCTCCGGGAGCGCCGGGCGGCGGCTGCAACCCGCGACCGTGGTGGGCCGGGTCAAGGCGGAACTGGGCGTGCCGATCGCGGCGGTGCTGCACGCGTACCGGCTGGCGGGACGACTGCTGTGGGAACGCGCGCTCGTCACGGCGCGGGGGACGAATCTGGACGCGCTGCCGCAGCTCGGCTCGGAGATGTGGCGGCTCCTGGACGACTATTCCGGCGCCGCCGCCGATGCGTACGCCGACTACCTCACCGAGCGGGTCCGCCGCCACGACGTGGAGCGCCGCGCCATGCTGCGGCGGCTGTTCGACGGCGAGGCCGACGATCCCACCCAGCGCGACATCGCCCGGGCCCTGCACCTGCCGCCGCTGGGCAGTTTCGTCGTCGTGCACGCCGAAACCGATTCCAGTGCAATCGAACCGCTGTTCGGGATCGAGGATCGGCTGCGGGCCGACTTCGTCGAGTCGATCTGGCTCACCGAGCCGGGCGCGCGGATCGGGCTGCTCAATGTGGCCACCGCACGCTCGCACGAGCGAGTGCTGTCGCGCCTGCGCGCCCATGCGACCGGGCGCATCGGGGTGAGCCGTCCCTTCCCGACGCCGGGGTCCGCGGGGACCGCCTTGCGCGAGGCGGAACTCGCGGGGCGATGCGCGCCACCCGGCAGTCCGGCCGTGACCGCGTACGGCAGCACGCCGATCCCGCTCGTTCTCGCGCATGCGCCCTCGGCGTCACGGGAATTGGCGGACGATGTCCTGGGCCCGGTGCTCGAACTGCCGCCGGAGGAACGCGACACCCTCCTCGATACCCTCGAGCTGTGGTTCGAATGCGGTGGCTCCAATACCGAGGTGGCGCAACGGCTCCACTACCACCGCAACACCATTCACTACCGGCTGCGGCGGATCGAGACGCTGACCGATCGCCGGTGCTCGGACCCGAAGGCCGCCGCCGAGCTGTACATCGCCCTGCACGCCGCGCGGCTCGCCGGATTCGATCCGGCCTGAGCCGCAACCGGGTTCAGCGTCCGGATCGCCCGAATCGTCCTAGATTTCATGCTGTCCGGTGGGGCGGCGCTCATTCGTGGCGGGGTGCGGACGGGCGGGGCGTCCCGCCGCGCCGATGCCGCCGGTGCGGCGGCGGTGCTGCGGGGCGAGGTCGGAACGCGCGAACTGGCCGGGGGTCTGTCCCTTCCAGTCCCGGAACGCGGTCGCGAACGCTGACGCGCTCGTGTAGCCGAGCCGGGCGGCCACCGTGTCGACGGTGAAACCGGCGGCCAGCAGCTCCTCGGCCAGCAGGCCCGTTGTCTCGCAGGCCAGTTCGCGGAAGGTGGTGCCCTCCTCGGCCAGTCTGCGGCGCAGGGTGCGGACGCTCATGTGCAGGTCGGCGGCGATGGCGACCTGATCGATGGCGCGGCCGTGCCGCATCAGCAGGGCCCGGACCCGACCGGCCAGCCCGACCCGGGCGCGGCGGCGTTCGACGATCTCCGCGCACAGCTGCCCGTACTGCCTGCGCAGCATCGAATTCGCCTGCGGCATCGGACGTTGCAGATCGATGGCGTCGAGGTAGAGGGTGTCGGCGGGCTGGTCGTAGACGATGTCGCCGATGCCGAGCAGCACACCGACCGCCTCGTACACCGGGGCGTACGGCAGGGTCAGCTCCAGCCGCTGCACGAGGACGTCCCAGGACAGCAGTTCGCGCTGAATGGTGCGCAGGGCGGCCAGGTCGCGTTCGAGAGCGAAGCGGCGCAGGCGCGGCGGGACGGGCTCGGTGTCGAGGGACACCAGCACCCGGTCACCGGCGTCGGCGATGGTGAATCGGCAGTAGGCGAAGGACAATTCGGCGTGGCGGGCCCACAGCTCGGCCATCTCGCGCACCGTGGAGCAGCTGCTCAGGGCGATGCCCAGGCTGCCCAGCATGGGCAGGTGCACCGAAAACCCCGCCAGCAGGCCCATCCCCGGGTCGTCGCCGGTGGCGTCGAGGATGTTGCCGATGATCCGGAACTCCTGGCCGATGTCGATCTCGAGCTCCGGGTCCTCCAGGTCGGCTTCGGTGAGCCCGGTCTCGGCCAGTGCGGCGGCTGTGGACATCGAGCGGCCAGCGGCGAATTCGACCAGCACGGCCGCGCTGTGTATCGAACGGACACACCAGGAGTCGTCGAGCATGCCGACGATGATCTCCCACCCGATCCCCTCCGCCGGACCAATTCAGCAATTCATCAGCTAATGTCGTGTCGCTCCGGGCGTGTCGCCTGGTCACAGCGGGTGCGAACGTGGCCCAAATCAGCAGAGGCATGGCCTCGGGCCGCGCAGGCAAACTCGCGCCGCCGACATAGCCTGATCCCCGTTGGCCGCTGGCCCTTGGCGGCCTCCACGGTCCCGGCCAACACCGGGGCCGGACGCTGTACACGGCAGTCCCCCTCGACGGGCGCGGTACCCAACAGTCCATCCTGCCCGCTCGCCGAGGGGCCCGTGGCCCGGCCCCCAGCGCTGCACTGATGCCGGGCGTCAGGGCGTGAGCGGGAGTCGATCGGGCGTGCGGGCCACCGGCCGTCCTGCGGCGCGGAACAGCTCACCGATCCGGATCGCATCACGGACGGCCGCGCCACCGACGTCGTTGTTGAAGAAGACGTAGGCATCGTGATTTCCATCCCAGGTGTCCTCGATGCGCCGGACCCACTCGGCCAGAACGCGTTTCGGGTAGCGGGGTGCGGACCGGCCGGGACCTTCATGGAAACGGACGTAGGCCCAGTCGGCCGTGCGCCACAGCGGCGTGATCGGCCGCCCGAGCCGGTCGGCCCAGCACAGTGCCGCGCGGTGCGCTTCGAGCACGGCCCGGACCCGGTCGTCCCACCAGCTCTCGTGGCGCGGCTCGACCGCCACGCGCAACTCGGCCGGGATCAGCCCTAGCACCTGGTCGAGCCGCTCGGGTTCGACGGTCAGGGTGGGGGGCAGCTGAATCAGTATCGGCCCCAACCTATCCCCCAGTCCGCGCGCCGCATCGATCATCCGCTCCAGCGGGATCTCGACCTCCCGCAGCCGGCGATAGTGGGTCACCACCCGACTGGCTTTCACCGCCATCACGAAATCCGCCGGCGTCCGTCCGTGCCACCCCTCGAAGGTCGTCCGTGCCACCGGCCGATAGAAGGCCGCGTTCAACTCCACCGCCCCGAATGCCTGGGCATACACCTCGAGCCACCGCCGCTGCCCGATCCCTCGCCGATACACCAGCTCCCGCCAGTCGGCGTACTGCCACCCCGACGTTCCGGCGAACACCGTCACGGCTCGCCACCCCGGCCCCGCATCACGTGAGCAAACTTCCGGACGCCATACACCCACTGTCCCACCACCGGTCCGACAAGGCAGTGAAATCTTCGCGTTTCACACAACCTTGCGCCCAGTCGCCGCCGTTCGTGCACCGCCGAGGTTGTTCATCTCCGCTGTGCCGCTCCTGCACGCGATCGACGCGCACGGCCCGTGGTCGGGGTGACGGTGGCCTAGTCTCGGGTGACATGAGCTCAGTCGCTGATACAACCGCCGTGACGAACTTGATCGCGAAGTATGCCGAGTTGGTCGATAGTGGGGATTTCGCTGGAGTGGGGGCGTTGTTCGAGCACGGGGTGTTCGGCGGCAGCGATGGGTCGGTCACGGGGAGTGAGCGGATCGAGAAGATGTTTCGGGGGATGGTGATCGTGTACGAGGACGGGACGCCGCGCACCCATCACGTCACCACGAACATCGCCGTCGAATTCGGCGAGGACACCGATACCGCCACGGCGCGTTCCTATTTCACGGTTTTCCAGGCCACACCGGACCTGCCTCTGCAGCCGGTGGCGGCCAGCCGTTACCGGGACCGCTTCGAGCGCAGTGCCGGACAGTGGCGGTTCGCCGAGCGCCAGGTGCAGATCACGCTGACCGGCGACATGAGCCGGCACCTGCGCACCCCGGCCCCGCAGGAGAGCTGACGGGCGCGTCAGTCCCATGCTGCGGAAACGATCCGTCACTTGTTGCGCGGCTTCCGCCCGATTCCACACGCCCACAAGGTCCCCAGCACCGCGCCCGGCGGCACCAGCACCCACACCCACCACGGATAGAACCACTCCAGCGTGACGCCCAGCAACAGCCACACGATCAAGTTCAGCCCGCTGAGCGACAACCACACGATGGTCAGCACCACCATGGCGATCCGCCCGCCCGATGGCCCCGGCTCTTTCATCTCGGGCAGATCAGCGGACACCTTGGCCAGCTCGCCCCGGGTACGAGCCTGCCAGATCGATTGCACCCGGCTGTCGAACTCACCGAGATCGAGCACGCCGGCGTCCACAGCGCGGCGCAGCGTCTCCTCGAGCTTCTTCCGTTCGGCGTCGGAGATCCGAATGTCGTTGGGGTGCACCGGCTCACTCACAATCCCGATCCTGCCATTCCCGGCCCGACCGCGCTCGCGAGTGCGTCCGAATGCTGATCAGCGTTGGCGCTCGATTCCGTAACGGCCCGGCTGGTATCCGATCCGGTCGAGGTCGACGGGGCCGGCGTCATCGCGGCGGAAATGATCGACCCAGGATCGGTTCAGCCGGTGGGGGCGGACGGACTGGAAAGTCATGTAGGAATCGATGATTCGGGGTGCGATGGACTGCAGGCCGGCGGGCGGATCCGGGAGCCGGTGGACCGCGCGCAGCGGGTCGTCGATGACGAGCAGCAGGGCGTTGTCGGCCAGCGGGCGCAGCGGGCCGGGGAACCAGCGTTGCCGCCAGTCCTCGAAGAGCTGGTCGACGAGCGCGCGACCGCCCTCGGTGTAGGCGTAGTGGGCGTGTTCGTAGTCAACGGTCCAGGCCAGCAGGTCGACTCGGGTCTCAGGCACCTCGAGGCCCATGCGCTCGCCGACTCCGCGCCAGAAATGAAAGCGGGCCAGGCGATCCGCATCGGTGAACACGGCCAGACCCAGGTGTTCGAGAATCCGGTCCGCTTCGAGGGCCAGCGAGGCGAGGGTGTAGAGCTTGTCCTGATCGCTGATCCCGAAACGGCTGTGAATGGCCTCCATCCGATCGATCGCCGCGCGCCCGCGCGCACTGCGGTGGCCGTGACGCAGCATCTCGCCGAAGAACACCAGGGTGTCGTCGTTGCGGCGGCGCACGTCGTGCATCATGTCGCCGGTCCCGCGCCGATACACGATGCGTGAGATGGATGGAATCGCGACCTGCCGGGCGAAGGCGACCGTGTAGGCGGCATGCACGAAAATCGCGTCACCGTACCGGACTTCGATGCTGAGGCGGGTGGCCTCCTCGTTGTCACGCACCGGATCGAGCTCCGCCAGCCGGCGAGCGAGCGCGCGGCCGGAGATCAGTCCGCCCCTAGCGCGGGGCAATGCGTACTTCATGACGACCTCCGAGATCGATATCGATGAGGGCTTCACCGGCGTGCGACGCGGTGAACTCCGCGTCCCGGGCACCGACCACGCGGTAGTCGCGCCCAGGATCCAGTCGGACGATCCGTAAAGTGGTGCGGCACAGTCCCTTCCCGGGCCTCAGCACCAGGTCGAGGGCGCGGCCGTCGGTGACCGCACGGGCCACGAGGACGTCCGGATAGGCCGCCTCCGCCAGCACCGGCCCGGCCCGCCACTGCGGCGGCGCACCGAATGCGATCAGATCGCGGACACCGGCGGCCCGATTGAACCGGGACTGGAGCGCATACATATTGCCCAGTCCGGAAAGCCCCCTGTAGTAGCGAACGCCATTGGCGCTCACCGGATCACCGAATTCCTCGACCCCCGCCAGCGCCGTCCGCGCAATATCCTCATCGCCCATCTCACGAGCGGCCGAAGCGATCATGACCTGCCCGTAAGCACTGCCGAACCGATAGTTGCCCGCATCGACCCGCGAGCTCGCCCGCAGCGGAAACCCGACATGCTCACCGCGAGCATGGATTTCCTGGTCGCGCACGATCCACCAGGCCCGCTGCGCGTACTCCGGCAACCCGGCGTGCAGCCACAGGGCGGTGGTGAGCTGGATTGCCGGACCCGCCCAGAAGTTCCAGGATCCGCCCAGCCGGGCGCTGCGGACCCCGATGATCCGGCCGTCGGGGCGCAGGAACTCCGATTCGTAGGCGTGATGCAGGCGGCCGATAACATCGGCCGTGAGCGCGGTGCCGTGCAAGCGGTCGTGGGTCAGCAGGGTATTGAGCCCGAAGGTGTTGCACACCGTGTAGATCCAGTTCGGTTCACACGGGTACAGGGTGTAGTCCCCGGCGATCATATTGCGGTGCACCGATTCCGCGAGCGTGCCGAAACTGTTCCGGTATGCGCGGCGATCGTTCCATCGGAAGGTGAGTGCGCCGGAGGCGGAGAACCGATCGTCGTTGAGCGTCTCGTACATCCCCACCATCAGCCCCAGAAAACCGGTGAGCATGATGTTCTCGCGGTCGGCCGGGTCCGGATTCCAGCGCAGATTGCCCCAGAGATTCTCCAGCGCCCAATAGCCCCAGACCCGCCTGTCCAGGATCTTGGCGATGGCATTGCGCTGCGCCTCGGCGAGATAACCGGTGAAGGCCGGAGTTCGCGTGTACTGGGCGGTCGCCAACGCGTAGCCCAGGCCGTTGAGCTGGTAGCGCAGGGCCGCCTCCCGGAACTGATCGATCCTGGTGAAGCCGTCGAACCGGTCCAGCGGCTGCAACGCGAGATCGAGGGCGTAGCGCAGCGCCGCGAGGTCTTCCGCCGAGTGCTCGGCCACCGGCGGCGCCTCCGGCGCACCGGTGATCGTGAACACTCGGGACTCCAAGCGCGCGTTCAGCTCTCGGCCACGTGTCCGCTGCGACGCCCGCCGCACGAAGAAGACCACGAACGCGACCGATACCAGCGCGAAGGGTGTCGCCAGGACCAGCACGGCCGCCCAGGACCACACCGCGTGACCACTCATCGCGGCACCGAGCAGAGCCGATGCGAACCACACCAGCGGCGGCAGCACCACCGGACCGAAGGCCCACCAGGCGAACAGCGCCGCCAGGCAGCCCAGCCAGACCGCCACCATGAGCAACGGATGCCCGGCGTAGAGCAGGCCGCCGCCCGGTACGACCGCCCCGAGGGCGAAGGACGTGACCGTGGGCGAGACGTCGGCGAGCACGGCCGTGGCGGCGGCCGGCCACACCACAGCCCAGCAGGCCATGGCACGCAGCAGCTTTCGCCGCGTCGTCGCGCCGATCCGGCCGAGGCCCTCGGGCAGGCTCAGCTGGACCGTACGGGTCCGCCTGCCCGGTGGGTACAGCGCGCCGATCGTCATAGGGCACTCCTCGGACCGGGAGCCACGGCCTGGGGCGCGAGCCGCCGGGCGGGCGGCGGCGCCGATGTCGACGGCACCCCGCCACGCCGGGTCAGCAACCGCCAGCCGAACCCGGCGAGGGCGATCAGATAAGCCACGGCAATACAGCAACCCATACCTGACACACTGTCAGGCAATCTGACAGTGTGTCAATAGCCGGTAGACTGAGCGCGAACCCAGGATTCGGAGGTGCAGTCGATGACGCAGGCAGCCGCGCGCAACGTCGCCGGGGACCGCCGCCCGCCCAGCCGTGGCGACCAGCAGCGCGCCCTGATCATCGACGCGGTCACCGATCTGCTGCACACGGTGTCGATCACCGATATGTCGGTGCTGCGGATCGCCAAGCACGCCGGCGTCTCCCGCCCCGCGTTCTACTTCTATTTCGAGTCCAAGTACTCCGTGGTCGCCGCCGCCCTCGAGCAGGTATGGACCGAAATAGACCAGGAGACAAGCGAATTGACCTCCTACGACAACCAGGAGCCCCCGGCGGACTTCACCATCCGCATGATCGACGGCGCGGTCGCGGTCTGGCGCCGCAATGCCCACCTCCTCAACGCCTGCGCCCAATCCCGCGACACCGACGCCCAATTGCGTGCCATGTGGGACGCGTTCATCGGAAACCTGGAGCACAAACTCGTGACCTTCATCCAGCCGCAGGTCGACTCCCACCACATGCGCCCGGCCTCCGCCGACCTGCCCACCCTGATCAGTGTGCTCGTCGCCATGACGGTCGCGGTCCTGCGCGAAGAGACCGCGGCCGCCGACACCGCGGCCGCCGCCCGCAACATGGCCGCCGTCCGGCAGGTGTGGCTGACCGCCGTGTGGGGCACCGGGATTCGGTAGACGACGATCGGCCCACCACGATTCGTGGTGGGCCGATCGTTCGATGAAACCTCGGCCGCACGCCGGTTACCTACTCCGACATGGGCGATATCGCCGGGACTAGCCCCGCCGGGCCGCGTTGGCCGCCGGACCGATGGCCCGGAAGGTGAGGGCAACGACGAAGACGAGGGCCGCGATGGCGGCGGCGGCCGCGAAGGCGGTGGTCATGCCGCCGACCAGCGCGTGCTGGACCGAGCCGCCGGCATTGCGGGACGCGGTGCCGAAGACCGTGACCAGGATGGCCAGACCGAGGGACGCGCCGGTCTGCTGGAGAGTTTGCAGTGCGCCGCCGGCCGCACCCGCCTCGTGGGTGTCGACATTCGACATGATGATGACGTTCAGCGGTGAAACCGACAGGCCGATACCGCATCCCATCAGGATCATGGCGATGAACAGCAGCGGGAAGTAGCCGCTGTCGGCCGTCAGCTGGGTGAGCAGGACCAGGCCGGCCACCATCAGGGCCGCACCGGTGACGGTCACCGGTTTCGGGCCGAAGCGGGGCAGCAGGCGCGGGATCAGCCGGATCATGGTGAACATCAGCAGGGCGGTGGGCAGGAAGGCGAAACCGGTTGCCAGCGCGCTCAATCCGAGCACGTCCTGCAGGAACTGGGTGAGGAAGAAGAACATCGACATGCCCGCCATCGGTGCCAGGAACATGTTCGCGTAGGCGGTGGCGCGATTGCGGTCGGCGAACAGGCGCAGCGGCAGGAGCGGTTGGGCCGCACGGGATTCGATGGCGAGGAACGCGGCGATCAGGATCGCACCGGCCGCCAGCGAGATGTCGGTGGTGGCAGTCTCCCAACCGTCCGAGGCGGCGTTGATGAAGCCGTAGACGAGAGCGGCCACACCGGTGGTGGCGGTCAGCGCACCGGGCAGGTCGAGGTGGGCCGGCTGCCGTTCGGCCCTGGGCAGGTAGCGCAGCGCCAGCACCACGACGATCAACCCGAAGGGCACATTGATGAAGAGCACCGAGCGCCAGCTCAGCCATTCGGTCAGCAGTCCGCCGACGATGAGGCCGATAGCGAAACCGGCACTGGACATTCCGGAGAACAGTGCGAGTACGCGCATCCGGGCTTTCGGATCGCTGAAGGTGGTGGTCAGCAGGGCGAGGGTGTTGGGTCCGGCCATGGCCCCGCCGATGCCCTGCACGACGCGCGCGGCGAGCAGCCAGCCCGCGGAGGGCGCCAGCCCGCCCGCGAGCGAGGCCAGGGTGAACAGGGTGGCGCCGGCGATGAACAGGTTGCGGCGGCCGAACAGGTCACCGGCACGCCCGCCGAGCAGCAGTAATCCGCCGAAGGCGAGGCTGTAGGAGTTCATCACCCAGGACAGGCCGGTGGCGCTGAAGTGCAGGTCGGTCTGGATGCGTGGCAGCGCGACATTCATCACGGTGATGTCGAGGACGATCATCAATTGGCAGGTCAACAGGGTGGCCAGCACAATTCCCGACCGGAGCCGGGGGGCTCGAGCGGGTGCCGGCACGCGCACGGCAGCGTTCGAGGGAAGGGTGGTCGACAAGGAATGCTCCATCGAATGGGATACAAACGGAGGAAGCCTCCGTTTCCGATGGAGTTATCATATGGAGGGTTCCTCCACTTGCGCAAGCCTAACCGGAGGGTCCATCCGTTTCTAGTGGAGGGTTCGTGGAAGCACCGTCGACCGGAAAGCCGATGCGCGCCGACGCGCGCCGCAATTACGAGCGGATCGTGACCACCGCCCAGCAGGCCTTCGCCGAACTGGGCCCCGAGGCGCCGCTCGAGGAGATCGCGCGCCGCGCCGGGGTCGGCATCGGCACCCTGTACCGGCACTTCCCCAATCGTGAGGCGCTGATCGAGGCCGTCTACCGTTCCAGCATCGAGCATTTGAGCCAACGTGCCCACGACCTCCTCGTAACCCACACGGCCGGGACGGCTTTCGAGTACTGGATGCGCGAACAGGTGGAGTGGGTGATGGCCAATCGCGTCCTCGCCACCACGCTCAAGGCGGGCATGGACCACAACACGCCGACCTTCACGCTGTGCCGCGAGGCGATCACCGGGGCGGCTTCCCTGCTGGTGCAGGCGGCGCGGGACGCGGGCACGATCCGCGCCGACATCGAGCCGCGCGATCTGATCAGGCTCGGGCACGGCCTGGGCGTCGCCTGTGAGACCACACCCGAGGCCGCCGAACGCCTGATCGCGGTGACCCTCGACGGCCTGCGCGCCACCCCGGCCGACACCCAGCGGTCGTAGAGCCGTTCCCGAACCCAGCCGAAACCGCGCTCCAGTCTTCTTCGGCGAGCCGGGAAAGACTGTGCCGGACTCTATTTCGGTGGCGTCGGTCCCGAGCGCGCCGGCCGTGTCTTCTGCGCACAGTGCCAGGGAAACCCAACGTCGGATCGAGCTGGGTGAACCGCGCGTGAGAACCAGCGGTGTGAGCGCGGC
Organism: Nocardia sp. NPDC004860; assembly: GCF_040609015.1. Classification (NCBI taxonomy): domain Bacteria; kingdom Bacillati; phylum Actinomycetota; class Actinomycetes; order Mycobacteriales; family Nocardiaceae; genus Nocardia; species Nocardia sp. NPDC004860. The sequence continues at coordinate 122,141 of NZ_JBEXJI010000013.1, read as the reverse complement.
GGGGTTCGGCGGCGGGAGCTAGAGCAAGCTGTTGGCGGCGAGGCGGGCGAGACAGGTGTCGACGACGTCGGCGGCGGAGCCGGATGCCTGCCCCGCCGCCCAGAGTTCGGTCGCCAGGCGGACGGCGGTATTGGCCATGGCGGCGGCGAGCGCGACGTCCAGGTCGTCGGCGGGGCGGCCGGTGCGGGCGGCGATGATCGGGATGAGCTGGGTTTCGCAGTCGTATTGGACGCGCAGCCAGGTCGCGCGCAGGGCGGGCAGTTGAGTCGCGGCCCGGACCAGCGGGCGCAGGCGGCTCTCGGCGATGCCCTCGATCGCGAGCGTGCCGACCGTCGCGGTGCGATACGAACGGCTCAGGGCTTCCCGCAGCGACAGTTCGGGCGGACAGGCGGCGAGTTCGTCGGCCCAGGCCTGGGTTCCGATGGCGAGCAGCGGCGCGACGACGTCCTCCTTCCCGGCGAAGTACCGATAGAACGTGCGCAGCCCCATCCCCGCGGCCGCCGCGATCTCGTCCACAGTTGTTGCGGCATAACCGTTTTCGATGAAGAGCCGGGCGGCCACCAGCGCCACTTCCCGGCGTGTCGCCGCACGGCGGGTCTCGCTGAGCGCCGGGCGTCCGGCACGGTTTCGCTCGCTCGTCACCCGGGAACTGTACCGAGGTCGAAAACGTTTGATGGCGCGACGTGCCATTTTCGGCATATCGTGTCAGAAACTAGTTCCACCGATCAGGAAGTGATCCATGAACCGTCTCGAGCAGCGCCGCATCCTGGTGACCGGCGCCGGATCCGGTATCGGCCAGGCCACCGTCCTCCGTCTGCTGTCGGAAGGCGCGATCGTCGCCGGTTCCGACGTCAATGCCGAGGGCCTCGCCCTGACCCGCAAGCAGGCCGCCGAGGCGGGCACCGCCGCGCGGCTGACCACCGTCGAGATGAATATCGGCGTGGAGTCCGAGGTGGTCGCGGGCGTGCGCACCGCCATCGACGCCCTCGGCGGACTGGACGCGGTGGTGAACGCGGCGGGGATGCTGCGTGCGGCCCACACCCACGAGACGTCGCTGGACCTGTGGAACCAGATAATCAATGTCAACCTCACCGGCACCTTCCTCGTGATCCGCGAGGCCCTGCCCGCCCTGCTCGCCAACCCGCGCAGCACGGTCGTCAACTTCAGCTCGACCTCGGCGAACTTCGCCCACCCGTACATGGCCGCGTACTCCGCCAGCAAGGGCGGCATCCAGACCCTGACCCATGTCCTGGCCCTCGAATACGGCAAGCAGGGCCTGCGCGCGGTGAGCGTCGCCCCCGGCGGCATCAAGTCCGGCATCACCGACGCCACCCCCGGCTATCTCCCCCAGGACGCCGACTGGTCGCTGTTCGGCCGCCTGATCGCCGTTCTGCCCCAGGACAATCCGGCCGAACTGGCCGGCCCCGAGAACGTGGCCGGCGTCATCGCCATGCTGGTCTCCGACGACGGCCGCTTCATCAGCGGCACCGAAATCCGCATCGACGGCGCGGCCCACACGTAATACGGCAAGGCCCCGATCGATACGGCACGGCCCCGATCGACGATCCGATCGGGGCCTGCTGCCGCAATTGCTTTCCGGCACCCACCAGCTCGGCCGACGCCCCGCGCAGAATGCCGTCCGCCGCCCCCGCCGGCCACTCGAGCGCGGCATCCAGCTTGTCCAGCACATCCCCCGCGGGCGCCTCGACCAGGCACCGCTCGATCTGACTCGTGCCGTGTCAGCCATTTTCCGGTGAGTTGTTGCGGTGGAGCGGTACGTCTTCGAACTCGGTGAGCACGTGACGGAGGAATGCTCGAATCAGGTGCTGGGCTGATGTCGTTGCGCCGTACAGGGTTTCGACTACCGGTTGCAGCTGCGGCCCGGTGTCGACGGCCAGGCGCACCAGGCCTTGTTCGGCGCAGCGGGTCAGGGTCGGCTCGAGGAACGTCGCGGCGTCCGCGATCCGGCCGGCGGCCGACAGGCAACAGCCGTACAGGAGTTCGGCATTCGTGAGCGCGCGTGGGCGGTTCTGGGTGGAGATCACGTCGACGAGGCGCTGCGCTTGCCGGCACGCCTGGTCGGTCGCTGCCGGGGTGCCCTTGCCGAGCAGCAGCCGGATGGCCGAGTCGTGGGCCAATTCCGCGGCCACCGCGGTGGGAGCATCGGGGTGGGCGGTATACGGCTCGAGGTTTTCGAGATCGCGGCGGTCGGTGTCGGTGATCGGCAGCCCCAGCCGGATGCGTTCGTTGATCATGCGCGCTGCCAGCCGCGGCAGGATCATGTTCGCCGCGAGCTTGGTTCCCTCGTCCAATCGCTCGTTCATGGCGTCGATATCGCCACGCACCGCGGCCAGGCGGGCGGCGGTGCCGTAGCCTGCCATCTGGAACTCGACCGCCCCGCCCTCGACGCCGAGCCCGCCCGCGAGCAGTTCCTCGGCCTCGGTGAATTGGCCCTTCTCGTACAGCAATTCGCCGAGCAGCGCGCTGGCGAGCCGGGTGGCCTGCGATTGCCTGCCCGTCTGCAGCGCCTGACCGAGCGCGGTGCGGAACCGGGCCTCGGCGGTGCCGGCATCGAGCTGTTCGGTGGCGGCGCTCCCGTCGACGCAGTCGCAGTACACCGGGCCGAACGGTCCGCGCGCCCGGTCGCGGTACGGTTCGATCCAGCGATACCAGCTGTGCACCTCGGCGAAGTCGAAGCGATACAGCGCCGAGATCATCGCCCCCACTGCCAGCCCGTGGGCCATGAAGGGCCGCACCGAATCCCGTTCCTGTGCGAGCTCCGGCGCCAGTACCGTCGTCTGGTCGGTCGCGAGCGCCAGGCTGATACGCACCAGCTTCATCTCGAGTTCGAGGTCGACGGGTTCGCCATCGCGGTCGCGGGCCGCGGCGAGCGCTGTCTCCGCGCGTGCCAAGGCGGTCTCCGCGGCGGCCGGGCGCTGTATGGCTACGTTCGCCCACGCGATGTTCAGCTGCAGCTGCGGAATCGACGCGGTGAGCGAACCCGGCAGTTTGGCCACCAGCCCGAGCAGGGTCCCCATGCGCGACTGCTCTATCAATTGCCCGGCGTGCGCGGCGACCAGCCGGCAGGCCCGCTGGGGTTCGTCCGCGGCGAGCAGGTGATCGACGGCCTCGGTGAGCAGGTCGTGGGCCTCGAACCACTGCGCGGCGGTGAGGTGCAGTTCCTCGAGCAGTCCCGGATACTGCCGGATCAGCCGCTCGCGCAGGAAGTCGGCGAACAGCGCGTGGTAGCGGAACCAGCGCAGATCGTCGTCGATGCTGCGCAGGAACAGATCTCGCTGCCGCACCTGTTCGAGCATGTCCTGGCCGTTGCTCACGCCCGTCAGCACCTCGGCGAGCTCACCGTTGACGCGCGCCGGAACCGATGTCCGCGTGACGAATTCGAGCAGTTCGGGTTCGAGGGTGTCGACGACGTTCTCCATCAGGTACTCCCCGATGGCGTAGTGCCGTCCCGAGATCTGATCGATGTACGCGCCCGGATCGTCGCGCCCGCGCAGCGACATCGAGGCCAGTTGCAGTGCCGCGGCCCACCCTTCGGTGGATTCGCGCAGTCGCTCGACCTCCGCCGCGCCGAGGGTCAGCCCGCTGGCGTCGGCGAAGAACGCGGCGGTTTCCGCGTCGTCGAATCGCAGTGCGGACTCGTCGATCTCGGTGAGCTCGTCGCGAACCCGCATGCGCCCCAGCGGAAGTCCGGTACGGTGGCGGCTGGTGACGATCACCCGCAGGTGGTGGCAGCCGTGATCGAGCAGGAATTCCATCGCGGCCACGGTCGCGGCGCTGGTCACCCGATGCCAGTCGTCGATCACGAGCGCCACGTTCTGGCCGCTGTTGTGGATCTCGTCGATGAGGGTGGTCATGACGTGGCGCGCGGCATCACTGGCATGCTCCTCGAGCAACTGTTCCAGATCCGCGGCCACACCCGGATGGGCGTAGCGGATCGCCTCCACCACATGGGTCAGGAACCAGACGACATTGTCGTCATCGTCGTCCACGCTGAGCCAGGCCGCTCGAACGCCCTCGGCGGCAAGCACATCCACCCATTCCGCGGCCAGCGTGCTCTTCCCGAATCCGACGGGGCCGTGGATCAGCACCAGCCGCCGGCCCTGCCCCTCCCGCAGCCGGTCGAGCAGGCGCCCACGCAGTACCGGCTGCCGCGGCGCGCTCGGCGGACGGTACCGGGTGGACGGCGTCGGTGCCGGCGCCGGGCTCGAACGCGGCGGCGGGACGGGAACAGGCGGTGTGACCGTCCGGGCTCCGGCGTCGGCCGGCAGCGCCATCGAGTCGACCACGAGCCCGGAGGCGAATTCGATATTGCGCAGCCGGTCACCGAACTCCCTTGCGGTCTCGGGCCGGTCCGAAGGATCCTGTGCCATAGCGGATTCCAGCGCCGAGCACAGCGCTGCCGGTACCTCACTGTTCCGCAGGTCGGGCACCGGCTCGGAGGTGATCCGCACGAATTGCGCGACCATCGACTCGCCCTCGCGGCGTTCGAAGGCGGCGTGCCCGGTGAGCAGGCAGAACAGGGTGGCGCCCAGGCCATAGATGTCAGCGGCCTCGGCAGGTTCGGCTCCCCGCAGCACCTCGGGCGCGGTGAATGCCGGTGTCCCGGCGATGAGTCCGGACCGGGTCTCGAAAGCCCCACTGATGCGGGCGATTCCGAAATCGCTCAGCAACGGCTCGCCATAGTCGGATTGCAGGATATTGGCCGGATTCACATCGCGATGCACCATCCCGTGCCCGTGCGCGGCCGCCAGCGCACCGGCGATCTTCACCCCGACCGACAGCACCTCCTGCCACGGCAGCGGCCCCCGCTCCCGAATCCGCGATTGCAGCGACCCGAGCGTATAGAAGGGCATGACCAGATACGGCCGACCCGTGACCGTGACATCGGCGGACAGCACCTGAACGATGTGCGGATGCCCGCCGAACCGGCCCAGCGCCCGCTGTTCCCGGAGAAACCGCTCCCGCTCATCCCCGCTCGACCGCGCATCGAGCACCTTCACCGCGACCAGCCGATCCAGCGAATGCTCGTGACACCGGTAGACGACCCCGAAACCACCCCGCCCGATCTCCAGGGCATCGTCCAACCCGGCCGCGGCGAGTTCCTCGGCGACCCCTATCCGCAGGTCAGGCTGCGTACCGTTACTTTCCCGTTCGACCATGCCCGCTCATTTGCTTCGACGAGTTGGGCTCCGACACCCCGATCGTAACCACGGGTATGCCCGATCGGCGGATTGGTGCCCACCGCGGCCGGAACCGCGAACCCGCGCAGTGCCCCCAGCGACCACACCAGCCTCACCAGCAACGGCCCGGTCGGCGACCGCCCTCAGCGAGCGCGCGCGTGGCATCTATGGTGACCGAGATCGGCTGGTGCTGTACCAGCAGCCGAATCCAGTCCGGGGTGGGGACGAAGCCGGCGCCGAGCCGAATTCCGACTGGGAAGCCGCTCATGAGCACCCCGCACTGCTCTGACGTCCGCGGAGGCCGCCACCGGGATTCCGGGACGATGAGTCGGTTCGGTGAGTGGTCCGATAACCGGAAGCAATCCGCGAGACGAGACGTCCGGTCCGCCACGTGTCTCTTACCGTTCCGCCGAATCGCCGCGCCGCCCGCTCCTCGGCGCGCGTCTCGCGCCCATGCGTCGAGTCGCGCGCACCGCAGCCGGAAAACTCGGAATCGGGTCCACCCAGCGATCGCTGCGCGATAGTTGAAGTCGGCGAAGGAGTTCAAGATGGCAGAGATCGTGTCCGTCACCGGCGGCAAGGTTCTGGGTGCGCGCGAGGGCGGCGTCACCCGTTTCCTCGGCATCCCTTACGCGGCAGCGCCGATCGGGCCCGCCCGGTTCGAGGCCCCGCGACCGGTCGAAGCCTGGTCGGGGGTGCGCGAAGCCCTCGGATTCGGACCCACCTGTGTGCAATCCCCGTATCCGGCACCGATTCACGCCCTCATCAGCAGCGACGGGATCCCCGGCGACGAGTATCTGAACGTCAATGTGTGGACCCCCGATCACACGGGGTCCGGTCTGCCGGTGCTGGTGTGGATTCACGGCGGGGCGTTCGTCCGTGGGTCGAACGCCCGGCGTATCTACGATGGCACCGCCTTCGCGCGCGACGGCGTCGTGGTGGTGTCGATCAATTACCGGCTCGGCATCTCCGGGTTCGCCGCGGTTCCGGGATCGGCGTCGAATCGTGGTCTGCGCGACCAGATCTTCGCGTTGGAGTGGGTGCGCGAGAATATCGCGGCCTTCGGCGGCGATCCCGGCAATGTGACCGTCTTCGGCGAATCCGCGGGCGGGATGAGCGTGGTGGCGCTGCTGGCGTCACCGCGGGCACGCGGGCTGTTCCGGCGCGCGATCGCACAGAGCGCCAATGGTTCCGCGGTCGCCACCGCGGAGGACGCGGGCAAGGTGGCGCGGCAGCTGGCCGATCTGCTCGGCATCGAACCGACCACGGCCGCCTTCGGCCGGCTCGGGCCGGAGGAGCTGCGCAGCGCCCAGGATGCACTCGCCCTGGCGCTGATGACCGACCCGGATCCGGACCGCTGGGGTGCGTCGATCGTCGCCAGCGGACTCGGCATCATGAGCTTCTTCCCGATGATCGACGGCGATGTCATCCCGGACCGTCCGGCGGATATCCTTGCCGCCCAACCGGATCGGACCGTTCCCCTGCTCACCGGATGGACCGCCGAGGAATTCCGATTCTTCACCTTCCCCTCCGGTCTCGCCGCCGGAATCACCGACCGGACGCTGCCGCATCTCCTCGCGCGCTACGGTCTGGATCCGTCGGTCGCCGAGCGCTACGCCGCCAACCGCCCGGACGCCACACCCGGGGACGTGTTCGCCGCCGTCCTCACCGACCTCGTCTTCCGCGATGACGCCATGCGCATCGCGGAATCCACCGCCGCAGCGGGCAACCCGGCCTACGTCTACGAATTCGCCTGGCGCTCAGCCATTGCCGACCTCGGTGCCTGCCACGTCATCGAGGTCCCTTTCGTTTTCGACCAACTCGCCGCCGCCCACACCCTGACCGGCCCGAACCCACCGCAGCCCCTGGCCGACGAGGTGCATCGCGCCTGGGTGCGCTTCGCCACCCACGGCGACCCGGGCTGGTCCCGCTTCGACACCACCACCCGCACCGTTCGCGTCTTCGACGCCCCGGAATCCCATGAGGTGGCCGACCCCCGCGCGGACGAACTACGCGCCCTGCGCCTAGCGAAGCTCACCTCCAGCGCGCCGGTCTAGCGGCATGAAATGGCAAAGGCCGCAGGTCGGGAACCTGCGGCCGTTGTCGTGCGCGCCCGCTCGAGTCGGTGAGAGGCGTTGAGAACCAACGAATCCGGGCGCATTGACCGGCATGCGAAGTCCACGGCCGCTCGACGCACGCCAGTCTTGACGCGTGCGCGGCCGCGCCGCTACCTTGAAATCGAGACAGATCAGTCTCGATTTTGGCCCGATGGAGGCGAGTCGAACATGGTTGCGCAGGCACTGGACGTGCGGGAAGCCGTCCAGATCGTCGAACGATTGGCAGAGGCGAAAAGCCGACAGGATCTAGCGGCCACGATGGCCGTGTACCACCCGGACGCCGTACTCGAATCGCCGTCGCTCGAATCCCATTACGCGGGAGCCGGGGTCGAGGGCGCGATCAGGGGATGGTTCGCGTTCGCGCCCGACTACGAGGTCCGGCTGGACGGCCACGGGCTCGATGATGAGACGCTGTGCTGCTGGGGCCGGATCGCCTTCACTCCGGCGTTCACCTTCAATGGCGCAGTGCCGAACGGCAATCGGGTCTCGGTGCCGGTCTTCATTCTGTTCCGCTTCCGGGACGGCCGGGTGAGCTGGGAGAGCTTCCACTTCGACGTCGCCGGGGTAGCCCGTCAGTGCGGCGTCGACGCGAGCGCCCTGGTGCGGGCGTCATGATCGTCGGCGCTCGCCGGCCGAGCACCACCACCATGCGCGCGGCTCGGCACGAGAACTGGGGATCACCACTGGAGATCGCCGACGTCGAACGGCCGGAGCCCGCCGCGGGTGAGGTCCGTCTCGCGGTGCGGGCGACCAGTGTGAACCCGATCGACATGCATACCGGCAACAATTCCGGCTACGAGCAGTCCATGCGGCTGCCCTGCATCCCCGGGTGGGACGTCGCCGGTGTGGTGGATGCGGTGGGCTACGGAGTGACCCGCTATGCCGTGGGCGACCGCCTCTACGGTCTGGCCTGGTTCCCCTATCCCGCGGGCACGTATGCCGAATACATGACGGTCCCCGCGTATCACCTTGTGCCGATGCCGAAGTCGGCTTCCTTCACGGAGGCGGCGTGCTTGCCGATGGCCGCGCTGACGGCCTGGCAGATGCTCGACGCGGTCGGGGCACGCACCGGTCAGCACGTTCTGATCAGTGGCGCCTCCGGCGGCGTGGGTCACCTCGCGGTGCAGTTGGCGGTCGCGCGCGGCGCCACGGTCACCGCCCTGGTGCGTCCCGATCACCATGCCGCACTGTACGAATTGGGCGCGCACGCCTGCGTGGACTACACCGATCCGGATGCTGTCACGGCAATCGGGAAGGTCGACGCGGCGATCGATCTGGTCGGATTCGATTTCGGCGCTTCGCTGTTCGACCGCGTGACACCCGGAGGCGCGATCGCCTTGGCGACCGCATGGTCGGTCAAGGGATACCGGGCCGCCGCGGCGGAGCGAGGTATCCGCGCGGCCTCATGCCTGGTGGAACCCGATCCCACGGCTCTCGCAGCCATCGCGGAGCTGGTCGATTCGGGCGCGGTGCGCGTCGCCGTCGGCGCCGAGTTCGATCTCACCCAGGCGGCCGATGCCCAGCAGTGGGTCAAGGACCGGCGTGGCTTCGGCAAGGCCGCGATCACGGTGAACGCAACGGATCCGGCGTGACCGAAAAGCCCAAGCAGCTACGCGGAATCGCGGTGCGCGACAAGCTTGTCGGCATCGCGACCGACCTCTTCTACGACCACGGTGTACGCGCCATCGGTGTCGATGAGGTGGTGCGACGGGCGGGGATGGCGAAGGCGAGCCTGTATCGCTGGTTCCCCACCAAGGACGACCTCGTTCTCGCGGTGCTGCAGCAGCGCGACGACCGGTTCTGGGCCCGCTGGGACCAGACCGCGTCGCGCCACGCCGACGCACGGGCCGAACTCGATGCCCAGCTCGTTTGGATCCAGGACGTGGCGACGCGAGAGGGCTACCGCGGCTGCGCTTTCGTCAACACAGCCGCGGAATTCAGCACTTCGCAATCGGAGCAGATCCGGCAGCGGTGCGCCGAGCACGAACGCGAACTCGCGCGTCGGCTCCGCGCGCTGACGGCACGGCTCGATGTCCCGGACGGTGATCGGCTCGCCGATCAGCTCCATCTCGCCATCGTCGGCGCCTTCGCGGTCGGCGGGATCTACCCGACCGGTGGACCGGCCATCCGCCTCAGGGCATTGGCCGAGGACCTGATGGACGGGCGCCGGGCAGCGAACTGACATTGTTCGGAAGGCAGCACCGTTTCGACCGCCGGCCGAGTCGGCAGGGATCGTTACCCTGCCGACTCGGTCCGCGCCGGGACTCTTCTGGATCGTCGGCCGAATTGCGTTGCCGCACAGGACCCACCGGGTCGCCGGGCGCGTTCGGTCGGGAACCGAACACCCCCGAGTCTCGCCAGTGCATCCACTCAGTCGAGAACTACTGCCGAACTCGCGACCGAGGACCCTGGTGCTCGACCAGTTGCAATTCGGTCATTGCTGTTTTGCAGCGCGCGGTAGCCGAAGTAGTACACGACCATCTGGCAGGCCCATGTGGTGAGGGCCAGGATGTAGAAGATCGTGTGGTGCTCGTCGTCGCCGGGTATGCGGTAGAAGTCGTACATTCCGGCGATCGCGGCTGCCGCGGCCGAGACGGCCGCTACCGCAATCGCGTTGCCGCGCGCACCGATATTCCACAGCCGCCACGCGAAATAGAGCAGGAACAGGGTGGTCAGGGCGTTCATCACGACATAGAAGATGGCCCCGGCCAGCCCGAGTTCACCGGCGTAGATGGACATGACCAGTCCGCCCACGATGGCCAGCCCGAAGACGCCGATATCGACGGCAAGCGAAGGTTTGAACCCGTGGGTGACCTGCATCAGACCCAGGACGAGGATCACGGTGATTCCGACCGACCGGGAGAACGCATCGAAGAAGAAGGCGAGGTGATACATCGGACTGGTTTCGTTGGCGCCAACCAGCCCGTAGATGAGGAAGTTGGTTCCCGAGGTCGCGACGATGATCCATTCGAGGCCGAGTAAGTAGTTTCTGTAGTTCCGGATGAACTTCCAGCCGGTGGTGAATCCGGCGACGATCATGAGGAGATCGGCGAGTGCGTACAGTGCGGTTGTGAGATCCATGACCAACCTTGTTTCGAGGCTCGATATCTGACGTGTCGATGAACCGACACCTAGTGCGCGACTTCGAAGATCTCCTCGCGCGGGGTGCCGACACGTTCGAGCGCCTTGTAGAACCGCTCCGGCTCGGCCCACTCTTCAGGCGTGAATACCCCTGTGCGGGTTCCGGGCTCTTCGTCGAGTGCCACCACCATGAACGCAGCGCAGGCCGTTCCCGTCGCCGCGGCCATATTGGTGAACAGATAGGTGCCAGGTCCACTCACTGGAGTACGGCGGCTGACCACCGTGGGCACGCCATTTCGGAGGCCGGTCACCTCGACCTTCAGGGCGGATTTGTGAGGGAAGGTATGGCCCACCGCCGCCTTGGCCAGGAAGTTGACCAGCTCGGTGCGGGTCGCCTCACCGGTACGCACGAGGTTCCGCAATCCGGACAGGACCTTGCGCCAGCCCTGCACGCTGCCGAACTTGTTCGTCATCACGGCTTCCAAGAAGTCGATGGCCTTGTTCATCGGCATGTCGCCCTTCTGCACCGCCAGACCGACGCCGCGGACCATGCCGTTGTAGGGGGCCGGATCGAGCCCGCCGAAGCAGCGAATGTTCTTGGCATCCGGGTACTTTCGCGGCAAGGTCACCGGCTCGGGGTGCGCGGTCTCGTGGACCATGGTCAGCCCCAATCCGGCACCCAGCTCCGTCCAGCGGGTCTCCACCCAGGATTGGTGCAACACCGGTCCGCCGTTCTCCCAGGTCACACAGGGGCCGGCGGCGACCCGCAGCATATGGTCGAGAACCGCGCGGCCGACGGCTCCACGCTCATCGCCGACTACCCAGTACACGTCGATGTTGTCGACCCGGTCCAGCTCGCCGGCCGCGTCTGCTACCAGCACGTTGGTGAAGCCGGGCGACGCACCGCAGCCGATGTACATCGGCACTCCGGCCGCTCGGGCGTCGTCGTGCAGGGACAGCGCGTGCAGGGTGCTCTCGATATCGTCGTCGAAATCGAGATAGGGCACCTTGGCCTCCAGGCACGCTTCCATCACGGGGCCTGCGGTGCGGATGTACGGACCGGCGCCGAGTACCACCAGCGCGGCCCCCTCGATGGCCTTGCGAAGCCCGTCGCGGTCGTACAGGTCGAGCTGCGCGGCGGTCGCCAGGCCGGACGGCAGCCGCTGCAGCAGCTGATCGAGCAGCTCAGGACGGATGTCGTACAGGGCCAGCTCCCAGTCCCCACCAGCGACGGCGAACCGTTCGATGGCGAGCCGACACATCTCTCCCGCGGCCCCGATGAAAACGATTCGCTTGGTGCCCATAGACGTACTCCTGTGGATCGAGGGCCGCATGCGGTCCAGATGATATTAGTCGTACTCGATTCGAATTCGAGTTTGACCAGACTAATGCGGACGCGAGCGTGCCGCTACCCCGTTGTCGAAAATTGCCACAGGCCGTCAGGTTCGAGCTCGACCGTCCCGACGGGCTTGTCGACCTCGAACAGGACTACTGCCAGGCCACCTCCGAGAACCAGCGGTTCAATGCGCCGGGCGTCCACCTCCGACGGCGCGGATCATCGCCTCGGAGCCGACGATGCCGCGTACGGTGAGCTCACGGGAGATCCGCTCGGCTCCCCACCTGGGGTGCGCCCACCGCGACTCGCATCACCGACTCAGATCAGCCGCCGGCCTGATCGGAGACGTTCTTGGCCATGCCGGACGCTCGGCCCAACCTTGTCAGCTATCGGTTTCGAACCGGTTGGCCCACGACCGAAGGGACGGTCGCGTGGCGGCGTAACTGATCGGCCATCCCAACCAGAGTCCGGAATCCCTGTGCGGCAGGCTGTCTCGCCCAATCACTTCCACGGATCGTCTGGAACGCGGGTGGCTACGCCAATGCACAGCGAATGAGCACACCGCTATGCTCTGTTCGCCGGTTCGGAACTCAGCGTCTCCAGGGCGGTTGCCATGGCGGTGACGATGGATTCGACGGTGGCGTGGTCGAAAAGTTCGGCGGCGTAGATCATTTCGCCGTGGATCCCGGCGTGGTCGCCGTCGGGGGTGTACTCCTCACGCAGGTTGAGCAGGAGTTCCCAGGGGGTGTGGCGGACCGGGACCGGGCGGTGGCGGATGGTCAGTTCGGTTCCGGTTGTGGCGATTTCGGCTCCGCGAAGGTAGGTGACCATGACCTGGAAGAGTGGGTGGTGGGTTCGGGAGCGGGGTGGGTTGAGGAGTTCGACGAGGTTGTCGAACGGGAACTCCTTGTTGTCGTAGGCGGCCAGGACGCGTTCGCGGACCTGTTGGACGAGGTCGGAGTGGGGCGGGTCGCCGGAGAGGTCGACGCGGACGATCGCGGTGTCGACTACGCAGCCGACCAGGTCCTGCAGGCCCTCGGCGTCGCGGGCACTCAGGGCGACGCCGATGGGCAGGTCGGGGCCCGCGCCACGCTCGTAGAGGGCAAGGGCGAGGGCGGTGTGGACGAGCATGTAGATGCTGGCGCGGTGGGCGCGGGCGGCGTGGGCGAGAGCGCGGTGGGTGGCCGCGTCGAGGTGGACGGGGACGGCCGCCGCGGTGTTCTCCCGGCGTTCGGCGCGCGGACGATCAGTGGGTAGCACCGGATGTGGTGGCAGCCCGTCGAGTGCGGTGCGCCAGTAGCGCGCCTGCCGGGCCAGCAGGCGGCCGTGCGCGCCCCCGGGCTCGAGCAATCGCCTCAACCACAATGTGTAGTCCGCGAACTGTGTTGCCGCGGTGGACCATTGGGGCGCTTGACCGGCAGCACGGGCACGGTAGGCGGTGAGCAGGTCCCGCTGGACCACAGGCAGGGATTCGCCGTCGCCGGCGACATGGTGGATGACGCCCAGCAGGATGTGGTGCTCGGGGCCCGAGCGGTAGAGGCGGATGCGCAGGGGTGGTTCCGTGGTGAGGTCGAATCCTCGTCGCAGCTCGGAATCGATTGCACTATCGACGTTTTCGCCGCCGGAGATATCCACAACCCGGAAGTCCGGCAGTGCGGACCCGATCGGCAGGATGCGTTGGATGGGACCGTCCAGGGCGTACGGCAGCACGGTGCGCAGGATTTCGTGCCGTTCGACCAGATCATTCACGGCCGCATCCAGCGCCGTGATGTCGAGCGGACCGTGCAGTTCGAGTCCGGTGGTCATCAGATAGTCGGGGCGGTTGCCGCTGAGATAATTCACGGTCCACAGCCCCTGCTGTATGGGCGTGAGCGGGATCGGGTCCGTTCGGCGCACGGCGGCGATGGCGACTGTCCCGAGTGACAGGGAGCTGTGCGGGAGATCCCCGGGTCCGCGGCGTTCGAGGGTCTGATCGAGGGCGGCGACGGTCGCCGATTCGAACAGATCACGCAGTGACACCGCGACTCCGAGCGCGGACCGCAAGCCCGCGACTATGCGGATCGCGGACAGCGAGTTGCCGCCGAGCGCGAAGAAGTCATCGGTGAGACCGACTTCCACCACACCCAGCGCCCGCGCGAACGTGGTCGCGATGACCTGCTGCCGTGGTGTGCGAACGCGAACGCGCTCACCGGCCACGGGCATGGGCAGCGCGCCGACATCGAGCTTGCCGATGGGGGTCAGAGGTAGTTCGTCCATGGCCACGATGGCCGAGGGCACCAGATACGAGGGCAGGGTTGCGGCCAGCCGGGTGCGCAATGCGGCGGTATCGACGGCGCCGTCCCCTACGACGTGAGCGATGAGCGACTGTCCGCTCGCGGCCCGGCGCGCGGTGACGATCGCCGCGGTGATGCCGGGCTCGCGAAGGATGGCCGCCTCCACCTCTCCCGGTTCGACGCGAAAACCGTTGACCTTCAGCTGCCGATCGGCACGGCCGAGGAAATGCAGCAGGCCGTCGGTGTCCCAGCGCCCGAGATCACCGGTGCGGTACATCCGCCCACCGGCGGTGTCGAACGGGTCGGCGACGAACCGCTCCGCGGTGCGCGCCGGTTCGCGGTGGTAGCCGTTGGCGAGTCCCGCGCCGGACAGGTAGATCTCACCGGTGACCCCGGCGGGTACCGGTCGCAGCGCCGAGTCCAGTACCGCGACACGGGTATTGTCGGCCGGGCGTCCGACCGGGACCGGCCGGTCCGGCGTCATGTCGTCCGGGAGCGCAAAGCTGAGCACGAAGCTGGTCGCTTCGACCGGCCCGTACAGATTTCTCACCACGGGCGGGTGCTCACCGAGCCGCACGGCCGCGGCGGCGTGCGGCGGCAGCACATCACCGGCGGACGCGATCATCCGCAGTGCGGCGAGCTCGTTCGGAATTTGCTCGGCCAGTATGTGGAACAGGCCCGGCGACAGCATGATCGAGGTGACCCGGCCCGCGCGCAGTACCTCGCTGTAGTCGTGCACATCGAGGATGCCGGAGCGCGCGAGCACCACGGTGTGACCATTGAGCAGTGGCAGCCACAGCTCCCACACCACCATGTCCCAGGTGTAGGGCAGATGCATCAGCATCCGCTGATGCCCTTCGTCCCGGCTGATCCGGTCGCGGGCGCGCGTCACGATATTGCGGTGGGTGACCTCCACGCCCTTGGCCGCACCGGTCGATCCGGAGGTGAACATGAGCGTGGCCACGGCATCGGCCGGCACGGCGACGCCGAGATCGCTGTCGTCGAACTCGGTTGCCGCACCGTCGAGTTCATGTATCACCAGTTCGGCACCGGTGAACGCGAGCAGCCGCCGCACGTGCGCGGGCGGGTAGCGGTCGCTCAGCGGTACGCATACCGCGCCCAACTTGGCGATGGCGAGAAAAACGACCACGAGATCGACCGAGCGCGGCAATGCGATGCCGATGGGCACGCCCGGTCCCGCACCGCGGGTGCGCAGCCAGCGGGCGACCTGATTGGCGCGCGCGTTCAACTCGATGTAGGTGAGCTCCGCACCGTCGCACCAGAGCGCGACATCGTGTGCGTGTGCCCGTACGGTCGACTCGAAACACGCTGCGAGCCCGCCATTGTCGATATCGGCCGCCGTGCCGCGTCCGGCGGCGAGCAGTTCGGCTCGACGCGCGGGCGGCAGCAGGTCGAGCTGCCCGACCGGGGACTGCCGCGGTGCGGTGAGCGCTGCCGCGGCGACGAGGATGCGCGACCACAGCTCGTCGACCTCGGTGAGGGCATCGACCTGTTCGAGCTGCACCGCGATTCGGAAGGTCAGCGCACCCGCGCCGGGCTCCACGATGACGGTCAGCGGGAAATGTGTTCCACCGACGACATTCACGGAGGTCACCCGCAAGTCCGCGTCCGGATCGTCGAGCAGCGCGGTATCGATCGGGAAGTTCTCGAAGACGAGCGAGGTGTCGAACAGGTCGCTCGCGCTCGCCGCCGCCAGGATGTCGGGCAGCCCGAGATGGTCGTGCTCCATCAACGCCACGCGTTCCCGCTGAATCCGGACCGCGAGTTCGATCGGCGTCTCCGACATGCGCGAGCGCACCCGCAGCGGCACGGTATTCATGAGCAGTCCGACGGTACCGTCCAGATCGCCGCCGTCGCGGCCGGAGACGGTGATGCCGAAGACGACGTCATCGCTTCCGGTGAGATGCGACATCACCAGCGCCCACAGCGCCTGGATCATCGAGTTGAGCGTCAGCCCGTGCGCCGCGGCCTGTTCGCGCAGCGCGGTGACCGTGGCGGCGGGAAGGATGAAGCTGCGCTCGCCGGGCCGCCGCCACCGCCGCTGGTCGGCCCGCGCGACCTTGCACGGTTCGGCTCCGGCGAGGGTCTGGGCCCAGGCCCGGCGCGCACCGTCGCGGTCCTGCGCCGCGGACCTTTCGAGGAATGCGGTGAACGGTGTGGCAGCGGGCAATTCGAGGCCGCGGTAGCCCAGCAGCAGTTCACGGAGCAGGATGCCCAGCGACCAGCCGTCGAGCAGCGCATGGTGGTGGGTCACGAGCAGGGTGGCGGAGTTCGGTCCGGTGCGCACGAGAGTGACCGTGAGCAGCGGACCCACCAGCGGCTCCGTCTGCGCGTCCTCGGCGCGCACACGCGCCACCGCGTCGTCACGCTCGCCCGATGTCAGATCGTCGAGATCCACTACCCGCCAGGGCAACTCGATGTCAGCGCGAATCTCGTATTCCGGTGTGTCGCCATCCACGACGAACCGGCCCAGCAGGTGCGGATGTCGATCGAGCACCGCGCGCAGGGCAGCGCTCAGCCGCTCCGCGTCGATCGGGCCGTCCACCGTCAGCACAACCTGTACGAGATAGGGGTCCTCGCCTTCCCCGCCCTGGTACAGCGAGTGGAACAACAGCCCGGCCTGTAAGGGAGTCGCGGGCAGGAAGGCACGGCCGTCGCGCATGGCGAGCGGGCTCACCGCCGCTCGGGCGGGCACCGGCGAAGGCGTGCCGACCGCGCGTGCCAGCGCACGAATACTCTGGTGTTCGAACACATCCCGCGGTGTGATCGCGAGCCCGGCGGCACGGGCCCGGTCCGAGAGCCGGATGGCGAGGATGCTGTCGCCGCCGATGGCGAAGAAACCGTCGTCGACGCCGAAACCCTTGTGCCCGAGCACTTCCTCGAACACGGCGCACAGCCGTGCCTCGGCATCGCCACGCGGCGAAGCACCGCCGGCGGCTGCCGTGCCGTCAATGGTGAGTGCGCGCAGAGCGCGTTCGCCGATCTTGCCGTTGGAGGTCGTCGGGATGGCGTCGACCGCCACGATGATGGACGGAACGGCATGTGCGGGAAGCCGTTCGGCGATCGCGGTGCGCACCGCGCCGATGTCGATACCCGGGCCGGCGACATAGGCGGCCAGCCGCCGGTCACCCGGCCGGTGTTCCACGATCAGCACCACCGCCGCACGCACCGCCGGGAGTGCGCACAGGGCGGCCTCGATCTCGCCCGGTTCGATGCGGAAGCCACGGATCTTCACCTGCCGGTCGGCTCGCCCGAGGTATTCGAGTGTCCCGTCCTCGGCCCACCGCGCCACATCGCCGCTGCGATACATGACGGTGCCGGGTCCGCCGAAGGGATCGGCGGTGAAGCGCACAGCGGTGCGGCCCGGCTGGCGCAGATATCCCGCGGTGACGCCGGGACCGGCGACGTAGAGCTCACCCGGCACCCCGGGCGCGGCGGGTCGCAGCGCGGCGTCGAGGATGTACACGGCCAGATCCGGTATAGCCGTGCCGATTTCGCCGGCCGACGCGACACCGGTCAGCGGCGTTCCGGTGGTGAACACCGTCGTCTCGGTAATGCCGTACATATTGACCAGGCGCGGCGCCTGCGGATCATGCCGCGCCCACCACTCGGCCAGCCGCCACGGCTCCACCGGCTCACCGCCGAACAGCACGTAACGCAGTGCGAGCCGGTCACTTTCGGCCGGTCGGCTCGCCTCGGCGTCGACCAGCATGCCGAAGGCGGACGGGGTCTGGTTGAGCACCGTGACCTGTTGCGTCACCAGCAGTTCGAGAAATTCACGCGGCGATCGTGCCGTCTCGGCGTCGACGATGACCAGCTTGCCGCCGTGGCCCAGCGCTCCCCAGATCTCCCACACCGAGAAGTCGAATGCGGCGGAGTGGAAAAGGGTCCAGACATCATCGGGCCCGAACTCGAACCACGGCCGGGTCGCGGTGAGCAGCCGGACCACATTCGCGTGTGTGACGACCACGCCCTTCGGGCGGCCGGTCGTTCCGGAGGTGTGAATCACGTAGGCAGGCAGTTGCGGCGACCGCAGCACAGCGTGCTCGCACGGAACGACCTGCAAGGGGTCCCCGATGCGCAGGACGGGCGCGGCCGAGATCCCTGCCGGGAGTTCGACTCCAGCACCCGTGAGTACGAGCGCCGGTGCGGCATCGTCGAGGACCGCACGCAGCCGCCCCTGCGGATAGCTCGGATCGAGCGGGACATAGGCCGCACCCGCGCGCAGCACCGCGATGATGGCGACGATGAGGTCCAGGGAGCGCGGTAGTGCGAGACCGACGAATTCCCCAGGGCCGACGCCGTATCCGGCAATGATCCGGGCCAGTCGGCGAGCCCGCTCGTCGAGTTCGGCATAGGTGAGCTGCTCGTCGCCGTGCACCACGGCGACGGCCCCACCGTTCGCGGCCACCATGCGGTCGAATCGATCGACGAGCGTTTCGGCTACCTCGTCGGTGGCCGACGGCCCGGCCGGATCCGGTGTGGGCCGCAGCATGCCGAGCGGAAGTTCCTCCGGAGCGACGGCCAGGGCGGCAACGGTCTGGGTGAGCCGGTGGTGGTGCGCGGCGAGGTCGCGTTCGGAGTATCGCAGCGCCGTCGATTCCAGCACCACCGACAGCGCCGGATCGCCGTTGTCGTAGACGCTGATGTTCAGATTGTCGGAGCGTCCGGCCGCCAGATGCCGCAGGGAGGCGGATCCGGATCCGAACCGCAGATCCTTCTGCATGGGCATCACATTGACGGTGGGTCCGAGGATGCCGCCTTCGAGCCCGCTCCCGCCGAGGTCGGCGAGCATATCGCCATACTGGAAACGCTGGTGGCGCAGGATGATCAGGGATTCGGCCCGCACGGCGGCGAGGAGCTCGCCGAGGGTGGCGGCCGGATCGACCGTGATCCGCAGCGGCAGGATGTTCGCCGTCATCCCGAGTGCGTGCCGGGAGCGCTTGGCGGGTACCGCCAAACCGACAGTGACCGTGCGCGCGCCCGAATCCGCGTGCAACAGCAGCGCGATGGCGGCGAGCAGCCACACCGGCCACGGGGTCCCGGTGGCATCGGCCCTGGCGCGCAGTGTCTTCCACTCGGCTTCGGCGAGCACTCCGGCCTGCCGCAGGCACCGATTGCCGTCCGCGGCCGCCGGCGCGGCGGCGAACTGCGGTGGCTCGTAGGGCGCGCCGATGGCGAGCCGCTGCGCCCAGAATTCGCGGTCGGCTGCGAACCGCGTGGAAGTCCGGAACCGCTCGTCCTCGGCGACCAGATCCGCCACCCGGTCGAATACCGATTCCTCCATCGGACGCCCGTCGAGCAGCGCGGTGTAGGTGTCGGCGACACGCCGGATGAAGGCGGCCGAGGACGCCCCGTCGAGCACCAGGTGATGCGAGCGAATGAACCACAGCGTGCCCGCCTCGCCGGCATCGAGCAGATGGTGTTCGAACAGCGGCGCGCGCCCCAGGTCGAACGGCCGCTGCAGGGCCGCCTCCATGAACCGCACCGCCTCCCCGTGCGCGTCCGCCGCGGCGCGGAAGCTGTTGCGGTGCAAGGGCCAGTCCGGCACCTCCTCCACCACCTGCACGAGCGATCCGTCGGCCTCGGTGTCGACGCGCACGCGCAGTGATTCCGCCCCGGCGGTGACGAGGCGCAGTGCCCGTTCGAACACCTCCTCGTCGAGCGCGCCGTGAATCTGCACGTAGCCGCCGACGATCAGACGCTGCCCGGTGTCGTCGAGTTGCTGTGCGACCCAGACGTGTTGCTGCGCACGTGTCAACGGTAGGCGCCGGGTCATGCTAGCTCCTCGATGGTCGCGTGTGGATGGCGGGCGATGGCGGTCAGCAGTTCCCGCATGGTGGCCCCGATCTCGGCCACCTGTGACTCATCGAAAACCGCTCGGAGATAACCGATTCGAACTCTCAACTCGCGTCCCGGATCGACGGTGACCGACAGCGGATAGTGGGTGGCGTCGGTGAGTTCGAGGCGCCCGCCGGTCACGCCGTCGAGGGTGGCGACCGCGGCGGTGATCTGCTCGGCGTCCATCGGATAGGACTCGAAGACCAGCACCGTGTCGAACAGCAGGTCGCGCAGGCCGGCGGCGGCGTGGATCTCGCTCAGCCCGAGCTGGTGGTGTTCGATCATTTCGGCCTGTTCGACCTGCACCGCGCGCAGCAGATCCGCCACGGGCATGTGCGCACCGATTCGCACCCGCACCGGCACGGTGTTGATGCACAGCCCGACAATGGATTCCACGCCGGGCAGTGCGGCGGGTCGACCGGAGACGGTCGCGCCGAAGACCACGTCTGGGCGTCCGAGCCTGCGCCCCAGCAGAATTGCCCAGACCACCTGCACCACGGTGTTGACGGTGACACCGATCTCGGCGGCGGTCGCGACGAGTGCGCCGGTGGTCTCCACATCGAGAGACCACCGGTATTCCCCTGTCGTGACCGTACTTTCGCGGAAGCGGGTGGGCGGGGCGACCAGGGTCCGCTCGGCCACCCCGTCCAGGGCTCGCTGCCAGGCCCGAGTGGATGCGGCCACGTCCCGGTCGTGGTTCCAGGCGAGGTAGTCGCGGAAGGATCCGTCCGGCGCGGGCAGCGACACACCGGCGTAGAGCGCCAGCAGATCGCGCAGCACCAGCGGCACCGACCAGCCATCGAACAGGATGTGGTGGTAGGTCACGATCAGCACCGGCTCCGCCTCCGCGACACGCGCGAGAGTGAAGCGCAGCAGCGGTGGTCGGGCCGGATCGAATCGACGTGCACGTTCCTGTGCGGCCAGCTCCACGAGATCGTCCGCCGTGGCCAGATCCACTTCACGCCACGGTAGTTCGACGGTTTCGGGTACCACCTGCCGAGGCTTACCCGAATCGTCGAAGACGAAGGCCGCGCGCAGGTTCGCATGGCGCTGCAGGATGTCCTGCCCGGCCTGCCGCAGCCGATCGCGGTCGATCGCCCCACCGGGTCGCACCACCGTCTGCACGTTGTAGACGTCGGCGACGCCGGAAGCGGACGGCGTGGCCATAACGGCGTGGAGCAACAACCCCGACTGCAGAGGTGTGAGTGGCCACACGTCGGTGAGCCTGCCGTAATCCCGCTCCCAGCCGGTGATGTCGTCACGGCTCACCCGCACCAGCGGGAAGTCCGACGGCGTGTGCCCGCCCGCGCGTTCATCCCGGGCGTGCGTGGCGATGGCTCCCAGCGCGGTCATCCACAGCCGCGCCAGCTGCGAGACCGCCGCCTCGTCGAAAAGCGTGGTGGGGTAGGTGAATCCGGCGCGCAGCCGGGTGCCCGTCACGATCGCGTTCACGTCGATGGCGGCGGCCGCGGGCAGGTCCGGGTCCCGGTCGGTATTCGGTGTCGCGAGCACGTCCGCACCGCGGTCGTCGACGCGGCCCAGGTAGTTGAAGGCGACCTGCCCGGGCATCGCCGCCGGGAGCCGCTGGGCGGCATCGGGATTCAGGTAGCGCAGCAATCCGTAGCCGATCCCGTGATCGGGGATGGCACGCAGCTGTTCCTTGACCGTCTTGAGCAGGGCACCGGTCGCATCGGTCCCGGCCAACGCCGCCCCGAAATCGATCTCACCGATATCGAGCCGAACCGGGTACAGCGAGGTGAACCAGCCGACGGTGCGCGACAGGTCCGCGCCCGGCGCGACCTGTTCCTCGCGCCCGTGGCCTTCCAGCCGCAGCAGCGAGACCGGAGCGTGCGTGCCCCGCCCGGCACGCCAGACCGCGAGCGCGACGGCCAGCGCGGCGATCATGACCTCGTCGGCACCCGCATGGAAGCGTGCGGGAACGGTCCGCAGGAGCGCCTCGGCCACCGTTTCGTCCGCGGCGACTTCGACCGTCCCGAGCCGGGCGGCGGTATCGACGGCGGGGTCCAGCGGCCGGGAGCCCAGCAGGGGATCCGGTGTCGCGCAGACCTGCCGCCAGAAATCGAGCTCGGCGACCCGATCCGGTGCGTGCGCGGCGTCGACCAGGCTGTGCGCCCAGCGGCGCATGGAGGTTCCGACCGGATCCAGCCGCGGCACGACGCCGCTCGAGGCATTCGCGAGGGCTGAGAACAGGTCGGGCAGCACGATGCGCCAGGACACGCCGTCGACGGCGAGATGGTGCACGGAGATGATCAGCCGGCCCGGCACGCTCCCTCGCTCGGCGTCGAGCCGGACGAACTGCGCCATCACCCCGGCGGCCGGATCGAGGCGATCCAGCGCGGCGTCGAGTTCCGCGGCGATGAGCTCGCGCAGGGCATCGGCGTCCGCGGCATCCTCGAAGGTGCGGCGGTGCACCAGTTCCGACGCGTCCAGCGCATCCGTCGGCATGGTCTCGAGTCGCCATTCTCCGGAGTCGTCGCGGAACAGCCTGCTGCGCAACATGTCATGACGATCGATCAGCGCCGAGACGGCCTGGATCAGGGCGTCGTGCCCCGTCCGAGCGGGCAGTTCGACGGTGACGGTCTGATCGACCCGGCGGAAGCCGCCGCCACGTTCGGTCAGCCACCGGACCACGGGCGTCAGCGGCATTTCGCCGATCCCGCCGCCGGGCAATTCCGGCAGCAGGCGAGGCGCATCGGCAGCCGCCTCCGGTGTCCTTGCCACAGAGGCGATCCCGGCCACGGTCCGGCGCTCGAACACTTCGCGCGGCGTGAAGTGCAGGCCGCGAGCCCGCGCCCGGGAAGCCAGCTGAATGGAGATGATGCTGTCCCCGCCGAGCGCGAAGAACGAGTCGTCCACACCCGGCCGGTCGACGCCGAGCACCTCGGTGAAGAGTTCGGCCACCACCTGTTCGGCAGGGGTCCGCGGTGCCCGATCCGAGCGCGACACCAGGACGGGGTCGGGCAGTGCGGCCACGTCGAGCTTGCCGTTGCCGGTCAGCGGCAGCGTATCGACCGGCACGATGGCTGCCGGTCGCATGTAGACGGGAACACGCTGTGCGATATGCGTTT
Organism: Nocardia sp. NPDC004860; assembly: GCF_040609015.1. Taxonomy (NCBI): domain Bacteria; kingdom Bacillati; phylum Actinomycetota; class Actinomycetes; order Mycobacteriales; family Nocardiaceae; genus Nocardia; species Nocardia sp. NPDC004860. The sequence goes on along the minus strand of NZ_JBEXJI010000013.1, from coordinate 99,182 downwards.
CCAGTGTCTCGACCGCGAGTGCATCATGAGTGCCCGGTACCACATAGGCGATCAGGCGGGCCGATCCGGAATCCCCGGTCCTGGCCACGACGACCGCGCGGGCCACCGACTCGTGTTCGAGCAGCGCGGCCTCGATCTCCCCCGGTTCGATGCGGTAGCCGCGAATCTTCACCTGCTGGTCGCTGCGGCCGAGGTATTCCAGCTGCCCGTCGCCATTCCAACGCGCCAGATCACCGGTGCGATACATGCGGGTGCCGGGTGAACCGAACGGATCCGCCACGTAGCGCTCCGCGGTGGTCGCGGGGCGGGCGCGATAGCCACGGGCGAGCTGGGCTCCCGTGAGATAGATCTCGCCCCGCGAGCCGACAGGCGTCGGCCGCAGCCACGAATCCAGCACGCGCACAGTGATTCCCGGTAAGCCACGACCGACAACGCTGGCAGGTGCCGACCCGGCGTGGGTACGGTCCACCGCGAAGTGTGTGGCGTGCACGGTCGCCTCGGTGATGCCGTACAGATTCGAGATCCGGACCTCCCCGTCCGGATCCGTGTCGTACCACGCCCGCAGGAGACGCGGATCCAGCGCTTCGCCACCGAGCACGATATGCCGTAGCGCGGGCACGGCGGCGCGGCGCAGGCCGGTGTCGAGCAGTGCGCCGAAGGCCGAGGGTGTCTGGCTCAGCACCGTAATACCCTCACGGGCCATGAGTTCGGCGAACTCGTCCGGTGAACGTGTCACATCGGCGTCCGCGATGACGAGCGTGCCACCACTCGCGAGCGCTCCCCACATCTCCCATACCGAGAAGTCGAAGGCAGGCGAGTGGAACATGGTCCACACATCGGTGTGGTCGGTACCGACCAGATCCCGCGTCGCGGTGAGCATTCCGACGACATTCCGATGCGTCACGCTCACGCCTTTGGGGCGCCCCGTGGAACCCGACGTGTACAGCACGTAGGCGACATTGTCCGGACCCGAGGCGACCGAGGCGACTTCGGCGCCGCTGCGGTCGAGAGTGTCGAGCACCAGGTACGGCTGGTCGCCCGCGGGCAGTGCCGCACGATCGGCGGCGGTGGTCACGACGCAGACCGGGTTCGTTTCAGCGAGGATGAATTCGAGCCGCTGCGCCGGATTACCGAGGTCGAGCGGGACGTAGCCCGCCCCCAATTTCAGCACTCCCAGCAGCGTCACGATCAGCTCCACCGACCGTGAAACACCCACGGCGACCAGCGATTCCACGCCGACGCCGCGCGCCGCGAGGGCGCAGGCCAGGTCATCGGATGCCTCGTCGAGTTCCCGATAGGTCAATACTCGGTCGCCGAATCGCACCGCGACGGCATCCGCGTGCACCGCGGCCCGGGCGCGGAACAGATCCACGAGCGTCACGTCCGGCACCGGCGCGGCGGGGCGCTGCCAGTCCCGCACCCGGCGGTGTTCCGCCTCGCCGATCGGATCGATGTCCGCCACAGCGGTATTCGGATTCGCGGCGAGCGCCGCCAGCACCCGGGTCAGCCGTTCCCCCAAGAGAGACACGGTCTCCGCATCGAGCAGTTCCGGCCACCAGCCGGCCAGCAGGTGCAGGCGATCGGTTTGGCGGACAGTCAGTGTCAGCGCGTAGTGCGTCGCCTCCCTGGACTGGAATCCCTCGATCACCAATCCGGCGAATGCGAGGGCATCCGACCGCAGTTTCGCCTCGTCGACGGGATAGGACTCGACGACCAGCAGCGTGTCGAACAGGTTCCGCTCACCGACACCGGTCTGCGCGCCGATATCCGGCAGGCCCAGGTGGTGGTGGGCCGTGAGTTCGAACTGCTCACGCTGTACGCGACGCAGCAGCGCGCCCACGGACTCGCCCGGGGCCAGCCGAATGCGCACCGGGATCGTATTGATGAACAACCCGACGATGTTCTCGACGCCCGCGAGGTCGGCGGGGCGGCCGGAGACTGTGGTGCCGAAGAGGATGTCGTCGCGATCGGTGGTGCGCGCAAGCAGGATTGCCCAGGCCGCCTGCACAATGGTATTGATCGTCACCTCGAACTCGGCTGCCAGGCAGATCAGCGCCCTGGTCTGCGCCTCGTCCAGGTCGAACGCCCGCTCCAGGGGCAGTCCGGTGGGGGCGTGCATCGCGGCGGTGTCCGCGAGCAGCGTCGGCTCCGTGACCCCGGCCAGCGCCCTGGCCCACACCCGCCGGGAAGGTGAGTCGTCCTGCCGGGCCAGCCATTCCACATAGCGGCGGTAAGGAGGCGGGGGTTCGACCGCGAAACCGGCGTAACCGGCCATGATCTCGCGCAGCAGCAACGGGATGGACCAACCGTCGAGAAGCACGTGGTGGCAGGTTACTGCGAACCGGGTCCGCCCGTCGCCGAGGCGGAGCAGTAGGAAGCGCAGCAGCGGCGGGGCGGTGAGGTCGAACGGCATCGTCCGTTCGGCGGCGAGCAGGCGCTCGCCGGCGCCGGTCGCCCCGGACAGGTCGACCTCACGCCAGGGCAGGACCACATCATCGGTGACGATCTGGACGGGCGTCCCGGCGGCATCCACCTCGAAGGCGGTGCGCAGGTTGGCATGTCGCTCCAGCACGGCCGCCGCGGCCGACCGCAGCCGCGACGCGTCGACCACGCCCTCCAGGCCCAGCACAAGCTGCACCGTGTACACGTCGACCGCGTCCGGATCGAACAGGGCGTGGAACATCATGCCGGACTGCAGCGGCGTAGCCGGCCACACCTCGCTCAGCGTCGGGTACCGCTGTTCCCAGACATCGATATCGCCCTGTGTGACGGACACGAGGGGGAAGTCTGACGGGGTGTATCCGCCGCTGGCACGGGGATCGCGCGCGTGCCGCGCGACGGCCTCGAGCGCCGCACGCCACAGCTCGACCAGCTCCTCGCCCGCGGCCTCGCCGAATATGCCACGCGCATAGCCGAAGCCGGTCACCAGGCGGTGGCCGAGGACAATGGAATCCACCTCCACCGCACCCAGCGCGCCACGGCCGGCGTCGGGACGAATGGCCAGCATTCCGTATTCGGTGTCGGGCAGGAAGCCGACTCCGGCGAGTTCCTCCGGAATGTCGAGGCCGGCGATGTGCCCGAAGTAGTTGAACGAGATCTCCCCCGGCTCGCCCGGCGGCAGTGCGGCAGCGGTGTCCTCGTTCAGGTATCTGAGCAGGCCGTAGCCGAGGCCGTTGTGCGGCGCTGCCCGCAGCTGTTCCTTGACGGCCTTGAGGGCGACTCCCATGGCTTGGCCGCCGCCGAAGGCGTCGTCGAGATCCACTCCGGTCAGGTCCAGCCGTGCTGGGACGATGGAGGTGAACCAGCCGACGGTGCGAGACAGTTCCGTCCCGGGCACCGCGTCCTGTTCGCGGCCATGGCCTTCCAGGCGCAGCAGCACCGACCGCTCGACCTCGCCGCGCCGCGACCGCCAACGCGTCACCGCCAGCGCGAGCGCCGTCAGCAGCGCGTCCGCGACGCGGGCCCGGTAGCGGTCCGGAATGACGGTGAGGATGGCGGCGGTATCGCGTTCGTCGAGTTCGACGGCGGTGTGCGCCACATCGGCCGCCATATCGCGGTGGGGATCGAAGGGCCGCTCGCCGAAGGATGGCGCCGGGCCCTCGACGATCTCGCGCCACAGCGGCAGCTCGGCGGTGAGCGCCTCGGAGTGCGCGGCGTCGACCAGCGCGTGCGCCCATCGGCGCATGGATGTACCGACCGCGGGCAGCCGCGGCGTCTTCCCCGCCGCGACCGCCGCCCATGCGGCAATGAAGTCGGGCAATAGAATTCGCCAGGAGACACCGTCGACGGCGATGTGGTGCGCGGCGATGACGAGCATTCCGGGGGCGGTGCCCGAATCCGGTGTCAGCCAGACGAACCGCAGTACCACGCCGGCGGACGGGTCGATCCGGTCGATGGCTGCGTTCAGCTCGGCTTCCGCGAGTACCCGGAGTTCCGCACCGGTGAGGCCGGCGTGGTAGGTCACCTGGTGGATGAGCGAGTCCACATCGACGCTGCCCGGCGGAGTGACCCGCAGATGCCATTCCGCCGACCCGTCGCGGTATAGCCGCGAGCGCAGCATGTCGTGGTGATCGACGACCGCGGAGAGGGTGGAAACCAGTGCGCCGCGGTCGATTCCGGCCGGCAGGTCCAGCGTCATGGACTGGCAGAAACGATCGAAGGTGCCGCCGCGCTCGACCATGAACCGGAGGATCGGGTTGAGCGGCAGTTCGCCGACGCCGCCGCCGGGCAGCTCCGCGAGCGGCGGAATCTCCTCTCGGCCCGCAGTTTCGGCGATGGCGGCCAGGCGGGCGACGGTGCGGTGCTCGTAGACCTGTTGAGCGGTCACCGCGATACCGCGCGAGCGTGCCCGGGACACCAGCAGGATCGACATGATGCTGTCGCCGCCGAGCCCGAAGAAGGAGTCGTCGACACCGATGCGGTCCCGGCCGAGCACCTCGGCATAGGCGGCGGCGAGCGCGGTTTCGGTGTCGGTACGCGGGGCCCGGAAGGCCACCGTCTCGACATCGGGTGCGGGCAGGGCCTTTCGATCCACCTTGCCGGAACGGTTCACCGGCAGCGCGGGAAGACCGATGATCACGGCGGGCACCAGGTGCCTGGGCAGTAGCGGACGCAACCGCTGGTCCAGAGCGTCCGGATCGATGCTGTGCCCGGCGGCCGGGGTGACATAGGCGACCAGGCGACCCCCGGCATGGTTGCGGTCATCGACGATGGCAACCGCCTGGGCCACGGATTCCTGTGCGGCGAGCACCGATTCGAGCTCTCCGAGTTCAATGCGCACGCCGCGCAGCTTCACCTGGAAGTCACTGCGGCCGAGGTACTCCAGCTCGCCGTGACCGGTCGACCGCACGATGTCGCCGGTGCGGTAGAGCCGCTGCCCGGCAGCACCGAACGGGTCGGCGATGAAACGTGTGGCGGTGTGCCCCGACCGGCGCACATAGCCGCGCGCGAGCGTCGCGCCACCGAGATAGAGCTCGCCCGGCACGCCTGCCGGAACCGGCCGCAGAAAGGCGTCCAGCACGTGGGCACGGACATGCCACGCGGGTGCTCCGATGGGTACCGCGGCAGTGTCGCTCGCGCCGATCGCGTGCCGGGTGACGGCGATTGTCGCCTCGGTCGGACCGTAGAGATTGTCGTAGCGCGCGCCCGGAGCGACAGTCGGCAGCGCCGCGGAGAGTGCGGGCGTCACCGCCTCACCGGCGAGCAGTATGCGACGCACACTCGGCGGCATCGGCGCGGCCACCGCCTGCCGGTGCGCCGCGAGCGTGGACGGCGTGAACTGCACCGTGGTGACATCGTGCTCGATGATCGCTCCGGCCAGCGCGTTCGGATCGCCGTGCGCTCCCGATCCGTCGACTACGAGCCGGGCGCCGACGGTGAACGGCCACAGCACTTCCCAGGCCGAGACGTCGAACGTCAGGGTGGTCTTACGTACGACGGTGTCGGTGTCGTCGAGGCGGTGCAGGTGCTGCATCCAGGCGAGATGGGCGCACACGGCCGCGTGGGTGACGCCCACGCCCTTCGGCTGCCCGGTGGAGCCGGATGTGAACAGCACGTACGCAAGGTTTTCCGGACGCAGCGGGGCGATGCGGTCGTCATCGGTGACCGTGGCGCCCGACTCGGCGGTCAGGTCGAGTTCGTCGATGTGGATCACCCGGACGCCGTCGGGAGCGTCGAATCCGTCCCGCCGCGTGGTGAGGACGCACACCGGCTGCGCGATATCGAGCACCTGGGCATGACGCGAACGCGGATGCTCCGGGTCCAACGGGAGGTACGCGGCACCGGTTGCCAGCACCGCATGCACCGCGAGGATCTGCTCGCCCGATGGTCCGAAAGCGAGTGCCGCCACCTGTTCCGGCCCGAGTCCGAGGGCAATCAGCCTGCGCGCCAGACGATTCGAGGCACCGTGCAGGTCCGCGTAGGTCATGCGGGTTTCGCGTCCGACGATCGCCACCGCCTCGGGCGACCGGGCCGCCTGCTCGGTGAACAGAGCCGCGAGTGTCGTGGACGCTGCGATCATGTCGGCGGGGGGACTGCCGATGAGACGCTCGATCTCTCCCGATGCGGCGATATCGATCCGGGCGATGGGCGCATGCGGCGTCCGGACCAACTGCTCCAGCAGCCGAATCAGCCGGTCCCGGTGCGAACGATGCATTCCGGGAACGGCAATCCGCCAGCCACCGGCCGCCTGATCATCGACGCACACGGTGAGCTCGTCCCCGCTGCCGAGACACTCGGTCACCGCTGCCGTGCCGAAATCGTCGATCGCGGCACCGCCGAGCATGCGTACCGCGAGCGGCCACTGCCCATGCACCGGCGAATTCGCCCAGGGCTCATCGATATCGGGAATGAACCTGAGTCGCCGCGCTTTGCGCAGCTCCCGCCCCACCTGTTTGGCGATCGAGTAGAACCCGGCGTGAGCCGTGACCAGAATCCGCAGCGGCACCGTGGTTTCCCCGGCATCGAGTGCGACCACGCACTCCCCCGAGGACGCCAAGCGAGACGCGTAGACGGCCAGCGCGGCCAGCACCACCGCGGGCGCACCGGCCCCGCACACTCGCGCGGCCCTGGTGAGTTCCGCCGATGCTCCCACCGCTGCCCAGACCGCCTCATCAGGAGTACCGCTGAGAGGACGCGTGATACCCGCGGCGGGAGGTTCGGGCCGGGCGGCGTCGGCGAGAGCGTGCTCCCAGTAGTCCCGATCGGCGGACCACGCGCCCGATTCGCGGTATCGGCGTTCACTTTCCAGCTGGTCGGCCGTCGTACCGAACGGCGGATTCGCGCCGGGGCTCGTGGGCGCGCCGTCCAGCAGATCACGCACCCGGGCGAGAATCGCGAGCGCTCCCGGCTGGTCGTTGACCAGGCGGTGATAGCGCTGGTACCAGCCGAGCCGGCCATCCGGGAACCGGAAGACGGCCTGCCGGTACAGCGGCCCGTGCGCGATATCCATTCGGCACGCGCGTTCTTCGGCGATCCACTCGGCGACGAAATCTCCCGGACCGGTCCCGTCGACGCTGAGCACGGCGGTCGGTACCGGCGGGTTCTCGCACACCTGGATCGCACCGGCGTCGGCACGGAACACACTGTGCAGCACCGGGCATTCCGTCATGACGGTGTCAACCGCCTGTCGCAGGGCGTCCGCGTCCACCGAGCCGGTCAGTTCGATGTACAGGTCGACGTAGCGATCACCGGCCGCGAGGGCGGCGCGTTGCGCATCGCTGGGGACCTGCGGTCCGGCCGTCGCGATGCGGGTGCTCTCAACGATAGTCATGGAATCCTTGTCCGGTCTTGCGGCCGAAATGTCCTGCGGCGACGAGCGTCGCGAGCGCGGGCGGAATGCGGTAGTGGTCCTCGCCGGTCTCTCGCCGCAGCACCTCGATGGTGTCGGCGACGTTGTCCAGGCCGATCAGGTCGGCGGTGCGCAGCGGACCCATGCGGTGGCCGAGACAGCGTTCGAAGAGGGCGTCCACCGTCGCGGCGTCGGTACCGGTGTCGAGGGTGGCGGCGGCTTGCGCGATGCTCAGCATGAGCAGGCGGTTGATGACGAACCCGGGGCGGTCGCCGACGACGAGCGATTCCTTGCCGAGCGCGGTGAGCAGTTCGGTGGCCCGCGCCATGGTGCCGGCCGAGGTCTGTTCCCCGCGAACGACTTCCACCGCATCGGTGAGTGGGGCCGGGTTCATGAAGTGCAGGCCGAGCACGCGATCGGGGCGACCGGTCGCGGCAGCCAGCCGGGCGATGGGGATGGCCGACGTCGCGGAGGCGAGCACGGCGTCGGCCGGGCAGACGCGGTCCAGTTCGGCGAAGAGCTTCTCTTTCAATTCGATCCGCTCGACCGCGCACTCGATGACGAACTCGACCGCGTGGAGGTCATCGATGCGGTCGGTCCAGCGCACCCGGCGGGCAGTCTCGAGCGCCGTCCGCCGATCACCGCGGCCCAGCAGCAGCGCCAGGCGCACCGCTTCGTTCAGGCCGCGGCGCGCCCGCTCCACGGCGGCCGGATCGGGCTCGACCACAATGACATCACGTCCCGCCTGCGCGAGGCACTGTGCGATGCCGGCGCCCATGGTGCCCGCGCCGATCACTGCGACGACCCCGGTCATCGGGTCATCTCCGTTTCCGCGATGCAGCGCACCGCGATATCCGGCACCGGATCATTCGGTGTCTCCAGCAGACCGTGCAGCAACCGGGTCAGGTCCGAGAGCATCTGCTGCGCGGTCGGTTCGTCGAAAAGTTCTGTGGCGTAAACCAGTTTCAGGACCGCACGGTCACCGGACTCCCGGCCGAGCGCCAGTTCCGCAGTGCCCGGCGGGGTGTCGCCGAACCAGGTGGCCCCGGCGCGGCTGTCGCCCTGCGCCGGCCCGGCCAACTCCGCGGCGGTTCGTTCCAGTAGCTCGGCCCCGGTGGGTTCGTCGGCGAAGTCCATTCGGGCGGTACCGGTTGCCGAGCCGACCACTACGTCATCGGAGCCGGAGTACCAGCACAGCAGTGCCGCCCAGGCGGCGAGCAGGTCCGCATCGCCCGGTACGGCATCGAGCCGCTCGCGCACCGTCCCCGGCGTGTATCGGGCCGAGTCGTTTCCGCGCGGCCGGTCTGTCGGAATATCCAGTGCCGCAGCCCGTTCTGCCGTGCCCACGCCGGCCGGCGACGGCCTGGTGACGAGCAGCTCCTCGATCGACCGCTCCGGAGCCGACTCCACGACCTCGGTGAGGATCTCGAGGTAGGCCGCGGCCAACCCCGCGGCGGTGCGCTGGGTGAACAGCTCGGTGCTGTACTCGAAGCAGGCCAGCATGTCGAGATCGTCGCTGCGGTCGTAGGTGATCAGGCTGAGATCGAATTTCGCTGTGCCGGGCGGTAATCCGCCGAAGGCGTTGTGGATGGTGTGCTCGGAGTCGAAGAACTCCGTCGCCCCGCCGCCGAGCGGGTTGGCCGATCCGGCGCCGGTGAGGTCCTGGTGGACGTAGAGCACATCGAAGATCGGGGTGCGGGACATGTCGCGCTGATCGTCGAGGGCATTGACCACCCGCTCGAACGGGATCTCCTGATTCTCCAACGCGCCCAGCACGATTCCACGCACTCGTTCGAGCAGATCGCCCAGCGTCGCGGGACCGGAGAGGTTGGCGCGCAGCGCGACGGTGCTGTTGAAGAAGCCGATCAGCCCTTCCAGCTCGCGCCGGGTGCGGCCGGTGGTCGGCGTGCCGACGACGAGGTCGCGCTGACCACTGCGGCGGGCGAGCAGCAGATAGAAGGCGGACAGCAGCACCACGAACAGCGACACCGACTCCCGCTTCGCGACCGTGCGGGCCGCGGCGAGCAGCGTCGCCGGCACCGTGAACGGCTCCAGCTCACCGGCGAACGTCTTGCGCGCCGGTCGCGGGAAGTCGGTGGGCAGCCGCAGTTTCGGCGCGCCACGCAGCATATGCGTCCAGTATTCGAGCTCGTGCGCGAGCGCGCCCGAGTCGAGCAGCTCCCGATGCCAGCGCGCGTAGTCGCGGTAGCGGATCGGCAGCGGTTCCAGCTCGGCCGGGCGCCCCTCCCGCCGCGCGGCATAGAGCACCGGAATCTCCCGCGCGAGAATTCCCGGCGTCTGGCCGTCGGTGACGCAGTGATGGCACACCACCTGCAGCACATGCATATCCGGAGCGAGCCTGACCACCAGCACCCGCACCATGGGGTCGCGGCCCAGATCGAACGGCCGGACCGCCGCCTCCCGGACCAGCTCGCGCGCCCGGACGACCGAATCGGCCGCACCGGACACATCGACGACCCTGAAGAACTCGCCGAGAGCTGGCCGCACTCGCACCGCCGGCACACCGTCGACCTCGACGAGGTTGTAGCGCAACGGTTCGTGCCGCTCGGCGAAATCCTCGAATGTTCCCTTGACCGCGTCGACGTCGATCGGCCCGCGCAGCACGTTGACCACCGGGTAGTTGTAGAGCGTGGTGTCCGGAACAAGCTGATGGTGGAACCACATCCGTTCCTGCCCGGGCGACATGACCAGCTCGTCGGTGCGCGTAATGGCCGGCAGCCCCCGCGCTCCCGGCATCACCTCGGGCGCCGGGCGCGCCCCTTCCCGCAGCAGGTCCGCGAACTCGGCCACCCTGGGCCGCTCGTACACATCGAGCAGTTTCGGCCGGAAACCGAATGCCTCCTCCACCCGCTCGACCAACTGCACGGCAATGATCGAATTGCCACCGACATCGAAATAATCGTCATCCAGCCCGATTTCGGTCTCCGCGTGCAACAGTTCGCGCAGCACTGCGCGCAACCACTCCGCCGCATCCGACGGCACGGCGACCACCGGAGTCTCGGGCGCGGCGACAGCTTCGACGGGCTCGGACGCGATCTCGGCATGCTGTGCCGCAGTGGGCAGTTCGACCCAGCACCGGGTGCCGCGCAGCGGGTGCCCGGGCAACCGCATCCTGCGACCGTCCCCGTCCTGCACCCGCGCCCAGTCGAGATCCACTCCACGCTCGTAGAGCCGCGCCAGGATACCGAGCGCACCCGCGGAATCCGCGGAGCCGAACAGGATCTCGGCTTCCGCACGACCCGCGAGATCCTCGGTGAGGTACCGCCCGAGCATGCCGTCCCGGCTGGGATCGACGAAGACGACCGGCCCATCCCGCAACAGCGTTTCCGCCGCCGCGAGCAGACGCGACCGGTCGACCGCGGGCGTCTTCGCGGCAACAGCCAATTCGCCCGGGTCGACAGGCTCTCGCGATCCGAGCAGATAGCGTGCCGCGAACTTCGACGCGCCCCCGCTGAGCACGGCGGCGAACTGAATCCCGCAGGCCCGCAATCGATCGTGCACCGCGAGCTGTGCCGCGAGCACCGCGGCCGTTTCCCCGTTCGCGGGCAGCTGTTCCGGCAGTGCGGCGCCACCTTGCCCGGCCGGCAGAGCACCCGGCGAGAGCAACAGTGCCACTCGCGGCGCGACCGGCTGCATTCCGTCCGAATCGACCGCAGCGCCGCGTGTTTCGAGCAGATCGGCCAATTCCGTTGTGCTGCTCGCACAGACCGCGATGCGATGGCCGAAGTGTGCACGGCCCCGGCCGAGCGTGAACGCCACATCCGCGAGATCGATCGAATCGTCCCGCATACGCCCCGCCAGCGAGCCGCACAGCTCCGCGAGCGCCGGCGCCGTCCGCGCCGACACCCCGATCAGCCAGGGCACCGGCTCACGACCCGCCTCGGCCGGTTCGGCTTCGCGCAGCGGTACCGCATCAGGGGCCTGCTGCACGACATCAGGGGCCTGCTGCACGACGCAGTGGGCGTTGGCGCCACCGAGGCTGTAGGAGCTGACACCCGCCAGGCGCGGGCCCTCGCTCCGCCACGGTCTCGGTTGCGTGACCACCTCGAGGCCGGCCGCGGCCAAATCGAGATCGCCGGTGGGACGGTGGAAGTGGAGAGAGGGGAAGAGTTGCCCGTCGTCGACCGACAGGACGGCCTTCACCAGGCCGGCCACGCCGGCGGCGTGATCGAGGTGGCCGATATTGGTCTTCACCGATCCGATCGGGAGGGCGGTGGCGCGCTCGGCGAACGCGGTGCGCAGGCCCTCCAGTTCGATGGCGTCGCCCAGCCGGGTGGCGGAGCCGTGGGCTTCGAGGTATCCGGCATCACGGGGATCGGCACCGGCCTTGCGCCAGGCGCGCGCGATGACCCGGGCCTGTGCGGCGGCGCTGGGGGTGCTGATGGTTGCGGCGGCATGGCCGTTGTGCAGGACGGCGCTGCCCCGGATGACCGCGTAGACCGGAGCACGGTCGGCGCGGGCACGCTCGAGCGTGGTCAGCAGCAGCGCCGCACCGCCTTCGCCGGGGACTGTGCCGTCGGCCTCGGCGTCGAACGCTCGGACCCGGCTGCTCGGTGAAGCGATCTCGGTCATGGTCTGCACGGCCCAGGCCGGAGCCCCGTGCGCGCGGACGCTGACTCCGCCGGCCAGTGCGTAGTCGGCGTCGCCGCTGCGCAATTCGCGGCAGGCGTGATGGACGGCGATGAGAGAGGCGTTGCAGCCGCTGTCGACGGCATAGCAGGGGCCGTCGAAGCCGAGCAGGTGTGCGATGCGGGCGGGGACGCCGAAGGGCAGATTACCCAGCATGGCGAGGGGGCCCGGGTCGACGGCCATGGCGTGATAGCTGGGCATGGGCGCGCTGAACACCACCGCGGTGGTGGCCGTCTGCAGGCTGGCGGGCGCGTAGCCGGCATCCTCGATGGCGCGGTGCGCCAGCTCCAGGGCGATCCGCTGCTGCGGATCCATCAGGGCCGCTTCGCGTTTGGACAGGCCGAAGAACGCGTAGTCGAAGGTGTGGATATCGGCGAGGTGCCCCATGGGCAGATACCGGACGCGGCGGTCCAGGGCGGTCGCCGTGGCGCGAGACTCCGGCATGGGGCCGATCGAATCCCTTCCGGCGGACAGGTTCTCGCGGAACTCGTCGAGGTTCGCCGCGTCCGGGAAGCGCGCGCCGATGCCGATGACGGCGATGTCGCCGTCGCGTGGTGCGGGTGCGGTCACGATGTCCTTCACACTTCGAATGCCAGGGGAACGTCCGCCGGTGCGGCCGGCTGTACCGGATCCGCGGGCAGTGCGGCCGCCTGCGCGGCCACGGTGTCCAGATCGAACAGCAGGCCCACCGGGATGGCGCCCGGCCAGCGCGCCTGCAGGCGCACGTGCAGAGCGACCACCCGATGGGAGTTGCCGCCCACGTCGAGAAAGCGGTCCACGCGATCGAATTCGTCGTGCAGCAGCACCTCCGACCAGATCTCGCCGAGGGCGCGCTCGGTCTCGGTCCAGTCGTCCCGCGACACCGCCTGGCGGGCCGCGGAACCGGTCAGCAGCGTGCGCAGCGCCGCCTCGTCGAGCTTGCTGCTGCCCGGCGTGATGGGAAGGGCATCGACGGTCACGAACCGTGCCGGAACCGCTTCCGGCACGAGGTGTTCAGCGCAGAATCCGGCCAGCGCGCTCGATGCGGGCGTGGTCGCCGCGGGGTCCAGCGGCACCCAGAAGGCGGCCAGGTACACCGAGTCGTCGGCATCGGCGACGGGCAGCACGACCGCTTCCCGCACGGCGGGATGGTTTTCCAGCACCGCCTCCACCGCGCCGCGTTCGATCCGGACGCCACGGACCTTCACCTGATTGTCGGCCCGGCCGTGGAATTCGATGTCGCCGTTCGTGTCCGCGCAGGCGAGGTCGCCGGTGAAGTACATGCGCGCACCCGGTTCGGTCGCGAAGGGGTCGGCCACGAATCGGGTCGCGGTCAATCCGGGACGGGCCGCGTAACCGTCGGCGATCTGCCCGCCACCGAGGTACAGGTCACCGCGAGTGCCGCTGCGCACGGGGCGCAGCTTGTCGTCCAGCAGGTGAGCCGTCGTGCCCACGGCAGGTTTTCCCATCGGGACGACCCGCAGCGGCGTATCCGCGACGTACGGGCCGATGCAGGTGATCGTCGCCTCGGTGGGGCCGTATTCGTTGTGCAGCGCCACGGCGGGCAGTACTTCGCGGTGCTCGTCCACCAGGCGCGGCGGGACCGCCTCCCCCGCCAGGATCACCGTTCGCAGCGTCGGCCGCAGCTCGGCCAGCCGTGGCAGCGCCAGCCGATAGAACGACGGCGTCGCGATGAAATGCGAAACACCCCGGCTGCGAGCGAGTTCGGCGACGGCGTCGACATCTCGCACCATCCGGAAATCGGGAAACACGCTGGTGCCGCCGACCGCGAGCGGCCAGACCACACCCAGCAGGGAACCGTCCCAGATCAGCCGCAGGGCCGAGAAGGTGACCAGCGCACCGTCGGTGTGCGCATTGTTCCGGGACCCGATCTGGGTGGCGAGGTTGGCGCGCGACACGACCACCGCCTTCGGAACACCGGTGGAGCCGGAGGTGGTGATGGCATAGGCCGGGGCGAGCCGCGGCGGCGGGCCGGGCAGCGAGATCTCGGGTGGATCCATCCGCGCCGCGATGTCGATCACCGCCGGACCATTCGTCGCGTCCGCCAGCGCTCCCGCCGCCTCGCCCGGAGTGAGCGGATCCCGGCCATCGATGATCACCGCGGCACAGTCCAGCGCCTCCAGCACCGCGCCGAGCGACGACTCGCCGCCGTGGCCGGGTTCGATGACACACCAGGCCGCGGCGGCGCGCAGGGCGGCGATCATGCCGATCACAGTGTCCAGGTTCTGCCGCTGGTAGACGACGACCATCTGCCCGGGCCGCACCCCGGCCACGAGCAGGCGGCGCGCGAGAGCCATTGTCGCGGTGTCCAGTTCGCGGTAGGTGAGCGACCGATCCCCGACCACGACCGCGAGACGATCGGGCACCCGGTCGAACTGGCACATCAGGCCGTCGAGCAGATCCACGCTCATCGAACCACCTCGACATGGCCGGTGCCGCCGATGTTTTCGGCGGGCACGGTGCACACGAGCAGGATGCGATCGCCGTCCTTCTCGGCCACTTCGAACCCGGCGAAGCGCAAAGTCACGAGCATGACCCGATTCCGTGGCGTGGCAACGAATTCCGCCGCAGGCCGCAAACCGGCCGCGTGGGCACGGCGCACCACCTCGGCGATCAGCGTCGTACCGACACCGCGCGACATGACACGACAGGACATGAGCAGCAGGAGCAGCACGGAATCGGGGCCGCGCCGTTCGGTCACCGCCAGCCCGATCGTGCCGTAGCCGCCGAAACGGTCGGTCAGGGAAGCGACGAGCACCTCGTGACGCGGGGACGCGCACAATGCCCGCAACTCGTCCATATCGAAGGTGACGCCGGTGGTGTTGAGCTGATGGGTACGTTCGGTCAGCTCGTGTGCGCGAACCAGATCCGCCTCGGTCGCCTCGGCGACGGTCATGACCAGATCCAGCGAGGCCAGGAAATCCGCGTCCGAGCCGTTGAATTCGGCTTCGGATGCTTTGCGCTCCCGTTCCGCGCGATACAGCAAGCGACGCTGCCGGGCCTCGGAGGTCGTTGTGGCCGGGGTGAATTCGGGAAGGTCGGGGAGTTCGGCGATCCGGTCGGCCGGATAGCATCGGACCTGCGGGAAGGCGGCGGCCACCTCGGCCAGCTCGACCGGATCATTGTCGACGAAGGCGATCGCGTCCCGGCCGATATTGAGGGATTCGGCGATCCGGCGAACAGCCTCCGACTTGGGTCCCCAGCTGATCTCGAAGGCCGAGAACATCTCCTCGATACCGTGCTTGCGCAAATGTGCTGTGGCAGCGTCTGGTTCGCCACGACTGGCGACGGCGTGCAATATGCCGCGTTCATCCAGTGCCCGGATCGTTCGCAGCACCTCCGGTTTCGGCGTACCGCCGTCCGACTCCAGCACAACGCCGGGCCACACCGTATCGTCGAGATCCCAGACCACGCATTTCACCGTCGCCGCCATCACACCCTCCGTAGCAGGCCGGCGCTCCACGCGGCGACCGGGCTGCTGTTCAACAACAGCGCGTATTCAGCGGGTGCACGAGTGGCCGCGGCAGCCTCCAGATTGACCAGCATGTCCATCGAGCCCAGGTGGCCGTAGGCCGCGAGATTGGTCCGGCAGACCTTGTCGACGGGGCGATCCAGGGCCTCCTCCCAGAAGGCGAAGGCGCCGGCCGACAGGTTCTGCATGAGAATCGGTCCGACCTCTCCATCTCGAATGCCATTGCGTCGCAGCAGTTCCGGAATAATGGCGTCGAATCGCTTCTTGCTCTCGACCGCGAGCCGGAACGAGTAGGTGGACTCGTCCGCGCACACCTCAGCCCAGTCGCCGGAGCCGATATCGCGGTAGTCGATGCGGAACAGGTCCGCGTATTTGCCCTCGCTGCGCACGATCTGGTCGACGAACTCCCAGCGGCCGGGGCCGGAGGTGGTGACCAGCAGTGCGGCCGCACCGTCACCGAGCAGTGTCATGGGGGCGCGGTAGCGATTCCGGGTGGGCGTCCTGGCGGCTGTGACCACCAGGACATTGCGGCAGTGGGCATCGGCGCGAACCAGGCTCGCCGCGAGAGTCAGTGCGGCGGAGACCGATACACAGCCGAGGTCCCCGGCCGCCGTGGTGAACGCGCGGACCGCGCCGATCCGGTGTTGCAGCCGGGTCGCTTCCGAGGCGAGCAGGTACTGCGGCGCGCGGCCGGTGACCAGGAGCAGCGCGCCCAGATCGGCGGCCGCGAGACCGGCCTCGTCCAGCGCCGCGCGCGCCGCCTCGGCGGCGAGATCGACCTCGGTCATGCCATCAGCGGTGCGCACCGTGTCGATGCCCAGGGCCAGGGCGTGTTCCCGGCGGTTCGGGGGCAGATCGGCCAACTCCGCCAGCGTGGCGACCGCTGCGGTCCGGTCCGGGAACCAGCTCGCGACCGGACCCAGTAGCACGCGTTCGTTCATGATCGCGCACCCCGCATGACGTGCTCGCCCATGGCCACCTCGGCGACCTCCTGTGCTCCCTCGATGATCTGCATGACTTTGGCGTCGCGATAGAAGCGGCCGATCCGGCTGTCCGGTGCGCAGCCCGCCGCACCGAGTACCTGCACGGCCCGTTCGCTGACCGCCGCCGCGACACCTGCGGCGGCGTATTTGGCGGCAATCGTGAAGATCAGCGCCTGGGGCGATCCCGCGATCCGCGCATCGGCCGCGCGTTCGCAGAGGGCTTGCGCACCTTCCACATCCGCCCAGCAGCGGCCGAGCGTGGCGCGGATCAGCTGATGTTCGGCCAGCGCGGTGCCGCCCTGGACGCGGGCGAGCGCATGGGCGGCCGCATCGCCGAGGCAGGCGCGGGCCAGCCCGACAGCACCCCAGGCGACGGTGTAGCGGCCGTGATCCAATGCGGTGCCGAGGACATGGGACAGACCGAACCCCGGTGGTGCGATCAGCTGGGCGGCGGGTATGCGCACGCGGTCGAACCGCACGGTCGCCAGCCGCGCGCCGCGCA
This sequence comes from Nocardia sp. NPDC004860, assembly GCF_040609015.1. Lineage (NCBI taxonomy): Bacteria > Bacillati > Actinomycetota > Actinomycetes > Mycobacteriales > Nocardiaceae > Nocardia > Nocardia sp. NPDC004860. The sequence goes on along the minus strand of NZ_JBEXJI010000013.1, from coordinate 82,287 downwards.
ACCCGAGACCGCTCTCGGCAGGTTCCACACCGACCCCGGGCCGGTTCCGATCCACCAGTGCGGCACACAGTCCGCCCGGCGCTCGACCGAGCACGAGGTAGACGTCCGCACGCTGACCGAAGGTCACCCACAGCTTGGTGCCGGACACCAGGAAATCCTTGCCCTCGGGCTCGAAAGCCGTAGTGACAGCGGACAACTCGGTTCCGGCGCCGGTTTCGGTCGCCGCCAGCGCGGCGATGACCTCACCGGCGGTGAGCCGGGGCAGCCACGCCTCGCGCTGCGCGGCCGTGCCCCACCGATCCAGCGCGGCGGCCACCATGCCGTGCACGGTCACCAGCGAACGCAGGCTGGTGCACGCGTGCCCGAGCGTCGCGGCCAAACGCCCGAGCTCCCGCGCATCGAGCTCCGCACCACCGAAGCTCGCGGGCCGATCCGCTCCCAGCAGCCCATTCCGAGCCGCGAGCTCGATCATCTCGTCGGGCAGACCGTCCCGATCCCACCGTGCCCCATCGCGGGCCGCAGCCCGCACGAGGTCGTCCGCTTCGATCACGAGTGACTGTCCCCGCCCTGCTTGCGGACGACGAAGGCCGCCGCACGCGCGGCACTGCGAAAGTTGTCGAGCTCGAGATCATCGACATCGACCGAGATCCCGTAGGTGTTCTCCACGTGCACGACGATCTCCAGCGCCCGTAGTGAATTCACCAGTCCGAGCGCGAAAATGTCGTCCTCCGGCGCCAATTCGATCTCGGCCATCGACCCGAAGTAAGCCAGCAACTCCTGCGTCAGCTCCGCCCCGCGCCGCACGCCCCGCGCCAGATCCTCCACCAACACTCCCTCTCAACGACCTCTCACGGCGAGCACGTCAACCCGTCCTCCCGCGTAGACCACGACACCATCGCGGCCGTTCCCGGACAAGCCCCGGGTTTCACGGGCGGACCGGCACGGATGCCACGCAGAGAGGTTCGAGTCCCGCCTCGCGCAACACTCGGGCACGCTGTCGTGTCACCCGTGGCCTGGGAGCGTGTTCGGCAATCCGCTGAGCTGTCCCACCATCAGGTGTCCGGACTCACCGGGGCGGTTCGGTTCACTGGCTTGCGTCGGCAACGGCGATCAACACACCGTCTCGGTCGCCGAGCTGCTCGACGATGTATCACGCACATCGTCACGCCGTGCGGTGAGGCATACGCCACCAATCACGCAGACCGGTCGATCTCGGTGCCGCGGTGTCACCGGAAGGCGGATGCGTGTTGGTGAGCCCACTGGGCGTAGGTGCGGAAAGGGCGGTTCAGGATTTGGTCGACGGTGGAGGTGGGCTCGAGTTCCTCGAGGGTCGGTGCGCCGAGTAGGTCCAGGACGCCGGTGGCGATCTCTGCGGGGAGGGGCATTGCGGAAATCGCTTGCTCCCGAGTCAGTTCGGTGAAGGTGATGGGGTGGTCGAGGACTTCGCCGAGGATCTTTGCCTGTTGGCGTGGGGTGATGGGTTCGGGGCCGGTCAGTGTGTAGGTTCGGGCGCTGTGGCCGGGGGTGGTGAGGGTTTGGGCGGCGACGGCGGCGATGTCGGTGGGGTCGATGAGGCGGAGGCCGACGTCGGCGAAGGGGGCGGCGATGGTGTGGGTTTCGCGGATCGAGGCGGCCCAGGCCAGGGAGTTGGAGTGGAAGCCGCCGGGGCGGAGGATCGTCCAGTCGAGGCCGGATGCTGGTGCGGCGGATTCGAATTCGCGGTGGCGGTGGTGGGAGATCGAGGTGGGGCGCGTTTGCGCGGCTTGGGAGGAGAGCAGGACCAGGCGGCGGATGCCGACGGATTTCGCCGTCTCCAGCAGGGTGTGGGCGTCGACGCCGCCGAACATCTGCTCGCCGGGGATGACGAGGAACAGGGCCTCGGCACCCGCGAGTGCGCGGCGCATGGCGTCGAGGTCGGAAAGGCTTGCGACGCGGTAGGTCACGTCGGGGGGCAGGTCGACCGGAGAGATGGCGCGTGACAGTGCCACGACATCCTCTCCCGCATCCGCGAGTTCGCGGACGAGCGCGCGGCCGACATTGCCGGTGGCACCGGTGACTACGATCATCAGGTTCTCCAGGGATGGTTGCGGATCAGGGCGCGGAGACTGCCGCGGCGGTGACGTCGGGTGCGATGCGGCGAGAGAACCCCGTCAGTACCTGTCCGGGTCCGAGCTCCAGGAGTTCGTCGTAACCGTCGGCGACCGCGCGCCGGATGGTCTCCACCCAGAGAACCGGGGCGACCAGTTGGTGGCGCATGAGGGCCCGGATCTCCACCGGATCCTCGAGATAGTCGGCGGTGACCGGGCTGAGGACCGGCATGGTGGGGGAACGGAAGTCGTGGCGGTCCAACTCGGCGCCGAACGCGTCGGCGGCCTCCCCCATGAGGCGGGAGTGGAACGGACCGCCGACCTTCAAGCGAATCACCTTCACGGCCCCGGCTTCTCGGGCCAGCGCCTCGAGTTCCTCGATCGCGGTGGTGTGTCCGGACACGACGGTCTGGGTCGGCTGGTTGTAGTTGGCGACCTCGACGATGCCGTTCCGCACCGACCGGCACAGCTCGTCCACGGCTTCGGAGTCGAGGCCGATGACGGCGCTCATGGTCGCGTCGTGGCGTTCGGACACCTCGGCCATGAGCGCGCCGCGCCTGCGCACCAGACCGATCACCGCTTCCTCGTCGAGCACACCGGCCACCGCGAGAGCGGTGAACTCCCCGAGACTGTGTCCCGCGACCGCGTCGGGCAGATGACCGCGCTGTGCCCGCACGGCCATCAGCGCGAGACTGGTGACAACCACCGCCGGTTGGGTGATGTCGGTGGCACGCAATTCCTCGGCGCTGCCCTCGACGCACAGTTTCGTCAGCGGCAGGCCGAGAATCTCGTCGGCCCTGCCGAAGACCTCCCGGGCAGCGGGATAATCCTTGATCCAGGCGGCCATTCCGGGCCGCTGCGAGCCCTGGCCCGGGAACAGGCCCAGGGTGCGTGATGTGGTCATGGGTGGACCCTCTTCATTCGTGGACCGCGGTCTTGGTCGCATAGTGGTGGTATCGATCCCCGGTTGGCGGCTTGCCCGCTTCGAGGGCTCGATGCCCACCCTCGGCCAGCAGGTCCTCCCACAGATCCTCGAGGTGCGCCGTGTGCTCCTCCACCGACGCCCATTCCGAGAACACGAAAACGCTTCTGTCATCGGCACTTACATGCATGTGCGCGGCGACCCCGCCCGGATATTCGCGGCGGGTGCCGGCCTTGGCCTCCTCCGCGGCCAGCATCTCGTCGATCTTGGCGCGTCCGGATTCACCGGATTCGACGATGAAGAAGGCCACCGGAAAGCACACCACCGGCGGCGGCGGATTCGAGACGCCATTGCCCGGCACCGTCCGATACAGGCGGTACTCCACGGGCGGCTGGGCTTCGACGCCCGGCACACGGCAGATGCCCGTCGGGTCCCGCAGCGCCTGATGGGCCGCTTCGATATCGGACCACTGCTGATAGACCAGCACCGATCCGCCATCGATATTGCAGAAGCAGCTCACCGAGACCAGACCGGGCGGCCAGCCCACGCGATGCCAATGGTCGACAACCGCTGTCGCGATGCGGAATTGGTCCTCGGGCCCAGCGGCGGGTGCGGTGGTGACGAGGGCGGTGACCACGCCACGGCGGTCGATGACCAGGCGCGCGGTGGATGCGACCGACATGATGGAACTCCTTGGTGCCGAACCAATCTCAGCGAGTGAGAGTGCGGTGGAGGTGATAGCGGCGAAAGCCGATGGGGCGCACGCCGGGCAGGCTGTGGGATGTGCGCAGCGTCGCCTGCCGGGTCGCGCCGGCGAGGAAGGCGATATGGGCTTCATCGGAAACCCATTCGGCATAGTTCAGTACCCGGGTGCCGTCGACGCTGGCGTGAAAGTTGGCCGACAGCATGCCCGTCGGCCACGGCGATCGCTCCAGGGTCTGTTCGAGTGAGTCGATGATGGCGGTCTGGCGATCCGGGCCGTCCACGTCGAACATGGCGATGATCATGCAACCGGGTGCGGTCCGGGCACCGGCGCGGACACTGCGCAGCAGGCGGTATTCGACCGGCTCCGCCTGTGCGGGACCGGACAGCGTGCGCACGAAGGGGCGATAGCAGTCACCGGAGGCGGCCTGCGCATAGGTGAGAACGGCATCGTTGTCGGTGCTGAGATAGCTGCCGAACGACAGCAACCCTTCGGGCCACGCCGCGTGTTCCCACTGGTCGCAGATCTGGGACAGCATGGTCCGCGCCGCCTCCTCGTTCGGGGCGTAGCGGTAGGAGACGAATGCCGAGTGGGCATCGGATCGATAGACGTCGAGCATCCGACTGGATACTGACGCGACAGGCGGATTCATCGAATTCCTTTCCGGCTCAGCGTTCATAGGGGGATTTCGACCGCGCGTCGCGCAGCGCGCCACCCCACCAGAGCAGGCGGTCCAACATCGTCTTGGCCGCGAGCGCCGTTTCCTCGCGGTCGCGGGGTTGCACCCCGTCGAACTGCTGCCACACCTTGTGGAAGCTCAGCGACTCGCGCACGGTGACGCCGTGCAGTTCGGCGAAGACGTGACGCAGGTGTTCGACGGCCCGCAGGCCGCCGCTCATCCCCCCGTAGGAGATGAATCCCGTTGGCTTGGCGGCCCATTCCTCGTAGATCCAGTCGATGGCGTTCTTCAGCGCCGCGGGAAAGGTGTGGTTGTATTCCGGGGTCACGATCACGTACGCGTCGGCGGCGGCCAATCGCATCGCGAGGGCGTCACGCACCGAAACCGTCTCCGGCGCAGCCGATTCGCCCGGAGCGGGCATCACCAACGGCAGCGGGTATTCGAGCAGATCCAGGATCTCGACGGTGAAGGCGGTATGCGCCGCGACTTCACCGGCGAACCACTCCGCGATCGTCGGCCCGACCCGCCCGTCTCGGACGCTACCGACGACGATGGCCAGATGCAGTGGTGTCATGGCAGTACCTTTCGTTGGGCGAGCAGTGCCGCGCCGACCCCGGCGAGCCCGGTCACCGCGATGGCCGCCGCGGCGATCCGAGCCGAAACCGTGGCCAGCGCAACGACTATCGGCAGCGACAGCGCCGCGCCGAGCTGCACCGCCGTCTGATAGAGCGGCACCGCCGAGGCGCGTTCGGCCGCGGTCACCGCAGCGGTGGCCCGCATGTTCAGCGCGGCGAACGACAGCACGAACCCGAATTCGACGAGCACCAGCACCGGCAGCACCGGAATCAGATAACTGCGCACGGAGGGCTCCATGAGCCAGAGCAGTTCGGCCGAGGCGGCGGCGACGGCCCCGCCCAGAATCAGGTTCGTCGGCCCGAAGCGGCTCGCAAGCCGGGCCGCATAGGGCGTGGACAGGGTCAGCGGCAGACACGCGGGCAGCAGAGCGAACGCCGTCTGAGCCGCCGACCAGCCCAGACCCGCACGCACTTGCAGCGTGACCACCAGCAGCAGGCAGATGTAGCCGGCATTCAGCGTCGCCGCTCCAACCGCGGTCAGCATCAGTGATCTGTTGCGTAGCAGGGCGATTGGGACCTGCGGCGTCGGACCGGTCGGCGAATCGGGGAACACGCGCCAGCCCAGCAGGAGCAAGGCGGCCGCCACCGGAGCCGGGAAGACGAATACCAGGTGCCAATCCACGGCGGTCAGCGCGCCCGATAGCAGCAGCCCGGCGGTGAATCCGGCCGCACCGAACAGCGCGTAGATCGACACGGCGCGCTGTTGCGGTGCGCCGTCCCGAAATTCCGCCGCGATCACTGCGAGCCCGGCCGGCGCGGTCAACGCCGCCGCCCCACCCTTCACCACCCGTGTCGCGATCAGTACGCCGATACTCGAACTCGTTCCGCCGAGGACCGAGGCCACCGCGAAAACCGCCATCGCGCCGAGATAGACCCGCCGCCGCCCATATCGAGCGACGAGTCCCCGGCCCGGCACCAACAGTGCCGCGAAGCCCAGCGCGAAGCCGCTCATCAGCCACTGAGCCGTCCACGTCGACAGGTGCAACTGCGCCGCGGTGGTCGGCAGGGCGGGCAGGACGATCGACACCTCGATCGCGTCGAGAATCATGTTGCCGGACAGGACGATCAGCAGTTGCCACTGGCGCGCGTCCCACCGCGCCGGCGCGGACACGGTCGCCGATTCAGCCACCGGTGCTCACCTCCTGCCGTTGCGCGGTGAGCCTCTCCCGCAGCAGCGGCCGGAGCCGCTGGCTGACCAGTTCGATATTGCGGACCACCAGGTCATCCGGCATGCCGGCGATGCTCGCCCAGAAGATCAAGTGCCGCACGGGAAGTCCGCCCACCCGCTCGTGAATCCGCTCGACGGCCTGCTCGGGGGTCATGATCTCGAGCAGGCCCCACGATCCGTCTGCGGGCCGCTGCCGCACGTCCTCGGCGTGCAGCAGGGGTGGCCGGGGCTGATCGGTGCCCTCCACCGAAAGCTGCCGGTACGAATTCATCTGGTAGGCCAGATGCGGGGCGATGCGCGCCCACGCCGACTCCGGGTCGTCGGCCAGCATCACCGGCAGCAGATCGGAGACCCGCGCGGTGGCCGGATCGTGGCCGCCTTCGATCAAGCCCTCCCGATAGAGCGGGAACAACTCGCGGGAGATGTGCAGCAACCCGATGCCGAGCTTGCCCGCCAGCCGTGCGCCCCGGGGACCGTAGAAGCCGCCCCACAGCGGAACCGGATCCTGAATCGGCCCCGGCGTGATGCCGCCGCTGCTCCACAGCCGCCGCACCTCCTCGATCGTCTCCCCGGTCCGGGCGAACCGACGCCCGAATTCCGCGTCGAAGAGCCGATATTCGGGCACGCGGTAACCCGCGCCGAGCCCGAGTTCGAGCCGTCCTCCGCTGATCAGATCGACCAGCGCGGCCTCCTCGGCCAGTTGCGCGGGTTTGCGCAACGCGGGTAGTACGACCGCGGTGCCGATGCGGACCCGGCGGGTGCGCGCGGCGGCCGCCGCGGCGAAGGTCAGCGGCTGCGGCAGATAGCCGTCCTCGAAAAGATGATGTTCGGTGAACCAGACACCGCCCGCGCCACGCTGATCGGCTTCCTCGCAGTACTCCAGGGTGCGAGCGTAGTGATCGGCCCAGGGGCGGTGCCATTGCGCGGGGTTGCGCAGATCGAACAGCAGTCCGACTTCCATTGGTGCACTCCGTTCTTCGGCGTCGGATGGGTCAGTGGCCGGTGGTGGTCCAGGCCCGGGGATCCCCGAACGCCCGGTGACGCTCGAGCCGCCGCCAGCGTGCCGTCGGCCGCGATGGCGGCGACTCAGGCTGCACCACTTGGCTTCTCGGATACAGCAGGGCCGTCAGCACGGCGAGCTCGGCGGGATCGACGTGCCCCTTCTCGATGCGCAGGAACACCTGCTCCTCGGCGCTCACTGCGGTGGATTCCCGTGCTTGCGGCGGGGCAGGTCGGTGTCCTTGCCCGCCAGCATGGCGAACGCGCGAATCAACACGGTCCGGGTGTCGCGCGGGTCGACGACGTCGTCGATCAGTCCGCGCTCGGCGGCATAGTAGGGATGCACCAACTCGCGCCGGTACTCCGTGATCTTCCGATCCCGGGTGGCGTCGCGGTCCTCGGCGGCCGAGATCTCGCGGCGGAACACCACATCGGCGGCGGCTTCCGCGCCCATGACGGCGATTTCGTTCGTCGGCCAGGCCAGCGCCAGGTCCGCGCCGATGCTGAGGGAATCCATGACGATGTACGCGCCGCCGTACGCCTTGCGCAGAATCAGCGAGATGCGCGGCACGGTGGCGTTGCAGTAGGCGTAGAGCAGTTTCGCGCCGCGCCGGATGATGCCCGCGTGCTCCTGGTCCACCCCGGGCAGGAATCCCGGCACGTCGACCAGGGTCAGCAGCGGAATGTTGAACGCGTCGCAGAATTGCACGAAGCGCGCGCCCTTCTCACTGGCGTTGATGTCGAGCACGCCCGCCAGCCGGATCGGCTGGCTGGCGACCACACCGATCACCTGACCGTCCAGCCGGGCCAGGGCGCACACCAGGTTCGCGGCCCACTGCGACTGGACCTCCAGGTAGTCGCCGTCATCGACGATCTCGCCGATCACCTCGCGAATGTCGTAGGGCCGGTTGCCATCCAATGGCACCAGCTCCAGCACCCGGCCGGTCTGCCGATCCGACGGATCATCGGTGTAGGCCACGGGCGGCAGCTCACGATTGTTGCTCGGCAACAGCGACAGCAGCAGACGCACCTCGCCGAGGCAGGTCTCCTCGTCGTCATGGACGAAATGCGCCACCCCCGAACGCGTCCCGTGCACATCGGCGCCGCCGAGCTCATTGTGGGTGACCTCCTCGCCGGTCACCGTGCGCACCACATCCGGGCCGGTGATGAACATCTGGGAGATCTCGCGCACGACGAAGACGAAGTCGGTGAGCGCCGGCGAGTACGCCGCGCCGCCCGCGCACGGCCCCAGCATCACGCTGATCTGTGGAATCACCCCCGAGGCCCGGGTATTGCGCCGGAAGATCCCGCCGTAACCCGCGAGCGCCGAGACACCTTCCTGAATGCGGGCGCCCGCACCGTCGTTCAGCGACACCAGCGGCGCTCCCGCGGTGACCGCCATGTCCATGATCTTGTGGATCTTCTGCGCGTGCGCCTCGCCGAGCGCGCCGCCGAAGATCCGGAAGTCACTGGCGTACACGAAGACCGTGCGACCGTCGACCAGACCCCATCCGGTGATCACGCCGTCGGTGTAGGGCCGCTTGGCCTCGAGCCCGAATCCGGTCGCGCGGTGCCTGCGCAAGGGTTCGACCTCGACGAAGGTGCCCGGGTCCAGCAGCACGTCGATGCGCTCGCGGGCGGTCAGCTTCCCCTTGTCGTGCTGGCGTGCGGTGGCCGAGGGATCCGGCCCCGAGCGGGCCTGCTGTTTGCGCTCACCGAGTTCGGTGAGCCGATCGGCGAATAGAGCGGGTTCGTGCACGGTAGTCATGGAATCTCCTGGTGGACAGCGGATCTCGGCGATCAGCCGAGCAGGGTGCCGCCGGTGGCGTCGAGGAACGCCCCGGTGATCCAGCGCGCCTCGTCGGTGGCCAGGAAGGCCACGACATCGGCGACGTCGACGGCCTCGCCGACCCGCTTGAACGCCGACAGCTGCGACATCTGCGCCACGGCCTCGGGGATGTCGAAGACCGCGCTCCCGTTGTTGGTGATGCCCGGCGCGACGCTGTTGACCGTGATGCCGCGGGGCGCGAGATGACGGGCGAAATGCAGGGTGAGCTGTTCGACCGCGCCCTTGGTCATCGAGTACGCGACCTGCTCGGGATTGGCGAAACGGGTCAGCCCGGAGGAGATGTTGATGATCCGGCCGCCGTCCGACAGCAGTCCGAGCGCCCGCTGCACGATGAAGAACGGGGCCTTGGCGTTGACCGCGAACAGCTGATCGAAGTCCTCGGGGGTGACGTCTTCGGGCATCACACCCGCCGGTGTGGTGGCACCGGCGTTGTTGACGAGGATGTCGAGTGAAGTCTCACCGGTGCGCTCCTTCAACCCTTGCTCCAGGCCGAGGAACAGCTGGTGCACGTCGCCGGGCACTCCGAGCACGGCGCGCACGGAGAACGCTCGTCCGCCGTCCTTCTCGATGAGTTCGACGGTCTCCTGCGCGGCGGCCTCGTTGCCGGCGTAGTGCACCGCTACCAGTGCGCCCTTGGCGGCCAGCTGCCGCGCGATCGCGCGGCCGATGCCTCGGCTCGCGCCGGTCACCAGTGCCGTCTTGCTGGTCAAACTGCCCATGTGCGTGGTCTCCTCGTTCGTGCGAGCTGTGCTGCGCCGGTCGGCCTCCGGGTCGGGCAGGCCGCTGATCATGCGGGCCAGGTGTGCCCGCACCGGCTCGAATTCCATGAGTTCGGTGAACAGTTCCCGGACCGGTTCGACCTCCGGACCACCCAGGAGCAGCAGTGTCTGCGCCCGGATATTGGTGAGGGTGCGGGCGCCCACCCGATGCCGCTCGCGGTCGTATCCGTCGAGCGCGGCGTCACCGGCGACGCCGGTGGCGGCGGCGATGAGTCGTCCGGCGAGCTCGGCGGCGTCCTGCAGCCCCAGGTTGAGGGCTTGCCCGCCGACCGGCATCTGCCGATGCGCCGCATCGCCCGCCAGCAGGACCCGGCCGCGGCGATACCGCGTCACCTGCCGACTGGTGTTGTCGAAGGCATTGCGCCACAGGGGAGTTCCGTGTGCGATGGACTCGCCGGTGACCTTCGCCCAGGCGGCCACGATCTCCTCGAAGTCGGGTTCACCGCGTTCGACAGGCTCGGCACCGTAGAGGTGCACCATCACCCGGGTACTGCCGTCGGGCCAGCGCGCCGCCGTCGCCAGCCCGTCGGAGAGTCGCTCGAATCGGCGTGCGGGGATGTCGATCCCCGCCACGTCGGCGCGCAACATCTCCTTGGTGGCGGCGAATCCGGCGAAATGGAAGCCGCCCAGGTCGCGCACCGTACTGTCCTCGCCGTCACACCCGACGACGTAATCGGCCGTGACACTGGTGTTTTCGCCATCCGACAGCACCGCCTCGAGCCGGACACGGTCGGCGTGCGCGATCAGATCGGCGACCCGGCAGCCACGCCGGATCCGCGCACCGGCCATGATGGCGCGCTCGGCCAGCACGGCCTCGAGCCGGGCCTGCGGGCATTTCCATTGCCCCGCATGGGGATGCGCCGGATCGGCGGCGGTCAGATCCAGTCGCAGCCCACCGAAGTGCCCGGGCCCGCCCCCGGACAGCCGGCCCAGGCGACCGAGGATCCCGCGCTCACCGAGCAGTTCCATGGTCCGGGCGTGCAGGGTCGATGCCCGCGATTCGGTCGTGGGCGCGACGAGTCGCTCGAGCACGACGACCCGCAGGCCGCCGTCGGCGAGATCGCCCGCCAGCAGCAGGCCCACCGGGCCCGCGCCGACGATCGCCACGTCCGCCTCGAAACCGCTGTCGGTCGACATCGCTCAACGCCGCGCTTCCGCGTAGGCCCTGGCGTGGTTCAGGGTCGCACGGCTGTTGGCGCCCAACGCATCCCGGATGAACAGCCGCGCCTCCTCGACACCGGCGTCGGGGCCGAGCACGTCGGTGATCCGGTCCGGCTTGATGATCACCGTGTGCTGCGACGACGCCGTCGTCGAGCCGTCGGCGTTCTGGTCGAACTGCCAGTACCCGGTGTGCAGGTCCATCAGCGCGGGCAGCGTGGTCTGCTTGTAGGCGATGCGGTGGTGCGGGAAGCACACGCGCACCGATTCGGTGGTGTGGCTGGAACCGTCCTTGGTGAGGGTGTCCATGCGCAGCACCTGCAGGCCCGGGGTGTCCTCGGTCAGCTTCACGGTCGCGACGTGCGGCAGCCGTTCGGTCCACCGATCGGCCTCGTTGATGAAGTCGTAGACGTCGCTCGCCGATCCGTCGACCCGGATGGAGTCGACGAACGACAGCGTCAACTCGGTGGTCGAAACCGCTGCCTCGACAGCCGCTTTGAGGCCGGGCAACTCGGCCCTGCTGTTCTCGTCGACCGCCTTCTCGATCCAGTCCAGTCCCGCCGGGTCGTCGTCGATGGCCCGGTAGGTGTGCAGCAGCCGCAACCGCGTGTTCCCGTCGCCGCCGTCCTCGATGATCCAGGTGCCGCTCATCTGCGCCACCGGCGGCGCGGACACCTCCTGCGCGAAGGTGATCCGCAGGCCGTCGGGGTCCAGCACCCGGTGCGAGGTCCAGTTCTTGGCCTCGCCGTTGGCGGTCGCCCAGATCCGGATGCGTTCCTCGTTGCCCCTGCGCTCGAGGCAGTCCACGTAGACCGAGGGCGGGAACAGCCGGGGCCAGTTCTCCACCTCGGCCAGCATCCGATAGACCTCACGGGCGGGAGCCCGCACGGCGATGGCGTGCTCGACCTCACGGATGGGTGAATTCATTGGTACTCCTAGCGCTTCGCCGAATCAGAAATTGCCCAGTCCACCGCAGACATTGAGGGCCTGCGCGGTGATCGAGGCCGCGAGGTCCGAGGCCAGGTAGCCGACCAGACCAGCCACCTCCTCCGGGCTCGAGTATCGGCCCAGCGGGATCTTGGCCCGGAACTTCTCGAGGATGGCCTCTTCACTGGTGTCCCACGCGTCGGCGTATCCCGCCCGAACCCGTTGGGCCATCGGCGTTTCCACATAGCCCGGGCAGACGGCGTTGACCGTGATGCCCGTCGGGGCGAGCTCGTTGCCGAGCGCCTTGGTGAACCCGACGACACCGTGTTTGGACGCCGAATAGGGCGCGCCCAGCACCACGCCCTGCTTGCCCGCGGTGGAGGCGATATTGATGATCCGGCCGCGCGACTTGTCCCGCATGCCACCGGAATTCAGCACTTCCCGGGTCACCAGGAAGACGCTGTGCAGATTGGTGGCGATCACGTCGAACCACAGGTCGTCGGCGATGTCGGCCGTCACCCCGCCGCCGCTGCGGCCGGCGTTGTTGACCAGCACGTCGATGCTGCCGTACCGCTCCACCGCGGCCCGCACCAGCGCCGAGATGTCCTCGCCGGAGCGCACATCCGCGGCGGTGCCGTCCACGTCGTGCCCCTCGCCGCGCAGCTGCGCGACGGTGTCGGTGACCGCCTCCTTGTCACGGGCGCACAGGTAGACCCGATGCCCGTGTGCCGCCAGCTGTCGCACCGAGGCCAGGCCGATTCCGCTGGTGGCTCCGGTCACCAGTGCCACGCGATTGTCCTGGGACATGACGTTTTCCCTCCCCGCGCTCACGCCGCGAGCAGCTGGTCGTTGACGAGCGCCACCAGTGCGCCCGGGGTGGTGGCCGCCACTACCGCGTCGTCGTCGAGCGCGACGCCGAATTCCCGTTTGATCCGGCCGGTGGTTTCCAGCAGCGCCAGCGATTCGTAGCCGAGGGCTTCGAATTCGATGTGTTCGATGTCGCCGTCCAGCTCACCGGTCTCGCCGGAGCCCTCGCGCAGAATGCGACGCAGATCGTCCAGGGTGAATACTCGTGCCATGAGACTGCCTTTCGGTGTTTCGCTTCAGTGGTCTCGGATCGATTCGGGCCCGCGCACGACCAGGGCGGAATTGAAACCGCCCGCGCCGCGGGCGATGATCATCGCGGTGCGCACCGTCGCCGGTCGGGCCGTGGTGACCAGGTCCAGCCCGTAGTCCGCAACCGGCGCGGTGCCGATCGTGGGCGGGATGACGCCGTCGCGGACGCTCAGCAGCGCGGCGGCCACATCCAGGGGGGCCGCACCCGAATACAGCCGTCCCGTCATGGTTTTGGGCGCGGTCACCGGGACCGCGCGCGCCCCGAACACCGCGCCGATGGCCTCGGCCTCGATGCGATCGAGTTCGGGGATACCGGCCGCGTCGGCGAACACCACGTCGATATCGCCGGGCTCGTTGCCGGCGTCGAGCAGCGCCAATTCGATGGCCCGCCGCAAGCCGGGCGGGCAGCCGCTGTCGGGTCGCGGGTCGAGAGTCGCCGCGTGCCCGGCGATTTCGCCGTAGATCCGGGGCGCACCGCGCTCGGCGGCGTGCCGGGCATCCTCGAGCACCAGCAGCGCGCCGCCCTCACCGGGGACGTAGCCGCTGGCCTCGGCGTCGAAGGGCAGGTAGGCCCGGCCCGGATCGGTGACCGTGCTCAGGCCGCCGCCCGCGAGCTGGGCCACCCATCCCCACGGGCACACCGAGGCGTCGATCGCGCCTGAGATCACCAGGCTGGTGCCCTTGCGAATCTGCCTGCGCGCCTGCGCGACCGCATCCAGGCCACCGGCCTGATCACTGACAACCACACTGGTCGGGCCGCGCAGTCCGTGGCGGATGGAGATCTGACCGCTGTTCACCGCGTAGAACCACGCGAACGACTGGTAGGCGCTGACATATTCGCCGCCCTTGCTCCACAGCGCCCGCAATTCGTTCTGCCCGAACTCGAAACCGCCCGAATGGCTCGCGGTGATCACGCCCGCGGAATACTCCGCCAGCTCCGCGGGCCGCACCCCGGCATCGGCCAGCGCCCAGTCCGCACCGACCAACGCGATGCGGGTCATGCGGTCGGTCTGCGGCAGCAGTCTGCTCGGCAGGTGGTCCTCCGCGACGAACCCGGTGATCTCCCCGGCCAGCTGGGCCGGGTACGACGTCGGATCGAACCGGCTGATCCGGCCGATGCCGGGCGTACCCGACAGCGTTGCGCTCCAATACTTCTCCAGCCCGAGACCGGTGGGCGCGGCCACCCCGAGCCCGGTCACCACGGTCGCGGTCATCGCTCCGCCCGGTGGGGATCGGCCAGCACGACTGCGCTCTGGAAGCCACCGAATCCGCTGCCCACCGACAACACGACGTCGACCTCGTGGTCGCGCGCGGTCACCGGCACGTAGTCCAGATCGCATTCGGGGTCCGGGTTGTGCAGGTTGGCCGTCGGCGGCACCACATTGTTCACCAGCGCCAGCACCGAGGCCGCGATCTCGATCGACCCGATCGCGCCGAGCGAGTGCCCGACCATCGACTTGATCGAGCTGACCGGTGTGCGATACGCGTGGTCCCCGAGGCTGCGCTTGAAGGCCGCGGTCTCGTGCCGGTCGTTCTGTTTGGTTCCCGAGCCGTGCGCGTTGATGTAGTCGATCTCGTCGCCGTTGATCCGCGCCTCGGCCAGCGCGACCCGGATGGCCTCGGCCATCTCCTTGCCGTCGGGCCGCAACCCGGTCATGTGGAAGGCATTGGAACGCGTGGCGTGCCCGGCGAATTCGGCGTAGAGGGTGGCGCCGCGCCGGCGTGCGCTCTCGAGCTCCTCGAGGACGAACACCGCCGCGCCCTCGCCGAGCACGAACCCGTTGCGGCTGGCGTCGAAGGGGCGCGACGCGTGCTCGGGATCGTCGTTGCGCGGCGTGGTCGCCTTGATCGCGTCGAAGCAGGCCACGGTGATCGGGCTGATCGGCGCATCGGTAGCGCCCGCCACCATGATGTCGGCGCTGCCCTCGCGGATCACCTCGGCCGCATAGCCGACCGCGTCCAGTCCCGAGGTGCATCCGGTGGACACCACCGTCGTCGGCCCCTGCGCGCCCACCGCCCACGCCACCTCGGCGGCGAACGAACTGGGGACGAAGTAGTTGTACAGGTGCGGCACCACATAGCGGTGATCCACCAATTCCAGTCGGCCGCCGTCACTGACCGTCCGGTACTCCTGATCCAGGCCCATGGTCGCCCCGACCGCGCTGCCGATGGTGACACCGGTGCGATAGGGGTCCATGGCGTCGAATTCCAGTCCGCTGTCGGCGATCGCCTCCCGGGCGGTGACGACCGCCAGCTGCGCGGCCCGGTCCATGCGGCGGATCTCCTGGGGGCTGAGCCCGTGCAGTTCGGCATCGAAGTCGATCTCGGCCGCGACCTGGGAACGGAACGCCGACGCGTCGAACATGGAGATCCGCCGGGTCGCGGTGCGGCCGTTGGAGATCAGGTCCCAGAAGTTCTTGGTGCCCACTCCCCCGGGCGCGGTGACCCCGATGCCGGTGATCACCACGCGCCGCCCGGCGCTCACTGCGCACTCCAGGTGTAGAAGCGACGCGCCATGGCGTCGGCGGGCGAGCGCCAGGTCTGCGGATCATAGGCGTCGATGAACGGCTCGAGATCCTCGCTGATCTTCACGAAGCGCGGATCGGCCTTGGCGTCCTCGATGCGTGCGCCGCCGTTGTCGGAATCGAAGTCCTGCAGATGGAAATACAGGCCGTGGTAGTGGAAGAGTTGCCGGCGGCGGGTGCCCATCAGATGCGGCATCTCGGTGGTGTCGAACTCGCCGAACAATCCGGCGACGTCCCCGGCCAGCGCGGGCTCCATGCGAGCCACGATGAGGGTGCTGAACATGGTTGTTCTCCTTTGGATTTCATCGAGCGGACCCGAACCAGCGGGTCAGGGCCATCGGCAGGTCGTGATCGCTGCCCGGGGCGGCCCAGGCGATATGGCCGTCGGGTCGCAGCAGGACGGCGGTGGTGCCGGCCAGCGGATCGGTGGCGTCGAACGGCGGCGGTGTCGCGGTGACGACGTCGACGCGGTCGAGCCAGTCCGACGCGCGGTGGCGGAGTGCGGGATTGTCGGCCAGATCCAGCAGCACGCCCCGGCCGGAACGCAGCAGCTCGGCACTGTCGACCGCGTGCCGGTTGCGTGACAACGGAATTCGCGGCAGTCGGGCACCCAGCAGCGGATGCGAACCACTGCCCACGTCGTAGCGGATGTCGAGCCCGCTGACCCGGGCGGCCAGCTGGCGCTCGACCTCCGGATACGCGAGCAGTTCCGCCACGACGTCCCGCAGGGGCGAGACCTCCTCACCACCCAGAATGAACAGACTCTGGGCCCGGGTGTTGGCGAGCAGTCGGCGGCCGACCTCGTGCCGCTCGGAGTGATAGGTGTCCAGCAGCTCGGGTGGAGCCGAACCACGCAGTACCGCAGCCAGTTTCCAGCCCAGATTGACCGCGTCCTGAATGCTGGTGTTCATGCCCTGCCCACCGGCGGGCAGGTGGACGTGCGCGGCATCCCCGGCCAGCAGCACCCGGCCGCGCCGATACTGCGTCACCAGGCGGGCGGCGTCGCCGAAGACGCTGACCCACACCGGTTCCGCGTGGGAGATGTCGATGCCGGTCAGGCGTTTCCAGATATCGGCGACCTCCCCGAAGGCCGGCGGCGCGCTCCGGTGCTGCGGCGGCACGCCACGTTCGTTGACGATGATGCGGTGCACGCCGTTCGGCATGCGCGCCGACATGACCATCCCGCCCGGCACCTGTTCGCCGATCATCCGCGGCGGCAGCTCGACACCGCGGATGTCGGCCAGGTACAGCTCGGTGGTGGCCGCCGTGCCCGGGAAGTCGAACCCCGCGGTCTTGCGCACCGCACTGCGCCCGCCGTCGCAGCCGATCACGTATTCCGCTGTCAGCGAAGGCCGTTCGCTCACATGAACGGTGACGTGATCGTCGCCGGCCTCGAGTCCGGCGAACTCGTGACCCCGGCGGATATCCGCACCCAGCCCCCGTGCCCAGGACTCGAGCACGGTTTCGGTCACCGACTGCGGCACCGTCCGCGCGGCCTCGATCGGGGCTCCCAGCACGCCCATGTCCAGCGGGATGCCGCCGAAGTGCCCGGCCGAGCTGGTCTCGAGCGGACCGAAGCGGGACAGCAGCCCGCGCTGGTCGAGCACCTCCATGGTCCGCAGGGTCAGCCCGATGCCCCGGGATTCCCCGCTGCGTTCGGAAAGCCGTTCCAGCACAATCACATCCACACCGACCAGGCGCAGTTCACCGGCCAGCATGAGCCCGGCCGGGCCGGCTCCGACGATCACGACCGAAGCGTCCATCTCCGCCTCCCGAATCGCGTTCATGCGGCGCTGCTCTCGGTGTCGTCGAGGCGGCACACGGGGGCACCGGCCCCGATCGTCGCGCCGATCCCGGCCGCCAGGTCGCGCACCACACCCGCCCGGTGGGCGGTGAGCGGCTGCTCCATCTTCATGGCCTCGATGACCACGATCAGATCCCCGGTCTCAACCCTTTCGCCCTCCGCGACAGCGACTTTCACGATCGTCCCCTGCATGGGTGAGACCAGTTCGGCCGCCGATGCCGCGCGCACGGGCCGGTGGGCGGCACGGGCCGGTCGGCGTACCGGCGTCGGCCGTCCGGCCGGGCCGATGGTCGTGGGCAGCGAGACTTCCAATCGCCGACCGCTGATCTCGACCACGACGGTCTCGCGCTCGGTGGTCTCGGGTTCGGCGGCGCCGACGGTCTGTGGTTCGAGGTCGTTGACGAATTCGGTTTCGATCCACCGGGTGTGCACGGCGAAGGGCTCGTCGGTGAAGGCCGGATCGGCGACCACCGCACGATGGAACGACAGGGTCGTCGGTATGCCCGTGATCTCGAACTCGGCCAGCGCGCGAGCGGCCCGCCGCAGCGCCTGTGCGCGGGTAGCGCCGGTGACAATGAGCTTGGCCAGCATCGAATCCCAGGCCGGGCCGATCACGGTGCCCGACTCGACGCCGCTGTCGAGCCGGACCCCGGGACCCGTCGGCGGCGCGAAGCTCGTCACGACACCGGGCGAGGGCAGGAAGTTCCGGCCGGGATCCTCGCCGTTGATCCGGAACTCCAGGCAGTGAGCGCGCGGGCTCGGATCGTGGTAGCCCAGCGGCTCGCCGCGCGCGATCCGGAACATCTCCCGCACCAGGTCGATACCGGTCACCTCCTCGGTCACCGGGTGCTCGACCTGCAGGCGAGTGTTGACCTCGAGAAAGGAGATGACGCCGTCGCGGCCGATGAGGAACTCGCAGGTGCCCGCGCCCACATATCCGGCGCGCCCCAGGATCGCCTTGGAGGCGCGGTGGAGTTCGGCGCGCTGCGCCGGGGTCAGGAAGGGCGCGGGCGCCTCCTCGACCAGTTTCTGATGCCGGCGCTGCAGCGAGCAGTCGCGCGTCGAGACGACCACGACATCGCCGAATACATCTGCCAGACATTGGGTTTCGACATGACGCGGCCGGTCGAGATAACGCTCGACGAAACACTCACCGCGACCGAACGCCGACACCGCCTCGCGCACGGCCGAATCGAACAGCTCGGGGATCTCCGCCCGCGTGCGGGCGACCTTCAGGCCGCGGCCGCCGCCTCCGAAGGCCGCCTTGATGGCGATGGGCAGGCCGTGCTCGTCGGCGAACCGCACCGCCTCCGCGGCACTGTCCACCGGATCCGGGGTGCCCGGCACCTGCGGCGCGCCCACCTGCTGCGCGATGCGCCGGGCGGCGACCTTGTCGCCGAGTTCGCGAATGGCCGCGGGCGGCGGGCCGATCCACACCAGTCCGGCGTCGACCACCGCCTGCGCGAAATCGGCGTTCTCCGAAAGGAATCCGTACCCGGGATGGACGGCGTCCGCGCCCGAGTCCGCGGCCGCCCGCAGGATCTTCTCGGCGAGGAGATAACTCGTCGCGGGTGTGTCCCCGCCCAGCGCGTACGCCTCGTCGGCCAGCCGCACGTGCGGGGCATCGCGATCAGGGTCGGCGTAGACCGCCACGCTGGTCAGCCCCTCGTCCCGGCAGGCCCGGGCGATCCGCACCGCGATCTCGCCCCGATTGGCAATCAGTACTTTTCGCATCGCTGAATTCCCCTGTAGTCCAACAACTGTCACAGGTAGACGGTGTTGGGTTCCAAACCCGCCAGGGTTCTGCCATACAGCTCGATGTTCACGCCGGGCGTGATCATCCCGTGCAGCGAGATGGCGTGGATGTCGCGCTGCAGCCGCGTGATCGGCACCTCGCGCTGGATCGAGGAGCCGCCGCTGGCCTGCGCCAGGATCTCGACGGCCTGCTTGGCCTGCTTGGCGATCCACCCGATCTGCACCCGGGACACGACCCGCTCGTGCTGGGACCATTGCTCCCCGGCCGCGGCCTTGGCATCGACCAGGTCGGCGAAACGCTGTGCGCGCGACTCCACATCCTCGATGAGCAGGGCGGCCTCGCCCACCTGCAGGTGGGTCACCGGGGCATCGCGCTGACTGGCGTAGTCGGTGTAGATGATGGGGCGGCCCGGCAGTCGCTCGAGAAAACCGGACAGGGCCGCGCGGGCGGCGCCGACGATCTGGCCGGTCTGCATGGCCGCCATCGAGACCAGCACCGGCGTCGCGAAACCGGGCTTGGAGGCATTGCGGGCCGAGAGGATGCGGCCCTGGTAGAAGTCCTGGCCGGTAATCACACGGTGATCGGGGACGAAGACGTCCTCGGCCACCGTGGTCACGCTGCCCGAGCCCTCCAGCCCGTTGGTGTACCAGTCGTCGACGATCTCCAGATCGGCGATCGGCACCAGGGCGAAGATCGGCACCGGCTCCGCGTCGGGCTCGGCGGGCATCGCCGCCGAGATCTTCCACTGTGCGTGCAGCACACCGCTGTTGAAGCCCCACCGGCCGTTGAGCAGGTAGCCGCCGTCCACCCGCCGCGCGGTGCCGCTCGCCGCGGTGGTGCCGGTGACCCGCACGTGGGGCGTGGCGAAGAGCTCGTCCAGCGCCTCATCCGGCCACAGCGCGGTCATCCAGGTGATCGAGGCGTAGATGGACATGCAGAACGCCGCGGAGGTGTTGCCGCGGGCGATCTCGGCGAGCACATCCACGAAGGCGCGAATGCTCGACTCGTAACCGCCGTACTGTGTCGGTGCCTGCATCCGCAGCAGATCCGACTCCTCGATCGCCGCGATGACATCCTCGGGCAGCCGGCGGTTCTCGTCGATCCATCGTCCCCGCGAGCGCAGCAGCGGCACCAGTTTGGCGGCGCGCTCGACGAGATCCGCACGGGTCGGGGTACTGACAGACATGATCGATTCCTCTCGCGGACAGCGTTCGGCCCGGATCCACCGCAGGGAACAGCCCTGGCCACGATGCCGGGCAGGCCGTTTAAGAAGTTCGAATTCGCTTCGGCTGCAACAGTGTTCGCCAAGCAACTAAACCTTGGCACGGTGTCGTAGCGCCGATCAAGGCGAATCGGCAACCCTGTGGTCGGCCCGTAGGGTTTACACCCGCGACCACGGGTGCGGCCGCAGTTTTCCGTGACCGGCCACAGTGCCCAGGGCCGACACCACGGCCGCGAGACCACCGGCGCAGATCACCGGCCGCAGACCGATCCGATGCGCGAGCACGCCGACCGCGAGCGCGGCCAGGGGCGTGATGCCCTGAATGATCATGGTGTAGACCGCGATGACCCGCCCCCGGAACTCCGGGCGACTGCTCAGCTGCAGGTGATGGTTGGTGGATTGCAGGAACGCGGTCATCGCGATGCCACATGTGAACAGCAGCAGCAGCGCCGCGGGCAGCACGGTCGTCCATCCGAGCACCACTTCCGCGCCGCCCAGGACGGCCGCGAAACCCGCGGCGGCGCGGAAGGACGGGCGGTGACGTCCCCCGATGAACAGCGCGGCGAACAGCGATCCACCCGCCATCGACGCCGTGATGAATCCGAATTCCGTTGGTGTCGCGTGGAATTCAGTGCGTGCCAGCAGCGGGGCGGTCACCCGGAGATTGATTGCGAAGAAACCGACCGCGGCGAGCAGAATCACCGAACGGATCATGTCCGAGTTGTCGATAATGTGCCGGAAACCTTGTGCCACTGTCGATTCCCGCCGGGCGCGGGTGATCGGCACCAACTCCCCCGGACGCATCGCCCACAGCCCGGCGACGGTGGCCAGATAGCTCGCGGAATTCACCGCCAGCGCCGACCCCGTCCCGAATGCTCCGATCATCACACCGGCCGCCGCCGGTCCGAGCAACTGCGCGACGCTGAAGTACATCGCGCTCAATGACGATGCGTCCCGGAACGTCTCGTCGCCGACGATTTCGGTGATGAATGCCATGCGGGTCGGCGTCTCGATCGCGTTGACCACGCCGATGCCGCCCGCCAGCACGTACAACTGCCACAACTCCACCCGGCCGGCGACCACCAGCCCCGCCTGGATCGAGGTCAAGACCGCGGCGATCGTATTCGCGGCGAGGAGGATATTCCGCTTCGGCATTCGGTCGGCGATCACCCCGGCGACCATGGGCAGGAACACCGCGGGCGAGAATTGGCAAACAGTCAGCATTGCCAGTGCGAACGCCGAATTGTGCGTCGTGTCGAGCACGAGCCAATCCTGCGCGGCAACCATCATCCAGGTGCCGGTCACCGACGCGATCTGGCCGGCGACGAACAGGCGGAAATTGCGGTTGGTCAGAACAGCGAATCTAGCGCCCGGCCGCCGGATGAGACGTCTGACGGAGATTACGCACATTCCCTGGGATTCAGCCTGCCGCGCAGCTCACGCCGACCGGTGATATCCAGTTTCCGGTAGACATTGGACAGATGGAATTCGACCGTTCGCACGGTGAGAAACATCGTCTCGGCGATGGCCTTGTTGCTGTGGCCTTCCAATGCCAGCTGCGCGACCTTGCGTTCCTGTTTCGTCAGACGGGCCGTATCCTGCTTGCCGTCGATGGTCGGCAATACCGATTCGACCCGATTCAACCAGGCTTTGTTCTTCGCACCGACGGCGATATCCGAGACGGTCCGCAAGACGTCCCGAGAGCGGCTCAGGTCGTCGCGTTCGGCGTAGAGCACGCCGAGATCGCACAGCGCCGGGATCAGTTCGTAGCGGGTATTCGCCAATTCCAGTAGTTCGATCGATCGCTCCAGCACGGTGATCGACCGGCTGTCGCGGCGGGCCATGCCGAGGGCGTGCAGCGCCGCACCCACCGTGCCCGGCGCACCCCATTGCCGCGCCGCGGCGAGTTCGTCCTCGGCCAGGGCCAGCGCCAGATCGGAGCGCCCGATGACGGAGGCGGCCAGCGAGGCGCGCGAACGCCACGGCACGACAGCGGGATTGACCACATTGAGCGAGGTGAGGATCCGCCCGCACTCGAGGTACGCCTCGACGCAGCGCTCCATGTCACCCTCCGCCCAGTGCAGCGCACCGCGCGCCGCGGCCAGATGCCCCACGTCGGGCAACTCCTCCACCGACCCGAGCCGCCCGCCCAGCAGCAGCTGATGGGCATGCCCGGTCTCGCCGAGCTGGGCCAGCGCCTCCAGCAGCCAGGCCATCGCGAGACCGCGACGGTGCACCGAAACCCCTTCCGCCAGTAGCGAAGTGAGTTCCTCGACGGCCGCGCAGGCCCGTCCGGTCAGGATGTCCACCCTGGCCCGGCCCAGGATCACCGCCTCGAATACGCCCCGGGGCAGCTCGCGACCGGGGCGGCGCAGAATCTGCTCGCAGTAGACCGCGACATCGACGAGCCGGTCGGCGTGGATCAGGGCCGACAATGCCAGCCAGATACCGTCGCCGGCCGGGTCGTGAATGTCGGAGTTCAAAACCCGCTCGGCCTGTTGAATTACCAGCGGCCGATCCACGCCGCAATACGCGAATAACACCGCCTGCAATCCGCCGCACACCGTATCGGCATCACTGATACGGTGTCGCACCTCGCGTGCATCCATTCCGGATACGTAGCGGACGGTAGTGGGTAGTCTGGAATCACGTCGCTCACACCAAACGGCATCGGTACCGCAGCGTGTTCGGCCCTCATCGTCCCGGACACTTCGCTCCGGGCGCAACAAACGTAGCGCCCTGCCGTTGCGCTGTTGATCGACCACAATCCACCCCGTGGTGTTCTTCTCAAATCAAATGCTAAATTCGATTCAAAGTTGATGAATCATAGAATGCGGCCGCTCTGCCGCGCCGTTGACAATCTCCCTCCAGTTTGACCCGAACCTCCATGAATTGCGACTCGGCCCGGCGTGACGTGAACCACAATTCGGCCTGGAGAAAAGTTAAATATGCATTTCTCAGATCCATATTCTTGCTCGATCTCCGGCGGCGGTGTATTTTATCGGGCCGACTCTCGGTGCGACGCCAAGAATTTGCTGGTCAGTTCGTTCAAGCGGGCGGCGGCATTCGAGTCGAACCCGCGACCACGAATCGGGATCCGCCGGCCTTCGACGAACGCGCTCAAGGGCTCCGCGGGCGGGGCGTCGATCAGGTCCACGATCGGCTTCGCCGCGGCCGGAATCGGTTTGCCGAACCGGCGCATGTTCTCCACCATCAGCGCCGTCGCCGGGTCGTACTCCCCGGTCTGACCAGTCGCGGTGACGCCGGGGTGCACCAGCACATAGCGAGTCTTGCCACCCGGGTACTGCGCAGCGAACGAGACACCGAGCAGGTCGTTGAGCTTGCCGCCCTGCCCCAGGGCTGCGCCGCCGCTGTAGTACCGCTCGAACTGGATGTCGTTCCACTGCACGGCCGACAGATCCGCTCCGGGTCCGGCCACGTTCATGATGACCGGATTGCCGCTGCGCTCCAACGCCTCCCGCAGCTCGTGACCGAACAGGTAACGGCTCAGGTAGAAGTGCGCGAAGGTGGATTCGATGCCCTCGGGCGTCTCGTAGCGCGCGGACCGATAGAACCGCGCGCACAGCACCAGCGCGTCGAGGACCGGATACGAGTTCCGCAACTCCTCGATCAGCGCCCGATTGTCCGACAGCAGATCCAGATCCGCGCGCAGGAACCTCACGTTCGATCCCGCCGCCGCGGCGAACCTCTCGCCCTTCTCCGGATGCCGGCCGATCACGACGACTCGGTCGCCGCGCCCGGCATAGACGCCGGCGAGGTACCGGCCGATGCCGTCGGTGCCGCCGGTGATCACGATGGTCTTCATTCACGCCTCCTGCGGGACGGCGGTCGGCTGCGCGGCCGACGCGTCCATCGACGGTGCGGCGGCGGGCTTGCCGGGTAGGAACAGGGTGGCCAGGGTGCCGATCGCCAGGAAGCCGGAGATCCAGTAGTAGGCGTGATGGAAGCCCGCCAGCGGCGTCGCCGCCGTCTGAATCAGCAAGGCCACCACCGCGATTCCGGCGGAGCCGCCGAGCTGGTTGAGCATGTACAGCACCGAGCTGCCCTGCGGAACCTGCTCGGGCGGCAGGGTCCGGTACAGCGCACCCTGGATGGGCGCACCGGTCGCGCCCATTCCGACGCCGATGAAGAACCCCGCCACCACCACCCACACCTCATGGGTGTGGCTGCCCAGCAGGCTGAAGCCCACCGCGCTGAGCAAGGTCACCACGCTGCCCGCGAAAGCCAGTTCCCGCGAACCCAATCGGTCCGAGAAGCGGCCGGCGAAGGGCATGGTCACCGCCGCGCCGACGCCCAGCGGCGCCAGCAGCAACCCGGCCTGGAACACGTCGTGACCGCGCACGGCCTGCAGGTACAGCGGAATGGCGAAGAGGCTGGCGAAGGTCGCCACGCCGACGAAGGCGCCGACGATGACGCTGGCGCTGAAGCTGCGCCGGGTGAACAGCCGCAGGTCGATCAGCGGCGGGTTCTCGCGCTGCCGGAGCGCGTGCGCACCGTAGGCGATCAACAGCACCACGCCCGCGAGGAGTGGCAGCAGTACCTGCCAGGCCGCGAAGGTGCGCCGTTCGGCCGCCTGGGTCAGCGCGAGCACGGCGATGGCCGCGCCGGGCCCGATCAGCACCACGCCGAGCAGGTCCAGCCGCGCCCGAATCCCCTGCGGCGCGGCCAGATCCGCGGGCAGGATGCGCAGCGACAGCACCACCGCGAGCAGGACGATCGGTACGCTCACCAGGAACATCCACCGCCAATCCCATTGGCGGAGAATGAGTCCGCCGACGATGGGGCCGAACACCGGACCGCTGGACCCGACGATGCCCATGATGCCCATGACCCGGCCCGCCCGGCCGGGTCCGGCCGCCAGGGCCAGCAGCATGAGCATGAGCGGGTCGACGATCCCCGCGCCGATCCCCTGCACGATACGGAAGGCGATCAGCGTTCCGGCCTCCGGCGCGAGCCCCGAACCGAGCGATCCGATCAGGAACAGCCCCAACCCGATCAGCCAGAGCTTGCGCCCGCCGATGCGGGTCACCGCCCACGAGGTCACCGGGATGGTCACCGTGAGGGCCAGCAGGTAGCCGGTGGACACCCAGCCGACCGTGCTGAGCGAGGTCTTCAGCGCGTGTGACAGCGTCTCGGTGGCCACCGCCACCATGGAGCCGCTCAGAATGCCCATACCGCCGCCGAGCAGCAGCACGGCGATCAGGCGTCTGAGCGCCGGATCGAGCCGATCATCGAATGTCTGTGTCATGACTGGAATCTCCTGTCGAACAATCCCTTGATTGAACCCGCCGGTTCAATCTATCGTCCTGTTCCGTACAGAACAAGAGATACGAAAGCTTGAAACAGAAGGTTCACTTCAACCCCGATCTCGCCCCTATTGCCCTGTTCACCACCAAGATTGGAGATGGTCATGATCGTGGTCACCGGAGCGACCGGAAACATCGGACGCGCCCTCGTCCCGGCCCTGGCGGCGGCCGGCCACCGGGTCACCGCGACCTCGCGAGGCTGCGCGTCCGTCGACCTGCCGGCGGGTGTCACGCACTGCGCGGCCGACCTGGCCGACCTCGCAGCGCTGCGCACCGCATTCGACAATGCCGAGGCCTTGTTCCTGATGCTCAACGGTGAGCAGCTCTTCCACGGACCCGCACCCGACCGCGTGCTCGACACGATCGCGGACAGCGGGATCAACCGCGTCGTTATGCTCTCATCGCAGGCGGTCAGCGCCCGGCCGAGTTCGATCGGGCATCAGCGCATGCGGGACTTCGAGGCCGCGCTGCGGGATTCGATACTGGACTGGACGATACTGCGGCCGGGTGGATTCGCCTCCAATGCCCTGGCCTGGGCGCGGTCGGTGCGCGAAACCCGCACTGTCACAGCGCCGTTCGGTGATGTCGCGGTGCGCCAGATCGACCCGGTCGATATCGCCGAGGTCGCCGCGCACGTCCTGGTGGAGCCGGGCCATCGCCACGCGACCTACGTGCTCAACGGGCCCGAACTGATCACCCCGAGGCAGCAGACGGCCGCCATCGGCGACGCGCTGGGGGTGGACGTGCGATTCGTCGAACTCAGTGAGGCCGAGGCGCGCGACCGGCTGTCGGGACTGATGCCCGAGTTGCGGCCGGAGATCACACCCGCCGACGTCACCGACGAGGTGCTCGCCCTGCTGAGCGAACCGAATTCGGAGGAACTGGCCCCGAGCCCCGATGTCGAGCGCATCCTGGGCCGCACCCCGCGGCGCTTCCTCGACTGGGTGCGGCGCAATATCTCCGCGTTCGCCTGACGGCGTCGAAAGAAACCGCAGTCCAAGGTGATTCGCCCGGCGCCCGCTCGGGCACCGCGGCGAACCGCCGGACGACGACCTCAGGCCGGGCAGATGCCGGGGACTTCCTGTTTGACGAACACATGGGGTGAGGACTCCACGCTGTCGGGATAGGACTCGGTGGTCTTCTTGAACTCCGGGTCGGAGACCGCGGCCCGCAGATCCGCGGTGGATTCCCACACGGCGATATTGACGAATGTCGCGGACGGCCCGATACCGCGGTGCAGCTGCGTGGAGATGTAGCCCGGCCGGCCCTGCATGTACGCCGCGTGCACGCGCCACGCGGCCAGGAAGGCGGGAATGTCGCCGGGATCGACACCGAACCTGTTGACGATGACGACCGGACCGGCATCGAGGGCCAACTGGTCGAAGAAGGTGATGTGGGGATCCATAGGCGTCAGAGTGGTCACGGCAACTCCTGGGAAGTGGCGAATGCCGTTCGGACGGTGGACAACTCCAGGCGCGAACGGCACAATCTATACTCGCTGGTTCATTTTAGTGATCTGGCTGGACTAGTACAACCGGGTACATGAATCTGAACCAGAGGATCAAATTTTCGAGTACTGGTCGGATACACTGCGGAGGTGACAGCAACAACGACACCGGGCGGTCGGACAGCCGCGCGCGGACGCATCGACAAACGCCGGGCGATCCTGGAGGCGGCCTTCGTGGTGTTCGCCCGCCGGGGCTATGCGCAGGCGTGCGTGCAGGAGATCGCCGAGGAGGCCGGTGTCGCCAAGCCGACCATCTACAACCACCTCAACGACAAGGAGACCCTGTTCCGGCAAGCGCTGGCCGCGGTCGCCGACGAGGTGCTGGCCGAAAGCCTGTCCGTGGTCGACCGTTTGCGCAGTCCGGGCCCGGACCTGCGTGCCACCCTCGAAGATGTCGCCTACCGATTGATCCGTCTGTGCTGCACGGATCGCTCGCGGGCGCTGCGCTGGCTGACCTACGCCCAGATCGTCCAATTCCCCGATCTGATCGACATTGTCGTGAACCGCACCTCGGTGCAACTGGCCGACACCCTCGCCGATCGGATCGCGCGGCTGTCGCTGTCGGGCCACCTGCGGGCCGCCGACCCGGCGATCGCCGCCGAGCAGTTCCTCATGTTGATC
This sequence comes from Nocardia sp. NPDC004860, assembly GCF_040609015.1. NCBI lineage: Bacteria > Bacillati > Actinomycetota > Actinomycetes > Mycobacteriales > Nocardiaceae > Nocardia > Nocardia sp. NPDC004860. Next base: position 54,503 of record NZ_JBEXJI010000013.1, on the reverse strand, counting down.
ACCGGCCCGATGGAGGGCCGTTCCCGCCTGGGCACCCGTAAGGTGCCCACCGCCGAGATGCGGGCGGTGGCGACAGTGGCGGTCGATACCTTCCTGTGCGCGTACGAGCCCCGGGAAGATCGGTGATCCGCTCGGCACCTTGATATCCCTCGGCACGACAAAGGATCGACCGTGACCGCAATACCCGACGACCTGCTCGCGACCATCGCCGCCGAGCGGGCGATCTTCCAGACGTTCTTTCGCTTCTTCCGGATCGCAGATTCGGGCGAATGCGAACGCTTCAACGAATGTTTCACACCCGACGCGGTGATCGAGTACCGGATCATGCCGGGCCCGGTCACCCGTTTCGAGGGGCGCGACGCGTTCACCGCGTACATGACCCAGGTTCCCGAGGACAAGCGCAGCCCGGTCGCGCATGTCATCGGTCAGACACACATCGACTGGACCGGCGGGCAGCCGCTGCTCACCGCGTATGCCACAGTGTGGCACTGGTCTTCGCCCGCCGCGTACTCCGATTACGACCGGCCGGCGGACTGGACCGTCATCGGCCTGATCCGGGATCGATTCGAGAAGTTCGACGGCGAATGGCTGATCTCGCACCGCGACGTCCGGCCCGTCTCCGGACGCACCGCCGCCGGAGCGGTCCCGCACTGAAACCTACGGGCGAACCGTAGGTTCTGCTCCGGGCTGTTGTGACCGGTTATCTACTCGTGCAAAGGTTTTCGAGAGCCGGGCAGCGACACCGGCGGCGCGAACGGATCGAAAGGCATCGCCGAAATGTCGGACAACCTGGATTTGATCGAGCAGGTGAAACGGCTCACCGAGCGCCTCGGAACCTTGGAGGACCAGCACTCACTGCGCACCCTGCGCCACCGGCTACCCCGCCGCATCAATGACGGCCAATGGCATCGCGTTGGCGAATTGTTCAGCGAGACAGCCTTTCTCGACTATGGCGAGCTGGGCCGCGCCGAGGGTCGACCGGCGATCGAACGGTACTTCGCGGCTCTTCCGGAGCTGATCGAGAACAGCGGTCCGGCGTCGGGGGCGCTGGTCAAGCAGTTCGTGCACGCGCACGACGTCCAGATCGAGGGCGATCGGGCGACCGGGGTGTCGTTCTTCGAGGAGAAGGTCGTCTTCGACACCGAAAGCACCATGGTCGCAGGCAAATTCGTCGACAGCTATGTCCGCGAGGGCGACCGCTGGCTGTTCTCGCGCATCGAACTCGAACTGTACTGGGCCATTCCCTACCCGCGTGGCTGGCAGCGCTGATTCCGCTTTCCACGCCGAGAAAGGCTCGTCATGTTGCAACAGAACACCACCAAGCGCATCGGCTACTGGCTGCTGCTCCTGCACCAGGGTTTCGACGCCGCCACCGGCGACGCCCTCCGTTCGGAGTTGCTCGGCCGCCGGGAATGGCAGGTCCTGCACGCGCTCCAGATCGGGGTGGGGTCCGTCCGCGAGATCGACGAGGCCTTCGCACCGTTCCTGGTCGCCGATCGCATTCCGTCGTATCGTTCGATCGTCGAGGGGTTCGCCGACCGCGGTTGGGTCACGGTCTCCGGCACCGCGGTGCTGCTCACCGCGGCGGGACACGCGGCGCACGAACGCGCGGAGTCGCTGGTGAACGCGCACGCGGACCATTCGTTGCGGGGCATCACCGAGGACGAATTCCGCACCGCGAACGCCGTACTCGCCAAGATCGCCGAGAATCTCGGTGTCGAATGAGCCGCCCCGCGAGGAGAAGACCATGGCCTCCGTCCACGACCGGCCGTTTCGTTTCGGGGTCTGCGTGTTCCTGCCGACCACGCGCGCGGAGTGGATGGCCAAGGCGCGCCGCGCCGAAGAGCTAGGGTATGACGTCATCTCGGTGTCGGATCATCTCGGGATGCCCGCACCGATACCGACGCTGCTGCTCGCCGCGGAGGCGACCCGGCGCATCCGGATCGGCACCCTGGTGCTCAACACCTCGCTCTACAACCCTACGGTGCTGGCGCGCGACATCGCCACGGTGGACCGCTATTCCGGTGGGCGGGTCGAACTCGGGCTCGGCGCGGGCTACGATCGCGCGCAGTTCGATGCGGCCGGACTGCCCTGGATCGACGCCGCCGAGCGGGTATCACAGCTGGAGCGCACCATCGCCGAGTTCCGCAGGCCGCGAACCGAACTCGACCGATATGCGCGATTCGAACAACCGTCGGGGCCGCCGATCCTCGTCGCCGGGCGCGGGGATCGCGTGCTGCGCCTGGCGGCGCGGTACGCCGATATCATCGCCTTCACCGGCACGACCCGGGTCCGCGACGGCGACGGGTTGAAACTCGGTGACCCGACCGAGATTTCGAACCGTATCGCCGTGGTGCGCGAACTGCTCGGGGACCGGATCGACAGCGTGGAGCTCAGCATTCCCATTCACCGCGTCCTGCCGTCGGGAACGACCGGTGCGGTCACCGACGTCTGGCAGAACATCCTCGACCTCGGCGCGTCCGAACTCGCCGAGCTGCCGGCACTGCTGATCGGCACCGCCGAGGAATGCGCCGATGTGCTGCGCGAGCGCCGAAAGACCTTGGGGCTGTCCTACTACACCGTGCTGGAGCCCGAGATGGAGGCGTTCGCGCCGATCATCGCGGCGCTTCGATAGTTCGCGGGCCGACGCGCTCAGAGTCTTCCGACGATCCGTTCGGGTTTCACCCGGACGACGATCATCGGGATGTCGCCGTACATGACCGCGGCGTCCGGATTGTGTTCGAGGTAGGTCATGCCGGTGTACTTGAGCGCCAGTCGATCTCGCAGTGCGACACCTCCCTCGGCAGACAGGACGGCCTTGCCGTGGATCGCGGCATAGGTGTACGGCTTGCCGGGCGGATTGAGCAGCACGCCGACTCGGGGATCACGGCGCAGATTGCGCTCCTTGCGGCTGCCGGCGCCGATGGCGAACAGCACGTCGTCGCCGTCTCGCAGCACCCATACCACCGATTGCTGCGGGCTGCCGTCGGGCTGAATCGTTGCGACGGTGGCGAACACCCGCCCGTCGAGCACCTCGCGCAACCGCGCCGGCGAGATGCCGAGGGCGGCGGACTGCAAGCGTCCGAGCAGAGGGATCGTCTCGTCGTACAACCGCGCGGCGGCCTCGGCGTCGAACGCGGTTCCCCGGATGTCGATCCGGCTGCCCCCGACGATCGCGGTGAGCGGATCCGCGGGCGGTTGGGCCAGTGCCGCGAGAATCGGCCGGACGGTGTCGTCGACCGGATTCTCCGTGTGACGAACCAGGACGTATCGGGTCCGGCCCGATGTCGGCCGGCGCGCGAACTCGACGCCGAGCAGGTCGTTGAGCCGGGCGGTCTGGCTCAGCGCTGCCGTGCCGTCGTAGTCGCGCTCGTAACCCAGGTCGTCCCACCGGATCCGGTCGGTGCCGCTGCCCGCAGCCGCGACGTTCACGATGAGGGGTCGCTCCGCACCGTCGAGCAGGTCGGTCAGCTCGTAGCTCAGCAGGAATCGGCTCAGATAGCTCAGGGCGAAGGTGTATTCGAAGCCCTCCGCGGTGACCAGACGGTCCTGCCGATGGTGGCGTGCAGTCAGCACCAGCGCATCCAATGTGGAGAACCGTGCGCGCACGGCATCCATCGCCTCGCGGGTCGCGGCGACCGAACTCAGATCCGCCGCCACGAAATGCGCACGTTCGGCCGCGCCGAGTGCGGCCGCCTCCTCGAGAAATCCCTTGCCCTCGACCACATCCCGGCCGATCACCAGAACGGCGTCGCCCGCCGCCACACGCGCCAGCGCGACAGCCCGGCCGATACCGTCGGTCCCACCCGCGACAACCAGATTCCGCATACTCACAAGCGTAACCAGATGGTTCATTTATGTCATCTTGTTCGTCCATTTTCTTGAACTTCCTGGTTCAGTTGTGGATCGGCACAGGAGCCCTCCGGCACGCACTCGAACTGGTCTCGAACCCCTGTGAGCTCTACAGCGATGACAGCGCCGATGTCCGCCGCCTCCTCAATGAGACCTTCGACCAACGCTTCTTCATCGACGACCGCCCAGACGTGGTCGCACCCCACATCGCGGACGAGAAACAACCCCTCTTCGCAGACCTCCACCGCGCCGGCCGCGCGTGCCTGGGCATCTCATCCCAGAAAAAGCCGAAAGGGGCTTATCCCTACCCGCGAGCGAACGCTGGTCGGAATAAGCCCCTCATGGTGGACCTGGCTGGGCGTTATTCCAAACGGGCTGACCTGCAGAAACTCGAAACTGCCCGCGCCAAAATCGGCACCGGGCCCGCGTCTCCACTCCCCCGCCGACACAAGAAGCCTCTGGCGGACCGTCCTCGCGAGCCTCGCAGAATCGAGCGGCGCCTCGGCGCTGCGACGGTCGAGGAACTCCTTCACGCGTACCGCGATGGCACATCGACCATGCAACTCGCGGCGCGCTACGGAATCTCCAAGACCGCCGTCCTCAAACTGCTCACCAACCGCAACGTGCCCCGCCGATTCCAATCGATGACCACCACCGACATCGACCACGTCGAACGGCTCTACCTCGCCGGCCATTCACTCGTCAGCTGTAGCCGCCTCACCGGCTTCCCCGCCAGCACCATCCGCGACGCACTCCGCGAACGCGGCACCCCAATGCGGGCACCCGGCGGGCGCCACCGTGCACCGCGTTAGACCCCCACGAGTCGGCGTGTCGACACGCCGACTCGTAGATCAAATTTCCCGATCCAGCAAGCGATCGGCAACCAATTTCTCCGGCTCAACCGATACCTTCCCCATGCATGCCAACCACGATCGATTTCGCAGACAGCGCGACACACAGCCCCACAGCCGCCAGGGACTGCTGCACGATCAGGCGACAGCTGTCACCTAAGGGATGTCCCGTAAGTCGTTGAGCGGCAACGGGTATCGTCCCACCGGTGGTGATCTCGGCGACAGATCCGGTGACGGTGGAGTTGTTCTCTGGGCTGCGGCCACGCACGTTCGCTCGCCTGATCACCGGGTTGCGGCGCGAGGGCGCCGACCGGCCGTTACGGGGCCGACCTTGGGGGTTGTGTTTCGAAGGCCGGGTGTTGTTGGTGGCCACCTACTGGCGGACCAACCTGACGATGCGTCAACTCGCGGCAGTGTTCGGGGTCTCGAAGTCGGCCGCGGCCCGGGTGATCGACGACCTCGGACCGGCGTTGGCGCTGCGGCCTCGGGCCCGGTTCCCGCGTGGCGCGGTGTTGATCGTGGACGGAACCCTGGTCCCGACCCAGGATCACAAGGTCGCCGCCCAGAGTAAGAACTACCGGTACTCGACCAACCATCAGGTCGTGATCGACGCCGACACCGAACTCGTCGTCGCGCTCGGAAAACCGTTGCCGGGCAACCGCAACGACTGCCGCGCCTGGACCGAGTCCGGTGCCGCCCACGCCTGTCGCAACGCGATGGTGATCGCTGACGGCGGCTACCAGGGCACCGGTCTGATCATCCCGCACCGCCGGGTACCCGGTGTCGAGCTGCCGGAATGGAAACAGGCCCACAACAAATCCCACCGCAAGGTCCGTGCCCGTGTCGAACACGCCTTCGCCCGGATGAAGACCTGGAAGATCCTGCGCGACTGCCGCTTACGCGGTAACGGGGTGGGTGTCGCGATGGCAGGGGTGGCGACTCTGGCCAACCTCGCCCACGCCTACTGATTCCTGGCCGGTGGACCGGTCGCCGTCACCGACCCAGACTTACGGGACATCCCTTTAGCCATGCAGCAGTCCCTACCGTCGATTTCGGTGCATGAATGCATGCACTACTCGCTTCGTTCTGATTGGCACGTTGCCGCACGCCGACCCGAGTCCGGCGTTGAAGGTGACCAGGACGATGACATGAATCGGGACGCCGCGTACAGATGAGGTGTAGTGCAAACACCTCGCGAGATTTCCGAGGCCTCCTGGCATCGCTGGCAGTCCCAGTACGGCGGCATGAAATCCGGACGACGCCAAACGGCTCAAAGAGCTCGAACGCGAGAACGCGCGGTTGAAGAAGATGGTCGCCGAGCAGGCCCTCGACATCGACACGCTCAAGGAACTGAACCGGGGAAACTACTGAACCCGGACCGGCGCCGCAGAGCCGTTGTGGTTCTGCAGCAACGATTCCGGGTATCGCAACGTCGGGCCTGCCGGGTGGCCGGGCAGTCTCGGTCGAGATCGAACAGGCACTGCGTGCGCGACTGCGCGCGATCTCGCGTCAGCATCCGTGGTGGGGCTGGCGCAAGGCCTATGCGCTGTGCCGCGGCGAAGGACTGGTAACCAACCATAAACGGATACGGCGCCTCTAACATTCGCGCCGTCTGCACGCACGTCGTTACCCCTGCCTCGGTCGGGGGCGATGCGATTTCCCGGTCGACGAGTCTCCTCTGGCCGCCACGGATCTGTCCTGGATCCGCGTCGAATATGTCGCCGGACAACGACACTCGGCGAACCAGAATCGGCCGGATCACGGTGCCGCGGAGCTACCGGGTGCGTGGATGGCGTGAGTCTCGGTGCCGATGCCCGTGCACCGCTCAGGGTGCGGGCTCTCGTAGCCTATGCCGCTTCGCCCGCCTGTGCAGCCGTGGAGGATCATCCGTGCCGGGCTGAGCGCTCGTGCCGAGTGCCCTGCAAGTCGTATTCGACACTGCGCACCGAGTTTCCGTCCTGAATGACGACGGTTACCAGTCGATTTCGGTCGGGTGGGACTATCCGGATCGTTACGTGCCCCGATTGCGTGCTGTCGAGGTCACTGGCGACCGCGCTCAACACCCCGGTGCGCAGCGGTTCGGCGACCAGGTCCATGCCGTTGTCGTCGAAGAGCCGTAACGTGACACCGCGGCGCAACGCCGCAGCCACGGCGGGATTGATGCGCACATCGTCGAGTCCGGGCGCGCGGAATTGTGCGCGGAGCTGTTCCTCGGCGATTCGGCACTCGATCTTCTCGGTCTCGGTCAGCTGTTCGGCGTACGCGGCGCGCTCGAGCAGTGGGCGCGCGAGAGCTTCGAGTGCGGCGAGTTGGACCTCTGCGTCGGCGATTTGGAACTGGGCCTTGGCCGCGAGTTCGGCACGGCGCCGGCCTTCTTGCTGGAGTCGGTAGATCTGCCGCGCTGCGGGCCGGAACCACCGTGCGAAGAAGGTAGCCATCACCAGCGGGCAGTAGTTCACCACAGCCGGATTGACACCGTGGAGCGGGTCGGAGGCGGTGAGCATTCCCCAAATCGCGGCGCTACCCACCGTGCAGGTGATCAGCCCCCACGCCCACCAGGTCCTTCCCCGGACGCACAGGAAGGTCGCCGCCGGAACGAAGACCGAGATGACCCATACCTGGTTCGAGTAGTCGATGATCGGTGGCCACAACATGACCGCGCTCACGGTCAGGTAGGCGGCAGCGGCGATGAGGACGGTGGCCCACAGCGGCATGGGGTCCTCACCGACGAAGATGATGACGAAGCATGAGCTTACCGCCGCCACGACGGCCAGGATGAACAGCCACAGCGACGAGCCAGTCGCTGCCCGCGCCATCAGCGCCTCGGAAACGATCCCGGCCGAGAAGAACCCGGCGATGAGCAGCGCGAAGGGGTGGTGCAGACCGAGCAGCGATCGCACGTCCTCGGTACGGGTCGCCTCGTCGCCGAACCGCTGAACTACCCAGCCTCGCAGGTCAATTCGACGAGCGTGCCTTGTCCCGGGGTGGAGACTATCCGCGCCCCACCACCGGGGATCTGTGTCATCTGTGTCCGGATCCATTCCACGCCAATACGTTCGGAGGATTGTGTCGTATCGAAGCCGACGCCGTTGTCGGTGAATCTCACGGTCAGCGATGATGCCGAGAGGTGCACCGCGATGTGGCGTCTCGCCGAGGCGCCGGCATGGCGGATACTGTTTCTGACCGCCTCGGCGGTGCACATGCCCACGGTGGCGGCGACACTCGCGGGAAAGCTCTTGTGGCGCGCGCCCTCGGCGGCCTCGATGCTGATCTGTATGTCACGGTCGAGCTCGACGGCGACCGATCGAAGCTGTGCCATCAGCTGGTTCAGCGGCAGCGGTTCGATCCCGGGTTCGTGTGCGGCGGCCGACATCCGATCCAGGGTCGCGCGGGCGTGCTTGCGGGTGGCCTCGTTGAGGGGTCGGCGGGCCGCCATGGCGAGGCCGGCGATCACCCAGCCGTGCGAGAGATCGCCGAAGCGTGCCCGGTGCACGGCACGAAGCTCGGCCGTGGCCGCGGCCGCGGCCTGCCGGTAGACCGCATCGCGCGTGTGGTCGAGCACCCGTCCGGTCCGGATGATCATCATCGCCCCGGCGAGGTAGATCATGCAGAAGCTCGTCGCGTAAATCCACTCGCAGGGGAACGACGTTTGCGCGCTCACCTCGCGGAAGCGACCGATCCACTGAACGACGGTGACAGTGGCCAAGAGGTAGAGGACCGTCGCCCATGGGGGCCAGGCGACTACGGTGGCCAATGCGACCAAGCCCGGAAAGTAGACGAACCAGGGGATATTCGGCACCGGCTGCCCCGACCAGGCCAGGAACCAGGACCCGACCGTGACGGCATAGCCGAGCGTGCAGCCCGCCACGACGACGCGCACCGACCGTGCCGTCATCCGTAAGCTGGTGGCCGCCAACGCGATCCCGGGGCCGAAGGCCGTCGCGATTGCCAGCGGCGTCCACCATCCGGCGGTGTAGACCGCGTCGGGGCGATACCGGGGCAGCAGCAGTGTTAGATACGCCAGATACCCGAAGCCGACGAATCGGGCGATGAGCACCACGACCCGTTGCTCTGCGCTCGCGGGCCGTGCCGCTATTTCGTTCGTCGCCACGGCGGTGTAGGCAATGCCTGCTGTGCCTTCATATGCTCGGCGATGTCCCACTTGGTGGTCCCGAGGTTCATCGCGGCGTACTTGCTGCGGATCGACTTCAGATGGGTGTTCACCGTCTCTTGGGCGATGCCGAGCATGGCGGCGATGTCTCGCATCCGAAGCCCGGCGGCGTAGAGCGAGAGGACTTCCTTCTCCCGTTCGGAGAACTTCGGCCAGGCCTTCTCATCGGCGTCGATCGCGGCGGCCCAGTCGATCGAGCCCACCAGATCCCCGTCGATACCTTTGGCGATCGCCTCGACCACGACCTCCGCCGGCTCGTCCTTGCAGATCACCCCCAGCACGCCGGCTTGGGCTGCTGCTTGCACGAGGTCGCGGCTCTCACCGATGGTGTAGACCACGACGTTGTTGATGCCGGCCTCGCGCAGTGTATTGACGTTGTCCTTCGGCATGGACCCGTCGGGCAGTCCGTGAAGATCGAGTACCGCCAGCTCGAGATCGGTCGTGATCTCCAGCAGCTCGGGCACCGTCTTGGCGGCGGCGACGATCTGCAGTTCCGGGCGCACGGACAAGATCGCCCGTAGCCCCTCGACGAGAACAGGGTGGTCCTCGATGACTCCGATTCGACGGATCGAGGACCCGGCCGATTCGCTGGTTTCCATAACCTTCTCCGAATTACCGTCAGGGCAATGGCGGACGCCATCGCATTCAGGCGCAATTGGGCATACGTCGTCTCTGATCAATGACGGAGATCGTGCACGACCGGCGGCCGGAGTGCTCTGCCGCAACTGTTCAGACATTGCGATGGTGTACACGATATTCACTCGATCGGCGCGTGCCAAGATCCCCATTTTTCGGCACACCACATAATGAACCGGACAGTCTGCTGAAACGAATACGGCTCAACAGACTGTCCGGTACGATTCAGTGGGCGGCCGGTCCGCCGTCGCTTTTCGGCGACTCGGGTTCGGGCCGATTGGCGATCCAGCGCAGCAGCCGGAATGCACGCTCGCTCACACGCGCGCTGCCGAACAGTGCCGAGAGGAGGATGAGCGCGGCTAAGCCGCCCTCCCCCGCGGCGAGCGCCTCGCCCACACTGGCGTCAGCGAAGGCAATTCCGGCAGGTGTGGCAACTGCGCCGCCGACGACGGCCAGGGGGCGGACCGACATCGTCTGCCACAGCGACGGCGGGCGCGCGGTGACCTCGTCGGCGGTCTGACCGTAGTCGAGCGATGAGTCGCGGGGGTCGACCGTGGACATGCATCTCTCCATATCAGCGAGCTATCGGTGATAGTCCTTCCCAGGGAAGGAGCGGCTGATGTCGGCCGAGTGGGTTGTCCACTGCGGTGGCATTCATTCCGCTCACGCTGATCCTACGAATGCAATTACCTCCCACGCTATTCGTCAGTTTGTGGGTAACCGTTAATCGGTTCCTCATTTTCCGGGTGTCCCCACTTTTGGGTCATCCCCTATTTCCGGTCATCCTTGCACGGCGCGAACCTGTGCGATCGCCGTGGAAAGACCCCGCTTGCGGCCGCTCTCGCTGTCGATTGCCCGCCACTCGAACCCAGGACGCCACGGCGGCTTGGACACGCCGACGAACTTCTTTTCCGAGCTGGTCTCGGGCGCATCGTCGTCGGTGCGCCGCAGAAACATGTCTGGTAGTGACAATTTCAGTATTGTTCGAAACGACGTGAAGAACTGCTGTACGAGAGAACCTGTCGTATAGGGAAGGTCATACCGTGCGCAGACCGCTCGCACTCGGACCGAAATTTCCGGGTACCTGTTGCACGGCAAGTCCGGGAACAGGTGATGCTCGATCTGGTAGCCCAGACCGCCGCTGAGGAAAGTGAGAACCGGTCCGGAGTGGAAGTTGGCGGCTCCGAGGAGTTGCCGAAGATGCCATTGCGCGCGGCTTTCGTTCTGGAGCACATCGGGTTCGAACTTCTCGGCGCCGTCGGGAAAGTGTCCGCAGATGATGGTCACATACATCCAGAGGTTTCGAATCGTGTTGGCCGCCAGATTCGCGGTGACGGTGTATCGGAAGCTGCGCCCCGTCAGGGCAGGTATCAGCAGGTAGTCCTTCACGAGCTGGCGTGCAGCCTTGCGTAGGAGCATCCACGACGAGGCGCGCCGGCTGTCAGGGGTGGATCGGGGCAAGCGGCGAGAAACCGCGAAATGGTGTGCCGCAGCCCCGTACTCGAACAGGCAGGCGTAGACGATGTTCGTGATCGGCTGGAGCATATGTCTGGGATGCCATGGTGTATCCCGACTCATGCGGATCGCCTTCTGGCTCAAGTCGGCGTCGATCCCTCGAATGTTGGTGTACACATGGTGCGAATTGTTATGGGCCACGCGCCATTGCGATGAGGGGATGACGATGTCCCACTCCCAGGTCGTCGAGTGGATCTCCGGGTCGTTCATCCAGTCCCACTGGCCATGGCTGATGTTGTGGCCCAGCAAAGTGTTCTCGATGCTCTTCGCCGTGCCCAGCAACACGGCGCCGGCCACCCAGAACAACCGGTTCCGGCTTCCGATCAAACACACCCGCGCGACGACCTCAAGCCCACGATGAATCGCGATGGCGCGCCGGATGTAGGTGACATCGCGCTCGCCCAGATCGTCGGTGATCTCGCGACGTATCCGGTCAATCTCCGCGCCGAAGCATGCCAGTTCATCGTCGTTCAGGTGAGCGAATTCCTTGATGTCACGAACAGCCATCGGCGTCCCTTCACAGCGAGATTCCCGCCGGGATGAGCCCGAGGCGGGATGAGTGGCCTTGCCTACCAAAGCTATTCGCGTGGCGAACAGGTGGCTAGATCCCCACTTTGTGGTCACCGGCTCCTGCGCCGGCCTGAGGGCCGAACGCGCCGCCGACTCCCCCGAAACTGGGGATTGGCGCGCACACATCCATTTCCTAATCTCGGAGAGACCCCGTTCGAACCGGAATTGATTCGGGGCGCTCCCAGGGCCTCGTCACGAACAGGCCGCATCACCAACACATTCCACGGGCGGCTCGACCAGGATGGTGCACTGATGGAACACCCCTCGGACCGGCCTCGCCGCATCGGGGTTATCGATGACGATCCTGCAGCGCTGGCGGCGGCCCTGTCCCATTGCGCGTCCACCGTTCCGCCACTGGCGGTAGTCGCCCGCGCACGTACAGTTCTCGAATTGTTACGCACGACAACCGATCTCGATCTTGTCGTGTTGGATCCAGCATGCCTGGCGGCAGGCTCGGATCCGTTCGCGCTGATCGCTGAGCTCCATCAGGCCGGTGTCGTGAATGTCGTGGTCTTCACCTCCGACAGCCGCGGGCCCCTCATTCGCAAGACCGCACAGGCTGGTGTGTGCGGACTCGTCGACAAGGACGAGGCACCCGAAACCATCGCCGACATGATCCACACCGCCGCGATGGGACAACCCGTATGTCCGGCGCATCGCGCGGCGACACTCGCCGCCGCAGGCGTCCGGTACTGGACCTCGCCGGAACGGCGCGTTCTGGAACGGTATGCCCGCGGCGAGCGCACCGCAACGATCGCTGCGGCCCTGCATCTCGAGGAAGCCGTTGTCTGCACCTACCTCACCCGCATCAAGACCAAGATCGTCGGCTCGCCACCACGCAAGGATCCTGCCGCTGCGATCAGGTGGGGGCGGTGGCGTCCGTGAACTCATCGACAGTCAGCGGTGCTGGTGGGCAGGAGGAATTGCACACCGATCGCGCCAAACTCACCGAGGGCGACGACACCGCTCGCGTGCTGCGGTTGATCAGCCGTTTCATCGGATTCGGCTACTTGGGCTATCTCGTTCTTCTGTTCAAATGCTATTCACCCGAGTCCGCCTACCTGGCGTCATGGTGGACGCCGATGGCGCTGGTCGTACTCTACGGCCCACCTGTGGTGCTTATCGGCCTGAGCTTTCGCACCGGCACCGTGGCCCTGAGGCGCTGGGGCGCGGTGGTGGCCGTGAGCTATGTGATCCTGTTGCTCACCTGGCCAGTGGCCTGGGGTGGCGAACTGCTACCCGATTCCCCCTGGATCGCAACGATTCCCGGTCTCGCGGCCCTCGCCGCTGCCATCGCGTGGCAGCCCCGCGCCGTACTGGCGTATCTGTTCGTGGCGGTCACCCTGGCCCAAGCGTTGTGCCAAGCGCGCCAGGACTCGGTCCGGTCGCCCTTCGTGCTGGATTGGCTGTTTTCGTGGGGCTTTTGCCTGCCGTACGTCGCCGGAACCCTGATGTGTATGTACACCGCCCGACTGCTCGATGACTCGCGCGAACGGGCCTATATCGCGGCGGCGAAGACCGAGATCGTGCGCAAACACGAATCCGACCGCGCAGTCCTCAACGACTTCCTGCACGGCGGGGTCATCTTCTGCCTCAACGCAGCCGCGCACAGGCGCGATCCGGCCAAGGTCCGCGAGTACGCCCATATCACGCTGCGCCGCCTCGACCACGACATGGCACAGATCGGCACCGGTTTGCCCTCGCGACGAATGACCTTCGCCGAGGTTGTGGACTATTTGCGCCAGCTCACCGCAGCCGTGGACGACACCGCCACGTTCGAGGTCACCTCGATCACCGGCGAGGGCCGCAGCGAGTACGACTCCCGGGTGGTCGAAGCATTGGGGCTGAGCCTGGCCGAAGTACTGCGCAACAGCGTGCGCCACGCAGGCCCGGGCGCGCGACGACGCGTCGGTGTCGGCGGCGATTCGGCGAGCCTGTCCCTCACTGCCGTCGATGATGGGCGTGGATTCGATGTCGCCACCACCACCGGCTTCGGGTCCCAGCAGGTTCGCGACTGGATGCGCCTGATACCGGGCGGGAAATGCGTTGTCCACTCGACACCGGGACACGGGGTGCGAGTCGAGCTCAGCTGGACCGATCCGCGCATCACCAACGGCGCGGAGCCCTCGGATGTGCGCGAGTTGCTGGGCATGAACAATCGCTGGGCATGGCTGGTCACAGGGTTCTTTCTCGTCGGCATCCTCGCTCAGGCGACCGGTGCCCTGATGCTGGTGCGCGCCGAGCCGGTGTGGCCGGTGGTGGTCGCGATGGGTCTGCTCGTCACGTCCTCCGCGGTCCTGCTGCTGGTGCCCGGCGATCCACTGCCACCTGCGGCGACGCTGTTCCTCGGTCTCGCCGGCCCGGCTGCGGTGGCTGTGGTGCTGCTGGCTCCACCCGTCGACGGCAATATCCATCTGCTCTGGAGCGCCAGTGGTTTCACCGCTGTGTGCACCTTCATGTGCGTTCGCGGGCGCACCACCTCGGCATGGCTGGCGATGACAGCAATGGTGGGTGTCGCCGGGATCTGGTCGAGCATGGCCAGTGGTCACCCGTGGCCGGGTATCGGCTCGTCGCTGGTGAACTACGCACCGCTGGCCATGGCGACCTTCTTTGCCGGCACCATTCGCCCGGCCGCGCGGACGATCTTCGAGCTGTGGGACACCGCGCAGCACGAGTTCGTGCAGACTGCCGTGGCGACCGAAGCCCTCAACGACCGCAACGCTGAACTGCGCGAACTCGGTCGATTCGCGCGCCCCTCCCTGGTGCGCATCGCTGACGACGCACCCTACTCCGAGGAAGAGACGCTGGAATTCGCTCGCCTGTCGCGTCAGCTTCGAGATTCGTTGCGCGCGTTCGGACTGGTGCATCCGATCCTCGACGGGGTCGTCGAGGCTGCCCGCCGACGTGGTGTCACGGTGCTGATGTTCGACGAACAGGGGATGGACGACATCGTGGAGGAGACTCGACGTCGCGTGCTGTACCTGATCGCCGAGGAACTCGATCGCCTTCCCGAGGGGCAATTCGCGGTGCGTATCGTGCCACCGGGCAGGCCCCAGCTGGCCACGGTCACGGCCTATTCGGGTACCAAAGTCCGGCTCTTGCAGTTCGATCGCGAGGGTTGTGCCAGCGAAGTCGCGCTGACGCATGCGGGCTGAGGTGTCCATACGTGGCGGGTGAGCTTTCACTGGTCTCGCCCGACACTCGGCAGGGGCTTGACGAACGATAAGAGCCGACAGACACTTGACTTGTTAGCTGCCCGCCGTCCAATTTTCCTCCGCGAGAGTTGGACTGGCGGGTCTTATTGTTTGGGCGGGGAATTGGAGAAACTGGTTCGTACGCTTCGCACGTCGGTGATCATCGACTACCAGAATGTACACATTACAGCTCACGACCTCTACGAGCCTTATCAGCCGGTCCATACCTCGCTCATCCGGCCGTACTTCTTCGCTCGTCGACTTGTGCAGTGCCGCAACGCTACCCAGCGGCCCGGTTACCCCGAGGCGGAGCTGGCACAGGTCAAGGTGTTTCGGGGGCTGCCCAGCGCCGAGCACGATCCGGATGGCAACGCCCGCAACAACGCGCAGAAGAACGACTGGGATCGCGACCCGAACGTCAAAGTGATACAACGCAGTCTGCGATACAACGTGCATCGGCGGGTGTACTCGGTTCCAGCGAACCCCGACTTGACCGGCGAAATCGAGGCGCGCGAGAAGGGCATCGACGTGCTGTGCGCACTCGCCACGATCTCCGCCGCCAACGATCCCGAGATCGATCTGGTCATCCTGGCCACCCACGACAGCGACCTCGAGCCCGCGGTCGAGATGGTCCAGCAGACCAAGGCCGCCAGGATCGAAGGATTCCAATGGTTCTGCACCAACCCGATCTCCGGCCAGTACACGCGCCGGCTGCGCAGCACCGTCGCGCCCTTCTGGGCGACACGGTTGTATGAGGATGACTTCGAATCGGTCCGCGAGACTCGCGACTACCGGTAGCGGACTCCGCCTCGACAGGGTAGGGCGAACACTCCGGCGAGTGGGCGCGCCACGCTCGCTCCACCTCCGATCATCGAAGACCCCGGGGAGCTTCACTCGCGTAAAGCCGATTCTCCCAGCATCTTCGAAGCAAGGTCACCGTCATGACGGGTGCCCAACCTCGTAGGTTCCGTTGTCGGAGGTGACTATGACGGTGATCTTTCGATCTTGATCGTCGATCTTGGCCGTGAAGTCGAACGTGGTGCCCGCGATCGAGTGTGCGATCGCTGTCGCGTTGGCGAAGAACCCGGCTCATCGCTGTCGCGTTGGCCGCGGCTGCCCATTCCGCACTGCATCCGCGGTTCCAACTGGAGCGGTCGACTCGTCTCACCACCACCGGATCAGGCTTCTATCGCCTATGCCGTCGTGGCTCACAGCAGGTTCGCCGACTTCACGTCACGGTGCAGGGGCACGTCGCCGATGAGCGGCGTCCAAACCACGCGCCGCTTGTCCGATCAGATCGACCGCACGCGTCGTGGTCAACACCGAGGCCCCCGTGCGATGAGTGCGGCCACGTCGCTGCCGTCGATGTACTGCATGGCGATCCACAACGCACCGGCACACTCGCCGGTGGTAGATGGTGACGATGTTCGGATGCCGCAATCGAGCGGTGATGTCGGCTTGGCGGCCGAACCTGGTGGTGAACTCGGCATCGGCGATCGACGAGTCGAGCACCTTGATCGCATCTCGCGGGAGCAGACTGGGGTGGTCGGCCAGGTAGACAGTCCCCAACCCACCACGACCGGAGCACCTGCACGATCCGATAACCCGCTAGCACATCCCCGCACCCAGTGTCATTGTCACGCTCCGCCGACGGTCATGCTGTCGGGCACCGATCCTGCCTGCGGCCTGTCCAGGGGGTTCGCGGTTTTCGGTAATCCCGGGTGCGGCCGTGGCGTGTCCGCACCAGCGCCCTGCGACACCAGGCGTCTAGTTGCGTCCGGCCGAAACAACACGTCCGTGCTGCTCGATGCGCACTGCGGTCGCGGCCCGGACGGGCCCGGTCAGCCGATCTTTCTCGGAACCGGCTGCGTGACAACCGGCTTCGCTCTGCACGGTCTGCCCGCTCTACGGATCGCGCTCGGCTCCACCCCGGCCTCGGGCACCGCCAGCTCGCCCCCCATGACACACCATCGACGCGATCGCGTTCACAGCGCGACGCACCTTACTACATTGAGCACTCAAGGGTGTGTGCGCGAAATTCGTTGAACCTCAACATCTTTGGATAGCCAGCGAGCAACACCGGAGCTCGACCGGTCGACACCCCCGAAAAAAGGGGAATAGTAGTCGATCTCGCCGAGCCGTAGTTTCGGTAGTGGCGCGATTCCTGCTCGCGACATCCCGAAACGTCGACACGGTCCGGAGGAATTTGATGGCTATCGTTGATATCAAGGCATTCGCGCACCTGTCCTCTTCGGATGTCCAAGCATTCGGAGAGGAGTTGGATGCGGTACGCCGCGATGTCGAGGCGACGCTCGGCGAGCGGGACTCGGTCTTCATTCGTCGTTCGATCGTTCTGCACCGCGTCCTGGAGGCAGCCGGGCGCGTGGTGCTCATCGGCGGACGGCATCGCGGGCCGTGGCTGGCGGGCACGCTGCTGCTCGCCGTCGCGAAAACCATCGAAAACACCTTGCTCGGGCACAACATCGGCCATGGGCAATGGGATTGGATGAACGACCGCGAGATCCATTCGACCACGTGGCAATGGGATATGGTCAGCCCCTCGTCGCAGTGGCGGCACGCACACAACTTCTCCCACCACGTCTATACCAACGTCTACGGCATGGACGAAGATCTGGGCCAGGGCATCCTGCGCATGAGCCGTGATATCCCGTGGCGCCCATTGCATCTGCTTCAGCCGATCAACAACGCGATTCTGGCCGCCACGTTCGAATGGGGGATCGCGATACATCACTGGCAAGTGCACAAACAGCTCTCCGGCACGCCGCGCTGGCAACTGAACTCGAAAGCCAACAGGGAGTTCCTGCAGAAGATCGCGCGACAGGTCGGCAAGGATTTCCTCGTCCACCCTCTGCTGACCGGGCGGGCATTCAAACAGACCCTCGCTGCCAACATCGCTGCGAGCCTGCTGCGCAACCTCTGGTTCTATGTGACCATTTTCTGCGGCCACTTCCCCGACGGTGCAGAGAAATTCACGCTGGCCAGCCTCGACAACGAGGACCGGGCCCACTGGTATCTGCGTCAGCTGCTGGGTACCGCGAACTTCGACGCCGGCCCGGTCACGGCCTTCCTCTGCGGCGGGCTCTGCTACCAGATCGAGCACCACCTGTTTCCGGATCTGCCCTGCAATCGTTACCCCGAGATCGCCGTCCGCGTCCGCGCGGTGTGCGAGAAGTACGATCTGCCCTACAACACTGGCCCCCTGGCCAGGCAGTTCTGGCTGGCGTTTCGTACCGTGCACAAGCTCGCGCTCCCAGACTTCCTGCTGGCACGCTCGGCAGACGATGCCCCCGAAACCAGCTCGGAACGCAAGTTTTCCGGAGTGTCGCGCCCTCCTTGGAGACACGGACCGCCGTGGCAGCCTGTCGACCCCGCCACCGGTGCTCGGCGAGGTTTACGTACGGCGTTGGCCGCCCGCGCAGATCGTCGCCGGCGGCAGGTGTCCTTCGCCCATCAGTAGCCGAAATGGACTCGCCGGTACGCACAGACGAGGTTATTCGACCGTATTGTCCTGGTGGCGAACCACTTTCGGCTCCAGTTCCGTCGGAAGCTCTCCTGTCCCGGCCGTACCGTTGTCGTCGAGCCCTGTCAAAACCGCCGTGATGCGGTAATGAGGAGTAGCCATGACACAGGCAGATCCACCCCACATCGTCCCTGCCAGGTGGCGCATCGGCGTGGTGGAAGATCATGTCAGGCTGGTGGTGCAATCACTGGAACACATGCTCGAGCCGCATGCCGATCTCGAGGTCGTCGGCGGCGCCGAAACCGTGCCTGACCTGCTCGCCCAGTGGACCAACCTCGACATGGTCGTGCTGGATCTGCGCGATCTCAAGGATGATCTGGGTCCCAAACACAACGTCGAGACCCTTCAACGCGCGGGCATCGACAAGATCCTGGTGTACACCCACGGATCCGCTGACGCCCTGATCCGGCAAGCGGTCAAAGCTGGCGCACTAGCGGTGATCCTCAAGAATGCGTCCGAAGACGTCCTGGTCGCCGCCATCCGGTCGGTGGCCCATGGCATGCCGGTGGGATCGGTGGCTTTGGCGGCGGCGATCGACGGCGATTCCGACTTCCGCTCCCAACTCGCCGAGCCCGAAGCCGACATCATCGCCAAGTTCGCCTCGGGCGAGATACTCTGCGATGTCGCCTCGCTGTTGGGGACCACCGAGCAAGAGATCGTGGCACAACTGAAGATCATCACCGAAAAGTATGTGTGCGCGAGGGGAACCGACAACATTCCCCATCTGAGCCGCCGCGAGCTTCAAGTCCTCAAGCTCTATGTCTCGGGAGAGACCGCCCGCAGCGTCGCGGGCCTGCTGCAACTCAAGCAGACCACCGTCGATGACTATCTTTCCGAAATCAGAAAGAAATTCGCACCTCCGGGCGGCCCGAATCCTTCCAAGACACAACTCGTACACCTAGCTCGACGAGCCGGATTGGTGCCGTGATCACTATGCTCACAACACATTTCAGCCCCCGGAACACCCCTGCACCGACCCCGGGGCCCGATACCGCACGCATACTTCGGTTGTTCGCCCTCTTCGTCAGTATCGGCTACATCTTCTATTTCTTTCTGTTGATCCCCCGGATGCGTAGCGACGCAATGAGCCTGCAATCGTGGTGGACGCCCTTCGCGATCATCATCGTGTTCGTCCCGCCGCTCAGCTTGTTGGCGGCAGCAATTCGCGTCAACCTCCGCATACTCAGGTATGCCGCCGAAGCGACCGCCGGCGGATATCTCGTGGCCATCGCCACTTGGCCGCTCGCGTGGACCGGCCCACTGCTTCCAGACACCCCCTGGATGACGATCTTCCCCGGACTGGCCGCCCTGGCGGTCGCTCTGGTCTGGCGCCCCGTGTGGTCGATCGGCTATCTCTTCATCGTCATCACCATCGCCATGCTCATCAGCCAGACGCGCACCCCGGAGACCAACTCACCACTGGCGCTCGATTTCCTGTTTGGCTTCACCTTCTCCCTGATCTACGTCGCCGCCGTCTCGATGGCCGTTCAAACCGGCCGCAAACTCGACGAGACCCGCGCCGAGAGCGAAGCCGCTGCCGCGACGGCCGCAGTGATGAAGACACTCAAGAACCAGCGCGACCGGTTCCATGACCTCATCCACGGATGGATCATGGTGACCGTCGGCGCGGCTGCGAAGAATCCGAACACCGAGGAGATGCGCCACGAGGCGCTCAGAGCACTTGAGAAGCTCGATTCCGTTGCCGCCGAGAGCAGCCCAGGACACTTCGACATAGCCGCAGCCGCTAGGTATCTCGACGCCGCCGTCGTCGAGGTCGATGACACGATCACCCGGAAGATCCGCACGGGTGACGATGACCGTGCCGGCCGGTTCGACTCCGATATCGTGCGAACCTTGGCCATGGTCCTGGCCGAAGCCGTCCGCAACAGTCTGCGCCACGCAGGTGCACGGGCAGCCCGCTCGGTTCAGATCGACATCGTTCCCGACCGGCTCGACGCCGTCGTGAAGGACTCGGGCGTGGGCTTCGATCCCGCGGCGGACAGCGACCGATTCGGTCTCAGGTCCATGCGTAGCCTCATACACGAACTGCCCGGCGGGTCGATCGGGATCGAGTCGAGCCCTGGGCACGGCACCACCGTCCGCCTCGCCGTCGACGTGCCCGACACAGCGCGAGCCACCCACACCGCGACGCCCAACTCACCCGACGTGCGAGTGCTGGTGGGCATGAACACGAAATGGGCATGGATCGTCGCCTGGGCGTTCATTCTCGGACTCGTCGGACTGGCGGCCATCGCGATCTACCATCACGCGCCAGCCATCGCGATCCTGCCGGCCGCCGTGGCCGTTCTCCTCCTCGGTGGGTCGAGTCTGGCGCTACTGAAAGTCGAAGGCGACCCACTCCCGTGGATGCCCACACTCGCCCTGACCATCGCCGGCCCCGCAGCCTCCGCCATCGTCATGTTCACCCCACCTCTGAGCACCTACAGCCACCAGGTATGGCCTATCAGCGCCTACACCGCAGTGTGCACCTTCATGTGTGTTCGCGGGCGAACGCCGTTCGCCTGGCTGGGGATGACATCGGCCATCGCGGTGGCCGCCGCGTGGTCCCTCCGAATCGGCCATGGCGTGGGCTACGGCATCGGTCTCACGATCGTCAACTACGGCCCGCTGGCGATGTCGACCTTGTTCGCCTACACCATCCGCCCAGCGGCCCGTGAAATCTACAGGCTCCGCGACAAGTCCGCGCGCGAGTACGCCGCCGCGGCCGCCACCGAGGCGGCCCTCGAGGAGAAGAGCAGCCAACTCGCCGACCTGAACGAGCATGCGCGCCCGGTGCTCGAGCGCATCGCCAACGGCGAACAGCTCAATCCCGAAGATGCGTCGTACTGCAAAGCATTGGAGAGCCAACTCCAGGCCACGCTGTACGCCAGCAACCTGGTGCACCCACTGGTCACTCCCTCGGCGGACGCCGCGCGCCGCCGCCGCGTCGAAGTGAACCTCTGGGACAGCCACGGCATCGACAACGTCGACGACGACGCGGTATGCGATCGGCTGCTCCGCGGTGTCGCCGCCGAGCTGGACCTGGCACACAGCGGTCATATCTCGGTTCGCATCGTCCCGCCCGACCGCGACGAACTGGCCACCGTCGTGGCACGGACCGAAACCATGATCCGCCGTGTGAGTTTCGATCGTGCCGGATACCCCACCATCACCACAGGCACCCGCACCGCCTGACCGGTCGTCTCCACTCCCCCGAAAAGCAGCGTCCCTGGAAACCGGGGCGTATCCCCCGCCGTCAGCGAATTCGTAGTGTTGTCACCGGAACCCGACGCCGATCGGCGCGGAACGACCCGGAGGAACACCGACGATGTCGCCGACCCCACACCACTGGGCCTCAGCCAGTTCGCACTCCACACTCGCGGCCCCGCAGCATCGATCGCTGATGCCATGGCGTTCACTGGCAGCAGGCTGCGGAGTTGTCGGGATACCGGCGGCCGTCGGGTGGCTCCACCCCTTACTCGGGCAGGCGCTTGCCCTGGTCGAAGTCGCGATCACGGTGTCCGTGCTGACCTCGGCGCTGTTCGGCAGTTCGGTGATCAGTGAACGAGCATTCCGGCTGCTGCGCTGGAGCGCCAACCGGCCGGAACCGGCGGCGCCCGCACGACCACAGAACAGCCAGCCCGATGACATCGCCGCTGCCCCTGGCGATCTCGTACCACCGCACACCGGCACCGGTTCGAGCAGAGAGCGATCCCGCCGTGTGCGGCATGCACCGGTTTCCCGACCGTTGAAGCGCCAGACGCGTAGGCCGAGGCGCAGCCGGTCGGCCCGGTGATCGGCCATCACTCAGGGACCAGAGCAGATCATCGGATCGGACGGAGCCTTCGAACCCACCTCAACCGCGGCAAGACCACCATCACCTCCACCGTGCGAGCCCTGAGTTCACCGCACAACGTATCAACAGCGCTGAGACGTAGAGTTCGTTCGTCACGCAACGCTCGAAGGGTCGCGGTAGCCCCGGCGCTGCCCGACGAGGGGACTGCTGCATGGATAGGTCACAGCTGTCACCTATCCATGCAGCAGTCCCCTTTGCGTGCCGTGAAGTAAGCCTCCCGCTCTCCTCGTGTGAGACCGATCGGAATGCCAACGGTGACGCACTCCTGACACAGAGCGCCTTCGGCATTCATCGACCCCAGCGACCGCATCCTGGGCTCCACCGCTGCCTGGTTGAGTGCGCACTCGCTTCCGGCACATGGTTGGTTCCTTGTACCTGCTGACACGATCCTTGCCGTGACGGCCGATACAGGTATGCCTGCAGGTATTTCTGCCGCTGTGCGCCTGCCTCCACTCGTTGAGGATCGGCCGGTGTCAGTTGTAGGTCGTGCTGCCGAAGGATCGACGTTGCGCCACCCACGAAGATAGCCAAGCTGAGTAGCCGGTCGATGCGCAGGTTGCTGCACATGCTCCTCCTAGCCCGTCGCTGCGAGCCAAGCGCCTGACCCACGGCGAGATCTCGGCGCATCCGAGTGAGGTCTACAGTGCCGGAGTATCGAAGCAGACGATCTCGACGATCACCTACGTCCGGCATCTCGATTGTTCAGGCGTTGTACTGGAACCCTAACGATTCCGTTGGGCTGCAAGGCCGGTCGTGTAGTCGTCCATCTTCGATGCCACCGCGACGACTAGTCCGGACACCACCATGCAGGCGAGTCGCCGTGCGCACGTGTTCTTTTGGTGCGAACCTACCGCAGCCGCAGCTGTCAGCGTTGCCAGCAACAGCACCCACACTTTCCTCCATGCGCTGTCGCTGTCAGTGGTCGCGATCGTGCCACCGATCGCATTACCCGCCGCCGTACACGGAGGAACCATCCTGCTGCGTTCGTACGCCGTGCCAACCTGATCCATGCACTCGCGACGCTGATGACGCCCCCGCCGACGCACGAGGCCCCACAGGGCCGACCCCAAACCGGCAAAATCGGGTGGCGCCTCGACCTCACGACGGTCGCAGAGCTCGCCCATGCTTATCGCAGGCACCGCGAACCTTGCTGACTGCCATTCGAGTTCCGATCGGATGGTCGATGTCGGTCCCCGAGCCTATCGTGATGAGGGCTGCTGTATCAGCACGGAGTTCGAAAGGACCGGGGGATGTCGGAATCGAGAGATATATCGGCACATCTGGACCTGTTCCGTTACCTTACGGCCGACGAGCGGCTCGAATACATCGCCATCATGACCCGCTTCACCGCCTCTCTGCTGGCGGATATGTCGGCCTCCACCGTCTCCGAACAGCTCGCGCAGGACGGGCTGAATCTCGAACCTGAGGTAGCCGAGGCACGATGCCGACAGCTGGTGCGGTGGGGGAATCTCGTTCCCTCGCTTCGGGATGCACGAGTCAGCACCGTCGCCGACTATCTGCGGGCGCGGTCTCGTTACCAGGTTTCCAGCCTGGGCGGCCGGGTGCATCGCGGAGCCATCGAGATCATGGAGGCGACAGACGGTGCGCGTGAAGTGGCGCGGGAGCTACTCGGGCAAATCGCGGATGCACTCGAGGTGGCCCTTGGACTGTTGAACGGGCCGGTCACGCCGGAGCGCGCGGATCAGGTAGCGGGAATCGTGACCACGATCTTCAACAATCAGCGACTGTTCACCGCGAGTGTGACCGATTTTTATGCATACCTGTCCGGGGTGCTGAGTCGGTTCGATCTGCACGGCGAGGAATACGCACAATTCAAGCAATTGCTGTTGGATTACGTCGATTTGATCACGGCCGATGTGAACAGACATTCCCCGCTGATCGCGCATGCGCTCGATCGGGTGCTCGACCGGATCGACGAACTTCTGACGGTGCTGGACTCGGTACAGGGGCTGGCGCTCGGCGACCTGGCAGACATCGAGCGGTCGGGCGGGCGAACTCGGATCGAATGGGAGCAGTTGCGCCAGTGGTACTCAGGGTCCGGACACGAGTCGGGGCCAGGGCAGCTACGCGCGGCGGCGGGGCAGGCGCTGGGGCAGCTGATCGCCAATGCCAAACGCATGCTCGACGCTTCGTCGACGGGTTTCTCCCGGCGTGCAGACCTGCTGCGTCTCGCCGTTATGCTGGAGCAGTCCTCCGATGCGAGTGCGGAGCGATTGTTCGCGGCTGCTTTCGGCGCGTGGTCTGCGCGCCACCTGGCGCTGGGTCCTGAGGAGCCGGACCCGCGTGTGGGACCGATGACGCCATGGTCTGCGGCGGACCCGATTGACGTTCCGATGTCGTTGCGGGAGCGGGGAAATCGGGTGGCACGGGGGCGAACCTCCCGAATTCCGGACACGGCCGCCGATCGGGCGATCGTCGAAGCAGCGGCCCGAGAGGACGCGTGGCGAAACCGGGATGCCGCCGTAGAGCTCGCCGCGGCAGGAGTGCTGGACGGTGCCCGGCTGTCGCCCGACGCTCGTGCGGTGTTGCTGGATGAGCTGGCGCGTCTGCTGGCCACGCAAGCCGATCCCACCGTGCCCGCGGAGACTACCAACCACGACTTGGGGCTCACCCTGTACGCCGTCCCCGGCGGGCAGACCGTCATCCAGTCGCAGGATGGCACCCTGACCGTGCATGGTTACGCCCTCACCATCCGGGCCGCGCAAGTGCTGGCCTCGCCGAAGATCGAGCAGGCACGATGAGCAACCTCGTTGAGCCACCCGACCGATCCCTCGGCACCCGACGGCAGGACGCCGCCGGGGTCCGTGAAGCGGCCCGAGCATTGCTGCGCACTCCGATCGTCACTGCCTCGCGGGCACCGGAGACGCTCATGCTCATACGGCGGCATGCGACGGCATTACGCACTGTGTTCAGTGCGCAGCTGGGCTATCACCTGACCGTGGAGGCATCGTTCGCCCGCCTGGCCAAACTGCCACCAGAGGATGTTTCACCCAACCGCCCTCTGGTTCGCCGCAACGGAACTCCGTTCGGCGCGCAGACCTACACCCTGTCGGCACTTGCCTGTGCTGCCTTACTGGCGCCCGGGATCGGTGAACAGATCCTGGTGTCGCATCTGGTGACACAGATCCGATCCGACGCCGCCACGCACGGAATCACCGTGTCGGACACGATTTCGGACCGTCGGCATCTGGTGGCCGCGTTGACCGTGTTGATCGACTGGGGTGTGCTCGTCGAGACCGACGGATCGGTGGTGCAGTGGGGCGACGGTGCGGCCGACGAGGCACTGCTGACCATCTGCCGGCCACTGCTTCCGCATCTGCTGGTGCGGTCCATCGGACCGAACGCCGCTGCGGCGGAGGTGCTGGAGGCCGACACCAGTGCACCCCGGCGACGACTGCGTAGACGGCTTACCGAGGACCCCGTCGTGATGCGCGGCGATCTGAGTCCCGAGGAACTCGACGTTCTGTCGCGTGAACGGTCCGAACTGACCCGGCTGCTCGGCGAGAACTTCGGGCTGACGCTGGAAGTGCGAGCCGAGGGCGCGCTGGCGTACGACCCCGCCGAGCCACTCACCGATATCGAGTTTCCGGGCAACGGTAGCCTGAAGCAGGCGAGCTTGCTGCTGATCGGCGCGCTGCTGGATCAGGTGAGCGATTCGTACGCCATTAAAACCGTATTCAAGTGGCCCGTAGTCGATTCCGCACTGACTGAACTGGTGGCCCGCCACGGTCGAGCCTGGCGTTCCGAATACTCCGATTCGATCGCCACATTGCGGGCGGACGTAGTCGATCTGCTGCGGGCGCTGCGACTCGCCGAATCTGATTCCGAGGGATTGAGGATCTTCGCGCCGGCCGCGAGATACCGGCCACGTGCTGTCGCCGGTACACAGTTGAGATTCGAGTCATAGGGGAAGCGCGTGTCGGACACTCCGAGAAGACATTTCGACCAACGCTGGCGGCTGTCACGGGCGGGGGTGGTGAATGTCTGGCATTATTTGGACACCGAGTTCGCGATCTCGGGTGGGCGGCTGATCCTGCGTGGCGCCAACGGGTCCGGCAAATCCCGCGCCTTGGAGATGCTGTTGCCGTTCTTGCTCGACGCCGACCGGCGGCGCATGGATGCGACCGGCGCGCAAAAGGTCAGTCTCGACGAGCTGATGCACACCGGCGCGCGGGGGCAGACCAATCGGATCGGCTACCTGTGGCTCGAGCTGGCCTGCCCCGATGAGTATCTGACCATCGGCGCGCACATCAAATACAGCGTCTCCGCCCGCCGCAGCGAGGTCCGGTTCTTCACCACGGCACTGCGGGTCGGCCACGAGCTGCGCCTCATCGGCGAAACCCGCGAACCGCTGTCCCGGGACGCACTGAGCGAACTTATCGGCGCGCACCGCCTCGGTGACGCGGAACAACATCGAGAAGCCGTCCGCACCAAGGTGTTCGGATTGCGCGGCGATCTGGGCCGTGATCGTTTCGCGGGCCTGGTGCAGCTCTTGCACACGCTGCGCTCCCCCGATGTCGGCAATCGCATCGACGAGGGCAAGCTACCGCAGATCCTCTCCGACGCGCTGCCGCCACTGAGCGAGCAGACTCTCGAGCAGGCAGGAGAGCGGCTCGACGGACTCACCGAGACTCGGCTGGCACAGGAGCGTCTCACCACCGCATTCGAACATGTGCGCCGCTTCCACTCGGCATATCGAGGCTATGCCACAACGGTTCTCACCGAGACGGCCACCGGGCTCGGCGATACGGCCACCGGGCTGCTGACCGCTCGGAGCACGCATCGAGATCTGGCGGATCTGGCGCGTGGGCTGCAGGAACAGCGAACCGAGACCGAAGGTGAGGAGAAGGAGTTGCGAGATACCGTCGGCGAACTCGA
Source organism: Nocardia sp. NPDC004860 (assembly GCF_040609015.1). Classification (NCBI taxonomy): domain Bacteria; kingdom Bacillati; phylum Actinomycetota; class Actinomycetes; order Mycobacteriales; family Nocardiaceae; genus Nocardia; species Nocardia sp. NPDC004860. Next base: position 27,418 of record NZ_JBEXJI010000013.1, on the reverse strand, counting down.
AACAGCGATCGCGAATCTGCAGTTGAATCCGCTGTTCAAGCAGGCCGACGATCTGGCGCAGCGAGACAAAGCAGTGGCGGCCCTGCACACCACCGCCATGGAGTCGCTTCGCGGCGCACGGGAGGCGCGGGAAGCGGAACGCGAGGCCGCGCGCAGCGCGGCAGGGCAGTTCAGCGAACTGCGCACTGCCGCACGCACCAGCGGCAGCATGCTCGCCGATGCGCTCGATGCCCTTGCGGCCGTGAACCTTCCGCACGGTGACCTGCCCGCGGGCATTGGCTACACGGATCACGCCGCTCCCGTCGTGGTCGAACCGGTGATGGATTCACTCGACCAAGCCTCCGTCCCCGTCCAGCGGCCCGCCGTTGACCCGGTGACCGTCTATCCCAGCGATCTCGGACCCGTATCCGATGCGGCGCTACGCTGCGGTGAAGCAGCCGAGCACAGACACGAGCAGGCCACACGCCGCCGCCAGGAGGCAAACCGCCTGAATGACGAACACGGTCGAGTCCAACGACTGGAGTCCGACGCCGAGCAGGCCGTCCGAAGCGCCGAACGGGACAGACAGGACGCCGACAACGCCGAGACCGAACGTGACGGACTTGCCGTAACACTGAATCAGTCCTGGCGAGAATGGGTTTCATCTCCGAGCACCGCACGGGTGCTCCCTGGCTCAGACTGGTCGAGCGCTGCGCTCGCCGCACTGTCGTCGGATAACGAGGCCCTGTGCGGCCCTGAACCAGAGGATGATGATCTACTCGCCAGGCTCGACGAACTTCCGGAACTGACAGCGCGCCCGATCCGGGAGGCGTTGGCGGTACAGGCAAATCTGCTCGATCAGGAGAGCACCACCGATTCGGGTGAGCGCGAGAAGCTAATCGCTGAGAGGACAGACCTCGAAGCCGCACACGACCCGTCGCCGCCGCGGAGCCCGTGGCATCGAGCGCAGAGCGGCATCCCCTTCTGGCAGACCGTGGACTTCCAGCCGGAACTCGGCGCCGCCGAGCGCGCGGGCCTCGAAGCTGCGCTGTTGGCTGCTGGACTGCTCACCGCGACTATCCGGACCGACGGGTCATTGCAGGCGGCGGATGGAGAGATCCTGGTGCGACCTGTCGGTGGCCCGGTGCGATCACCGCTGTCGGCGGCATTGCAGCCTGACGCCGCCGATATTGCCGACGGCCTGATCGAGAGTCTGCTCTCCCGAATCGGCTGGAACGATCCGCAGGCCCTCACCAATGTCGACTCGGACGGATGCTGGCGCAATGGCCCGTTGGCAGGGCGTCACCGTCAGGCCAGTGCCCGGCATATCGGCGCGACCGCGCGTGCAGCGGCACGAACTGCCAGGCTGGCCGAGATCGCCGCGCGGATAGACGAACTCGACGATGCCGAGCGAAACCGTGACCTGCTCCGTACCGAACTCCGCGACCGCGGCGCCGCGATCGATGCGCATCTGCGTACCGCCCCTCGCTCACGAACACTGCTCACCGCGCGCAATACCGCGCGCCTGGCTGCTGACCGCGCCTCTAGGACGGAGAACGAGGCGCGCGCCGCCCGGCAGACGGCGGCGCTCGCGCGTACGGCGTGGAGCGGCGAGTTCGAGAACCACCGCACGCTGTGCTCCGGGATGGGTTTGCCAGTCGAAGCCGATGAGCTGCTGCGCATCGAGAACGCTTGCACAGCAGCACAATCGGCATGCCGACGTTTGGCCGAATCCTGCGCAACCACGTCCATCGCCGTCGAGAAGGCGAAACTTTTGCACGATGCGCTGGAGAACAGCCGCGTTCGACGCCGACGTCACGAGAGTGCGGCCGAACAGCACCGCCGCACGTGGTACGAGGACGCGGCGGGCGTTGCTGCCCTGCATGATTCGCTCGATCTTCCTGTCGAGGAGCTCAACCGGGAAATCGAGGAAAGCTCCGCTCAGCACAAGCTCGAAAAGAAGCGGCTCGACTCACTGCGCGACGCACTGCGCACTCTCGACAAAGAAGTCACCAAAGCCGAAAGCAAACGCGATTCCGCACATGTCGAAGTCGGGCAGCGCGTCGAAGATCTGCGTGCCGCGAGCGCGGCCTTCAATGCCCGGCTACGATTGCCCGGCTTGGTGACTGCGGCCACCGAGGCCAGGCTCGCGCTCATCGAACACGATGCGGACGCCGAACATACGCAGCAGATCGCGCGCGCCGTATTGGCACGGCTGGGTGCCAGCAAACCGTTCACCGTCAACCAATTGCTCAACGCGCTCACCCGTTTCGGCGCAGACACCTCCGGACAACTCGACGTAAGTCAACGAGTGGAGCACGGTGTGCACCTGGTCCACATCGAGGGCGCGGACCACCACCACGATTGCGCCTCAGTACTGTCGTACCTGGAACGCCGGGTCGAGCAGGGTCGTCAGGCCCTCACCCGGCGCGAGCACGAGGTATTCACCGGTTTCGTTCTCGGCACAGTCACCGAGGAGCTACGCCGGCGCATCCGGCAGGCCGAAGAGCTGGTAGAGGCCATGAACGGCAGCCTTGCTGGAATTCGGACAAGCTATGGCATCGGCGTCAGCATCGCTTGGACCCTGGACCGGCAGGATCCGGAGTTGCACAGGCTGCTGGACCTGGTGCGCATTGCCGACCCGGTGCGGTCGGAGCAGGACAACGACGAACTCGTCGCCCTGGTGCGCGACCGTGTGGAGCGGCAACACGCCGCCGACGCATCGGCCGGATATGCCACACATCTGCGCGCCGCACTGGACTACCGCGCCTGGCACGACATCGAAGTGACCATCCTCGGACCCGAGCCGAATCAGCGGCGGCGAATCTCCCGGCGGGCCAAGATATCCCAGGGCGAGACGCGGTTCGTCTCCTACGTGACCCTGTTCGCCGCCGCCGACAGTTTCCTCTCCGGCCTTCCCGAAGCCGTTACGGCGCTGCGCCTGGTGCTGCTTGACGACGCGTTCGCCAAGGTCGACGAACGCGCGATCGGTGAATTGATGGGCCTGCTGGTCCGCCTGGATATCGATTTCGTCATGACCGGTCATGCCCTCTGGGGCACGGTACCGGAGGTGCCCGCACTCGATATCTACGAGATCCGGCGGGTCGGCGGCAGCGCCGTGATCCCAACGCGGATCCACTGGGACGGCAAGAACCGCAACTACATTCACGTGGTTGACCCGGCATGACGCTATCCCGCGACCTACGAGCCTATTTCGGTGATCCGAGCTTGACCGAGCTATGGAGCCGGATACGAGACCGGCTCGAACGCAACGGTCACTCGATCGAGGGCACGGTCAGAATCGAGTTGAGTGATGAGGCGGCGCAACGTGTCTCAGGTCTGCTCGGCCGTCGGCTAGCACCGGGCCGCCGGTCCGTGCCGCTCTCGGAGATGGATGCCGCCCTGCTGCGCAGCGCCGCCGCGCGTGGACTCGTGAGCGTGGTCGCGGAACTCACCGGCTCGCCCCTGCGTGATCGGCCCTCCGAGCGGCTGGCCAAGCAGTCGGCTGTCTCCGAACTGTGGTCGGGCGTTGGTCATTCCCTGGAACGCAATGGTTTAGCCGACGCTGCCTGGGCCGGACCTCTGGTGCGGTGGCTGCACACCTCCGGCCTCCTCATCCGTGGCGGTGAGCGTGCGAATCATGAATTCGATACGGCCGTTCGAGCGCTGTCCGCCGTACTTTCGTCAGATCCGCGGCCTCGCATGCTCGCCGAACTCGCGGCCGCCCTCACAGGAGACGCCCACGCACTCGACAGCGACCGGCTCGCCGGTCGGCTCGCTCTACGCGGCCTGAGCTTGGCACTCGATTTCCCGGAACCGGCCACGCCGCGAGAGCGGATCGCAGCGTGGGAACGCGTAGCGGTCTCCGCAGACACCGTCTCGGGCACCGTGCTGACCTGGAATCTGCGCCCGCCCGGTGACGACCCATGGTCGACGATGATGCGGTCGCGGGCTGAACTCGGCCTCGTCACACATCTCACGCTGGCCGAATTAGCCAGCACAGCAGCACCTTTGGCCGCCATGGGCATCACGATCGCCGCCTGCGAGAACCCCCAAGTACTCCAGCGGGCCGCCGAGATCGGTGTTCAGCAACCGCTGGTGTGTTTCAGCGGCAATCCCTCGTCCGCCGGGATGCAGCTCGCCGAACGGATCCCTATCCGGTACCACGGCGATTTCGACTGGCCCGGTATCTCCATTGCGGCCCGGCTGTTCGCGGCCGGAGCCCAGCCCTGGCAAATGCACGCGACGGACTACCTGCGAGCTGTAGCGTCCGGCACGCAGCGCCTTCCTCTCACTGGCCGCCCGATCGCCACACCCTGGGATGCTCGACTCCATTCCGCGATGCTGCACTTCGAGCTGGCAGTGCATGAGGAGTCGATACTCGATGACCTCCTCACCGACTTGGAGTGAAAATCATCCGCGACGTCGGCACCCAAGGACCTGCCATCAAGAACGGGCATCGGGCTGCTGTCGCAAGACGAGCGCGCCGATGCACTGGGTCTCGCCGGCTGATGCGGCGCGACCAGTTGGAGCACGCAATTTGCGCAGCGTGCCAGATCATCGATCGGCCCGAGGTCATAGTGCTCGGCTCGCAATCGATCCTCGGCACCTTCGACGAAGCCCAGCTTCCCGCTGACGCTACGATCTCGCTGGAGGCCGATGTCCTCCCGATAGCCGCCGACAACGACGAGACCGCGCGACTGGCGGACCTTATCGAGGGCGTAGTCGGCGAGTTCTCTTCGTTCGAAGAACTGCACGGATTCAGCATCGACGGCGTCGATACGACGACTTCCGCACTCCCGGACGGATGGCGAAGCCGTCTAGTCAAGGTACAGAACGCCAATACCGTCGCACCGTCGGGCAAACCGCAGTTCACCGGATGGTGCCTCAACAAAGAAGATCTGTGCGTAGCGAAGCTGAGCGCCTTCCGAGGGAAGGATCAGAACTTCGTGGCGGCGCTGCTGGAATCCGGACTCGTCGCTCCGAACGAGATCTCCGAGCGTCTACCGACCGTTCCGGACAAGTACAAACCTGCCGCCGAACGCGCACTCGGGTGGATCAAATCCTGGATGTGAGACAGCCCGGTCGATCCTAGGCGCATTGCAGTGGTACTCAGGTCGCGGTCGCCCCTCGTAGACGGCCGGGTGCGGCCCCGCGGTGACCAGACGAATCAATACGACCTGCGGCATCGACATCGCGCGCTGCTGGTGCGCAAGACAAGTCCGCCATGTGGTTCGACGGTCGAACGGCCAATTCCGTTCGGGTGGTTAATCTTCCAATCGTGCCTACACCTGCCGCATCTCAACAAGAAAGGGGGTTTGCGTCAGCAGAAGTTGGGCATCTCGATGTCGGAGTCACACCCGCTTCATGACGGTACTCCCGTCCACTGCCAGGCCCTATACGCCTCGATTTCATGACATCAACAGCATCCGAACGAAAAGGCTGACGGGCCTATGACCAAGCAGCCGAAGAAGATACGCCGCTCGCCCAGATCTGTGCGCCGCATCGTCGTGACAAGCGAGCAGCGTGACTCACCGGACCTCAGAGCCCTCAGCCGCGCGATCATCACGCAGATGATCGATCAGGCCAAAACCCAAGCCGCCGACAGCGACTCCAACCCAACACAGGAGACCTCCCCCGAGGGCTGACGCATGTGCCTCAGCGGGATCGCACGCTGCGACATACCTCAACAGGCACACCAGCCCCATGAGTAACAACCCCCAGCTGGGTTCAAACACCGACCGGTCCCTATTCTTGCAGGTCAAGCACCCTCAACCCGAACTACTGGCGCATAACAAAAGAAGCCGCAGGTCGCTTACCTGCGGCTCCTTTTATGGTGGACCTGGCTGGGCGTTATTCCAAACGGGCTGACCTGCACAAACTCGAAACCACCCGCGCCAAAATCGACACCGGGCCCTCGTCTCCACTCCCCCGCCGACACAAGAAGCCTCTGGCGGACCGTCCTCGCGAGCCCCGCAGAATCGAGCAGCGCCTCGGCCCTGCGACGGTCGAGGAACTCCTTCACGCGTACCGCGACGGCACCTCGACCGCACAACTCGCGGCGCGCTACGGAATCTCCAAGACCGCCGTCCTCAACCTGCTCACCAACCGCAAAGTTCCCCGCCGATTCCAATCGATGACCACCAACGACATCGACCACGTCGAACGGCTCTACCTCGCCGGCCATTCACTCGTCAGCTGTAGCCGCCTCACCGGCTTCCCCGCCAGCACCATCCGCGACGCACTCCGCGAACGCGACACCCCAATGCGGGCACCCGGCGGGCGCCACCGCGCACCGCGTTAGACCCCCACGAGTCGGCGTGTCGACACGCCGACTCGTAGATCAAATTTCCCGACATAGCAAGCGCTCGGCAACCAACTTCCCCGGCTCAACCGATACCTCCCCCATGCCAACCACGATCGACTTCGCAGACAGCGCGAGACTTAGCAGTCGGAAGCCCCTCGGCGTTCAGGATTTTCACGATGTCACGCAGGGAATGCTGCTCGATGTGCAGGACGATGGCACGATGGAGCACGTCGAGACGGCACAGCATCGGCTTGCCCGTACCCACTCCTTGTCCCGGCAACGCAGCAACTTCAGCACCGCGGCGAGCACCGAGGTCGTTGTGGGAGCGGGATGCGGTTGCGCGCGGCGACCGCAGCTGGCTGAAGTCACGTTGCGCCTTACTGGATACCAGCTACATAGGAGTGCGATTCTGTCGTCCACGTGACAGCCAGAAGGGCAGAAAGGGGCGCGGTCCAGTTTCAGGGATTGGAACTCCGCTACCCCAAATCGCGTGTCGCAGCTTCGAATCCTGCCGAGGGCACACCTTGACCTGCACTTTTGCGCACAGTCGCGCTTCAATGCCAGATACGTGCCAGTTCCACGCGTTCGACGGCCGCCGAAGTAGACATTCGGGCACAGGGCGGAGCAAGGTCCATGCCAATGGCGGACATTCGCGTATCCGCCGCAACGCCCAGCCCTTGCCCGACGTCAAAACCAACCATGAACGACGAACGGGGCCAGTGCCTTCGGCGTGCGGGGCTCGACCCGACCAACCCCGTGCACCGGTGGCGATTTCATCAGTTCGGATTCGGCAGGCCGGACACCGCCGGGATTCGACACGAATTGCCAACGTCCTCGTCCGCAATTTCGCCGACGGCCGCACCCTCACCCCGATTGCCCGCGAGATCAACCCAAGCCGCTCCGCGGTCAGCAGGATCATCGGCAATGAAAACGACCTTCTCAAGAAGGAGCCGCGTGCACACCTCTGTGAAAGGCAAGCGATTTCCGCCCAACCGAACTGATACAGCGCCCATCTCCTCGACTTCGGCGTGTCGATACGACACGCCGAAGCAATTTGCCACGCTAGCAATCGATCAGTGATCGACCGTATGGTTCACAGTGGAGCGACGACACTGACGGTGTTGTCGTCCCGATTGGTCACATAGGCGATATGAGTAGTCGGGTTCACGGCAACGCTTCCCCCACCCCGACCGACGTCGACGCTCGCGACGACATCCTTAGTAGCGATGTCCACGACATATAATGTCGACACCGCGTTGGAATAGGGTTCGGTGCCACGCTTACCACCGACGGCGAAAATCACACCACCGGCCGCATCAACGGCCAAGCCATGGGCAACGCCGAGATACGTTGTACCAGTTGCAGTTTTCGTCCGCAGGTCGATGACGGTCAAGGACGTATCGCTCGCCGCATACGCGATGCCCGACCGCGAGTCCATATCGATGCCGTAGGTGGGCCACCCCACGTTGATCGACGTCGTCGTGTTCGTTGCGATGTCGACGACAGCCACCGAGTTACTCAGCGGCTGGGTGATGACCAGGGACCGAGTCTGCGAATCGAAGGTGACGTCGGCGGGCAGCTCCTTCGGCTTGAGTGTCGAGACGACGGCATCGGTACGCGTGTCGATCACGGAAATCGAACCCTTGCTTCCCTCTCCCATCGGATTGCCTCGATTCGCGACGTAGGCGGTATGCGAGCGGGAGTCCACGACAATGCCTTCCGGCGCCAGCCCCACGGTGAGAGTTGCACTGATCTTGTTCGTACGAGCGTCGATCACTGTGACCGAACCGGAAACGTCCACGATGTCGTCACTGCGCTCGGTCACCGTCGACGATGGCGCGCTGCCGGTGACATATACCTTGCGCGATTCAGAATCCACCGCGACACCTGTTGGGAAGTGCGGTATTTCGATGGTGGTCGTGACCTGGTTCGTACGGAGATCGATGATCGAAATGGACCCACCGGCCTTCTTGGCGTAGTCACCCCAGTTGGCCACATACGCCGTCTCGGCGATCGGATCCACAGCTATCCCACTCGGACTGATACCAACCGGAACAACCGCCGTCACCGCCCGGGGCGCCCCCGGAGCGACCGTGCGCGTCGGCTGCGCAGGTGTGGACGACGAAGCCACACCGCCCTGCCCGGAATCGTCACGTCCTAGATAGACGGCAGTGCCGACGGCTCCTGTGACGACAAGCAAAACACCCGCTGCCAGCAGGACCAAAGGTTTCGGAGCAATGCGCCCGCGTGACCTACCTACCGCGCGGGACAACCCGGATGCATTTTGCGCCTGATCCTCCGCCACGTCATCCTGATCGATGCCTGTCACGAGGGTCCCGTCGTCGACCCGGGTAGGCTCCGCCACTGCAACGGAAAGCGGGAAGGTCCAGCCAGCACCCCATTTCGTGGTCGCCGGCGATTCCGCGACCGTTGCCAGTGCCACCCCACGTGTAGGGTGTACAACCTCACCTGCCGCAGAGGCCAGTTCGCCCGCCGTGCGGTACCGACGATCCGGGTCCTTGGCCATCCCTCGTCTGATGACCTCGTCCAGCCCGTCCGGCACTTCGGGGTTCAACGCAGTCGCCCGCGGCACCGGTGTCATCATGTGCGCCCGCATTTGCTGTGCGGGATCGGTTTCGCCGAATGGCCTTCGACCCGTGAGACATTCGAAGAGCACGCAGGCGAGAGCGTAGACGTCCGCGCGGGCGTCCTCCTGTCCGGTGAATCGTTCGGGGGCCATGTACGCCCATGTACCGATCGCCGCACCTGTGGTCGTGATGGCAGTCTGCCCATGCCTGCGCGCGATCCCGAAATCGATCAGGTAAGCGAACCCACTGGGCAGCACAATGACATTGGATGGCTTGACATCTCGATGCACGAGATCGGCCGCATGCGCGGTATCGAGAGCTGCGGCGATCTGGGCGACGAGATCCACTGCAGTCGTGGGTGGCACCGGTCCACATTTTACGACCTCCGCCAGGTCGGTGCCCTCGATGTACTCCATGTCGATGAACAGTCGCCCATCGAGTTCACCGAACGTGTGGATCGGGACTATATGTGGCCCACGCACTTTGGCCGCCAGCCGCGCCTCCCGTTCAAAGCGCTTGCGATAGCCCTCATCCGCAACCGCCTCGGGCGGAAGCACTTTGAGTGCTACATCGCGATCGGTATGGGTGTCGTGCGCCAGCCACACTTGTCCCATTCCGCCTCGACCGAGTAGACGCACGAGTTGGTAATGGCCGAAACGGGTCTCCCCCGACACCTATCCTCCCGAATCCGTTCGCCACGCGGCGATCCGTGGCACCCGCTGAGCTTACGGCCTCATGGACACGCAGCACCCGGTCAGTGCGTCTACGAGGTCGGACTCGGGCAAGACAGCCAACCTGATCGTCGTAACCGAAGTGTGGTTCCAATACGCGTGAGGGCTGGGCCGACTGGTTCATCCGCGGTGGCGGGTTCGTGCGGCAAAGGTGATGGCGGCGGCGGAAACTGGTTCCATGGATCGCAGTTAGACCCCGTGTTCTTGCGGACAACGTAACACTCCGCAGGTGTGCTTCGCTCTGGTCAGTGCCACGTAGAGCACGCAGTGTTCTGGCTCAAGTTCGCGGAGCCCCTGGTCGAGTATGCGTTCCTGTGCGAGGTTCAGTGCGACCCCGACATGGTTCCATTCGCGCCCCTTCGCCTGGTGGACGGTCAGTCCGGGGATGAGGTCGCGGCGCTGTAGCCGTGCACGGAGGCGGTCGAGTTCGCCTTCCCGGATGCTCTCATCGCCTGCCCTGCGAGGCCGCGTCCGTCCGGATTCCACGGTCCGGGCCCGCAGTCTTTCGAGAACGGCGCCCGCAGGGACGTCTGCGACAAGCTCCGCTAGGGCGGGGCGGAGAACCGTGGCGCGGAAACCCTCCAGGGCTTCATCGGTCAGACCGAGGCGGATCAAGGCATTTTGCTGACCGAACGCAGGCAGTCCAAGCCCTGATCCGGTCGCGATATCGAGCAGGAGGCAAAGGATTGCGTCGATTTCACTGGTGAAACCTGATCGAAACGCCAGCGGCAGGATGTTGTCGCCGACATTCCACAACTCTGCCCAGTGGCGCGCCAACGCGATGTCGACGGCGCTACTAGCGATCGACGGCAGCTTGACTGGCTTGCCGTCTCGGAGTCGGCCGGTAAGCTCCCGCATCTGCTCGGTCTTGAAGCGGAACGACTCTGGTTGGTGGAAATTCGTGAACTCGTGCCTGTCCAGGAGGTTGCTTTTGACCTTTTCTGGGGTGGCGCCGCGCCAGTCGTACAGCGCCTGCCAGGGGTCACCGACGACAGTTACCCCGATGCCCAGCTCGGCTGACCGGGAGGCCACGTGGAGGTCGAGCTCGTCGGCGTCGTAGACCTCATCGACAACGAGGTGGCGGTAGTTGGTCACCATCCAGTTGTCGACAACATCCTGGACTCCGTTTAGGACCAGCGCGGCCTTCAGAATATGCCTCACATCGCCGTGGCTGACACAGCCAGCTTCCAGAACCGGCCGATGATCACCCGCTCGGCCGAGTCCGTAGGTCGGCTTCTTTGTGCGGACGCTGTGGCTGAAAACAGTCCCGTCGCTCTTGCAACTCGCGATCCGAAGCCAGCCATTGACTGCGATCAGCTGGTATCCGGACTTACTGGAGTAGTCATCGATGACGTCGATCTCGTTGTGACTGTTCGGCCACCTCAGGAACCCGCGGCGCAGCAGGTAATTCATCGTCCGGACGTGGAATTCGTCGATGGTGGTCACCGAGTTCGGGAAAGCGAGTGCCCGACGTCCCCATCGGGCCGCGATCCGGCTACGCAGTTCCCCAACCGCTGCCCTGTTGAAGCTCAGCCCAATAACACCGCGTCGACCGTCCGGATCCTTGTGGTGAAGATAGCCGAACCGCTCCGCTGCCACAGTCGTCTTACCTGACCCAGGTGCGGACACGATGTTGACGAGCGGATCGTCTGCGGCTGCCGCGAGCACCTGCCGATTCGTCAGCTCGATACCCATCAGAACACCGGGTCGTTCTCGTCGATCTGCTGGGCCTCCGCGGCTGCCAGTTCACGCAGTCCGCCACCCGCAGCAGAAGCGCCCGTGCCTCGCGCCGAGTCCGCCTCAGTGTCCGCCGCGGGAGATACTGCGGCAGTCGGGGCATGGTCATTCCACAGCCAGTTGAACAGCTCAACCAGTTGCATCGGCACAACCGTGGTCTCCAGATTGTCCTCGACCTGGCCAGCCAACTCGAACGCGAACTCACCCTTCATGGGCTTGTTCTTTTTTTCTCGGAAGAAGCTGTCGATATTCTCGGCAGTTGGCACCTGACCAAGATCCTTGTTGCACAACTTGAGCGCATTCTCGACGAGGGTCTCGTTGCCGGTGACGAGCGTCGGCTCCAGCGTGGGCGCAGACCAGAACACGCCCACGTGCGCGGAGCCTGAAAAATGAGCGTGCCACGGGGGCGGGCTCGGCGGCGGCAGTGGGTCGCCACGCTCGTCAGTGTCGCACAACAAGGCGACCTGCTGGGTCAGCTCGTAACCCGGCTCCGCCAGCAGACGGACCGGCCACTCGCCGACGCGGTGACCGACGTACACGACCGCCAGCGCATCGATGAACGCGCGCTTGCTGTTGCTTCCCGCAGCCCAGGCCCGCCCGAAGGAGCGCAATAATGCTGCCTCGGTAACACCCTCTACCAGCACCACCCGCTCGGCGAACAGCGCGCCCGACCGGCTCGCGTCCAGATGCAACTCTGTCATCCGACAAACCTTGCGACGCATCGTGGGAGCCCAGGGGATGTTCGCGATCATCCGCGAGACAACCTGGCCGCTCGTGTCGCGGCGCACGATGACCAGATCATCCGGCTTGCATGCCGAAACCATCTCACCGGCATGCGTCGAGACGATGACCTGAAGGTCCGGACGGGCGACCGTACTTGCCCGAAGGTACCGGATGAGTCCGTGCTGAAGCTGTGGATGCAGGTGTGCCTCGGGCTCCTCGATGAGCACGGTTGCATGAAACATGTCCGGCCAGAATGAGTCCTGCTGCTCTTCGGCCAACTGGTCGGTCTCCGCGAGGCGTTCCCGCGCCGCGACCACTTCTTCCTCCTCGGTCAGCTCCCGCTTCAGCGCTCCCCGCTGCATCGGAAGTTCCTGTCCGGCTTCGGAATCCCGTCCGCCGGTCGGAGCTCCCGGAGCAGGTGGCGGCGGACCGACCGGCGCCTTCGACGGATCCGGGATGCCTGCGAGCGTGACCGCGATGTGAAGAAGGTTCACGTACCCCAGGCTCGCTGCCTCAAGACGGCGAGCGTCACCCGCGTTCGCCGTCGTCGCCAGCAGCAACTCGAGAACTCGAGCTAGATACGCATCATCGACACGCTGAGTGCCCAGAAACGCAAAGTGCTCCTGAACGCCACCGGTCACGTCCTTCAAGTTCTCCGCGATGCGCCCCTGCACATCCAGCAGCAACTGCTGCGTCGTCAGCCTCGCCAATAGACGCTCCGCCTGCGCACGGACTTCAGCGAGGGATCCGCCCGCGGGGTTGCGCTTCTGCTCGGCACGCATCAGCTCCAGCAGCACCCTGGTCTCACGCCGCGACAACTGATCGACCGGGTTCCTCAACGCGGGCAGATATACGAGCCGGACCTGCTCGTAACCCAATGCCGTTAACTTACGCGCTGGTGTAGCCGGATCTCGGGCGGCTGGTGATGGTTGATGTTCTTGTGCGCCAGTGTTTTTCGTTTGAACTTGTGGCGTCCGGCGCGTTTGAGGACCCGGGGATAGCTGCGTTGGCGCCGTGGCGGGTTGGGTCGTTCGAGGATCTCGGCGACAGCCCTTGCGATGCCGGTGGCGAGCCGGTCAGGGGGAAAAACCCGCTTGCCCGGTGACGTGTCGCCGGACAACGCGGAGAGCGCGGACGAACGACAGCCGTAAGGGATCGTTTTCACCGAGATCGGCGGCGTGATGCATGAGTTCACGGACGGCGTAGTGGGTCGTCAGAAGACCCCAGATCTCCTGGCGCACCATGGCGGGGCTCTGCGAGCGCAGCAGTCGGTAGCTGCCCCGCTGGCGGGTTTCGATCTCGGCGAGGCTGGTCTCGAACTCCCACCGGCGGTGGTAGGTGGCCGCCAGCTCGGCTGCGGTCGCCTCGTCGGGATCGAGCAGAGTGGTGATCAGCCGGATCGGGCCGGGGGCGTCGCTGTCGCGGTTGGCGATCTCGTACTCGACCACCCGGACCTGCACGCCCTCGGGGACGGTGTCCAGGCCGCGGGCGCGGTGGCGGCGGATTCGCTGGCGCTCGACATCGGTCATCAACCGCGACAAATACGATCCGTCCGGAAGGTCTTGCACGACATGCAATTTCAGTCCGGACTGCACCCGCCACAACAGATCCGCGCCAGTGTCGGCGGCCTCACGCCAGAACTCGTGACTGAAGAACCCGCGATCGGCGAGGACCAGCATTCCCGGCTCGAACGCGGCCAGCAGCGGACGGGTGATCTCCCGCTCGTCGGTGGTGACCGCACCGATCTCGGCATCGACGATCGCGTGGGTGGCGCACTCGGCCAACCCGACGACCTTCACCTTCGGATACGGATCCTCCAAGCTCTGATGGGTCTTCCCGCGCCCGAACACCTCCTCGTTGTCCGGTGTGTCGGGAATGTCCATCTGAACACCGTCGACGGCCATCACCCGCCGCCCCGCCAACCATGCGCCCGCGGTGCCCGCGCCGGCCAGCGGGACCGCGACCCGCCGATACAACTCCCGGACCGGTTCCTCACCGAGGCGGGCCCGGGCCTTGCACAACGCCGGCGACGTCGGCACCTGCCAGTCAGCATCCCACGACCGCAGAAACCGAAGCCCGTCAACGAGTTTGCGCAGCACCTCTTCGTAGGCGTCGTCGAAGAACAACGTCATCGCCAGCACGAAGTAGACCACCACCCGCGCCGGCAACAGCCGCCGCCGCTTCTCGACCCGACCGGTCGTAACCAGCACCTCGTCGACCAGATCCGGATGCACTACCCGGGTCAGCACACCCAGCCCGATCCAGTCGGTCAACCGGCCCGCCACCTCCACCACGAACCAGCACCCTACCCCGAAACAATTTGCTACACAGCAACTCTCGCGCCGCGGTCCGACGGGCTGCCGTCACCACGCCCACCAGCGCAAACGCCGTAAGTTAATGGCATTGGCTCGTAACCATCGACGGTGGAGTCGATACCGACCGCACGCGCCCGGCCCAGCGACCGCTCCAACGTCCGCCGCCACATCGGCGCACCCAGCCCGGACGCCTGCCGCGCCTGACCCAGCGCACCTTCCTCGGCCGGGTCGGTCTCCATCGCATACTCCACGTCGATCCGTCGAGGCGCCGGGCCGAGCACCGCCGCGTCCGGCTGCTGAAGCTGCGGGAACCGCTCGACGTGCGCCCAATAGATCGCGTCGTTGATCGTGGTCTTCCCGACCCCGTTCGACCCCACCAACAGACTGAACCGACCCGGGAACTCCACGGACACAGGCGACATCGCAGCCGCCCGGAACCCCTCCACGCGGACCTTCCGCAAATGCACGACAACCCCTCACTATGCCGACTCACGCCAATAACGACGAGCCGCCCCGACACACAGCCCCTGCGGCAGGCTACCTCGCCACGATCTGAAGGTCCATCGAGTCTGCTCATGACTGATACACACTGTCCAGGCCGGCGCGCGCCCACAGCCTGTCGCCCGGTGGAGGCCACAATCGGAACCGCACAGATAGCTACCAGTTACTTCATGAACCGGCCGATCGACCTATCAGTCGTTGCCGTACTCGGGCTCAAGCCAGTCCGCTAGATCCTCCGGATCGACTTCAATGGTGAAACACTCGTCCCCAAGCTCCGTCTCGGCGATCAGCTCGAACCTGTCGAGCACGAGACGGCAAGTCGGGCAGCTGAAGTACTCAGGGCTGACATCGATTTCAGCAATTATTCCGATGAAGTGATCGCCCTCGTTACCGCCGTATTCGGTCACTCGGCGGTCAGCGATATCGCTGCCTTCCAACATCCCGATGCCAGAGCATGCCGGACATGTTGCTGAGGCGCTGTAGTCCATGACCGGTGTCCAGCGTTGCGGAGCTTGCCACTTCGCCAGTTCACTGCCGCTCATCCGGCCTTCCCTGAACCGGGCCAAGGACAGCTTCGCTGCCTCGATTCGCGAGGTGAGCTGATGTTCAATGTTCTTCTTGTTCTGCGCCAGATAGGTCTCGACTTGGTCGACGCGTTCAGGTCCCACGAGGAGCGAGATATCTGCTCCCTGAGCGGTCAATAGGATGTTTGCTTGGGCCCAGAACCTTGGCCACCAGGCGTGCGGAGGGATGCCCGTGATGCCGAGCGCCGCACCGTGGAGGTACTCGTTTCGCCCCGAGGCGATCTTGGTGGCCTCCTCTTCGCTGAAGGGCCGGAAGACTCTCTGGCACCGCTTGAAGATCGTCGATGCCCTGGCCGTCGTGAAGTGTGGCTCGCCTTCGATCAGCCCGGCCGCCTTCAGGGCGTGAGATCCGTCGTCCGTCGGTTCGGCCACGAGAATAGGCGAGACCTTGCATAGCGCGGCCTTGGCAAGAAGCTCCAGCGCCAGCGCTGCCCACAGCTGCTTCTCATCCTCGGTTCTATCAGTCGACGGGTCCATAGCTCGGTTCAGAAACAGCTTGGCTTTAACCCAGAACTGCTCGTAGCCGTAGGGAGTCATCACTTCAAAGGCCCCGTCCTGTAGGCAATCCTGGTCAACTCGCGCTCTTCGCCTTTCTCGGCCCGTGCCCGACCATGGAGAACAACGCGATTCCGAATCAGCAAAAGCTTGTTCGGCTCGTCCCATGCATGCTCATAGACGTCGTCGTACGACGTAAGCAAGCTTGACGCGTCCCTTGATCGGCTGTCGGCTGGCGACATGCAGTACGGATCGAACCGCAGCCCGGTGTCGTCGGCTGCGCACGCTAGGAAGGCGTCACGTCCAGTACCTACGATGAACACTCCATGCTGCACGGCTGATGAATGGACTACCCCGAAGCTCGGCTTCCAGATTCGCGTTGCCGTGGAATTTACTGTGTCGGAGTGCATTACAACGATGTCCGGCACGAAAGGGAGATGCGCGCCGTCGACGTGCAACAACTGAGCCTCCAATCCGGTTGCTGCGCTGACCGACCGGACCGGGGCTTCCGCAGATACCGTTGGTTTAAGCTTCGACACGGAGGAATCACCCCGCCTGGTCGCGACTGCTTCCCATCCGCTTTCGCGCGCAAAGGCTTTGAAGAGTGCCAGCGGGATCGTCATTGTCGCCCATCCCGTCTTGGCACTGTCGGTAACCAGCTGGTCGAGGACCTCGTTGGGTGATGTCGGCAACCGACAGTCTCCTTTCGTCGTTAGTCTGGGATCCTGACATCCTTCCAGCGCGGCCATCGGGCAGGCCAACTCGGTTGTCACCTAATCCATCCAGCAGTCCCAAACGATGACCGACGCGTTGTCAATACGGCCACCTGGTCGGCGCACCGTATGGTGCATGCAGGCTACGCTCGGGTTGTTCATTGATCGTCGGGACCAATCGGTTCTCCCCTGTACGATCCGGTGATCCCAGCGACGGATCCGCCTGTCTCAGGCGGATGGTCAGTTGTCGCATAGAGCGGCCTCACACGCTCTCAACTCAGATCCCGCGTCCTGGCACCTCGCGTTACGACCAGAGAGGACCTTTGGATGACTCCGGATACCTCAGCCACCAATCCAACTCGACAAGCTCCCCAGCGCGGTGTTCGATGGAGCAAACCATTGCTTCACCGGGAACCAGCACAGGCGCTGTTGCGCGGCGACCGTCACGACCGCGGCGCGACTGCACCGGGACAGGGCGTCACCGTGGGAATCGACATCACGTGTCCGACTTGTGGACACGACGATCAGGTTCAGAACGTTCCTGCGGTGCATGCGACAGGAACGTCCGTGGTCCGCGGAGTCGACTCGCACTCAGGGCTTGGGATCAGCTCCGTCGGTGTGGTCCCGGTGGTCGGCTACGCCACCGTCGACCGAGTCCACTCGACTCATCTCGCTCAGGCACTCACCCTTGCACCGATGCGCCGCCGCTCCGGCAAGCTGGTTTTCCTCGGGCTGTTCTTTGCGATTCCCGCGTGCTTCTACCTTCTCTTCACCATCGTTGCGCTGAACGATCCTGATGCTGAAGTATCCTGGCCTTGGATTGTCGCCGCGTCCTTCGCATTCATCCTAGCGCTGGCCACCCCATCGATCCTCCTATTCTGGACCGCGCTGAGGAGAACCCGGCGCAACAACCGGATCAGTCGCGGGCTTCCAATCGCTCGCCACGTCTGGCGGGCCGGCTACTACTGCCACCGCTGCGGATTCTGCTATTGGCCCTACCAACCGGCCGCGGGAGTGCCGGTGCGGTATGCGGTGTCCCCCAACCAGTTTCGCTTGGCCGTCTGGAGCGCTGGGGGCTACGCCAACTTGTAGCGACTCAGGAAGCCCACCCGGCTCCGCTCGTACAAGATGCCTGTTCTCGCATCCAGATCCCAGCCGCCAATCCTCGGTGGCTCTCGGATTCAGCGCTATCGCCTCTTCCAACGGAACACGACAGGTCTTCGGCTGTCCGCGGCCGAACTCAGCCGCAACACGCAATATGGATCGATTCGATTAGGGCACAAGACTTCTGACGCCGTGAGATCTAGGAATCTGGCGCCTCGCCGGGGATCTCCAGGCTGACAGGTCAGAGTCCGCTCAGTTGAATGAGTGGCACGTAACCGCTTGGGCCGCCGACAGCGAGTCGGTTGCCTCTGATCCCTTCCATCCAATCGTGTTAGCGCACTCATGACGCTACTCCGACTATCCAGCTCTACGACGGGTCAGCAGACAAATGCCAAACCGCAGATGATGAGCACTTCAAATCACGCGCCGTGACGGACTCTCCGTCACGGCGTTTTTCGTTTCTCAACTCCGTTGGAAGGCGATCAGCCATGCCAAATCCTCCTTCGTGCGCGATCTGTCAATCTGCCATTTCCGGGCGGCGGCTACGAATTCCGAATTCCGAGGCGGCCTGCATACATTGCACGACCGGCTTGCCGCGATGCAACCGATGCCGCGCACCCAGCCGACGGCTGGTACCGACGATCGAACTCGGGAGGGTATGCAGCACATGCGCTGACGGATGGGCCGAATGTGCACGCTGCCGCTACCACGTACCAACTACCTGGCGCACTGATACCGGCGACCGAGTCTGCCCGCACTGTGTCGATCGGTTCTTCGATCATTGCGGTGTCTGCAGTCTCTACACCGCCGAGAGCCGGTATGTCTCCGGCGGTATCCGCGTGTGTTCGCGGTGCGCGGAAAGCTATGGCGTCTGCGACGAATGCGGCACGCTCCTGCCTGAGCACACCGACTGCGACGGCTGCGAGTCCGGCGGGCGGATCTGGAGTTACAACTACAAGCCCGACCCCAGGTTCTTCGGCCGCGGCCCACTGTTCCTCGGTCTGGAGCTGGAAGTCGTTGTCCCTCACGATAATTATCAGTTGTGTGCGTCGACGGCGGGCGACTATGTGCGTGATCTGGCCTATCTGAAGCACGACTCGTCGATCCAGCCGCTGGGCTTCGAACTGGTCACCCATCCGATGGACTATCGGTTCGCCATCGAGCAGTTCCCCTGGCAGTTGCTCGAGCGCCTGAACGAACTGGGGTGCCGCTCGGACGCCAGTGTCGGCATCCATGTGCATGTGTCGCGTGATGGCTTCGATTCACCCGCGCATATTTACCGGTGGGCGAAGCTCATCTACCGCAACGAACCTCAAACCGTAGCCTTGGCGCGGCGGCGATCGGATTTCGCACAGTTCTCGAGTACTGCGCGCGAACGTGTGAAGCATACCGCCAAGGACGATGTGCGCCGTTTCGGGTTGAACCGGTATCAGGCCATCAATCCGCATCCGCGCAAAAGCCTCGAGCTGCGGGTGTTCGCTGGATCTCTGGACCGCCAGCAGGTTCAGGCAGCCCTGGCATTCGCCGCAGCCACCGTCGAGTACACCCGCGGCCTCACCGCGACCGAGGTGATCCAGCGCGGCGGCTGGCGGTGGGATCAGTTCAGCGCCTGGGTGAACCAGCGGGAGGAATACGCACCGCTTCGGGCGGAGATGGAGGCACTCGCGTGTGCCTGCTGACTTTTCTCCCGGCGGGAACAGACCCCGATGTCGGCGCACTACGAAACGGTGCGCGCGTCAATCGAGACGGTCATGGTTTCGCGGTGGTCACCGACGGCGGGATTCTGGTCGGCCGCGGCATGGACGCCGAGGAAGTCATCGACGACTTCGCCGCTACCCGAAGACAGTATCCGGACCGGCCGGCGCTGTTCCACAGCCGCTACGCCACGCACGGCGCGGTGAGCATCGACAACTGCCATCCCTTTCGTCTCGGCCGCGATCGGCGAACCATGTTGGCGCACAACGGAGTGCTGCCCCGGCGGGTGCGCCCGGCACCGTATGACCCTCGATCGGACACGCGCATCGCCGCCGAGACGTATCTGTCGCGAATGCCTTTCGGGTCGTTCGATACCGCGGCCGGCCGCCGCGGTCTGGAGTCGTGGCTCGGGGCGAGCAAGCTGGTCGTGCTGACCGTCGATCCCGCCTTCCACGAGAACGCCTACGTGCTCAACGAATCGGCGGGGATCTGGGACGGCGGGATCTGGTACTCGAACCGCGGATATCGGCCTGATACCGGGTCTGGGCTCCGCCGGTCGCGGGCGTGGCTGTATGTGTGCGAAAGCTGCGGCGATGTCGACTTCAGTCGACGGGGCCGCTACTGCGGCCGGTGCGGCTGGTGTTTCCACTGCGCCAACACCTTTCCACACTGCGACTGCCTCCGACGCTCAACACCTGCTAGTTCGATGCGCCGCGACATGATCCTAGGCCAAGAGCCTAGGGCGTTCATCACGACTCCTGACACCGCCTTCAGTCCGGCGCTGTCGCGCCCATCCGGCCGAATCCGTCATTGCCTCAGGCACTGATTCGGCCCTCTTCGCTCTGCCCGCCTTGCGATCTCGTGCGCGAGAAGGGCTCGCCATACGAGGCGGACGCACCACTCCGGCTCCCGCGTCCTGCCGATCCTTCGTCGTTCAGAGAGGTCCCGTAGCCATGCCCCTTGTGCCGACAGCACACGCTGTGTGTGATCTGTGTGCCGCGCAGATCCCCCACGATCCCCCGACAGGCAAACGCAGCCCGCTGTGCCCTGCCTGCGTGGATCTTCCGTTCTGTGACGACTGTGGCGAGCGTGCCACCGAGATTCGCCGCACGGTCGACGATGGCACGTTGTGCACGCGCTGTGCTGGTCGGTGGCGCGAATGCGAATGCTGTGAGCGCTACACCACTGATGGTGCGTCCACGATCAACGACGGCGTCGTCTGCGACACGTGCCGCGAGGATCACTATTGGCGATGCTCGGACTGCGGGCTGCTCGCACGCTCACTACGTGCGCTCGACAACGGCGACGAGGTCTGCGGCGACTGTGAATACCAATACCGCGAATGCGGTGACTGCGACCGCCTGACCAGCAACGGCACCTACTGCTCACACTGCGAATCCAGCCAGCGCACTGACCGCGTCTATGACTACTCCTACAAACCCGAGCCGGTCTTCCACGGCCAGGGCCCGGTGTTTCTCGGACTGGAACTCGAAGTCAAAACCCCCGGAACCGCGCTCGAGGACTGCGTCGACATCGCCACGAGCCACCTCGACACGGTCGCCTATCTCAAAGAGGACGGCTCCATCGGCTACGGCGGCGGATTCGAAATCGTCACCCACCCCATGAGTTACGCCTGGGCCATCGAAGAGTTCCCGTGGAATGTGCTGCGGGAGCTACGCATTCGCGGCGCCTACATCGACAACCACCTCGGCATCCACGTCCACGTCTCCCGCGACGGATTCGACTCCCCCGCACACGTGTACCGGTGGATGAAATTCGTGTACCGCAACGAAACCCACGCCACCCGCCTGGCCCGGCGGCGCAGCGACGACTGGGCCAGCTTCGACCCCGACGCCCGCGCCGAGATCGTCAACTTCGCCAAAGGCGACCGCTTCGGCTACGGCCGCTACCAAGCCATCAACGTCTGCCCGCAAGACACCTTCGAAGTCCGCATCTTCGCAAGCTCCCTCCAACCCCAACAGGTCCAAGCCGCACTCGCATTCGTCGCCGCCTCCGTGGAATACACCCGCGTCCTCACCTCCGGTGACGTCGCGCGTCGGCGTGGCTGGGAATGGACCGCATTCGTCGACTGGCTGCGAAGCCACCCGATCTATCTGCCCTTGCTGGCGGAAATGGAGGCCCTCTCGTGTGCATCCTGAGCTTCTACAAGCCCGGTATCACCCCGGATCTCGACGCTCTGCGCGATGGCGCGGCCGCCAATCCCCATGGGCACGGATACGCCCTCATCGCTGACGGGCGAATCCGCGTCGGCCGCGGACTCGACGCCGACACGGTGATCGACGAGTTCGCCGCCGTGCGAGCGCAATTCCCCGACACACCAGCCTTGTTCCACTCGCGGCTGGCTACCCACGGCTATATCGACGAGCAGAACTGTCACCCCTTCGCCGTTGGCGGCGACGAGCGAACAGTCCTGGCGCACAACGGGGTTCTGCCCGAGATCGTGCATCCCCGATTCGGGGATCCCCGCTCCGACACCCGGGTGGCAGCCGAGGATTTCCTACCCCACGAACCGTTCGGGCCGCTGGATTCCTGGATCGGGCGCACCGGGCTCGAGGACTGGCTGGCCGGGGACAAAATGATCATCCTGACCGTCGATCCCCGCTACAAACACACCGCCTACCTGCTCAACGAGCACCGCGGACATTGGAGCCGCGACGGGATCTGGTACTCCAACCACTCCTACCTGTGGCGCGCACTGGAAACCCCACACGAGCCCGGCTGCTACCTCTACGACTACTGCGACTACTGCGGCCAGTTCGACCTCGAACGCCCCGGACCGCACTGCACCAGCTGCGGGTTCTGCGATCAATGCTGGCAGGAATTCCCGCACTGCGAATGCGAATTCCTCACCGGCACCGAACGATACGCCGACCTGAGCTTCTCCGACGTCGCCTGACCCGGTCGGCCCGCCCCACCGCCACCTTCCGTGTCCGGCATCCGCCTGCCCGAGAAGAAGGAGTTCTGAGCGTGATTCACCGGTTTCGCTACATCGACCCCGCGCCCCGTCGACAGCTGTCGGCCTACCAGGCTATGCGGTGGTGACTCGTGAATGGTGAGTTGAACAGCTATTGCGCCCGGCTGCGCGTCAGTCCCCGCTACGTCGAGGTCGTCTCCGCGCCACCGGCGAGCAGCGTACTGGTCGTCGGCTATCGCGCCTGCTTCGCGACCGCCCCGAAGCCAGGCACGCCGGTGGCGGCCTTCCCCGCAATCACATCGGCGTCGACCACCACCACCGTCGCCGCACCACCGATGGCATTGGTGTCGATCGAACGCGCCGCCCAGATCATTCGAGACCGTGAAATACATTGGGAAGAAGGCAATTTCGGCGTCTCCGGCGTCCACTGGTGCCTCATCCCGGTCGACCCCACGGTCGACAGCAGGTTCGTCATCGCCGAGGGATGGTGGGCTGCCGGCGGCTACCAGGCCGTGCTCACACGATCGGTGATCGCCAACGCACCCACCGCACCGACCGTCGTCGCCGTGCACAACACCCACCCGAGCACCAGCCGGAACAGGTGGTGATCACCAGCGCCGCGGCCCTGGTGGCCTGGATCGAAGCAGCCCTGCCCGAGGCCGACCCCGCGGCCTTCGGCCCGTGGCTCGCTGAGCCGCCCGGCCCCGGTGCGCTCGCCGCCATCGTGCACATCCGCATCGAATCTGCACACCAGCCACCGCGATCCGCCTGCGTGACCTTGTCGGCTCACCCGCTCACCGACAACCACACCGCTCCCTGACGACATCCCGCTCCCCCGTAATGCACATCTGAGGAGAACTGTGAACTCCGAAGCCACGTCATCGAATTCGTCCCGCCCACCGATCCCGGCGCGCCTGCACGACGCACCGACCGCACAAGGGCTGACCATCCCGTTCCTGACCCTGTGCCACCGCGGGCGAGTCTCACCGGTGTGGGGTGCGATCGACCCTGAACGCTACGCACTGGTGCTGGCACTGCGGCTGTGTCAGGTGTGCGGGGAACCCCTCGGCACCGGCGAGGGACCCGGCAACCAGGTCGTGGTCTTCATTCGGCCGCAAGACTGGATTCGGGGAATCGCTCCCGAGGCCGGATTACATCCCGACTGCGCCACCTACTCCACCTGCGCCTGCCCGATGCTGGCCGGCCGCATGCCGACCTACCGATCCAACGCGGTCGCCGCGCGCATCACGCCCTGCGATGACCCGCAATGCGATTGCCGGCAATGGACCCCGCCCGGCTCGGAGTCCGAAGAGTCCCAGCGGGCGGGCAAGCCTGCCGACCCCTGGTACTCCGCGTTGATCGACGCACGCGACTACCAGATCGTGCACCACCGCGCCGACGAATCCGAGCCCCCTGGGTACGGCGTCACCTTGCGCGGGATGCAGGTCCTGCGGCTACGGAAAGTACGTGGCACGGCCGAACACGAACAGACAGTTCTGGACGTGTTGGCAGCCACCCTGGATCTGACGCGGCTCGCAGGCGGCCTATGACCCGACCTCGATCCTGCGCCCGCGGCCTCAGACAAACCACAGCGAGGTCGATACCGCGGGCTTCACTGCCCTGACACTCTGGCTCCATCGCGCTATTCACGGTGCTCATCTCGTCGCCTACACCCGGATCTGCCCTCCTCGGCCTCTCGATTCTGTCGAGGAAAATTCGGCAAGCTCTCTTCGGGGCCTTCTTCTTTTCTCTTCCTTTTCGGGGGTTCCCGCTCTTTTCTTCCCGCTGCAGAGGGTGTCGAGACTGTGGCACACCAGAATTCGCGAGTCGTATCGGGAGCCCCGCACCTCACCCGACGTATCCCCGGCAGGCACACCACGGCGTGAAGGGTGCCAGCAGTGGCGGGCACCCGAATCGGGCCACAAGGTTCCTCATCGTGAGCATGCGGGAGTGGCCCCAGTCCGTCCCCGGCGGATTGGGACCCTTCCCCTTGGGTTGCGGAAACCCTCGGCGCGGTTGCGGTTGGCCGAGGGATCATCGCGAAATACGTTGTGGAACAACGTCATCGAGTTGTCGTGGATTACCGTTCCGATCAACCACCCCCTTTCAGTGGTCCCCGAGCATCGGAATGGTCCTTGGTGTCGTTGCGGAGGTATACCCGGAGTTCGGTGGGCGTGAAGTTGAAGACGAATCGTGCGACCGTGAGCACCGATCCAGCGATGACCACGATGGATGTCACAGCGGCGGCGACGATCGCGGCGAGCAACTCGGTCCAGCGCATCGACCAGCCTTCTCCCTCATGCCCGGTCCGCACGCGCCGGCGGCAGGTCTCGAAGGGGTGGCATCGTGCGCCGGGCGTAGGTCTCTTCAGGGTTTACGGTGATCACGTCGAGTTGCTGCACCAGCGTCGCGGGTATCTCCCCTCCCTCGAAGTGCTCAGGGCCGGGGACAATGACCGCTTCCGCGTCCAACCGGGTCGCTTGCGCCTTCAGGCGGGCCAACGGAGGCCGCCCGAAACTGGGGTCATAGATCACCATGTCGGCGAAGTCGTAGCCGAGACGTGTTGCGAGCTTGCGGATTTGGCTTTGGTCCCACAGCTGCGAGGCTCCGGACACATCGGTCCGGAGATAGCCCAAACACGTTGGCTTATAACGCATTACAGTCACTCTGTCCTCGTGTCCGTCGAGTGCGATGTGTCCGTGAATCTCGAGGTAGAACCCCGAGCAGTCCTCGCAGTCGTCTCCGGTGCTCTGGAGTTCCAGCACGCCACCAGGAAACTGGAACAGCCGCGTACGTGGCGTGGCCTCTACCTCGTCTGGTTCATTGGTCACGGCTGCCCCTCTGGTCGCTGGCGAAGCGGTCCGGGACCGAGACGACTGCACCGGTCCCGAACACCTGATCTGACGCTAGGTGCGCGGTCGGCAGCCACTCCAGGAGTTTTCTCGAGTTTTCTAGATGAACCGGGTTCTGCCACAGAATCCGGTACTGAGCGGGACGATCGATGCGGCGTGACGACATCCGCCACGCCCCCAAGCGGGAGGACTGATCATGAGCAAGCGGTTACGGCTTCTGGGCAAGAACGGCTCACCCGGCAACACCTGCCCGTCGCTGTACGAGACCGAGGACGGCTTCGTGACGCAGGGGTGGCGCACCGACACACCCGGCACGGTCGAAATCCCTCACGTGCTACTGGGTTACGCCGACCCTGGCACTTACATCGGTGCGCCACTCGTTGACAGTGGAAGGGGTACCTTCCTGGTGAGCGGTGAGCCTGTCACAGATCCGGGCATGTTGGCGCAGATGGAGATTGCGCCCAACGAGACGGCTGTGGAAGTGCCGAAGATGGAGAGGACGTTCTACGGTGAAGCTGTTACAGGGTGAGGCGTTCGACAACCTGATCCGAAGCAGTCGGCGCGAGGCGTTCCACCTGGAAGTGCAGGACGACTACAACACCGAAGACGGGATAGAGCCGTTCCGCAACTGGCAACAGGGCCGGACCGATGACGACTACGAGTGGTTACGGGGCTGGCTGGACCTGGTTCGCGACATGACCATGCGCGGCGTCGCTGTGCGCCGTGCTCGGGTGGTCACGGTTCCACACACCACGTACACGCGGTGGCTGGTGGAGGTGTCGCTTCAGAACGCCGATGCGGGCGAAGAGATCCGGTATGCGCCTCGGCACTTGGTCGATTCCAGCCGGTTGACCACGGACGACTGGTGGTTGTTGGACGATGAGACTGTGGTTTTCACAACGTTCGAAGAAGATGGACGATTCGCCGGCGCTGCGGTCACCCATGACCCGTGGATCATCGCCTACTGCAAGGGGGTTCGAGACTACGTGTGGTCGGCGGCTGTGCCGTACGCCGACTACGTAGCTCTCCAGACACAGTGACCACCGCTGTACACGAACAACGACAAGCTCTCGGGCTACGGCTCCGAGAGCTTCGTCGTGATGCCGGTATGACAGGCAGGGCACTCGCCAAACTGGCGAACTGGCCCGAGTCGAAGATCAGCAAGATCGAGTACGGCAGGCAGACACCCACGGAGGAGGACCTCCGAACCTGGTGTGAACGCACCGACAGCGGCGACCAACTACCCGACTTGATCGCAACGCTGCGGAACATCGAAGCCGCGTACATGGAATGGCGGCGGGCACTCGGCATCGGCATGCGTCGGCACCAGCGCAGGTTGGATCGGATCGCCCAGGCGGCTAACCAATTGCGCTGGTATGAGCCAGTACTCATACCAGGGCTGCTGCAGACTCCCCGATATGTCGAGGCGGTTCTCCGCCGCATGATCAAGTTCTATGCAATCCCCAACGACCTCGACGAGGGAGTCTCGGCCCGGATCGAACGTCAGCAGATATTGCACCAAGGCAACCGCAGGTTCTCGTTCGTGATCGCCGAACAGGCCCTACAGACCACAGTCGGAGACGACTCGGTCATGGTGGAACAGTTGGAACACCTCCTCGGCGCGATGTCCCTGCCGCGCCTGGTACTTGGGATCGTGCCAGAACGGTTCGCTTTCGACGGTCCGGCTATCAACGGCTTCGTGATGTATGACAACCGGCTGGTGCTGGTAGAAACCGTGAGCGCGGAGCTGACGATCAACCAGCCGCGCGAGATCGCGCTCTACGGCAGGCTGTTCGCCCAACTAGCCGACCAAGCCGCCTACGGTGAGCCAGCACGTCATCTGATCATGACTGAGCTCGAAAAGCGTCGATAGCGGGGCCCATCAGTCCGAGCATACCGAACGGTGAGTGGAACGGAAAACCCGGCCGGGGTCTCGGTTCAGGGTGCGCTTCGCCAGGCCGCTGTCTGTTCCTGGCAGGTGTCGGGGAACAGGTTGCGGCTCAGGAGAACTGAGACCCGATGAGGGCTTCTGCGTGAAGCAGGGCCCGCGTGACTGGAGCCCTTTGAGCAGGTCCAGCGGTTGTGAGGGTTCTGATGCACCAGAATGGGTGCAGGAGGATGAGATCACGACATGGCGCGACGACGACACACCCCCGAAC
>NZ_JBEXJI010000012.1:0-235091 GCF_040609015.1 Nocardia sp. NPDC004860 | reverse complement strand
TCGGCGACGACATCGCCTGGATGCGGTTCGGGGCCGACGGGCGGCTCTACGCGGTGAACCCGGAGGCCGGATTCTTCGGCGTCGCACCGGGAACCGGCGCCAAGACCAACCCGAACGCCATCGCGACCATCGATCGCGGCAACTCCCTGTTCACCAATACCGCCCGCACCGACGACGGTGACGTGTGGTGGGAGGGCCTGACCGACCAGGCCCCCGCCCACCTGATCGACTGGCACGGCAAGGACTGGACTCCCGGCTCGGGAACCCCTGCCGCGCACCCGAATTCGCGCTACTGCACCCCGATCGAGCAGTGCCCGTCGGTGGCCCCGGAGTGGAACGACCCGGCGGGCGTGCCGATCTCGGCGATCTTCTTCGGCGGCCGGCGCGCCACCACCATCCCGCTGATCGCCGAGTCCTTCGACTGGGCGCACGGGGTGTTCACCGCCTCGGTGCTGTCGTCGGAGACCACGGCCGCCGCGGCCGGTCAGGTCGGCGTGGTGCGCCGCGACCCCATGGCCATGCTGCCGTTCCTGGGCTACCACGTGGGCGACTACTTCGCGCACTGGCTGGCGATGGGGGAGCGCGCGGGCGCGCAGCTGCCGAAGATCTTCCAGGTCAACTGGTTCCGGCGCAGCGCCGACGGGAAATTCCTGTGGCCCGGCTTCGGCGACAACGTGCGCGTGCTGAAGTGGGCCCTGGAGCGCCTGGACGGTGCGGCCGAGGCCGTCGAAACCCCGATCGGGTATGTGCCGGCCCCGGACGCGCTGGATCTGAACGGTCTGACCGACGCGCAGCGTGACCTCACCGCCGCCGCGCTCGCGGTGAACGTCGACGAGTGGGTGAACGAAATCGGTTCGATTGACGAGTGGTACGCCACCATCGGCGGCAACCGACTGCCTGAACAGCTACGCGAACAACTCGCCGCGCTGAAAACCCGCCTCGCCGAGGAACGTTCGACGGACGCCGCCGGGGCGCGCTGATCGTGAGGGCTCTGCTGCCGACCTGGTCGGATTGGAGACCGGCGGTCCGCTCCCCCGGTGCCGACCTGTTGTCCGGATTGATCGTCGCGCTGGTGGCATTGCCGCTGGCGCTGGGCTTCGGCATCAGCTCCGGCCTCGGCGCGGCGGCCGGTATCGCGACGGCGATCGTTGCGGGCGTGTTGGCCGCGGTGTTCGGTGGCTCCCGCTTCCAGGTGTCCGGGCCGACCGGGGCCATGACGGTGGTTCTGGTACCGATCTTCCACCAGCACGGCGCGAGTGGGGTGCTGGCCGTGGGGCTGCTGGCCGGCATCGTGCTGGTGGTGCTCGCGGTCGCCGGGGTCGGGCGCGCGGTGCGCTACATGCCCGCCCCGGTGATCGAGGGCTTCACCGCCGGAATCGCGGTCGTCATCGCCCTGCAGCAGTTCCCCTCCGCCCTCGGCATCGCCCACGCGCACGGCGAGAAGGTGTGGCAGTCCGCGTTCGACGCGGTACGCCACTATGCCGCACAGCCGCACCACGTGACGCTCGCGACCGCGCTGATCGTGGCGGCGATCGTACTGATCGGCGGCCGGTACCTGCCCAAACTACCGTTCGCGCTGATCGCGGTGGTGATCGCCACCGTCGCCGCCAAAATGTTCGATCTCGATCTCACCCCCATCGGATCGGTCCCGGCCGGATTGCAGGCTCCCACACTCGGATTCGTGCATCTGGACCAACTGGGCACGCTGATCGCGCCCGCGCTGGCGGTGGCCGCCCTCGCGGCGCTGGAGTCGTTGCTCTCGGCGACCGCCGCCGACGGCATGGCCGTCGGCACCCGCCATGACCCGAACCGCGAACTGTTCGGACAAGGGCTGGCAAATATCGCCGCACCCCTGTTCGGCGGCGTCCCGGCCACCGGCGCCATCGCCCGCACCGCGGTCAACGTGCGCTCCGGCGCACGCACCCGGCTCGCGGCGCTCACCCACGCGGTCGTGCTGGCCGCGATCATCTACCTCGCCGCTCCACTGGTCGCCGATATCCCCTTGGCCGCGCTCGCGGGCGTCCTGCTCGCGACCACCGTGCGCATGGTGGAGACCGCGTCGCTGGCGGCCATCGCCCGCGCCTCGAAAGGCGATGCCGCCATCATGGCGGTAACCTTCCTGGTCACGGTCGCGCTGGACCTGGTGACCGCGGTCGCCGTCGGCGTCGGCATCGCGGTGCTGCTGGCACTGCGCTCGGTCGCGAAAGAGGCCCGGCTGCAACGGCTTCCGCTGGACATCCCGGCCGACGACACCGATCATCTGGCCGCGGAACACGACCTGCTCCACGACCACATCGTGGCCTATCGCATCGACGGTCCACTGTTCTTCGCAGCCGCCCACCGGTTCCTGCTCGAACTCGCCGAGGTATCCGACGTGCACGTGGTCATCCTGCGCATGTCCCACGTCACCGCCCTCGACACCACCGGCGCACTGGTACTCAAGGACGCCATCGGAAAACTCGAGCACCACGGCATCGCGGTCCTCATGTCCGGCCTGCGCGACGACCACCGCCGCTGCCTCGGCGCGATCGGCGCCCTGCCGGTCGGCGGTGACAGCAGCATCTTCGCGCACACGCCGGACGCCATCGCCCGTGCTCGCTGCTACCTGCCCGACCCCGTGAAAGCACCCTGCCCATGACCGAACGTACGACACCGACACTCGCACAGCGCATCCGGTACATCAGCGGCGGCACCCTACCGCCGTCCATGTCCGACTGGGTGATCAACGACCTCACCGGCCCTGGCGCGGCCCGCCGCTACCTGCTGCGCATCCTGATCCCGATCATTCCTCCCTTGTGCCTGTTCCTGCTCATCCCCGGACCACTCTGGATGGGCCTGGCCATGATGGCACTGCTCTACCTGCCACTGATCTACTTCACCGCCGCCCTCATGTACGTCTACCGCCGCGCCCGCCTCGCCAAACACGGCCTCGATCCGGCACTGGCCGATCAACGTGAACGCCAGCGTGCCGCTTCCGACCGCGAGGCCTACGAGCGACGTCACGGCCGGGCCTGAGCCCTGTCGTGAGCCGATCACGTCGGTATTGCCACTGATTGCGAATTTTCCAAGATCAAACATTACGTCCGCTCGAGCCCGTGAGAGTGAGGCACTGCGAGTGACCAGCCATATCGATTCCGGCCAAGGGAACACCGCGGCCAATCGTGGGAGACCCGACTCGAGAAACATGGGTGCCGCGGTGGTCGCGGTCTGGGGCAGCCGCGCCAATCGAACCAACAACTCATGTTGGACGGCCATGGAGGACTACGCCGCGCTGCTCACCGATCGCACGGTGCTGCGCGGCTCGGCCGTCCCGTGCACGACGGGCCGGCCGCATTCGGTCGCCGCGCGGATCGCGAAACTCCCTCGACACATCACAGCGGTCTTCCTGATCGGACTCGACGCGCAGAAATCCGCTGCCGTGCAGTCGATCACCACTGCCGCCCGTGGGCGCTTGGTGATCTCCGAAACCGACGCGCTCACCGCGACAGCGGCCGCCGCGGCCGTAACAGCGCTGCGCGCGAAGCGAATCCCGCCGCGGCACGGCAGGCTGGCGGTGATCGGCGCGGACCGGACACCGCACCTGGCAGCGGCACTGCTCGAATGCGGGGCGGCCGACGTCACCGCGTTGCGCGGCAACGACTTCCATGGGCCCGCAATCCGGAAGCTGATGGTCGACCATGACATCACAGTCGACCTGACCGGACAAGACTCGATATGGGCGGTACCCGCCCGCACGGTCCAGGTTCCCACCGACCCCTTCCGCTTCGCCGCACTGGCTCTACCCGGGCTCCTCGGCGCACTGTCCGGACACGGCACAAACCACGTCACTGTCGACGCGCTGGCCGCCGCCGCACGGGCACTCACACTCATCACCCCCGTCGACCGCGCCCTGCCCGATATTCGCGATCACCGGCTGGTCCCTACGGTCGCGCGGCATGTGAGCAGAATTCTCGGCACACCCACCGACGGCAGCCCCCATACGCACCCGTAAGGCATCGAGCCGCCGTACCCACTCGTCAGCAGGGAGGATTTCGTGATCACCCCCAACCGATTCCGGTCATGCCACCCCCGGTCCGGTGTTCCGAAAGCCACGTCCACCCCACTCGGCAAATCGGACAGAGACAGGCGCATGAAGGTGATCTCCGACCTCGAGCGGAATATCAACGCACTCGAAATCCCCGAACTGGGGTACTCGACGATCTCTGATCATGCCGCGGTGCACATGCTGAACTCGACCAGCTTGGCCGTCGTCATCCTGTGCGGACACAATGCCCACATCATCGAGCGCACCATCCGCGCCCAGGACTACGGAGCCATCGACATCCACATCCACCAGGACATCATCACTGTCACCATCTGACCGACCTCCGGCCGTTGCACTGTGACCGACCAGGACGTCACGCGGGCCGCTATCGAGTCCGTTTTCACCCGAGCCGAAGGGGATACCCCAGAGGAGTACCCCTTGGAAACGAACGAGTTTCAGAGCTGGGACGGGACGCAGACGGGACAGCGGCCATCCCGCGATCCAAGAAATCGCCTCTGATCAGGCGAGTTTCAGGCTGCGGCCGATGATCTCCTTCATGATCTCGGTGGTGCCGCCGTAGATGGTCTGGACGCGGGCGTCCATGTACGCCTTGGCAATCGGGTACTCGCGCATGTACCCGTAGCCGCCGTGCAGCTGCAGGCACTTGGTGATGAGGTCGACCTGCTCCTCGCTGGACCACCACTTGGCCATGGCGGCCTCCTCGACGGTCAGCTTCCGGTCGTTGAGCAGCTCGATGCAGCGGTCCACGAACACGCGCACGGCGGTGGTCTTGGTGGCCAGCTCGGCGAGCACGAAGCGGGTGTTCTGCTGGGCGCCGATCGGCTTGCCGAACGCCTTGCGGTCGCGCACGTACTGGCAGGTCAGGTCCAGGCAGGCCTCCATGGCGGCGGCGGCCATGACGGCGATGGACAGGCGCTCCTGCGGCAGGTTCTGCATCAGGTGGACGAAGCCCTGACCCTCGGTGCCCAGCAGGTTCTTGCCGGGGACACGAACGTCGGTGAAGGACAGCTCGGCGGTGTCCTGCGCCTTGAGACCGATCTTGTCCAGATTGCGGCCGCGCTCGAAGCCGGGCATGCCGCGCTCGACCACGAGCAGCGAGAAACCCATCGCGCCCTTCGACGGGTCGGTCTGGGCGACCACGATCACGATGTCGGCATTGATGCCGTTGGTGATGAAGGTCTTGGCGCCGTTGAGAATCCAGTCGTCGCCGTCCTTGACCGCGCGGGTCTTGATGCCCTGCAGGTCCGAGCCGGTGCCGGGCTCGGTCATGGCGATGGCGGTGATGATCTCACCGGAGCAGAAGCCCGGCAGCCAGCGCCGCTTCTGCTCCTCGTTGGCCAGCTCCAGCAGGTAGGGCGCGATCACATCGTTGTGCAGACCGAAACCCAGGCCGGAGTAGAAGCCCTTGGTGACCTCCTCGGTCACGATGGCGTTGTAGCGGAAGTCCAGCACGCCCCCGCCGCCGTACTCCTCCGGCACGGCCATGCCGAGGAACCCCTGCTTGCCGGCCTCCAGCCAGACCGAGCGATCGACGATGCCGTCGTGCTCCCACTGCTCATGCTGGGAAGCCACATGCTGATCGAGAAACTTACGGAACGACTCCCGGAACAGCTCGTGTTCGGGTTCGAAAAGAGTGCGCTCCACGCCAACCTCCTACAGTGACCACATCGGCACCATCGCCTGTGCTCATTACCGTACTCGAAAGTCGAACGGAGGTTAACTTCACGGGAGAAGAAAGTGGTCCGAACTGCGACAGTCGCCATTGACGTCGCGGAACGGAGCTGCTGAACCCCGGTAAACCTACCGGGAAATCAGGGTGGTGCTCAGAGGCCGAAGCGGCCCAGGGTGCGGCCCAGCAGGCTGCGACCGCGGTCGCGGTCGCGCTCGGCCAGCAGGAAGTCCAGTTCACCTTCCAGGGCCTTCTTCACCACGGTCTGCAACTCGGTGGCGGCGGCCTCGTGATCCTCGGCGTCACGCCACGGGCTGGTGTCGATCGGGGTGCCGAGGGCGTAGTAGAAGCGCTCGGGCTTGGGCACCAGTGTCGGACCGAGGCCGCGGATCAGCGGCGGCGTCAGATTCGAGCGCAGGCCCAGGCCCTCGACGGCCTTGCGCAGCGGCAGCATGACCGGGTGATCGCCGTCGAAGACGATGTCGTAGATGTCGTCACCGCCGACCATGGCGATCGGGACGATGGGCGCGCCGGTCGCGATGGCCATCTTGGCGAAGCCGGTGCGGCCCTCCCACAGCAGCTGATACTTCTGCCCCTTGCCGCGCATGGCCTCGCGGCCGCCGCCCGGGAACACCGCCACGGCCTCGCCCTGCTCCAGCAGCGTGGTGCAGTTGTGGCGGTTGCCGCGCACGATTCCCCAGCGGTGCAACACATCTCGCAACCCCGGCACATCGATGAGCACATTCTCGGCGAGCCCCCGCACCAGCCGATCGTGCTGCACCAGAATCTCGTGCGCGAGCAGCGGGGCGTCGGTGCCGCCCGCCAGGCTGTGATTGCCGACGAGCAGCACCGGGCCCTGCTCCGGGAAGTTCTCCATCCCGTAGAAGCGCGGGCTGAACCAGGCCCGCGAGGGGGCGACGAGCAGATCGATGATGCGGCGATCGGCATCGGTGAGATCGACGTGCAGTGGCGCGCCGTCGGTCAGCCCCCTGGGCGATTCGGTGTCGGACCATTGATCGTCATGACGAGACAAGACAAACCCTCCCTGCAAGAACCTTCGATAACGGCATCGTAACGAAAGTCCGCGCAGGTCACCGAATCAGGGTTAGAACAGGTTCGAGCGCCCGAATGAGACAAACTCGGCTTCGAGTTCCAATTTGCCGGAATCGGTGAAGAGGTCATACTCCGGTTCGCCGCGACCCGCCCAGCGATAGATCGGCTCGGCGGTGTGCCAACGCTGTTCCTGGAGTTCGCGTTTGAGCACCTTGTTGGAACCGGTGACGGGCAGATTTCCCGACACCCGCAGCAGCCGGGGCGCACCCTTGCTGCCGAGATCGTCCTGGGCGCTGAGGAATTCGGCGAACTCGGCGGCATTGAACGAGGCCGGGTCGGCCACCTCGATGGCGGCCATCACCTGGTCGCCCGAGCGGGCGTCGGGGACGCCGTAGACCGCGGCGGCAATGACCGCCGGATGCCGTCGGATCACCTGTTCGATCAGCAGCGTCGAGGTGTTCTCGCCGTCGACGCGAAGCCAGTCGCCTTTGCGTCCGGCGAAATAGAGGAATCCGTCCGCGTCGATATATCCGAGATCGCCGGTCCAATACCAGCCGTTCCGCAAACGTTCGGCATCCGCGACATCATTTTTGTAATAGCCCTCGAAGACGAGCGCACCCGCTTTGTCGATCATCTCGCCGACCGATTCGTCCGAATTCAATACACGACCGTATTCATCCAATTCCGCTCGCGCGCAATCGGCGAGGGTCTCCGGATTCACCACCGCCACCCCCGGATGGGCCGGACGGCCCAGCGCCGCGGCCGGCGCCGCGGGGTCGATGGCGGCCAGGGCCGGGCCCTCGCTGG
Source organism: Nocardia sp. NPDC004860 (assembly GCF_040609015.1). Lineage (NCBI taxonomy): Bacteria > Bacillati > Actinomycetota > Actinomycetes > Mycobacteriales > Nocardiaceae > Nocardia > Nocardia sp. NPDC004860. Next base: position 227,517 of record NZ_JBEXJI010000012.1, on the reverse strand, counting down.
AGCCGTAGCCCTCGAAGAGCTCGGCCCCGAAGCGGCGGCGGAACTCGGCCTGGTCGGCCACCGACGCCTCGGTGCCGAAACCACGGTCCAGGGTGTTGTCGGCGTCCTGCGGACTCGCCGGGGTGGCCAGCAGGTAGCCGAGCGCCTTGCCCACGTAGGTGAAGAACGTCGCGCCGAAATACCGCACGTCCGAGAGGAATCCGGACGCCGAGAACTTCGGGGTGAGGCAGACGGTAGCGCCGTTGGCCAGGGCGGGAGCCCACAGCGCCATGATGGCATTGCCGTGGAAGAGCGGCATGCAGCAGTAGTCGACATCCTCGCGCACGTGACCGAACTTGTCGGTGGCCGCGTACGCGATCACCGCCAGGCGGCGCTGCGTGCACTTGACCGCCTTGGAGGTGCCGGTGGTGCCGGAGGTGAACAGCAACAGCAGCAAGGCTTCCGGGCCCGCGTGGGCGGCGGGCTCGACCCGGTGCGCGTCGATCCGCTCGGCGTAGGCCGGATCGTCGACCAGCAGGAACCGCTCGGGTTCCAGGCCGAGATCCAGCCCGCGCAGGCGGGCCATCCCGGCCGCGTCGGTCACGATCAGCTGGCAGTCGACGTAGCGAATGTCGGCCTCCAGCTGGCCGTTTCCGCGCGTCGGGTTGATGCCCACCAGGGTCGCGCCCGCCAACGCGGCGGCACCCAGCCAGAAGACGAAGTCGGGCACATTGTCCAGCAGCACCCCGATGTGGAAGGGCCCGTCGCGCCGCAGTTCCCGGGCCAGTTCGGCGCGCGCCGCCGACTCCCGCACCACCGCGTCCCAGGTCCAATCCCGGTCGCGGGTCCGCACTCCGAGCCGCTCGTCGCCGAGGCGGTCGAGCAGCATGGTCGCGATGTCCGCGCGACGCCGGGTTTGCTCCGGCGACGCCGCCGGGGTCTCCGCCGACACGGCCGAGGATGCCACTGATAGGTCCGTCATGTCCGATTCGCCTTCCATATGCCGAGTCTCGCCGCTGTCAGGCGGCCGGGTGCACGAGTTCGACGTATTCCCTGGGCAGCTCGTCGAAGGACAGCTTGCGGATCTCCACCGGGCCCGAGTGGTAGGAGTTCTCGCCGACGATCAGGCCGTTCGCGTCGACCGGCCACAGCAGCAGCTGGCGGAAGGTGATCAGGTAGTCGGCGGCGGGATCGTCGACGGGGATGCCGATCTGGGCGGCGTAGGCGCCCGGGTAGATCTGCTTGAGGAAGCCCTCGGTGACCACACAGTCGTCGTCCACCAGCAGGCGGTCCAGCTCGAACTCCAGGATGTTGGACTTGCTCTCGACGAAGGCCGAGTAGTAGGCGTGCACGGTGTCCCACCCCTTCGGGCCGACATCCTGGCCCGCGTTCCAGAAGTGGTAGTCCGGTTCCGCGACCAGGGTGCGCATCAGACCGTCCAGGTCGGGGGCGGCCTCGGCCTTCATGTGCTCGATGACGATGCCGAGCACCTGGCGGTGGCGCTCGTTGGTGGTGACGGCCAGCCGCTGCTCGAGCAGCTCCCAGGTCTTGGCCGGATCGACAATCGCCATGGTGTGAATCTCCTTCTCCCGCACCGGTTGTGCCCACCGATCGTCACCGACCGGCGTGACCCGGATCACCCGCCGCCCGTCGCGGGTATCACCGCCTTCACCCGACACCTGTCGGTTCGGGCGGCATGCGGCCCGCCAACTGCGCGGACGAGAGCGTCATGCGCCGGACCGTCAGCACCAGGGTGGCGGTGAACCGGTCCAGCGCCTCGTCCACATCCCAGCCCATCACCGCCTCGACCTGCGCTATCCGCGCGGCCACCGTGCTGTGATGCAGGTGCAGTTCGGTCGCGGTGCGCCGCAGGGTGCCGAAGACGCAGAACGCCTCGAGGGTGTCGACGGCCAGCGCGCCCGCCTCGGTGGCGGCGAACTCGTTGATCCGCATGACATCCGCCGTCCCCAGCAGCCGCTGCACCGGCAGATCCGCGAGCAGCTCCAGCGCCCCCAGCCGCTCGAACGCGATCACCCGCCGCCCGTGCCAGGTCGACGACGCGAATCGCATCGCGCGGCGCGCCTGCTCCCACGAGGTGGCCGCCGCGAACGCCGGCAACCGCTCCCCCACCCCGATCCACGGCCCGCCGGTGCCCGCCTGCGATGCCGGGAACGACTGCGCGACAGCAGCATTCAAGACATCCGACAATCCCCGGTCGACCATCGACGGACGCCCCGGCCCGGTCGTGATCGGCACCGCCGAACTCCCGGCCGCGGGCACGGACCGGTCCGAAGCGGCAGCCGGGCGGCGCGTGGTCTCCCCGGCACCGCCGGGCGGCGCGAAATCCTGGACCAGCACCGCGGTCGTCGCCCCGATCACGGCCTGCCGCAGGATCGGCACGTGCTCGCCGATGATCCGCACCGCGTCCGCCGCGCCCGGCCCGGCCACCGCCAGCACCCGCGTCGCCCGCGCCGGATCCAGCCCGAGCAACCGCATGGCCCGCACGCGATCCTCACGCCGTTCCTTCTCCGAGAGCACCACTTCCAGCAATGCCGGATCATCCATCCGCAGCGGATTGGCCGCCTGCCGCACCGACACCACGCGCAGGCAGTGCCGTAGCCGATCCAGCACCACGCCGTCCAGCGGATGCGCCGCGGCCGACGGTTGCCCGTGCGGACCCGATGGCACGGCGATCATGCTGTCCCGCTGTCGATTTCGTGGTCCGGCCGACGTCGCACCATTGCGCCGCGGCCGGTCGGATTCCCGCGCGGCGGCCGCGTCCGGCACCACCCGCCGCTCCAGCCAGACGGCGGGATCGGTCCCGACCGCGTCGGCGGGCGTGCCCGCGGCGGGCAGCAGGCGGCCCGCGGCGTCGTAGCGGATCACGGTCCCGGACGGCCAGCTCGCCCCGACCGGGCACTCGGCCAGCAGTGCGGCGGCTCGCACGACCGTGTCGGCATTGGCGGCGGACTCGTCGAAATCGTCGAAGTGCGCGATGACCCGCAATACCGCCGTCGAATCAGCACCGAGCTCGGACAGCCGCAGCGGGTTCGGGGTCGGCGCAGGCTCCATCCCGCTGCTCCCTCCACTCTGATGGGATATCCCCTCAGACTCGCAACCGCTCGGCCGAATTCGAAGAGAATCGGGCAAAACGTCCAACTGAGTGGGACTCGGGCTCCCCCGCATGGAACCCTTGTCGAACCCTCCCGCGCACCGGCACCGTCGGCCGGGCACAGCGACCGCCGGTGGCTCAGGCCCGGACGAACAGTCTGAGCGATTCGCCGACCACCGCATCGCGGGTGCGGTGGTCCGGATCGGCCTCGGGGCGCAGCCAGATGGAGGCGTGGTTGAGGATGCCGTGCAGGCAGTGCAGGGCCACCGAGGGGTCGGGGCAGTCGAAGGCGCCGGAATCGATTCCGCGGTCGATGACCTCGCGGAAGAGGCGGTCGTGGCGGCGGCGCATGGTCTTGATGGCCTCGGAGTGCTCGCTCGGCCAGGGGGCGGGGAACGAGAAGAGCTTGCCGACCTCGGGATACAGCACGGTCAGCACATGCAGCTGGGCCGCGATGAGGACCCGCAGCTGCTCGGCGGGCGGCGCGTCGGCGGCGGTGTCCAGGGCCGCGCGGAGGCTGGTCAGGACATCGGCGGTGAGCTTCTCCAGGGCCGCGGACACCAGCGCGTCCTTGCTCGGAAAGTAGTGGTAGAGCGTGGCTTTGGCGATGTCGGTGCGCTCGGCGACATCCTCGAACCGCATGCCCTGATAGCCGCTGCTGGACAGGATCTGCAGCGCGGTCGCGATCATCTCCGCCTTGCGGCGGTCACGCCGGCGTGCCGCGCGCCCGGCGGGGGCGGCGTCCTCGTCCACGGTCGAAGTCATCGCTCGATCATAGGCGGCGCTCGGGTCGGTTGTTCCGACCACAAAGATGGTTTCTCGACTAGCCAGATCAAAACTCGACCCGTAGGTTGAGAAATGTGACGGAGACGAGCGCACCCGAGTCCAGCTACTTCCGGCGAGTCGGCGAACACCGATTCGTCCCCACCCGCCATGCGGGCGGCGCATGGGCCGACGACGAACAGCACTTCAGCCCGGTCGGCGGCCTGATCGTGCACGAGATCCTGCGCGCTCGCGCCGATCGCCCGGGTCTGGTGCTGAGCCGCATCAGCTTCGACATCCTCGGCCGGATCGGGTTCGAGGAGTTCGAGATCCGCGTCGAGACCGTCCGGCCCGGCCGCACCATCGAGCTGGTGCAGGCCACGGTCACCATCGGCGGTCGCAGCGTGGTGAGCGCCCGGGCCTGGTTCCTGGGCGTCCAGGACACCGACAGCGTCGCGGGCGGCGAACCGGAGCGGCTGCCCGCACCCGATGAGCTGGACTCCTGGGAGCTCGGTTCGCTCTGGTCGGGCGGCTACATCGCCTCCATCGACACCCGGCCGGTCGGTATCCCGCAACCCGGCCGCACCACGGCCTGGATCACCACCTCCCTCGACCTGGTCGCGGGCGAGCAGTCCGAGGCTCTCGCCTCCTACATCGCACTGGTCGACACCGCCAACGGCATCGCGGTCCGGCAGGAGCCCACCAAGTGGATGTTCCCGAACGTGGACCTGACCATCCACCTCTACCGGCAGCCGGAGGGCGAGTGGACCGGCCTCGATACGACGGTCACCTTCGGCCACACCGGGCAAGGGCTGACCAGCACCGTTCTCCACGACGTCCGCGGCGCGGTCGGCTACGCCCAGCAGATCCTGACCGTGCGCCCGCAACCCTGACCGATCGGGCCCTATAGTCGATGGGCATGACCTTCCACAGCGACGGCAGCACAGTGCCGTCGATCGTCCTGAACGACGGAAACGCGATTCCGGCACTCGGTTTCGGAGTGTTCCAGGTCGCCGACGCGGAGGCGTTCGACGCCGTCACCGCGGCTCTCCGAACCGGTTACCGCAGCATCGATACCGCCGCGATCTACGGCAACGAGGTCGAGGTGGGCCGCGCCATTCGCGAGTACGGGCTGCCGCGCGAGCAGGTCTACCTCACCACCAAATTGTGGAACTCCGAACAGGGCTACGACTCCGCCCTGCGCGCCTTCGATGCCAGCATGGCGCGGCTCGGAATGGACTATCTGGACCTGTATCTCATTCACTGGCCGGTGGCGCAGGCCGGTCGGTTCGTCGATACGTTCCGGGCCTTCCAGACCCTGAAATCCGAGGGCCGGATCCGGTCGATCGGCGTCTCGAACTTCAACCGCGATCACCTCGAGCGCGTCATCGACGAGACCGGCGAAACTCCGGCGGTGAACCAGATCGAACTGCACCCGCACCTGGCGCAGACCGAGCTGCGAGCCTTCCATGCCGAGCACCGCATCGCGACCGAGGCCTGGAGTCCGCTCGGTCGGGGCGCGGATCTGAAGGATCCGGCCATCGTCGAGATCGCGCAGGAAACCGGCCGGACCCCGGCGCAGGTGATCATCCGCTGGCATCTGCAGCTCGGCACCGTGGTGATCCCGAAATCGGTGACCCCGTCCCGCATCCGGGAGAACTTCGATGTCTTCTCCTTCGAGCTGACGCCCGGCCAGCTGGCCCGCATCGACGGGGTCGACCGGGGCAATCGGATCGGCCCCGACCCGGCCACCCTCACCGCCGGCCTGGACGTCTGAGCCCGCCGGCTATCGAGCGGCCTTCTGCTGGTGGGCGATTCGATAGCGGCCGGGGGTGGTGCCGACGAGGGCCGTGAAAGCGGTGATGAAGCCGCTGGGATTCGACCACCCGCACGCGAGCGCGACCCGCGTCGTGTCATGGCCGCCGGCGAGCAGGACGAGGGCGTGATAGACCCGCACCTGGGTGCGCCACTCGTAGAAGGTCATGCCGAGTTCGTCGCGGAACAGCCGGCTCAGGGTGCGGGAGCCGGCTCCGACCGCCCGGCCGAGATCCGCCAATGAGCTGTTGTCCCCGGGCTTTTCGTACAGCATCCGCGCAAGGGCCTGCAACCGATCATCGCGGGGTTCCGGCAGTTGCAGTGGCTGCTCGCGCGCTTCGCGCAGTTCGTCGACGAGGACACGGTGCAGGCGGTCACGCGCGGCGCGGTCGTACTCGCGGGCGCCGGTGAGCGCGAGCACGACTTCGCGGGCCAGGTCGGAGGCCAGGAACACGGCGGGATGATCCGGTATCAGCCCGGCGAGCCCGGGCGGCAGGAAGACGATCCGCATGTCGGTGTGACCGTGCGCGCGGTGGTAGTGCGTGAATCCCGCTGGCGTCCAGGCGATTCGATTGGCCGGGACGATCGAAGTGCCGCGTTCGGTGTGCACCGACAGCACGCCGCGCGCCGCGTACACCAGGTGCCCACGCGAATGGGAATCGGCCGAACTCGCCGCGCCCGGCGACCAGAGGTGGGCTCCGCCGGACGGCCACAGCCGCGACTCGAGAGGTTGGCGGCTATCGGGCATAGCTTGGCATTCTATCGGTAGCCCGCCAGCCTGCCGGTCGTCGACAGTGGATGCATGAAAACGATGACCCGAGTGAATACGACTATGCGAGCGGCGATCTGCGGCCGGGCCGGTGACCCCGAGGTTCTGGAAATCCGCGAGCTGCCGATCCCCGAGGTCCGGGAGGGCTGGAGCCTGGTGCAGGTGAAGGGCGCGGGCCTGAACCGGTCGGAACTGCGGACCCGCCAGGGACACTCCCCCAGCGTGCGCTTCCCGCGGGTACTCGGCATCGAATGCGTCGGAATCATCGCCGCCTCCACCGATCCCGCGCTCCCGGAGGGCACGACCGTCGCCGCGGTCATGGGCGAGATGGGCCGCGATTTCGACGGCGGCTACGCCGAGTACGCCCTCCTGCCGAACTCCCTCCTGATGCCGATCACCACCACCCTGCCGTGGGAGATCCTGGCCGCCCTCCCCGAGTCCTACCTGACCGCCCAGGGTTCGCTCGACACGCTGGGAATCGGGCCGGATACCAAGGGCCGGTTGCTGATTCGCGGTGGCACCTCCTCGGTGGGCATGGCCGCCGCGTCGATCGCCGTCGGCCACGGCATCGAGACCGCGACAACCACGCGGCAGCCCGGCAGGATCGACGCCCTGCGTGCGACCGGCGTCGACCATGTCCTCGTCGACGACGGTGAATCACTGGCCGCGAGCATGCACGCGATCTGGCCCGACGGCCCGGACTACGTCCTGGACCTGGTCGGCGCCCGCACCGCGGTGGACTCGCTCCACCTGGTCCGGCGCGGCGGCACGGTTTGTGTGTCGGGCTCGCTCAGCGGCTGGCTCATCTCCGATTTCGAACCGATCGCGATGATCCCCTCCGGCACCAGACTCACGGCCTTCCACAGCAAGAACCGCGAGGGCGGCGCGGGAACGCCTGTGCTGCAACGAATCATCCACGATATCGAATCAGGCGCTTACCGCCCCACCATCGACCGTATCTTCCGGCTCGACGAGATCGCCGCCGCCCATCGATACATGGAAGACAACCAGGCCACCGGCAAAGTCGTGATGCTGCCCTGAGCCACCGCGCACCGATGTTCAGGCAGGCTGCCAGAGCTCGATCCGGTTCCCCTCCGGATCGGTCACCCAGCCGAATCGCCCGACCCCCGCCATATCCTGCGTTTCCTCGGCCACCTCCGCCCCCTTCTCCCGCAATTGCGCGAGCATCGCATCCAGATCACGAACCCGGAAATTCAGCATCGTCCGCTGCCCGCGATCCCCGAAATACTCTGTCCCCGACTCGAAGGTCGCGAACACGGTCACCCCGGCCTCCTGCCTCCACACCCCATTCTCATCGGCGTCCAGCCCGAGGCAATCCCGATACCAAGCACCCAGACCCGCCGGGTCGGCAGCCCGCAAAAAGTATCCGCCAATCCCAACCACCCGTTCCATGCCGCCATCCTGCCAGGCCAGACCACCGGTCACCCCCTGCAACGCGCCCTACACGTCCCCGCCTCATCAACCGGTGGTGGCGGTCCACACGATTGAGTCGCCGCTGGGGCAAGATGCCTGGCATGAAGGTGATCCTCTTCGGCGCGACCGGCATGATCGGGCACGGGGTTCTCAACGAGTGCCTGCGGGACGATCGAGTCGAGCAGGTCCTCGCCGTCGGGCGCAGCTCGGTCGGTATCGAGAACCCCAAGCTGCGCGAGCTGGTCCAGCCCGACCCGACCGATCTCTCCGCGATCGCCGGCGAGCTGCCGGAGTTCGACGCCTGCTTCTTCTGCCTCGGTGTTTCCTCCGTCGGCATGAAAGAGGAGGACTATCGCCGGATCGCCTACGACCTGACCCTGAAGGTCGGTCACATGCTGGCGGCCGCGAATCCGAAGCTGACGTTCGTCTACGTCTCCGGCCAGGGCACCGACAGCAGCGAGAAGGGCCGCTCGATGTGGGCGCGAGTGAAGGGAAAAACCGAGAACGACCTCCTCGCACTTCCCTTCCAGGCGTACATGTTCCGCCCCGGATTCGTCCAGCCCATGGACGGCGTGGTCTCCAAGACCCCGCTGTACCGCGCTGCGTACGCACTCACAGGACCGCTGATCCCGCTGCTGAAGCGGCTGGCCCCGAACGCATTCAACGACACTCGCGAAATCGGTCGCGCCATGATCACCACCGCAGCCTCCGGAGCGGACAGCCACATCCTCACGCCCCGGCAGATCTCCGTGCGAGCCGCGCAGTAGCGAGAGCGTCCACCCGGCCGGTTATCGCGCGGAACCCAAACTCAGACGGTCGACCGGTCGTCAGCGGAAGCCGCCGTAGGGCACCGTGATGATCTCCAGTCCGTGGCTGTCGGCGGGTGTTCGTCGTGCTGATCTCGGACGTCAGTGGTTGCAGGGCAGAGGAGGACGTGCGTGGTGGGTCTGGATCTGGAAATCCAGCAGTGGCTTTCTCAGCACCGGACACCGGTGTTGACGACGGTGGCACAGTGGGTCATGGATGCCGGGATGAGCGGCGCGGTCGTGGTTGCGGTGGGCGCGGCAGGGCTGGCGGTTGTGCTCATGAAGCGCTGGTGGTGGCAAGGGATTACGGTTGGTGTATCGGTGGTGGCGGCGCAGGCGGCGGCCAGGGCGCTGAAGCAGATGATCCAGCGGGGGCGTCCGTCGGGGGATCTGACTGTTGTTCAGGTTGGTGCGTTTTCGATGCCGTCGACCGTGGCTGCGATGACGGCGGCTGTCGCGGTCGCCTCGTATCTGGTGCTGCCCTGGCCGGCGGAACGGCGGCGCTGGGTCGCGGGACTGCTTGCCGCGCCGCTGGTATCGATCGGCGTCGCAATGGTTTATCTGGGGGCGCACTGGGCGACCGATGTGGTGGCCGGATGGGGTGTGGGGGCCGGAGTCGCCGGAGTCGTCGTGAGCCTGGTACGAGTCGCCGCCTCGAATGTCCGCGTAGACGGCGGGCAGGACGCTTCTACCAGGACCTGAGCCCGTCCGGCCTGCGGATATCAGCGATCCCACACCCGGCTGTCGATGAAGGACCGCCAAGCCTCCTCCGGGAACCAGAGTTCCGGGCCTACCGCCTTCGAGTCGCGGACGCCCACCTTTCCATCGCCGAGAAAGACCTCGACGCACTGCTTGGCGGCATCCGACCTACTCGACTTGTACCACGTGCCGGTCGGCGGGAGCTTCGTCACAGCGCGTACTCCTTCGCGAGTCCGAGCACCAGCTCTCTGGTGTCCGTCTCCGTCAACGCTACCGCCCGCATGGACGCCACCGCGCGCCGATATCGGTCGATCTCCGTGGCACGTTCGTGGTAGAGACTGCCGATCGCGCCCTCGACGAAAACGACTGTGGGCAAGGCTGTTCCGCTCGAACCGTGCGGGAATTCGAGCAGGGTGAAGGGCTGGATCGTGAGGCCGCGGTGAGGACCGGCCGACCAGGGGATGACGCGAACACTGATGTTCTCCCGTTCGCCGATCTCGGCGAGCCAGCGCAGCTGTGCCGCCATTGCCGCCGGAGTGGCCGGGCAGTGACGCAGAACGGCCTCGGAGATCAGTGCGTCGAGACGAAAGCCGGGCTCGCTCAGGCGAACTTGCCGGCGCGCGGTGAGTTCCAGCAGGCGTTCGACATTCACTGCCGACAGATCCGGTTCGTCGATCCGGATGATCGCGCGCCGGTAGTCGGGAGTTTGCAGCAGTCCGGGCACGATCACCGGCTGATGGACGAGGACTCGATTCGCCGCGCCCTCCAGGCGGAGAAATCGTGGAAAAGCCGGGGCGACCTGATCGGTGTAGGCCTTCCAGAAGCCCTTCGAATTCCCTTGCGCTTTGGCCATTTTGTCCTGTTCGGCGAGCTCGGACCACAGCCGGAGCGCCTCGTCACGAATCTCTGCCGATGCCCCGTAGTTGGCGAGCAGGAGTTTGATCAGCGGCCCGGTGAGCTTGGTGGGACTCCCCTCCTCCATTCGCATGATGACCTGGCGGGACACCTCGAGGCCCGCCGCGGCGGCGAGCAGCGTCTGATGTGCGTCTTCACGTACTCCGCGCATGAAGTTCCCGAAATCCATGCGAGAGACCGTCAATTCAGTCATTTCTCAGCCTCGCTATCAGGGAAATGTCCGCCGCGGACACCGCCGAGACGGACTTTCATCGTATTTCGTGAAATGTCCGCGAGGGACTCACTCCGGCAACGCGTTTGGATGTCTACTTATCACAGAGCGTCAGCAAATCAGATTCGACCGCAGGTTCATTCGCAATCCGAAGAAACAGTGGGAGTCGTAATGCCTTGGGATGCTTGGGTTTTGTCGCTGATGACCGTTTTGGGCGGAATATTGCTCGCCGCTTGCCTCGTCGAAGACATCAGGAGTTCCGCCGCTCGCCGCGCACGGGCGGGGCGGCACCGTGCGGAGCGGCGACAGGCGAGGAACTGAGCCCGGCGATGACGCCGGACACGCCGCAGCCGGAGGTGGTCAGATACCTCCGGCCGGGCGCGTCAGGAGGGTTGCGAGCCGTTGGGTGAGCCGCCCGCGTGGGCGAACTCGGTCAACTGGCCGGCGAGAGCATCCGGGACGCGGGCGTGGACCCGGGTGCCGGACTCCTCATGTTCGGAGCTGAGGATCTTGCCATCGGCGTGGATACGGGCGAGCAGGTCGCCGCGGGTGTACGGCAGCAGGACGCTGACCTCGACATCCAGGCCGCCGAGGATCTGGCCCAGGAGGTCACGGAGCTGGTCGAGACCCTCGCCGGTGCGGGCCGAGACGAAGGCCGCGTCCGGCAGCCAGCCGCGCAGCTGGGTCAGCTCCAGCGGATCGAGCGCGTCGATCTTGTTGACCACCAGGAACTCCGGCGGCGCGGGCAGCTTGGACTCGCGCAGCACGTCGGTGATGACCTCGCGGACCGCCTTGATCTGCTGATCGGGCAGCGGGTCGGAGCCGTCGACCACGTGCAGCAGCAGGTCGGCGCCCGTCACCTCCTCCAGGGTGGACCGGAACGCCTCGACCAGCTGGGTGGGCAGGTGGCGGACGAAACCGACGGTGTCGGTGAACACCACTTCACGGCCGTCCTCCAAGGCGGCGCGGCGGGTGGTCGGATCCAGGGTGGCGAACAGCGCGTCCTGCACCAGGATTCCGGCATCGGTCAGCGCGTTCATCAGCGACGACTTGCCCGCGTTGGTGTAGCCGACAATGGCCACCTGCGGGATACCGCTCTCCGAACGCTTGGCGCGCTTGGTGTCGCGGGCGGTCTTCATCTCGCGAATCTCGCGGCGCAGCTTGGCCATTCGCTCACGAATGCGGCGACGGTCGGTCTCGATCTTGGTCTCACCGGGACCACGCAGACCCACACCGCCATTGCTGCCGGCGCGACCACCGGCCTGCCGGGACATGGACTCACCCCAGCCGCGCAGCCGCGGCAGCATGTACTCCATCTGCGCGAGCGAGACCTGCGCCTTGCCTTCGCGCGAGGTGGCGTGCTGGGCGAAGATGTCCAGGATCAGCGCGGTGCGGTCGATGACCTTCACCTTCACGACCTTCTCCAGCGCGGTCAGCTGCGCGGGGGTCAGTTCACCGTCGCAGATGACGGTGTCGGCGCCGGACTCGAGAACGATGGCGCGCAGCTCCTCGGCCTTGCCGGAGCCGATGTAGGTGGACTTGTCGGGGCGGTCACGACGCTGGATCATCGCGTCGAGCACCTCCGAACCCGCGGTCTCGGCCAGCGCGGCCAGCTCGGCCATGCTCGCCTCGGCCTGCGTGGCCGTACCCTCGGTCCAGACGCCGACCAGCACCACGCGCTCCAGGCGCAGCTGCCGGTACTCGACCTCGGTGACGTCGGTGAGTTCGGTGGACAGACCCGCGACACGCCGCAGGGCGCTGCGGTCCTCGAGCTGCAGTTCACCTACCGTCGGCGCGGCCGACCAGCCGTTGCGGCCGGTCTCGGGGGCGTCGTTGATCTCCTCGTCGAGGTCTTCGGCGGGAGTGAACTCATACGTTTCTGGCTTACTCATACACCTCCATGTTCCCACGTCCCAACGAACGACCGCATTCGGTTATTTCGCGGCGAAGCGTTCCCCGGCTCGCGAGATGACATCGTCGAGGACTTCGCGGGAGCGCAGAAGGTCGGCGATCGTGCGGTCGATGCGGTCACGTTCGGCACGCAACTCGTCGACGAGCTCGGGCGTGGCACGCTCGTTGGCGCCGCCGTCGGTGTCGCGCATGCAGGGCAGGATCTCGAAGATCTTCTTGCTGTTGAGGCCGGCGGCGAAGAGCTCCTGAATGTGGATCACACGGTCGACGGCCAGCTCCGGATAGTCGCGCTGGCCGCCGGGGGTGCGGGCGGCGACGAGCAGGCCCTGCTCCTCGTAGTAGCGGAGCGACCGTTCGCTCACGCCGGTGCGTCTGGCCAGCTCACCGATTCGCATGCGGCACTCCGGATTCCGAGGCTTGCACCTCACATCAATGTCAGGTTCTACCTTACGGGAATGACGAACACGGACCTCTTCAGCACCGGCCGGATCGGCCACCTGGAACTCCCGAACCGGCTGGTCATGGCCCCGATGACCCGCAATCGCGCCGCCGCCGACGGGACCCCCACCGAGCTGATGGCGACCTACTACACACAGCGCGCGGGAGCGGGAATGATCATCGCCGAGGCGGCCACCCCCAACCCGGCCGGGCTGACCTACCCGAACATCCCGGCCCTCTACACCGATTCGCACCTCGCCGGCTGGCGGCGCGTCACCGACTCGGTGCGGGCCGCGGGCGGGCGGATGTTCCTGCAACTCCAGCACGGCGGGCGGGTCGGGCACCCGGACAACAGCGGACTGATCCCGGTCGCACCCTCGCCGATCCCACTGCCGGAGACCATCCACACACCGTCCGGCCAGCAGGAGGCGGTGACTCCGCACGAGCTGACCGATGACGAAATCCAGGACACCATCGCCGATTTCGCGAAGGCCGCCCGCACGGCGGTGGCCGCCGGATTCGAGGGCGTCGAGATCCACAGCGCCAACGGCTATCTGCTGCACCAGTTCCTGTCGGGCAATACCAATCACCGCACCGACGCGTACGGCGGCACGATCGAGAACCGGATCCGGTTCACCCTCGAGGTGGTGGACGCGGTGATCGCGGCCATCGGCGCGGAGCGGGTCGGGGTGCGGATCGCACCCGGCGTCACCGTCAACGGTATCGCCGAAACCGATACCGGCGAGCTGTACCCGGCACTGGTCGCGGCACTGGCGCAGCGCCATCCGGCCTACCTGCACGTGGTGTTCGCGGATCCGGAAAGCGCGCTCTTCCAGCAGATCCGGAGCCTGTGGCCGACCACGCTGATCGCCAATCCGGACCTCGGCTGGGGCGTCCCGCTGCCCGCCGACGGCGGCGCCGCCGCGGCCCGCGCGCTGCTCGCCGCGGGCGCGGACCTGGTGTCACTGGGCCGGTCGTTCCTGGCCAACCCTGATCTGGTGGACCGCCTGCGGATCGGTGCGCCGCTGAACCCGGTGCGCGACGCATACCTGATGTATGTCGGCGGCGCGGAGGGGTATACCGACTATCCGGCACTCGAATCCGCCGCCGACGCGGCGCTCAGCACCACCGCGGCGTGATCAGCGGGTCAGGCGTCCTGCCACCACTTGGCCGCAAGGCGGCCCGTCGCCACCAGCTCCGACGGGCCGCGCAGCCAGGCCGCCCCGTTCTCGATACCGACGGTCACCACGCCGCCGGGAATGCGGACCTTCACATGCCCGACATCCGAGGCCAGGTCGAAGCCGTCGCGGGCCAGGGCGGCGGCCGCCGCGGCCACGGTTCCCGTTCCGCAGGATCGGGTTTCGCCGACGCCGCGCTCGTAGACGCGCATGTCGACGCCCCGCTCACCGTCCGAGCCGACGGCCAGCGCGGTGAGGATCTCGACGTTCACGCCGTTCGGGAACAGGGTGTGGTCGAAGCCCGGCAGCTGGTCGAGGTTCAGTTCGGCGAGCGAAGCCGTGGTCAGCTCCGGGTCCACGCAGGCCAGGTGCGGATTGCCGACATCGATGCCGAGGCCGGTGAATTCGCGTCCGCTCACGGTCGCGGTCGAGACGCCGAGCGTCTTCACCCGGCCCATGGCCACGGTCACCTCGCCGTGCACGGGATCGGCGTGGTGCACCACCACCGGCCGTGCGCCCGCGCGCGAACCGACCACGAACTCCTCGCTCTTCTCCATCCCGGTCGCGACCAGGTAATGCGCGAACACGCGCACCCCGTTGCCGCACATCTCGGCGATGGATCCGTCCGCATTGCGGTAGTCCATGAACCAGTCCCCGGCGCTGACGCCCTCCGGCAGCGCGGCCAGCACACCGGTTTCGATCAGCGCGCCCGCCCGCGCGACCCGCAGCACCCCGTCCGCGCCGAGCCCGCGCTGCCGGTCGCACAGCGCGGCGACCCGGGACGGCGTGAGCTCCAGCCACGCGTCCGGGTCGGGCAGCACCACGAAATCGTTCTGGGTGCCGTGGCCCTTGCTGAATTCGATGTCAGCGGCGCTGTTCTCGCTCGTCATAGTCCTCACCGTAGCGCCCGGCGCTGCCGGGATATTTCGTAGAGGGCCACCGCGGCCGCCGAGGGCGCACCGAGGGTGCCGTCGGTCGGGATGCAGATCAGCTCGTCGCACACCTGCTGCCAGGCGGGGACGAGCGATTCGCTCTCGTCACCGAGGACCAGGACGGTGCCGCCGTCGAACTCGGCGTCGTCGAGGGCCAGGCCGCCGCCGTCGCTGCCGACGATACGGGTGGCGACGCCGCGGGCCCGCTGCCGGTCCCGGAACGCGCCCACCTGCGCCGGACCCGAGGCGCGCAGCACCGGGACGGCGAACAGCGCACCGTCGGAGGCGCGCACGCTCTGCGGGTCGTAGTGGTCGACGCCGGAACCGGTCACGATCACCCCGCCCACCCCGAACGCCGCCGCCGAACGGATGAGCGCCCCCAGCCGGATCGCCGACGCGGGCCGGTCGATGACCACCACGGTGGCCGGATCCTCCGGCGTGCCCGGCGCGAAATCCTCCAGCTCGGGCCGCTGGGTCACCGCCACCGCCACCAGTTCCGGCACCGGCTCACCGGGTTCGGCCAGCCCGGCCATCACCTCCGGCACCAGCCCGACACTGGGCACGCCACTGGAATCGAGCACCTGCCGCGCCCACGGCGACGGCTCGGGTAGCCGGTACACGAGAGTCTCCAGCGGCCAACGGCATTCGAGGGCGCGGCTGATGGGCCGCATGCCCTGCACCAGGAATCGATTGTCCCGGATCCGGGCGGCACGGGTGGTCAGGTAGGCCTGCCACACCTGAACCGCCGCGGTGCGAGTGTTCGCGCGACGCGTCACTGGGGTTCCTGTTCATCCCTCATCGGTGAGGAGTTGACGAGGGCCAGCGCGGTGTCCGCCAATGCGGGATCCGCGCCGTCCACCCATCGCACCCGCTGGTCCCGACGGAACCACGAACGTTGTCGCCGGACATAGCGCCGGGTGCCGATGAAGGTGCGCTCCTGAGCTTCAGTCAGCTCGTATTCGTTGTCCAGGAAATCGAGGACTTGCGCGTAACCGATGGCGCGCCGGGCGGTTTGGCCGTGGCGCAGGCCCAGCGCGACGAGGCGCTCGACCTCCTCGACGAGACCGGACTCGAACATGGTCGCGGTGCGCACCTCGATGCGGGCATCCAATTCGGCCGTGTCGCGATCGACGCCGATAATGACCGTCCCCCACCGTGGTTCACCGATCTGGGGCGCCGAGGCGGCGAACGGCTCACCGGTCAGCTCCACCACCTCCAGCGCGCGCACCATGCGGCGGCCGTCGGTGGGCAGGATGGTCTGCGCGGCCACGGGATCGGTCCGCTTCAATGCCTCGTGCACGGCGACGGTGCCGCGATCGGCCAGCACCGCCTCCCATTTGGCGCGGATCTCTGGGTCGGTGGCCGGGAAATCCCAATCATCCAGCAGCGCTTGGACATACATCATGGAGCCGCCGACGATGACCGGGGTGCGCCCGCGCGCCATGATGGCCTCCACATCGGCGCGGGCCGCCGTCTGATACGCGGCGACGGTGGCGGTTTCGGTGATGTCGAGGACGTCGAGCTGGTGGTGCGGGATGCCGCGGCGTTCGGACACCGGCAGTTTGGCGGTGCCGATGTCCATGCCGCGGTAGAGCTGCATGGCGTCGATATTGACGATCTCGCCGTCGAGCCGCTGCGCCAGATCCAGGGCCAGATCGGATTTCCCGGTGGCGGTGGGGCCGACCACGGCGATGGGCCGGGTCATGTGACGGCTCCGCCGCGCGCACGCGGACGCCACACGCTGACGTGGTAGGCGACGCCGAATGGGTGTGCGGCGTAGAGGGTTTCGACGTCGGGGTCGGCGGGATCGGTGGCGAACAGCCCGGCCAGCACCTGGTAGGCGGGACGGCCCGCCACCTCGATCTCGGCGCACAGGCGCGTGTCCAGGGCGGCCAGGGCCTGCCGGTCCCCCGCGCTCAGCGCCCGGTCGATGGCCTCCTGCACGCCCGCGGCGCGCTCGTCCAGATACCGGGGGGCCTTGAGCGACAGGGTTGCCGCGCCGTCGCCGACGACCAGCACGGCGATCGATTCCGGCTCGGCGTCGAGGTCGGCCCGCAGCTGCCGGCCGAAGGTCAGGCTCTCGTCCACGGAGGCATCGGCCGAGATCAGACGACATTCGGCGGTGACCTCCGGCGCGACCTGCTCGCGCAGCCAGCCCGCGATCAGAGCCGGCAGCGGCAGCATCGGGTCCGCGACACGCTCGGCAACCACCCCAGACAAACCGACACGCAGGTCCACCCCGTATCCCCGGAATGTGCCCACCGCATCGGAACCGATCACGCGGCCGGAATCGCCGCCGCCGGAACCCTCCTCCGGCTCCGCCACGCCGACCACGATCCACCGCGACGCGCGGGCCGCCAACTCCCCCGCGGCCCGCAACACCGCAGCTCGCAGCTCCGCGACCGTTCCTTCGGCCGACGCACCGGCCGCGCCCCCGAGTTCGGGCACCAGCACGGGCGGCGAAGGGACCAGTGACGCAACACAGAACACGCCGACAACCGTAGCGCTAACGCACCTCACCAGCCCCACCCCCACCGATCGCCGCGCCGCCGAAGCGGGCTCAAAGACAGCATTTCCCATCTCAGCCTGGTTGAATGGGATGAGCTAGACCGATGAGCTAGGGCGTAACCAGGCAGCCGTGACGCGCGGCAGGGACGAGGAGCAATGACCGACAACAACGGAAACGAGAAGGCTACCCACCCGGAGTCGACCCCGACGCCCAAGCCCGGCGCGCCGATGCCCACCCCGAGCGAGGGCGCCAAGCCATCACCGGCGGCCGCCACCGCACCCCGCCCTGGGGGCCCGCGCCGCAAACCCGAATCCCCCAAACCCCATGCCGTCAAGCCCACGCCCGGCGCGGCGGCACACCATCCGCATCCGGTCGTCGTACCGAGCGTGAGCGACCCCAGCCAGTGGGGACGGGTCGACGACGACGGCACCGCCTGGGTCAAGACCGCCGACGGCGAACGTGTCATCGGCTCCTGGCAGGCCGGTGACGCCGCCGAGGGTCTGGCCCACTTCGGCCGTCGCTACGACGATCTGGCCACCGAGGTCGCCTTGCTCGAGGCCCGGCTCGCCGCCGGTACCGATGCCCGCAAGACCAAGGCCGCCGCCACCGCGATTGCCGAAACGTTGCCGACGGCCGCGGTCATCGGCGATATCGATGGGTTGACGGCCCGGCTGCAGGCCATCATGGAACACTCCGACGAGGCGGCCGCGCACGCCAAGGAGGAGAAGGAACGCACCCGGCACGAGCAAACCGAGCGCAAAGAAGCCCTGGCCGCCGAGGCCGAGCAGATCGCCAACGACTCCACCCAGTGGAAGGTCGCCGGCGACCGCCTGCGGGAGATCCTGGACGAGTGGAAGACCATTCGCGGCGTGGACCGCAAGGTCGACGACGCGCTGTGGCGGCGCTTCTCCAAGGCCCGCGAGGCCTTCAACCGCCGCCGCGGCGCTCACTTCGCCGAACTCGACCGGGAGCGTGCCGCCGCCAAGGGCCGCAAGGAAGAGCTCTGTGTCCGCGCCGAGGAGCTGTCGGGTTCGACCGACTGGTCCGGCACCGCGGCTGTCTTCCGCGACCTGCTGACCGAGTGGAAGGCCGCCGGCCGCGCCCCGCGCGAGGCCGACGAGCAGCTGTGGCGCCGGTTCAAGGCCGCGCAGGACGTCTTCTTCGCCGCCCGCAATGCCGCCGCCAGCGAACGCGACCACGAGTTCGAGGAGAACGCGTCCGCCAAGGAAGCACTGCTGCACGCCTACGAGCACATCAACCCCGATGCCGACCTGGACGCCGCCCGCAGCGCCCTGCGCGAGCTGCAGGAGAAGTGGGACGCCATCGGCAAGGTCCCGCGCGAGCGCATGCACGATCTGGAATCGCGCCTGCGCGCCATCGAGAAGAAGGTCCGCGAGGCCGTCGACGCCCAGTGGCGTCGCACCGACCCCGAGGCCATGGCCCGCGCCGCCCAATTCCGCGAGCGCGTCGCCCAGTTCGAGGAACAGGCCGCCAAGGCCCAGGCCGCGGGCAAGACCCGCGACGCCGAGAAGGCCCTGGAGCAGGCCAAGCAGTGGCGTGAATGGGCCGAGGCCGCCGAGGGCGCGGTCAGCCAGCGCTGAGCTGATCGCCCGGGTTCCCTTGTGGCCCAGGCGATCAGCACCCCGGGTCCGCGGTCGTGATCAGGCTCGGCGCATGGCACCGAGTCGCGAAGAGCTGCACCCGGTGATCAGCGGCCTGGTCGACCGGCCCTCAACACCCTCCGACGAGCCGATGCCGGATCTGGTTGTGGCCGACCATGATTGGTGCGCCGGCACGGCCGTCCTCGACCGGGGCTTCAGTTGAGCTGGGCCGGCGCGGGTTCGGTGATGATCTCGTGGCGGGTGGGGCGGTGGGAGCGGCGGTATTCGCTCGGAGGGAGGCCTACTTCGCGGTTGAAGTGGGTGCGGAGGTTGGCGGCGGTGCCGAGGCCGCAGCGGGCGGCTACCACGTCGACGGGGAGGTCGGTGAGTTCGAGGAGTTCGCGGGCTCGGATCAGGCGTTGGGTGAGCAGCCACTGGAGCGGGGTGCCGCCGAGTTCGGCGTGGAAACGGCGGGCCAGGGTGCGCTCGCTGAGGTTGGCATGGCCGGCGAGGTCCGCGACGGTCAAGGGGTGTTCGAGGTTGGTGAGGGCCCATTCGAGGGTGCTGGCGAGACCGGTGTCGGCGGGCTGGGCGGGGACCGGGGACTGCAGGTATTGGGCCTGGCCGCCGGCGCGGTGCGGGGACACGACCAGGTAGCGGGCGGCGGCGTTGGCGGCCCGGGAGCCGAGGTCCTTGCGGATCAGGTGGATGCACAGGTCCATGCCGGCCATGGTGCCGGCGCTGGTGAGGATGCGGCCGTCGTCGATGTAGAGCACGCCGGGGTCGATGTCGAGGTGGGGGTGGCGCTCGCGCAGGGCGGCGATGTGCCGCCAGTGGGTGGTCATGCGGCGGCCGTCGAGCAGGCCCGCGGCGGCCAGCACGAAGGCGCCGGTGCACAGGGAGGCGATGCGGGCGCCGCGCTGGTAGGCGGCCCGGACCGCCTCGACCAGGTCGGCGGGCGGGTCCTCGCGGACGTTCGGGGTGGACGGGACGATCACGGTGTCGGCGCGGATCAGATCGTCGTAGTCGTGATCGGTCAAGGCCACGAAGGGATCTCGCAGCGTGGCGTGCTGGGTGTCGCGCGGGCCGCAGAGCTGGAAGTCGTACCAGGCGGCGGGGTCGACGCCGAGGGGCGGCTCGTAGAAGACCTGGTAAGGAATGGCCACCTCGAAGATCGGCATGCCGGGTGCGACGGCGACGGCCAGGGTTCCGGGACCGGTCGATTCCATGGCTCCAATCTAACGCCGCAGCGTGTCAGAAATCTAGCGCAGTGTGGCATTCCTGCCACTCGTGGATGGTGCCGCCGCTTCGCATAGTCGAAGGCATGACCACGACGACCGACGCCACAACCGCACTCCCCCAACCGGATACGGCTCCCGACCCGCGCCGATGGCGGGTGCTGGCGATTGCCGCGATCGCCCAGTACCTGGCCATCCTGGATCTGTTCGCGGTCATCGTCGCCTTCCCGGCGCTGCAGCAGTCCTTCGGCCACGCCTCGACCGGCGCGGTGTCCTGGACATTGAACGCGTACACCATCGTCATGGCCGCCCTGCTGGTTCCGGCCGGCCGGTTCGCCGACGACACCGGCCGCAAACGCGGATTCCTGCTCGGCATAGCGCTTTTCGGGCTGGCGTCCATCGCCTGCGGACTCGCCCCGAACCTGGCCGTCCTGATCGTGGCCCGCGTGCTGCAGGCCGCTGCCGCCGCCTTGCTCATCCCGAC
Organism: Nocardia sp. NPDC004860; assembly: GCF_040609015.1. Taxonomy (NCBI): domain Bacteria; kingdom Bacillati; phylum Actinomycetota; class Actinomycetes; order Mycobacteriales; family Nocardiaceae; genus Nocardia; species Nocardia sp. NPDC004860. The sequence goes on along the minus strand of NZ_JBEXJI010000012.1, from coordinate 206,724 downwards.
CGGGCTCGGCCTGGTGCTGCCGGTGTTTCCGAAGCGCGAGCACGCCACGGTCATGGGCATCTGGACCGCGATCGCCGCGGCGGGCGGCGCGAGCGGCCCGGTCATCGGCGGACTGCTGCTGCAGGCCGGCTGGCGCTGGATCTTCCTGCTGAACGTGCCGTTCACGGTGGTGGCCTTCGCCTTCGGGCTGCGCGTGCTGCCCGATATCCAGCAGCGCGCCAACCGGCGGCTGGACCTGCTGGGCGCGGCGCTGATCCTCGGGGCCACCGCCGCCTTCACCACGGTGTTCGTGCAGGCCACCGACTGGGGCTACACCGCCCCGGGCACCCTGGGCTGCCTGGTCGCCGCCCTCGCCCTGACAGCCCTGTTCGTCCGCCACGTCCGCCGCCACCCGGACCCGGTGGTGAGCCCGATCGTGTTGCGGCACCGCCTGTTCCGCACCGCCACCCTCGGCGTCTTCTGCTACTACCTGGCCTTCGCCGCCATGATCCTGGAGGCCACGCTGTTCATGACCGAGGAGTGGCGGTATTCGACCCTGCGCGCCAGCCTGGGCGTGGCGGCCATGCCGATCAGCTGCCTGCTGCTGTCGCCGCTGTCCGGCCGCTTCGTCGCGCTGGTCGGGGCGCGCGCCTCGGCGGCGCTGGGCGGGGCGGCCATCGCACTGGGCTGCGCCTGGTGGGTGCTGGCCAGCGGCTTCTCGAATTCCTATGCGGTGGTGATGGTTCCGGGCGCGATCCTGGCCGGGGCCAGCACCGCGCTGCTGCAACCGCCGTTGTTCGGCGCCTCGACCCTGCTGCCCGCCGACCAGATCTCGCTCGGCTCCGGCACCCTGATGATGGCCCGCCAGACCAGTTCCGCCCTCGGCGTCGCCATCCTGACCGCCATCCTCGGCGACGCCGCCCACCGCACCATGACCGAGTTCCGCGCGGGCTGGCTCTACATGGTGGCGGCGGGCCTGGCCGCCATGGTCGCCGGCCTCGCCTACCGCTCCGACCGCGCCGCCGTCTGACCTCGCCCGCGGTACAAAAAAGGCCCGGTGGCAACCGCATTCGGTTGCCACCGGGCCTGGATCGGTTGCTCAGTCCTCGCCGAAGAGCCGGCGGCGCTGCTGTTCCTCGGCCTTGGCCTCGGCCAGGCGGCGCTGTTCCTCGGCGGCCAGCTGCACGGAGGTGCGCGCCCACACCACCCGGACCCAGTGGAAGGTCAGCACGACGATGGCGATGGTGGCCACGATCAGGCCGATGCCCGGGCCCGCACCGTGGTAGTTGCCGAGGCCCGGGGTCTGGCGGTGCCAGATGGACAGCACGCCGAACACGCTGCCGATGGCCGACCCCGCGACCGCGATCCAGGCCAGCAGCCAGCGGCGGGTGATGAGCGCCAGCACCGAGAACCCGATGCCGAACACGACGACGAACCAGACGAAGACCCGCGAGGGCAGGCCGATGTGGTCGGCCTGGGCGACCGTGTCGTACAGCAGCACGTCGAAGCCGCGGGTCTTGCCCGCGTGCGGCAGCACCAGCGAGGCGAGCAGCACGAACACCGAACCGGCCACGACCATGGCGCGCACGCCCGGGTCGATCTCGCCGGCGATCTTGCGTTCGACGGCCTCGAGGTCCGCGCGGAACTGCTCGAAGTCCTGACTGTTCTCGGCGGCCTGCATACTCTCCTCGTTCGCCTCGGGCGTCGGTTCCGACGCCGGTTCCGATTGTGCTGCTTCGTCTTCCGGATGCTCCGGCCGGTCACGAGGCTCGTCCGGGCCGGTGGGCTGCTGCTCGGTCATACCACTCGAGATCCTTGCTGACGGCTAGCGCTCCCGCGCCGGGGATGTGGTCAGGCGGTGTGCGAGGAGTACCCGTGACGGGTCGATCCCTCGCACGTACCCCAGCGATCCTGCCCTATGACGCTGTGTAGTTGACAGCGACCCCACCATTCGCCGCCCGAGGTGGCGCCGACCGGCCCGTGCCGCGGGCCGGACTACTCGCCGCAGGCCGGGCCGCAGCCCGCGGCCGCGGTCTCCACCACGACCGGCGCGCCGATGCGCGGCAAGCCCAGGCCGACGCCGATCGGCGCGGTCTTGGGAGTGACGCCACGCTCGTGCGCGTCCCCGGCACGGGTGCGGCGGTGGGTGAGCACCTCGCCGTCGGCGATCAGGTAGTGCGGCGCCGCACCGGTGACATCGACGGTGATCACATCGCCGGGCCGAATCTCGTTGCCGGGAGCCGGATCCACCGGCGGGCGGAAGTGCACGAGCCGGCCGTCGCGGGCGCGACCGGACATGCGCGCGGTCTTGTCGTTCTTCTTGCCCGCGCCCTCGGCGACCAGCAGCTCGACGGTCGAGCCGATCAGCGCCTGATTGCCCTCCAGCGAAATCTGCTCCTGCAGCGCGATGAGCCGGTCGTAGCGTTCCTGCACGACCTCCTTCGGCAGCTGATCGGGCATGGTCGCCGCGGGCGTGCCGGGCCGGATGGAGTACTGGAAGGTGAAGGCGCTGGTGAAACGCGCCTGCCGCACCACATCCAGGGTGGCCTGGAAGTCCTCCTCGGTCTCGCCCGGGAAGCCGACGATGATGTCGGTGGTGATGGCGGCGTGCGGCATGGCCGCGCGCACCTTCTCGATGATGCCGAGGAACTTGGCGCTGCGGTACGAGCGGCGCATGGCCTTGAGCACGCGGTCCGAACCGGACTGCAGCGGCATGTGCAGCTGCGGGCAGACATTCGGCGTCTCGGCCATCGCCTCGATGACGTCGTCGGTGAACTCGGCCGGGTGCGGGGAGGTGAAGCGCACCCGCTCGAGGCCCTCGATATTTCCGGCGGCGCGCAGCAGTTTCGCGAAGGCGCCACGGTCGCGGGGCTCCTCCGGATCGGCGAAGGAGACGCCGTAGGAGTTGACGTTCTGACCAAGCAACGTCACCTCGAGCACGCCCTGCTCGACCAGTGCCTGCACCTCGGCGAGCACGTCGCCCGGACGCCGGTCGACCTCCTTGCCGCGCAACGCCGGCACGATGCAGAACGTGCAGGTGTTGTTGCAGCCCACCGAGATCGACACCCAGCCCGCGTACGCGGACTCGCGCTTGGCGGGCAGCGTCGACGGGAACGCCTCCAGCGATTCGATGATCTCGACCTGGGCCTGCTCGTTGTGGCGGGCCCGCTCCAGCAGCACCGGCAGCGAGCCGATGTTGTGGGTGCCGAACACCACATCCACCCAGGGCGCCTTCTTGACCACGGTGTCGCGGTCCTTCTGCGCCAGGCAGCCGCCGACGGCGATCTGCATGCCCGGGCGGTCGGCCTTGATGGGCGCGAGGTGTCCGAGGGTGCCGTACAGCTTGTTGTCGGCGTTCTCGCGCACCGCGCAGGTATTGAAGACGACCAGGTCAGCGGTATCACCGGCCAGGGCCTTGACGTAACCGGCGTCCTCGAGCAGACCCGAGAGCCGCTCGGAGTCGTGCACGTTCATCTGGCAGCCGTAAGTGCGTACCTCGTAGGTCCGGGCCGGGGAATTCACCCAACCAGGGTAATAGGTGCCCGGCGCAGGCCATAAACCCCGTCCGCGCCGGGTGACCCGGGTCTCGCGGCGGACGGGTGAGGGACCGGCGGATGGTCGTGGAATTGTCGGCGAATCATCGTCCGACCGGGCGATGGTGGTCTCAGCAGCATCAATCGCTGGTTACGCGGGGGTGTCGAGTCCTGCCACAGTTCGAGCCGCCCTGGCAAAGACGAGCATTTCGGGCAGGACATGATTAGGGTCACTGGTCATGACCGACGTGGCCGATTCCATCAGCACTCCCGCGCCGATGATCTCGATGCGGAATGTGGACAAGCACTTCGGCTCGCTGCACGTGTTGCGTGACATCAATCTCGAAGTGCCCAAAGGGCAGGTCGTGATCGTGGTGGGGCCCTCCGGCTCCGGCAAGTCGACCCTGTGCCGAACCATCAACCGGCTCGAGACCATCGACTCCGGTGAGATCGCCGTCGACGGCGTGAAACTGCCCGACGAGGGCAAGGCCCTCGCGAAGCTGCGCGCCGATGTGGGGATGGTGTTCCAGCAGTTCAACCTGTTCGCGCACAAGACAATTCTCGAGAACGTGATGCTGGCGCCGGTGAAGGTGCGGCGCGTCGACAAGACTCAGGCGCGCGCCCGGGCACTGGAACTACTCGACCGGGTGGGCATCGCCAATCAGGCCGACAAGTATCCGGCGCAGCTGTCGGGTGGTCAGCAGCAGCGTGTGGCCATCGCGCGGGCGCTGGCCATGAACCCCAAGGTGATGCTGTTCGACGAGCCGACCTCCGCGCTCGACCCGGAGATGGTGTCCGAGGTGCTCGAGGTCATGGTCGGGCTGGCCAAGGAGGGCATGACCATGCTCGTCGTCACCCACGAGATGGGCTTCGCGCGGCGCGCGGGCAATCGAGTGCTGTTCATGGCCGACGGCCAGATCGTCGAGGACACCGAGCCCGAATCCTTCTTCACCGCACCGAAATCGGATCGCGCCAGGGATTTCCTGGGCAAGATCCTCTCCCACTGACTCCACCCCCTAGGGAACACTCCCGCACTCCACGAGAGAACAGGACGTTCGATGAGGATCAACCACGCAATCCGGATCGCCGCCGGAGTGGCTGCCCTGGCGCTCGCCGTCACCGCCTGCGGCGGCGGCAGCAACAAGACCGCCAGCCAGCACGCGGCCGACGGCAAACTCACCATCGGCATCAAGTTCGACCAGCCGGGCCTGGGACTGCTCAACAAGGACGGCAGCTACAGCGGTTTCGACGTCGACGTCGCCAAGTACGTGGCCGACAAGATGGGCGTGAAGCCGGAGAACATCACCTTCAAGGAATCGCCGTCGGCGCAGCGCGAGACGCTGATCCAGAACGGGCAGGTCGACTTCATCGTCGCCACCTACTCCATCACCGACGCCCGCAAGCAGAAGGTCGACTTCGCGGGCCCGTACTTCGTGACCGGGCAGTCGCTGCTGGTGCGGTCGGACAACACCGACGTCACCGGGCCGGAATCGCTGACCGGCAACAAGAAGCTGTGCTCGGTCAAGGGCTCCACCCCGGCACAGAACGTGAAGGACAAGTACGCCAAGGAAGTTCAGCTGCAGGAGTACGACACCTACTCGCTGTGCGTGGAGGCGCTGAAGTCGGGCGCGGTGGACGCGGTCACCACCGACGACATCATCCTGCGCGGTTACGCGGCGCAGTCGCCGGGCGCGCTGAAGGTGGTCGGCAAGACCTTCTCCGTCGAGAACTACGGCATCGGCGTGAAGAAGGGCGATACCGAATCGCGCGGCAAGATCAACGACGCCATCGACGCCATGATCACCTCCGGCGCGTGGAAGGCGGCGCTGGAGAAGGAATTCGGCAGCACCGGCTTCCAGATCCCGGAACCGCCCAAGGTCGACCGGTACTGATTCGCGGGCACGCCAGGTGATTTCACGTCTCGCGAAATCACCCGGCGTGCTTCGTCTTCCGATCGGAGGAATGGGGCAGTCGTGTTCGACTTGATCTCCAACTATCACACCAAACTGCTCGACGCGTTCTGGGTGACGATCAAACTGACGCTGTATTCGGCGTTCTTCGCGCTGATTCTCGGCACCATGGTGGCGGCCATGCGGGTGTCGCCGATTCCGATCGCACGCTGGATCGGCGCGTTGTACGTCAACATCATTCGCAACACGCCGCTCACGCTGATCATCGTGTTCTGCTCGCTGGGCCTGTACCAGACCCTCGGGTGGCGACTGGCGGCCGAGGGTCCGAACAGCATCGCGGAGAACAGTTTTCGCTTCGCCATTGTCGGATTGAGCGTCTACACAGCGGCTTTCGTGTGCGAGTCGCTGCGGGCGGGCATCAATACGGTGCCGTTCGGGCAGTCGGAGGCGGGGCGTTCGCTGGGGCTCACCTTCGTGCAGAATTTGCGGCTCGTGGTGCTGCCGCAGGCGTTCCGGGCGGTCATCGCACCGCTGGGCAGTGTGTTCATCGCCCTGACCAAGAACTCGACCATCGCGTCGGCCATCGGCGTCGGTGAGGCCGCGCTGCTCATGTCGGAGATGAACGAGAACGAGGCGGCGCCGCTGAGTGTCGGCGCCATCTTCGCGCTCGGGTTCGTGATCCTGACATTGCCGACCGGTCTGTTCTTCGGTTGGCTGGCCAAGCGATTCGAGGTAGCGCGATGACCGCGTCCGTGCTCTACGACGCGCCGGGACCCCGCGCGCGCCTGCGCTACCGCGTCTACTCGGTCGTCGTCATCGCGGCCGCGGTGGCGGCGGTCTGGTTCGTCTATCACGGGCTGGCCGACAAGGGTCAGTTCACCGCCGACAAGTGGAAGCCCTTCACCGAGGGCGATACCTGGCGCACCTACCTCCTGCCGGGTCTGCGCGGCACCCTCGAGGCGGCGGCGCTGTCGATCGTGCTGGCGCTGGTCCTCGGAATGGTGTTCGGCATTCTGCGACTGTCGGACCATCGCGCGGTGCGCTGGTTCGCCGGTGTGGTGGTGGAGATCTCGCGGGCCATACCCGTGCTGATCCTGATGCTGTTCCTGTTCACCCTGTTCGCCCAGCAGAACGTCTTCCCCTCCGACCAGCTGGCGCTCGCGGCCGCGGTAGCGGCGCTGACCATCTACAACGGATCGGTCATCGCCGAGATCGTGCGCTCGGGCATCCGGGCGCTGCCCCGGGGACAGACCGAGGCCGCCGTCGCCCTGGGCATGCGCAAAACCCAGGTGATGGTGACGATTCTGCTGCCGCAGGCCGTCACCGCCATGCTGCCGGCCCTCATCTCGCAGATGGTGGTGGCGCTGAAGGACTCCGCGCTGGCCTACCAGATCACCTACCTGGAAATCGTGCGCAGAGGCACGCAGCTCGGTGCGGCGGAAAAGAATCCGATCCCGTCGCTGATCGTGGTGGCCATCATCATGATCGTCATCAACTACGCGCTGACCGTGGTCGCCACCCGGGTCGAGAAGTGGCTGCGCACCCGCAAGCGCGGCTCCCGGGCCGTGCTCGCGGCCGGCACCGTCACCCCTCCCCCGGGCATGGATGTCCTCATCGCGGACCAGTCCGCGCCCGGCGTGATCGGCGACGCGCGGTCGGGGAACTGACCTCGGACCCCGGTTCGGGAGCCGTGCCTCCCGAACCGGGACCGGGCATTCCGGGAATGCTCAGCCGACCCGGGGACAATTGCTCCGTCCAGCTCGCATACTGGTCTTCATGAACGAAGACGACAGCGCCCGAAGAGAATTCGTCTTCGGGCTGTTCCTGACCACCATCGTCACCCCCCTCCTCGCCGGCCTCACCGCCTTCGCCGCCGTCATCGGCGCGCTCGCCGTCCACGAGGCCGCAGGCCGCCTCCTGGCCTCCCGCCGCGACAAACCACCCCACCCCTCCGCACCCCACATGGCCACCCCCCGCACCCTCCGCCACACCAACCACCGCCACACCCGCCGAGCCCTCTCCACCCGCCGCCCAGGCGGCGTCCTGCACTGAAGGCCGTCCGTACGGCATCCTCGAGCGCGACGCGATCCCGAATCCAGTTGTTCTCGCCCTCGTATGACTCTCATGTCCCTAGCCGTGCTTCGTGGTGGTTTCAGGTCACAGTGACCACATGTGTGAGGACGTGAGTACGGGGCTGTCGATTCGGCTCGGAACTCGGTCGTGGGGGGCCGATTGAACCGGTTCTGGGGCCGGCGCGTATTCCTCGGTGGGACGGGAAGACAGTTGTTTCATCAACCGGCTTCATCACACGAAGTGGGACGTCATGACCACCAACGTCACCGATAGCAACGTCAAGGATCCGGGCAAGAATATCGATTCCATTGGGGTCGATGTGGGGCTGCTGGTGTTACGGGTGTTCTTCGGGGGGTTGTTGTTCGTGCACGGCAGCCAGAAACTGTTCGGGTGGTTCAATGGCGCGGGCTGGCACCAGACCACCGCTGGGTTCGAGAAGATGGGGTATCACCCTGGCAAGGTGTTCGGCACGCTGGCGGGACTGTGTGAATTCACCGGCGGCGCGCTGCTGTTCCTCGGGCTGTTCACGCCGCTCGCCGCGGCGATCGCCATCGGCACCATGATCAACGCGATGAATGTGACCTGGCCTCACGGGCTGATGGGCTACGAGAGCGCCCTGCTGTTCGCCGTGGCCGCGCTGACGCTGGCGATCGCCGGACCGGGCCGATTCTCCCTCGACCACAACCGGCCATGGGCGCGCCACGGCGTCCTATGGGGCGCCGCCGCCCTCGCCCTCGCCGTGGTGGCCGCGGTGATCACCTTGGTCATCAAGTGGTCGGGATAGGCGCCGAGTTCTCAGATGGAGTCGAGATCGGCCGAGAGCACAGTCAGGCATCGAATCCATTGGCGGCCAGTTCGGATTTCACCACCGAGGAGGCGGTGGATTGGCTGAAACCGCGGCGGGCCAGGAGACCGACCAGACGGCGGATGGCCTTGTCGCGGTCCAGGTCCCGGGGCAGGGTGCGGAGTTTGGCGCGCACCAGTTCGGCAGCACGATTCTGCTCGTCTGCTGGCGAGTCGGCCTCCGAGGTCTTCTCTCCGGAGTCGCTTTCGCTGAGGGTGCGACCGCCCAGCACGGCGCTGCCACGCGGCCCGGCCTTGGCGCGACGCGGCGGCGATGAGGCCACGCCTTCGGAGTTCTCGTCCTGGCCGTCGGAATTCTCCTCGCGATGAGCGTCGGTCCGCCCGTTCACGTGGAGTGCACCCATCGCTGCGAGCTCCGCCGTCACCACCTGATATGCGGTGCCGGGACTGTAGCCGCGCCGCGCCAGCATACCGACCAACCGGCGGGTGGCCGTGTCGCGGTCGAGTCCGGGCGATAGGGTTCGGAGCTTGGCGCGGACCAGTTCGGCCGCGGAATCGGTGTCGTCGGCGGCGAATTCGCGGCGGGATGAGGTCGGCTTCGCACGCGCTGCAGGGGCGGACGGAGCGGGGACGGACGAGGACCGGGTATCGGGTGGCTGTTCCTGGGCACGTCGCGTCACGAGCGCGGCCATTTCGCCCGTCACCACCGCATAGGCGGTGCCCGGGGTGTAGCCGCGGCGTGCCAGCATGGCGACCAGACGACTGATCGCCTTGTCGCGGTCCAGGTCGGGGGACAGCGTGGTCAGCTTCCGGCGCACCAGCTCCCCGGCGCGGGCATTCTCGTCCTCGGCGGTCACCGACTCGAGCGCCGGCTCGGCGTCCTCCGGCGCAATGCCCTTGCGCCGCAATTCGTCGGCGAGAACCTTCTTGCCCTTACCCGAGTAGGTGTGCCGCGACCGCACCCACTGCTGCGCGAAGGCCGCATCGTCGATCAGCCCGACCTCGGTCAGCCGATCCAGCACCCGCTTCGCCACGGCAGCAGTGAAACCCCGATCCGCCAACCGATCCGCCAACTCGGCCCGGCTCCGAGCCCGATCGGTCAGCAACCGCAGGCACACGTCCTTCGCCTGCGCCTCGGTCCCGCCGCCCCCGGCACCGACCGATCCCCCCGGCTCCCCTCCGGATTCCGAACGCCCACGACCACGTCCACGCCGCCGCCCACCCCGACCGAACTCATCCCCCCGATCAGCCGAGACTTCCGAACCGGCATCGGCCGAATTACCACGACCGCCGTCGTCGTCACCCCTCGACTCGCTTCCACGCCTCGGCTCATCTCCACGTCTCGGCTTCGCTTTCGCGGCCACGACCGCATTCGCCTCGGCCAACGCTGCCCGCGCCGCCGCCAGCCTGTCCCCCGGAACACCGCCGACCGAGTTCTGGGCCGTACCACCGGCAACCCCATCCACAGTCGCCGGCGCGCAGTCACCGAGCCGGCGCTGGCCGGAGTCCGGCCCGGCGTCGAGCTCGTTCGGTCGAGCCTCACCATGCGCCGCCCGACCGAGACGTGCGGCATCAGCGGCATTCGCCTCGGCCCTGCGGCCACGGATCGGCCAGGCCGATTCGCCCCGCAGCGTGTCCTCCCGGCTGTCGGTGGCCGAGATCGGTTCCGCGGCTGGGTGGGTCGAAGCGGGTGGGACCGAGTCTTCGTGGATATATGCGGCAGAGCGGATTCCGCCATCACCGGGGGCAGTGGGCGCTTCCTCTGGCCACTGCCCCGGCACGCGGCGGCGCCCGGTGGGCGAAAGGTAGTGAGGGCGGGAAGAATTCGAGGCGGCAGACTCGGGGCCGATGGCCGAGGCAGCAGGCGGTTGTGGCCGCGATGGCTCGGAGAGCTCCGGTCGGTGCGACGGGTGCGGCTCGGGTGTGGTGGTCGCTTCGTCTGTGGTGCGCCAGGTGGAGTGATCGGTGTCCGGCGAATTGTCTTCGGGGACAGGGTGATAGAACGCAGCGGGGGTGGATGGGCCGTAGTGCCAGGTGCCGACGCCGGTGGTGTAGGGGTCGGTGGAGCCGAAGAGGTCGTGGCCGGGCTCGGGGGTTCGGGGCCTGGGAGCGGTGGGGCGGCGGCCGGCCTTGCGGGCGGCGGAGGACTCCAGTTGGCGGCGGAGGCGTTCCACCGCGTCCAGGCGAGCGGGCCCCGGCGAATCAGGCCGGGGCCCTTCGGGTTCCCGAGGGGTCATGGGTCAGAAGTCGGCGGGGGCCTCTTCGGCGGTGACGTCCGCGCCGATGCCGAGCTTCTCCTTGATCTTCTTCTCGATCTCGTCCCGGACATCGGTGTTCTCGAGGAGGAACTTGCGGGCGTTCTCCTTGCCCTGGCCGAGCTGGTCGCCCTCGTAGGTGTACCAGGAGCCGGACTTGCGGATGAAGCCCTGATCGACACCCATATCGATGATCGAGCCCTCCTTGGAGATGCCGATGCCGTAGAGGATGTCGAACTCGGCCTGCTTGAACGGCGGGCTCACCTTGTTCTTGACGACCTTCACGCGGGTGCGGTTACCGACCGCGTCCGAACCGTCCTTGAGGGTCTCGATGCGGCGGACGTCCAGGCGGACCGAGGCGTAGAACTTCAGCGCCTTACCACCGGTGGTGGTCTCGGGGGAGCCGAACATGACGCCGATCTTCTCGCGCAGCTGGTTGATGAAGATGGCGGTGGTGCCGGAGTTGTTGAGCGCGCTGGTCATCTTGCGCAGCGCCTGGCTCATCAGGCGGGCCTGCAGACCGACGTGGCTGTCACCCATCTCGCCCTCGATCTCGGCGCGCGGCACCAGGGCGGCGACGGAGTCGATGACGATGATGTCGATGGCGCCGGAACGCACCAGCATGTCGGCGATTTCGAGGGCCTGCTCACCGGTGTCCGGCTGGGAGACCAGCAGCGCGTCGGTGTCGACACCCAGCTTGCGCGCGTAGTCGGGATCCAGCGCGTGCTCGGCGTCGATGAAGGCGGCGACACCGCCGGCGGCCTGCGCGTTGGCGACCGCGTGCAGGGCGACGGTGGTCTTACCCGAGGATTCCGGACCGTAGATCTCGACGATGCGGCCGCGCGGCAGGCCACCCAGGCCCAGCGCCACATCCAGCGCGATGGAGCCGGTCGGAATCACCGAGATGGGCTGACGCGCCTCTTCGCCCAGACGCATGACCGCGCCCTTGCCGAAGCTCTTCTCCACCTGCGCGAGCGCGAGCTCGAGCGCCTTGTCACGATCGAAAGCCTGTGGTGCCATCGTCTGATCCCCTTCTCAACGGGTGTGTCTCATGCTGTGGTTGGCGCCCACGTTAGAGGGCGGCACCGACAAGTTCCGACGACGAGCTTAGACGAACAGGTGTTCGATGCAAGCGACGCGCTGGACGACACGCGAAACACCTGGTGGCAAGCATTCGGCAATCAGGGCAGCACCGCGAGCTTCTGCGCGTCGACCAGCGTCTGCGACTGCTTGAACACCCGCAACGCCGTCGTCACCTCGATATCCCGGATACCGGGCAACGCACCGAGCCGCTCGGTCACGTAGCGGTACAGATGGGCATTGTCCCGGCAGACCAGCGACGCGGTCAGATTGGCCGGCCCGGTGATCGCCGCCAGATAGGCGACCTCCGAATGCTCCGAGATGGCCTTGCCCACCTCCTCCATCCGCGCCGGATCCACCCGCATCCACAGCACCGCGCGACACGTGTAACCCATGAGCTGCAAAGCGAAGTCGAGGTCGAAGTAGAGCACGCCGGACTCGATGAGCTCGCTCATCCGCCGGGCCACCCGGGTCGCGCTCCAGCCGGTGGCGGCCGCCAGCCGCGCGTAGGGCGCGCGCCCGTCCCGAGCCAGGATGGCCATCATCGCCTCGTCCTCACGCGACAGCGTGACCTGGTTTTCCGGACCCACGGGCTCCCACATCGGCGGCCGCGGGCCGAGCTCGCGCAGCTGCTCCGCGGTGAAGAACCGGTCATAGCGCGGCCACTCCTCGGGGAACGGAAACTGCCGCATCACCTCGTGCACCGTCAGCCCGACCACCGAACTGGCGCGCGGAATCACGCGCAGCAGCAACTCGTCCCGCCGCTCGATCGATCGCGTGCGGCCCGCGCACATGATCTCGAAACCACTGGTCAGCAGCGACACCCAGCTCAATTCCGGTACTCGCGCGAGAGATTCGGCCAGGGCGACGGCCTTGGCGGGCGTCGAGGTGATGCGCATGACCCAGCGCGGCTGCCCCAGCGGCACCGTATTCACCTGGCCCGCCACATGAATCATGCCGCGCGTGCGCAGTGACCGATACCTCCGCGCCACCGTCTGCTCGGAGACGCCGAGGATCGCCCCCAGCCGCGCGAACGGGATGCGCGCATCGGTGACCAGACCGTGCACGATCTGTTTGTCGAGCACGTCCAGAACGGAGGAATCATCCAGCTCTTCCTCGAACATAGGAGGAATCTACCGCATCGAACCGGATAGCTAGGTGGATCCAAGCGACTATCCCATGCTTGGAGACGAAATCGTTCGTTCTCTGGAGGTTCTCATGCGGAAGTGGTTGCCCCTCTTCGCCGCGTGCCTGGGCTCACTGATGCTGCTCATCGACGTCACCATCGTGAATGTGGCGCTGCCGGACATCGCCGCCGACCTGGGCACCGGCCTGTCCGGGCTGCAATGGGTCATCGACGGTTACGCCCTGGCGCTGGCCGCACTGCTGCTCATGCTCGGCTCGCTCGCCGACCGATTCGGCGCGAAACCCACCTATCTGATCGGCCTGGCCCTGTTCGCGGCCGCCAGCCTGGCCTGCGGTGTCGCCGGGTCGGCGGGCGTGCTGGTGGCGGCACGCGCGGCGCAGGGCATCGGCGGCGCGGCCATGCTGGCCACTACGCTGTCGCTGCTGCACGCCACGTATACCGGTCGTGATCGCGGCGTCGCCTTCAGCGCGTGGGGCGCGGTCTCGGGTGCGGCGGCCGGTATCGGCGTGGTGCTGGGCGGCGTGCTGACCGATCTGCTGTCGTGGCGGTGGATCTTCTTCGTCAACCTGCCGATCGCCGCGATCGCGATCGTGTTGTCCGCCTTGGCGTTCGGACCGTCGCCGCGGCACGCGGACCGGCGCATCGACGTCGGCGGGATGCTGAGTTTCACCGTCGCGGCGACAGCCGTCACCTACGGCATCATCCGGGGCGGCGAGCACGGCTGGGGTGATCTCGGTTCGGCGGTGGCACTGATCGCCGGCGCGTTCTCGCTGATCGCGTTCATCGTGCTCGAATCCCGCAGTGCGGCACCGATGTTGCCGCTGCCCCTGCTGCGCAGCGCGGGCTTCACCGCGACGCTGATCGCCGCGGTCGGCATGAGCTTCGCCGCCTTCGCGTCGAGCCCGCTGGTGTCGCTGTGGCTGCAGCAGTACCTGCACCTGACCCCGCTGCGGGCCGGGCTGTCGATGCTGCCGATGTCGGTGTGCGCCTTCCTGACCTCGGGCATCTTCGGCCGGTTCCTGCACGAGGTGGCGCCGAAGTGGACGATCGGCGGCGGCCTGCTGACGATCGGCGCGGGCAGCTCCCTGCTGACCCTCATCGACTCCGGATCCTCCTGGACCGCCGCGATTCCCGGCTTCCTGGTGATCGGTGTCGGCGTGGGCGTGATGGCTCCGCCGCTGATGGCGGTAGGCATGGCCGCCGTCCCGCCGCGCCAGAGCGGCACCGCCGCCGGTGCGATCAACACCGCGCGGCAGCTGGGCCTGGCGCTGGGAGTCGCGGTGCTGGGCACCGTCTTCCGCAACACGAGCGATGCGCATCCGACGACTCACGGCTTCGTGGACGGCCTGAACTCTGCGACGCTCACTGCGGGCATCTTCGGAATCGTCTCAGCCGCAGTGGTTTTCGCCCTCTACGCCCGCGCCTCCCGCCCCACCTTCGAGACCCCCGTCCTCGGCCCGCCCGAGCCCGCGGCGGTCGCCTGACCGGGAAATCGAGATCAGGGAGCTCTCACGGTGGAATTCGCCCGAATTCCCCGCAGTGAGAGCTCCCTGATCTTGTCGTCACCGGAGGGGGAAGCCCAGGGCGTCCTCGTCGGGGGTGCGGGGGCCGAAGATGCGGCGGTCGGACTCGGCGATGGGGACATCGTTGATGCTGGCCTCGCGGCGGGACATGCGGCCGTCGGGGGCGAATTCCCAGAGCTCGTTGCCGTAGCTGCGGTGCCACTGGCCCTCGTCGTCGTGCCATTCGTATTGAAAGCGAACGGCGATGCGGTTCTCGGTGAAGGACCACAGGTCCTTGCGCAGGGCGTAGCCGTTCTCCTTGGCCCATTTGCGCTTCAGGAAATCGACGATTTCGGCGCGGCCGGTGAGGAATTCGTCGCGGTTACGCCAGACGGAGTCCTCGGTGTACGCCTGGGCGACCGTCTCGGGATCGCGCGTGTTCCAGGCGTTTTCGGCAGCGCGGACTTTGAGCTCGGCGGATTCCAGGTCGAAGGGAGGCAGCGGAGGACGCATGAGGGAGACCTTTCGAATGGATGCGGGTGGGTGGGCGCCTTGCCGGTGCGCGACACGGCGTGTGGGTGGTGGACGGGTGCAGGACCGGTGGATGCGGGCAGAGTCGATGACCGGGGACGGAGTTGCGAGGCAGCACGGCGGACGCGCACGGTATCGGCTAGGGGTTGGCCGGGGACAGCTCGGGTTCGCCCCAGCGCAAGGGTGTGGCGTTCGTGATTTCGACGACTTCGGTGAGGGTGAAGTCGATGGCGCATTGGGCACCGGCCGTGAAAGCGGCTTCCTCCCAGGTGATCTCGGCAGTACCGGTGAGTTGCAGGGTGATGCCGGTACGCCAGTCGGGAATCAGGAGGCCGCAGCGCGGGTCGGCGGCGATATTGCCGAGGGTCATGAACATGGAGTTGCCACGGTAGTCGGGCCAGCGCAGGCGAGTCGGGGAAAGCACCTGCAGGAAGCCGGGATTGCCGCCGCGATGGGACGCGTCGGCATTGCCGTCGACATCGGCGGACGCGATGAAGAACGCGTCGGCGCGGGCGATGAGCTGCCGCTGAGACTCGTCCAGCGCGCTGGTCCGGCGCACCGTGGGAGCCCCGCCCGTCGCCCACTCCTCGATGCCGCGGCGGGAGATGTACTTCGGGCAGTTCGAGTACACCTGCTCGGTATCGATGTGCAGCCCGGTCGCGGTGGGTGCGATCACGCCATTGACGCGCATCCGCCGCCGCAATTGCGGCTGTAACGCGATCATGCCGACATGCCGTGCGCCGCAGAGCGATTCGGCGAGGGGGTCACCGGCCACCGGCCGCGCGTCGACCTCGATCGCCCGCTCCCCGGAGGCGTACACGAACCCGGGCGGCCCAGCCAACTGCCCCGCCCACATCCGACCACGGTCGTCGGCAGCGGCCACCACGATCATCGGCTGCTCCGCCAGGAATGCCGCAGCCGCGGCCGGAATATCAGCGCGAATCATCCGCCCGACCCGCTGAGCAATATCCTCCTGCCCCATGCGCCGCTGCACGGCCAATTCCCCAGGGTGATAGCCGATCCCGCTCGCCGGCACGGCACCGCCCTTCGGCATGGCGCGACCGGCGGTCACCGTGTCGGTGGTCGATCCGGGCTCGGAGGCCTGCGCACCGGGCTCAACCGTGGTCGATGCCTTGCCGCCGTGGTGCGCATCGCGTGTCGAGACGGCGTTCATGTGAGCTCCCATCGGGCCGCCTGCGGAGGTGACCGTCTTCTCGGGTGAAATCTGGTGCTGGTGGCGGTATTCCGGATCAGAAGAAGCCGCAGGTGGGGGCGGCGCCGGAGGGGGCCGGGGCGTGGTCGGCGCCGGCGGGGGCGTAGATCTCGAGGCGGATGCCGTCGGGGTCGATGAAGAAGATGCCGCCGGAGGAGGCGCCCTCACCATGGGCGACCACGCCGTCGTGGGCGAAGACGACATTCAGGGCCTTCAGGGCGGATTCCACCTCCCGGACCTGGTCGATGGTGTCGACCTGGAACGAGAGATGGTGCAGGCCGGGGGTTTTGGCGGAGAACTCGCCGTCACTCTGCTGCCAGAGGGTGACCTGGAGTTTGCCGTCGCGGCCGAGGAAGGCGAAGCGCTGGGCGCCCTCGCCGCCGGCGCCGAGCTGTTCGAAACCGAGGGCGCGGCGGTAGAAGTCCACCGAGCGGTCGAGGTCGGTGACATTGAGGCCGATGTGCCCGGTGGCGAGAACGGGTGCGGTCATGGGAACCCCTTAGGAAGTTTTAACCATCATAGTTCGTTTGACAGGTTAGAAACTACGGCGGCGGACGCCTATCGTCAACCCCTATAGTTGTTTTTGCCGGTTAGAAAGGAGTCGTCAGGCCGATGCGCGCAGTACGGCGGTTACCCTCAGGCGTGCCAGAACCACGCCCCCACCTCGGTGAACCGCTCGCCTTGGACCTGCTCAACACCCGCTGGATCGCGGCGACGGGACCCCAGGACCTGCTCACCGACGTGTCCGGGCTGCGCGAGTGGCTGGCCGGCAACGACCTCGACCTGCCCGCGGACGAGGCGACGCTGCACGCGCTCGTGACGACCCGGGAAGCGATCCTGCGCGCGGTCCGAGGTGAGACCGCCGACGACCTCAATACCGTCCTGGCGCACGGCCGCATCCGCCGCGCCCTCACTCCGGACGGCCCGGCCGCGCTCCCCGAGGTCGCCCAGCCGACCTGGCTACCCGGCTGGCTCGCCGCCGACAATCTGCTCCACCTGCTGGCGAGCACCCCGGACCGCATCAAGCAGTGCGCGCACCCGCAGTGCATCCTGTACTTCCTGGACACCTCGAAGAACGGCACCCGCCGGTGGCACTCCATGGCGGCCTGCGGCAACCGCGCCAAGGCCACCCGGCACTATGCGAAGAAGACGCAGGCGGAGTAGGCGAACCCGCTGCGGCTCAGAACAATTCGTCGAGCAAGCGGTAGTAGGCCAGCCGCGGCATCGACGAGCACCAGCATGTCGTCCTCGAAGACCGCGATCTCCGGCACCGCCATCGACCGCTCCCCCAGCCACCGATACCGCGGAAACTCCGCCACCGCGACCGCGCCACGCTCGACCCAATACGTTCCATTGGCCCGCACGACCCCGCCACTGGCCGCGCCCCTCGTGATCGTCCGACCACGCTGGATTCGGCCCGAGCAGCTCCGCCACGCGCGGCGGCGGCCGCAGCCTCACGCGGATCTGCTCACCATCGCGACTTCGGCACGTCGAATTCCGCGCACAGCGCCCGCCACACGTCGCGGGGATCCACCCCCGCCTCGATGGCCTGAGCCCCCGTCCGCCCCATGGACGGCAGTACATGATCGGTCAGCAGCACGTCTCCCCGCGCCGTCCCGAACTCGGTATGCAACAGCTCCTGGAACTCCGTCAACCGCACGGCCGCGAGCCTACGCCACCGCCCCGCACCCGGGCCAAACCCAGCCGTGCCCGGTCACCCGCCTCCGACCACTGCCGCGCGGTGCCTGCGGGGCAAGGACGAACCCCGGTAACAACTGTTGCGGCGACGAGCCAAATCTCGACGTTGTCAGGCACCACCGCTGCACCGTGGCGATCGAGTGAGCCACGGCAGTCGTCACCGCCGAAAGCCAGACGACGGGTAGAGAGTTCGACTACCGCGCGTCCAAAGCAGGTCTGACGGAGTAGGCCGACAGGGGACTCCGGTACTACCAACCGGCGTCGCGAGCAAAGGTCAGGCGGGTGGGGATTCGACGGCGGCGTGGCAGATTTCGACCGGGTCGGTGACCACGGTGATGCCGGTGGCGGCGGAGTGGGCGGCGGTGGTGTAGGCGGGGTCGTCGAGGATGCGTTTGACGGCGTCCCGGACGGCTTCGGGGGTGACCGGGCGGACCAGGATCGAACTGCCCTGGCGGGCGGCGCGATTGGCGAGTTCCCACTGGTCGCCACCGCCGGGGACGGTGACGAGGGGGACGCCGGCCAGCAGGGATTTGGCGAGCAGGCCGTGGCCGCCGCCGCCGATCACGACCGAGGTGTGGCGCAGGATCTCGTCCTGGCGGCCCAAACCGGCTGTGGCCCAGGGCGGGAGGTCGGCGGGCGGGGTGTCGAGCATGGAGACGGCGACCCGGACGCCTGCGCCCTCGAGTGCCTCGAGGGCGATCTCGGCCAGGCCCGCGGTGCCGGTCTGGGCGGTCGAGGGGGCGACCATGACCAGGGGGGCGTCACCGGGCGGCAGGTCCAGGATGTGGTCTGTGGGCTCCCAGAGCAGCGGGCCGACGAGGTGCGCATTGTCCGGCCAGTCGGGGCGCGGCACCTCGAGGGCGGGCAGGGTGGCGACCAGGCGGGCGGTCGGGCCCGGGTCCTCCGGTGGCAGGCCGATACTGGCGCGGGCCTGCTCGCGTTGCAGTTCCCCGCGCCGGATGGCCCGCGACGTCAGCCCGCGCAGGACCGAGTCTCGGGCGCGCCCGCGCATACCCTCCCCCGCGGCGAGCCCACTCCCGATGGGCGGCAAGCCCTTCGACGGCAGGTACAGCGGGTGCGGCGACAGCTCCACCCAGGGCAGCCGCAGCCGCTCGGCCGCCATCCCGCCCCCGACGGTGAGCACGTCCGCCACCACCAGTTCCGGCAGCATGGCGCTCAGATCGGGCAGGATCTCGGTCGAAATGTGCGCGGCCCTTTGATGAATCCTGGCGCCCGCGTCACTGTCGTCGTCCTCGGCCCGGGGTGCGAGGCCCTTCAGCCGCCGCACCCCGATCCCGGCCTCCCGGGCCGCGTCGAACCACCGCGGGCTGGTGAACAGCACCGGCTCATCGCCCGCGGCCAGCAACCGCTGACACAACGCCATCGCCGGAAACGCATGCCCCGGATCAGGCCCGGCCACCACCGCTACTCGCACGGCCCCAGGGTGCCACACCCGACCGACGCCCCCGGCACCTTCACCCTCTGTGGTGGTCCGTGTCACTCGACCGCACCAGGTCACCCGGTATCACCGCATGACTCGACGACACCGAGGCGACTCACCACCCGCCGCACCCAGCGACGCCGGGCCACGCCACCAACCCCGCCACGCCCAGGCGGCACCGGGCGCTCCGCTACATCGCCACGCCCGGCGATGGACCGGCCGTGGCGCCCGGTCGCTCAGCCTGCGAAGTGGTAGAGCTCGAAGGTCAGGGCGTGGGCACCGGGGACGCCTTCCTTGGGGCCGGCGGTCATTTCCAGGACGGCGCGGGCCTGGGTTTCGGCCGGGTCGGGGCTGAGGGCCTCGAGGTAGCGGCGGTGGGCGGTGAGTGATTCGACGGCGGTCTCGAAGGTGTCGGTGACGTCGAGCCCGTGGCTGCCGTCCGGGACGCCGTAGACGGCGGCCCAGCGTGGCGACCAGGCGGGCAGCTCGGCGAGCTCGGGGTGGATCCATTCGTTGCCCGCGTCGGACACGGCGTCCAGGGCGGCGCGGCCGACGGCGCGGTGGTCGGCGGAGTTGGCGTAGCCGCGGACCCAGGTGTCGCCGAAGTTGAACAGCACCACCATGTCCGGGCGGTGGCGGCGGATGGCAGCGGCCAGATCCCGGCGCAGGGCCAGGGATTCCTCGATCCGCCCGTCCGGGTGCCCGAGGAATTCCACCTCGCTGACGCCGACGATCTTGGCCGAGGCCCGCTCCTCGTCCTCCCGCAGCGGCCCGCACTCGGCCGGCGGCAGCCCCGCGATCCCCGCCTCGCCGCTACTCACCAGCACGTAGCGAATGTCCTTGCCCTGCCTGGTCCAGCGCGCGACCGCGGCGGCCGCACCGTATTCGATGTCATCGGGATGCGCGGCAATGACGATCCCGCGCTGCCAGTCCTCGGGAAGCTGCTCCATATCCTGCATTCAACACCAGCCGCCACCGCCCATACCTGGCCGACGCGAACTTCGCACCCACCCGCCACGCCGGGGCGTCACAGCATGGCGAGTACGCCCTCGAAGGCCGCTTCCGCCGCCCCGAGCAGCTTCAGATCCGGGCCCAGACGCGACTTTTCGATGCGAACCCCGCCGAAGGCACGGCTCACCATGCTGCGGCGGTGGACCTGATCGCGGACCCGGTTGATGGCCGGTTCGGGGAGCGCGGTGAAGAGGTCGCCGAGCACCACCAGTTCGGGCCCGAGGATATTGACGACATTGACCAGGCCCAGGGTCATCCAGTCGAGGTAATCGGCGAGCCTGGTTTCCCAATCACTGTGCAGCTCACGGAGTTCGGCGACGATCGCCCCGCGCGGGCCGTGCTCGGGCATGCCGAGGGCGCGGCACAGCGCGGCCTCGCCTACCTCGGTCTCCCAGCAGCCTTCGTTGCCGCAGTAGCACTTTCGCCCGCCCGGCCGCACCGTCATGTGGCCGATCTCGCCGAGGTACCCCGCTGATCCGCGCAGCAGCTCGCGCTGGGCGATGAGCCCGCCGCCGACCCCGACATCGGCGGAGACGAAGACAGCATCGGCGGCCGCGCGTCCGACACCCCTGACATGCTCTGCGAGCGCACCGAATTCGGCGTCGTTGCCGACGGTGACGGGCAGGTCCAGCACCGCGTGCAGCCGCTGTCCCAGCGCCACCTCACCCCAGCGCAGGTTGGCGGCATTGTGCACCAGGCCGTCCGCGCGCCGCACCACACCGGGAACGCACACGCCCGCCGCCACCGGCCGCAGGCCCAGATCCTCGGCGAGCATGGCCGCCGATTCCGCGACGTGGGTGATCACCTCGTCCGGTTCCCGTTGCCGCCCACGCAGATTCCAGCTGTTGCGTCCCATGACCTGCCCGCCGAAGCCGACCAGCGCGATCCCCACGTGCTCGACCTGCACATCCACCGCCAGCACCACCGCCGCCTGCGGTTGCGGCAGCACCAGCAGCGAGGGCCGCCCGGCGCCGCGCGCCAGCCGCGGCACCTTCTCCTCCACCACCCCGTCCTCGGCGAGCCCGTCGACGAGCATCTTGATGGTGGACCGATTGAGCCCGAGCTCGACCGCCAGCGCCGCCCGGGTGGCGGGGCCTCCGATGTGTAGCAGCCGCAGGAGGCTCGACCGGTTGAACCGGCGCACCTCGTCCGGTCGGGCGACGGTCATGGACCCGGTAATACCATTGCGCGGCTCAACGGCCCGTTATCGCCACGCGGCGTCTCGAGAGCGCGTCGACGGTGGCGGCGAGCAGCAGCACCAGCCCGGTCACGATGGACACCACGGCCGCGGGCTGCCGCAGCAGGCCCAGCCCGTTCGACACCACGGCCAGCACCGCGCCGCCGACCACCGCGTCGGCCACCCGGCCCCGGCCGCCGAACAGGGAGGTGCCGCCGATCACGGCCGCGCCGACCGCGAACAGCAGGGTGTTGAGCCCGCCCGCCTGCGGATCGACCGAGCCGACCTTCGAGGAGTAGACGATGGCGCCGACCGCCGCGCAGGCCGAGCAGATGACGAAAACGCTTGCCCGCAACTGGGTTACGTTGATGCCCGCGCGCCGGGCCGCCTCCAGGTTCCCGCCGACGGCATAGATGTGACGGCCGTAGGTGGTGCGGGTCAGCACGTAGGTCCCCGCGACCAGCAGCACCAGCACGATCGGAACCACATACGGCACACCGGAGATCACGATCAGCTTGCTGGGTGAACGATTCACGGTGAGCAGCGCCGTCACCACAATCGCGAATCCGCTGAGCACCACCACTTTCGCGACCACCAGCGGCGTCGGCGACGTGACCAGCCCGCGACGCCGGCGCCGCAGATGCCCGCCCAGCGTGACCGCCGCATAGCCACCGGCCGCCACCACGCACAGCATCCAGCTCCCGGCCGTGGACAGATTCCCGTTCGCGACCGCATTGAGCACGTGCGAGGAACTGATCCCGAGCACCCCGCCCTCGCCGATGAGCTGCAGGATCACCCCCTGCCACGCCAGGAACAGCGCCAGCGTCACCACGAACGACGGCATCCCGATCTTCGCGATCAGGAAGCCGGTGATGCACCCGATGGCCGCGCCCACACACACCGCGAGCAGCATCTCGATCCACGGATTCGCCTGAAACCCGATGACCGTCAGCACGATCCCCAGCACCGAGAACGCCACCCCCGGCCAGATCCGCAGCAGCCCCGCCAGGATCGCGGCCAGCACCAGCATGGCGTTGAACACGAAGAACACCGTGGATCCCATGCCGGTCAACAGGTTCCCGTTGTCGACGTAGTGCATGGCCAGCACCGCCCCCGCCACCCCGGACGCCGTGCCCGCCGACAGATCGATCTCCCCGATCAGCAGCACGAACACGATCCCGATGGCGATGATGGTCTGCCCCGCCCCCTGCGCCAGCAGGTTCGCAATATTGTTGAGCGAGAAGAACACATCCGACATCAGCGAGAACAGCACCACCAGCGCGATCAGGCCCAGGATCGCGGGCAGGGACCCGATATCCCCGGCGCGCAGCCGGGCGGCGTAGTCGCGCACGGCTTCTCGCGTCGACCGTGTCGTGGTGTCGATCCCGAAGTCGGTGATGGCAGTACCCGGTTCGGCCGCTGCCGATTCCGAAACATTGGTCATAGCAGTGGCTTCCTCACAGCACCGCGGCTTCGGGCCGCGCCAAGCCCAGATCGCCGGAACGCCCGGCGGTGATCAACTCCACCACCTGGCCGGTGGTGACATCGGCGGTCCGCACCTGCGCGGCCATCCGGCCCAGGTACAGCACCGCGATCCGATCGGCGACCTCGAACACGTCGGCCAGGTTGTGGCTGATCAGCACCACCCCAAGCCCCTGTTCGGCCAGCCGCCGCACCAGATCCAGCACCTGCCGGGTCTGCGCCACCCCGAGCGCCGCGGTGGGTTCGTCCAGCAGCACCAGATTGCTGTTCCACAGCACGGCTTTCGCGATGGCCACGGTCTGGCGCTGCCCGCCGGACAGGGCTGCGACCGGGGTGCGCACCGATTTCACGGTGCGCACCCCCAACGAGGCCAGGGTGCGCCGCGCCGCCTCCTCCATGCTCGCCTCGTCCAGCAGCCACGGCTTGCCGCGCTCCCGGCCGAGGAACATATTGGCCACGATGTCGAGGTTGTCGGCCAGGGCCAGGTCCTGGTAGACGACCTCGATGCCGAGCGCCGCCGCATCCTTGGCGCCACGCAGGTGTACGGGTTCGCCGCGAAATCGCACTTCGCCGGAGTCGGCGGCGTGGATTCCGGCAACACATTTCACCAGCGTGGATTTGCCCGCGCCATTGTCGCCGACGAGTGCGGTGACCTCTCCCGCCGGCACGGTGAGGTCCACGTCGTGCAGCACGTGCACCGGTCCGAAACTCTTGTTCAGGCCGGTGATCTGGAGCAGCGGCTCACTCATGTCTCTCGATCCTCAGGCGATGCCGAGTTCGGTGCAGGCGGACTTCACATCGCCCGAGCAGACGTCGGAGGCCTTCACGAAGCCCGAGTCCACCACCTGCTTGACCTCTGCCCTGGTGATCAACTGCGGTTGCAGCAGCACCGATTTCACGTCCCGCTTGCCCTTGGGATCCTGACTCACGGCCTGCGCCAGGGCATCCGCGGCGGCCTTGTCGCCCTTGGCCAGGGCCACGGCGAGTTTCGCGGCGTTCTCGGCCTCCTCCTTGATGGGCTTGAACACGGTCATGTACTGGTCCCCGCGCAGCACCGCCTTGAGGCCGTCCACGGTGGCGTCCTGACCGGTCACCGGCACCTTGCCGTTGAGACCGTTCTTCTTCAGCACGGTGATCACCGCACCGGCCAGGCCGTCATTGGCGGCGACCACGCCGTCGACCTTGCCGTTGGCGCCGGTGAGGATCTGCTCGAAGGTGGTGCCGCCCTTCTGGTTGTTCCAGTCGTCGATGGCCTGGCTGCGCACCAGCTTCAGCGCGCCCGAGTCGTAGAGGGGCTGGAGCACCTGCTCCTGACCCTGGTGGAACAGGGTGGCGTTGTTGTCGGTCGGCGCGCCCTCGATCTCGACGACCTGCGCACCCGGCTTGTCCTTCAGCGCGGTGGCCAGCCCCTGGCCCTGCAGAGCGCCGACCTTCACATTGTCGAAAGACACGTAGTAGTCGGAGGATCCGCCGAGGTTGAGGCGGTCGTAGTCGATGGTCGGAATGCCGGCCTGCTTGGCCTTGGCCGCGACCGCGCTGCCCACCTCGCTGTTGATGGAGGCGATCAGCAGCACCTTCACACCCTTGGCGATCATGCCGTCGGCCAGGGTGGAGAACTTCTGGACATCGCCCTGCGCGTTCTGCACGTCGGCGTCGAATCCGGCCTCGTTCAAGGCTTTCTGCAGTAGCGGCTTGTCGAAGGATTCCCAGCGGGCCGAGGTGGCGGTCTCGGGGAGGATGACCCCGACCGTCCCATTGGCGCCGCCGCCCGATGGCGCACTCGACGAGGAGGTCGTGCTGCTGGAGTTGGATCCGCAGGCGGTGAGGGTGAGCAGGCCGGACAGTGCGAGCGCGGCGGCGGCGTAACCCCGTCGGCGTCCGGACTTCGTCGGCGGGAGCGCGCTTTTCGTCCTCATCAGGGTGACCTTTCACGCGGCGGTCACTGGTTTGCGACCGCGCACACGGCATATGTTGTGGGCAACAACATATGCCGTGTGAGTCACTCATATGGGACGTTTGGCCAAATCGATGCGGCCGGTTCAGGGCAGCAGGATGACCTTTCCACCCGCGTGCCCCTCGATGACGAGCTCGTGCGCCGCGGCCGCCTCCGACAGCGGGAACGTCTTGGCGATCGCCAGATCCAGCTTGCCCGTGGACAATAGCGGCAACAACTCACGCCAGGCATTGCCGCGGATCTCGGTGCCCGGATCGGCCCCGGGCCCCATACCGAGGGCTTTGAACCCCTCCGCGGCCGCCCGATCGAACGCCACGATGGTCGCGATCCGGCTCCGGTCGGCCACCAGTTCCGCAGAGACGTCGATCGCCTCCTCGGTGCCCACCGTGTCGAGGGCAACATCGATTCCGTTGGGAGCCAACGCCTTGACGCGATCAGCCAGTCCCGGGCCGTACGCGACCGGCTCGACACCGTAGGCGCGCAAGCGTTCATGCCGGCTCGGCGAGGCCGTGCCGATCACCCGCGCGCCCCGCGCCACCGCCAATTGCGCGGCCAGCGCGCCGACACTGCCCGCGGCACCGTGGATCAGCACGGTGTCCCCCGGCCCGACGCCGGTCGCGGCGAGCAGATGCACCGCGGTGCCGCCGACACTGAGCACACCGGCCGCATGCTTCCAGTCCACATCTGCGGGTTTGGGCACGACCCGGGCGGCCGGCACGGTGACGGCGGTGGCGTAGCCGCCACCCACCGTCGCGATCACCTCGTCGCCGACCGAGATCGGACCGGTCGGCCCCTCGGCGTCGGGACCCACCGCGGTGACCACTCCGGCCACCTCCAGGCCCAGCCGGATGGGCAATTTGCTGGGATCGGTGCCGAACGCACCGCTGTAGAGCTTGTAGTCGAAGGGATTCACGCCGGCGGCCCGCACCGCGATGCTGACCTCACCCGGCCCCGGCTCGGGCACCTCGACCTCGACCAGCGACAAGACTTCCGGTCCACCGTAAGCGGTGGCAACGACAGCAGTAGCCATCCCGCGATCATACGAAAAAAGGACCGCCCGTCCCCGCTACCCGGGGCTGGACGGTCCGAAAGTTTCGACCGATCAGAACTTGCTCAGCGGCGACTTGTCCTTCGAGCCCGACACCGCCTTGTACAGCATGTACAGACCGAAGACGATGGCGCTCACCAGCAGAATCGGGAACAGTGCCTTGATCAGCCACCCGAGCACCGCGAAGGCGATCCACACGAGGACGACGACGCCGAGAATCTTCCAGAACATTACTGACCTCCCTAGTCTCCGAACCGCCGTCCGCGCGATCCGACACCATCCATACTGCGTCGCCCGCCTGAGAAAATCACCAGGTCAGCAGCGAAATCCGGGACAGATCAGGGTTCTCCCCGAGTCCCCCGGCCGAGGCAGCAGGCCGCGTTCGCCGGGGCCGCAGCCCGCCGACCTGCAACAGCCCTGGCCACGCCCCGGGAAAGCCCGGTTCACAGCGGACAGGTCAGGGATTGGCGCGGAAGCGCTGGTCGGCGAGATCGGTGAGGGCCTGGGCCCAGCCGTCGAGGCGGTCGGCGGCGTCGCGCAGGCCGACCATGGCCCAGCCGAGATCGTCGGCGATGGCCGCGCTCTCGGGGACCGCCAGCACCCGGGCCGCGGCCGCGACCATGCCCTCGTATTCGACGACTCCGCCGTCGAGGCGGATGGAAACGGCCCGAACGTGCTCGCCCAGTGGTGAATTCGCGCCGAGCGCACCGGCGGCCCGCTCCATGGCGACCACATCCTGTGCCAGCGCGTGCAGTGCGGCGGCCCCGGACGCGGCTGTTTCCAGGGTGTCGTTGAGATCGTCCTCGGGAAGCCGGCCCGTCCGTGCGATCTGCGAGTGCAGCCCGTGCAGCGCCCGCTCGGCCCGGACCAATCGGGCGATCGACGCTCGCGCCGCGGACCGGATCGGCGGCAGCTTCCGAGGCACGAAAGCGGCCTGCGGCAGCGGCTCCCGGCGCATCTCCAGATACCGCCGGGCCGTCACCGCGGTCCCGGTGACCAGCGCGACCGCACCACCACCGACCACGACCACCGCCCAGGCCGGCGCCGAAATCAGCACCAGTCCAACGGTTCCGGCCGTCGTCAACCCCGAAGCCGTTCCCAGCCGGAAACTCCGGCGCCGTGCCCGGCGCCGCTTCCGCAGCTCACGCTCCCGCGGATCCGCCCACTTCCGCACGGCCACCAGCGCCTGCTCCCCCACACCCCGCAACGTGTCCGGCAGCCGCTGCGCCAACTCCTCGGGCTCGAACCCGCTGGGCGCCAACACTTCTCGCACCGCCTCGGTGGCCCGCTCGCGCCGCGCCGGCTTCCGCCGGCCGCTTCCGGCCGGACCAGGCCCGGCCCCCATCATGCCCGCCGCGAAGGCAGGCTGCGCGCGGGCGGGGCGGCCATGGAAACCGGTCAAGTGGGGTGGATTGTGCTCCGGCGCTGGGACAGTGCCCGCGGGCGGCACGGAAGCCGTTCCGGGCCCGGCGGTTTCGGAGTGCGCGGGAGGCTGAGGGTTTGCGGGCGGCGGGAACGGGGAGGGGAAACCCGGGATGGGATCAGCGGTTTTCGTGCGGGCTCGGCGCAGAAAACGGGCAGGGGAGGTCGCGGGACTGTTGTCGGCCCGCGATCTCCCCATCGTGCACTACCTTTCGCGCAGCAGTTACTGCTGGGCGGCCTGGCCCTTGTTGAAGTTGGGCTGGGCGGCCGGCTGCGCGGGCTGGCCCTGCGGGATCTGCTGCTGGGTGCCACCGGCGGGCAGCGAGTCGCCGCGCATGGAGGCGCGGATCTGCTCGAGGCGGTTGTGGCCCGCCATCTGGACGCTGGCCTGCTGGACCTCGAGCATGCGGCCCTGGACCGAGTTGCCCGCCAGCTCGGCGGCACCGAGCGCGTTGGCGTAGCGGCGTTCGATCTTCTCGCGCACCGCATCCAGGCTCGGGACGGCGCCGGGGGCCGACAGGGTGGAGTCCATCTGCTGCAGCGAGGCCGAGACCTGCTCCTGCATCTTGGCCTGCTCCAGCTGCGAGAGCAGCTTGGTGCGCTCGGCGACCTTCTGCTGCAGCAGCATGGCGTTCTGCTCGACCGCCTTCTTGGCCTGCGCGGCGGCCTGCAGCGACTGGTCGTGCAGCACCTTCAGGTCCTCGACGGACTGTTCGGCGGTCACCAGCTGGGCGGCGAAAGCCTCAGCGGCATTGGTGTATTGGATGGCCTTCTCGGTGTCACCGGCACCGCTGGCCTGGTCGGCCAGCATAACCGCCTGGCGCGCATTGGCATTGAGCTTCTCGACCTCGTCCAGCTGGCGGTTGAGCTTCATCTCCAGCTGGCGCTGGTTGCCGATCACCGACGCGGCCTGCTGCGACAGGGCCTGATGCTGGCGCTGGGCCTCCTCGATGGCCTGCTGGATCTGAACCTTCGGATCCGCATGCTCCTCGATCTTCGAATCGAAGAGGGCCATCATGTACTTCCAGGCCTTCACGAACGGATTAGCCATCGATTGATCCCGCCTCCATATGACGTGCCGCGCCCCGTAGCGCGACAGTAGTGCGCGACCGTCGCGCACCCCTGTTGTCCCTATCTCCACTGTGCAACGGCCGTTCCGGAGATTTCGGCAACAGCGCGACGCCTCCGGCACGAAGCCTACAGAGAATTTATCCCTTTCGGCTCCACAGCACAGTGATCACTTGGCAGCCACCAGCACCAGACGATCCGACTTCGGGGCCGGAATCACAATGCGGGGGCCGAAAGTTCCATCCGCGGCCAGGGCAACGTCGCCGTCGCCACCCCGCGGGGTAACCTTCGCGGCCACCTTGGCGAGCCCGGCTTTGGCGGGCACTTTGCCGGCTCCCACACCCGCGGTGGCCTTGTCGGCGGCCAGCGCGGTGGCCTTGTCGGCGTCTGCCATGGTGGAACTCACGTCGAAGAGCACCTGCGCCAGTGGCACGTCCAGCGCCTGGCAGATGGCGGCCAGCAGTTCACTGGACGCCTCCTTGCGGCCGCGCTCGACCTCCGACAGGTACCCCAGACTCACGCGCGCGGAGGTGGAGACCTCACGCAGCGTCCGGCTCTGGGCAACCCGAGCGCGCCGCAGGCTTTCCCCGATGGCTTCTCGCAGCAGCGTCATCTCGTTCTCCTCACACTCGTCTCGCCGGACCCAGCGTTTGACTGGACAACGTCCGGCGTCGGCCGCGCGTTCCCGGCCTCGTCACTCGTCCCTGACGATGCGGACGAGCTCGGTGACCGCGGCGCGAACCGCGCCCACCCTGATCGTCCACCGGTCCCCCGACAACTTCAACCGAAGTACCTCGGTGGACTCCGGACCCGCTATACCAAGGAATACCGTGCCGACCGGTCGCCCGTCCTGTGGTTCGGGTCCGGCGACTCCGGTGAGCCCGATTCCCCAGTCCGCTTCGCAGCGGTGACGGGCTCCGACGGCGAGCTGTTCGGCGGTGGTCGCGGCTACCGGTCCGTCGGCGGCCAGGGTGTCGGCACTCACACCGGCCAGCGACTGCTTGAGGTCGGTGGCGTAGACGATCAGTCCACCCCGCAACACCGTGCTGGCGCCCGGAATTCCCGCGATGGTGGCGCTGAGCAGTCCCGCGGTCAGCGATTCCGCGGTGGCCACCGTCTGGCCGGCGGCGGCGAGCGCGGCCACCAACTCGGCGGCGGGCGCCGAGGTGACGAGCGGGTCGGGCGGAATGGGCGGAGCGGTGGCTACGCGGGACAGCGCGGTCTCGACGTCGGGCCGCACGTCACGCCGCACGGCTGCCGCCCGGCGACCCGAACCAGAGGCGGGCCGCTTGCACGACGTAGTCGAGACCGGTGACGACCGTCAGCACGACGGCCGCATACATCAAGTCCATTCCGGCCGAAGCGAATCCGCCGGAGAGCGGCAGCAACAGCACGGCAATCGCGACGGACTGCACCAGCGTCTTGAGCTTGCCGCCCCGGCCCGCGGGAATCACCCCGCGCCGGACCACGGCCAGCCGCAGCAGGGTCACGCCCAGCTCGCGGGCCACGATGACGATCGTGATCCACCAGGGCAGATCGTGCAGCATCGACAATCCGACGAGCGCGGCCCCGATTAGCGCCTTATCGGCGATCGGGTCGGCCAGCTTGCCGAAGTCGGTGACCAGGCCGTATTTGCGAGCGAGTTGCCCGTCGATGCGGTCGGTGATAGCGGCGACGCCGAACAACCCGGCCGCGATCCAGCGCCACTCGGTGTCGTGCCCGCCGTGGGCGAACAGCGCCAGCAGGAACAGCGGCACGATCAGGATGCGCAGCACCGTCAGCACATTGGCGATGTTCAGCAGTGGCACGGCCGGCGGTTCCGCCGCCTCCGGACGGGGCACGGGGGCGAAGCCCGGACGCGCCGCGGGACCGGCATCGGTCCAGCGACCCTCCAACTCGTCACGTTGCACAGTCACCAGCGCCCCCACCGGCCGAGACACCGGCCATGGTTTCCGGACCATGCCGGTATGTGGGAGGGCTGGATGTGCGACACACCGATAAGCCTATCGGTACGCGGGCCGACTACTGTGCACCCCATGACAACACGGGCACCTGACAGTGGTTCGATCGGCGGGCATGCGGCGATGGCGCCGGTCGTCCGCCGAGCGCGAACCTCTGACGTGCCCGAGATCAAGAGCCTCATCGACATCTACGCCGGCCGGATCCTGCTCGAGAAGAACCTGGTGACGCTGTACGAGGCGGTCCAGGAATTCTGGGTGGCCGAGCGCGACGGCCAGATCCTCGGCTGCGGCGCGCTGCACGTGCTGTGGGCCGACCTCGGCGAGGTGCGCACGGTCGCGGTGCATCCGGACATCAAGGGCACGGGCGCGGGGCGGCTGATCGTGGAGCAGCTCATCGCGGTCGCACGCGAACTGGAGCTGAAGCGGGTGTTCGTGCTGACCTTCGAGGTGGATTTCTTCGCCCGGCACGGGTTCGCGGAGATCGAGGGCACGCCGGTGACCGCCGAGGTGTACGCCGAGATGTGCCGGTCCTACGACACCGGTGTCGCCGAATTCCTGGATCTGTCCTACGTCAAGCCGAACACGCTCGGGAATACCCGAATGCTGTTGACGCTCTGACCTTCTCCGTATCCGTACCGACTTCGATCAGGAGCGAGCCCATGGCCGTCTTCGCCGTCCACTACGTCTACTCCGAGGCCACCGTCCCCGGCCGCGACATCCACCGGCCCGACCACCGGGCCTGGCTGAACAGCCTGGTCGATGCGGGCACCGTGCTCACCAGCGGTCCGTACCCGGACGGGTCGGGCGCGCTGATCCTGGTCCAGGCAGACGACCTGGAGGCGGTGACCACGCTGTTCGAGAACGACCCGTTCAACCGCGAGGGTCTGCTGACCGACAAGCGCATCGTCGAATGGCAGCCGACCATGGGCGCGTTCGTGTCCTGATCAGGCTTCGACCGTCTCGCGCCTGCCGGAGTCGGCGCTGCGGCGGATCGCGTCCAGGACACGATGCACGTGCAGGCCGGTCCCGAAGGACGGGACCAGCTGGAGGTTGCGGCGGAGGTCGCCCGCCAGACGGTCGTAAAGCCTTGCCACATTGCGGGATTCGATCGGCAGCGTCGCGCAGGGTCCGGCCTCCTCGGGGGTCAGGTCCTGCCACGCGCCACCCGGGCCGTTGGATCCCAGCAGGCGCAGGTCGCTCATCTGGATGCCGCCCGCCCCCGAGGGGCCGTCGCTGACAATCACCAGATCACCGTCGGTGCCGGAGATTTCGATCCGGGTGCGGCCGTCGGTGACCTTGCCGTCGTGGATGTGGGCCGATACCGGTATGCCGGTGTCGGTGCGGCCGGTCAGCAGCAGGTGGTCCGGGCTGGTGACCGATACCCGCTCGCCGGTCTCGTCGATGACGGCGAGCGGGTGGCGGATCGCGAGCTCGGCCGAGACCTCGGTGAGCGGGCCGACCAGGGATTCGACCGTCGCGAGGGTGTGGCCGCCCGCGACCTCCAGCATTCCCGCGCCGTTGTCGCGGTCCAGGGTGTAGGCCGCCCACTGCGGGATGCGGCCGCCGGCGCCCTTGCCGCGGGCCGCGTAGACCGTGACCGACACCACCTTGCCCACATGGCGGCTGTTGACCATCAAGGTTCGCGCACGCTGGACGACGGGGGCGAGCCCGGCCTGCAGTCCGACGACGTGTAGTCCCGGAACGTCCGCGGCCGCGGCCACGATGCCCTCGGCTTCGGCGGTGGTCCGGGTGAGCGGCCATTCGGAGTAGACGTGCTTGCCCGCGGCCAGCGCGGCGCGGATCAGTTCGGCGTGCGCGGGGACCTTCACGGTAATGACGACCAGGTCGACATCGGGATGCTCGGCGAGCTCGCGCGCATCGGTGAAGGCGTGGTCCGCGCCGAACAGGTGGGCGGCGCGTTCGGCGCTCTCGCGGCGGCTGGTACCGACCGCGGTCAGCTCGTAGTCCGGCAGGGCGCGCAGGGCCGGGACGTGGGCGCGGGTGGCCCAGCCCCGGTCCGGGTTCGCGCCGATGATTCCCACTCGGATGCGGTCCGACATCACTCGCTCCTTCATCAAACGGACTCGATGCGTCCGTTTTGGACGCTAGCCAAACGGACTCGGAAAGTCCACTTTTGCTAGAGTGCGGCCATGACCGCCGTCGATCGCCTGCTGGCCCGGGATGCCGCGCCGACTCCCCGCGCCGATGCCCGCCGCAATCTCGAACGGCTGGTCACCGCGGCGCGGGCGGCGGTGGCGGAGGTCGGGGTGGCGGTCACCGCGCAGGAGATCGCGCAGCGGGCCGGGGTGGGTAAGGGGACCTTCTATCGGCGGGTGCCCTCGCTCGACGCACTGCTGACGGCGGTGCTGCAGGAGGTCCTCGACGAAGGCATCGCGGCCGCCGACCGCGCCCTCGTCCAGCCGGACCCGTGGCAGGGATTCACCGAATTCGCCGCCGCGTACGTGGGTTTGCGGGCGGAGAGCTGCGGGGTCAACGATGCACTGGGCGGCGCGGCCAGCGGCGAGGTGGACCGCTGCATCGGCGACCTGCGCGACCGGCTGCGCGAATTGGTCGGCAGGGCACAGCAGAACGGCTCGATGCGGGCCGATATCGCCTGGGAGGACGTGGCTTTCGCGCTGGCCGGGGTCGGCACCACCGATCACACCGTCGGCCTGCGGGCGGCCCCGGATCAATGGCAGCGCACGCTGCGCATCGTGCTGGACGGGCTGTCCGCACGCCGGTGACCACCGGTCCGGTGGTGGCACAACACGACCGGCGGACTACCGTCGATCTCGTGCGATCGGATGATGCCACGGCTCTGTCCAGGTTCCGCGCCGCCCGGGTGGCTCGGCTGGCCACCGCCGATGCCACCGGGCAACCGCACCTGGTCCCCATCACCTTCGCCGTCTCCCCCGTCGATTCGCCGCTTCTCGTGGTCACAGCCATCGACCACAAACCCAAGTCGACGACGAATCTGCGACGGCTCCGCAATATCGCGTCGAATCCCCGGGTCTGTCTGCTCGCCGATCACTACGAGGAGGACTGGACTCGGCTGTGGTGGACCCGGCTGGACGGCAACGCTGAAATACTCACCGCCCCTGCCGATCTCACCACTCCCCTGACCTGGCTGGCCGCCAAATATCCCCAGTACCGGTCCGTTCCGCCCACCGGGCCGGTGATCCGGATCGACGTCGAGTCGGTGCGAGGCTGGTCCTACTCGGTGTGAGCGCCGTGCTCAGAACATCCCATTCGGCGTGCGTTCCGGATCGGGGACGGGTTGCACCACGTCCCAGTGCTCGGTGATGCGGCCGTCGTCGAGACGCCAGATGTCGGCGACCGCGTCGCCGCCGGTTCGGTCGCCCGTGTCCATGCGGTAGTGCACGACCACGTATCGGTGATCGGCGATCACCCGGGCGATCTCCAGGTGCGCCCGTGCGACCGGTGCATTCGTGATGTGGGCGATGAACGCCTCGCGGCCGGAGGGATTATCGGGACTGTGCTCGATGAAGTCCTCGGCCAGCACGTCGGCCAGGACGGTGTGATCGCCGGCCGCGAATCTGGCCATGGCCTCGGTGACGAGCCGCCGGTTGGCGGCGGCGGTATCGGTGATGTGCGTATCGGTCATGCTTCGACCACACCGTGCCGAAGCAGCGAAGTCGATTACATCGCAGGTGATGGCACCCGCTCCGGGGCCGCGGTTATCGTGACGGCATGAACGCGGGCGAACCGGACACCGTCGGGCACCTGCTCCGCCAGTGGCGGCACCGGCGCGGGCTGAGCCAGCTGGAATTCGCCTGTCTGGCAGATGTTTCCGCCAGACATGTCAGCTTCGTCGAAACAGGTCGCACGATTCCCAGCCAAGCCATGCTGCTGAGGTTGGCCGACCACCTCGAAGTCCCGCTGGCCCAGCGTAATCGCCTGCTCGTCGCGGCCGGGTACGCCCCGATCTTCCAGCACCGCGATTGGCACACCGCGCCGGAGCTGGCCGTCGCACGCGCGGCGGTGGAGCAGATTCTGGCCGGGCACGAACCGTTCCCGGCGCTGGTACTGGACAGCCGGTGGAATCTGTTGTCCGCCAATGCCGGCGCCGCCGTGTTCTTCGACGGCGTCGATCCGGACCTGCTGAGCCCTCCGGCCAATATGATGCGGCTCGGTCTGCATCCGCGGGGATTCGCCTCGCGGGTGGGCAATGTGGCGCAGGTGCGCGGCCGGCTGCTCGCGCGACTGGCGCGACAGGTCGCCCAGACCGGCGACCCGGTGCTCGCGGCATTGCACGACGAGGTCCGGGGCTACGGCGGGGACGACGACCCGGCTTTCTCCGCCGAGGGCATCGACGACATCGCCCTCCCGATCCGCCTGCGTCACCGCGACCATGACCTGACGTTCATCAATACCGTCACCACCTTCGGCACGGCGACCGACCTCACCCTGGCCGACGTGGTGGTCGAGTCCTATTACCCGGCCGACGCGATCACCCGCGACGCCCTCCGAAACCTGGCCGCAGGACGCCTATCCGCGTAGGTGAGTACGGTCACGCTCGCGAACCAGACCAAAATGTCGGCGCGCGGCATCATGAACAGGCCGATTCCGATCGGGTCGACCTTCCAGCCGCCGTCCTTCTGCACCGCCGCGCCATGACGGTTGAGCAGCAACGGAATTCCGTGCTTCTCGATGGTGAAGGACCACGGCGGTGACCCATCTACTTCGCTCTTCTGCGGTAAAACCGCTGGGAAGCATGGGTATTCGGAAGGCGGGCAGACTGTTAGGGTCGGCGGATGAGCGATGGTACGCAGCTTCGGATCGGGATTCTCGGTGCGGCGAATATCGCGCCGACGGCGCTGATCGGTCCGGCCGGGCGAAATCCGGAAGTTGTCGTGGCCGCGGTCGCGGCACGGGACCGGGCACGGGCGGAGGAGTTCGCCCGCAAGCACGGGATCGGGCAGGCCTACGACAGCTACGAGGCGCTGGTCGGGGCGGACGACCTGGACGCGGTGTACATCCCGCTGCCGAACGGCCTGCACGGGCGGTGGATCCGCGCCACGGTCGAGGCCGGCAAGCATGTGCTGTGCGAGAAGCCGTTCACCGCCGATGCCGGAGAGGCGCACGAGATCGCCGCGCTGGCGGAAGCATCGGATCGGGTGGTGATGGAGGCGTTCCACTACCGCTATCATCCGCTGACGCAGGCGGCCGAGAAGATCATCGCCTCAGGCGAATTGGGGACGCTGCGGCGGGTGGAGACCGCGCTGTGTTTCCCGCTGCCCAAGTTCTCCGATATCCGCTACAACTACGACCTCGCGGGCGGTGCGCTGATGGACGCGGGCTGCTATGCCGTGCACATGGCCCGGACCTTCGGCGGCGAGCAGCCCGAAGTGGTTACGGCGCAGGCGAAGTTGCGCGATCCGCGGATCGACCGCGCCATGACCGCGGAGCTGCGCTTCCCCTCCGGGCACACCGGCCGGATCCGCTGCTCCATGTGGTCGTCGGATCTGGTCCGGATCAGCGCCACGGTGATCGGCGATCGCGGCCGGATGCGGCTGCTCAATCCGGTAGCGCCGCAGCTGGGGCACGTGCTGTGGCTGAGTACCGAGAATGGCCGCAGCCTGCGGCAATTCGGGCGGCGCGCGTCGTACGACTATCAGCTCGACGCCTTCGCCGGGGCAGTGCTGCGGGGCGAGCCGATCCTCACCACACCCGCCGAGGCCGTCGCGAACATGAGCGTCATCGATGCCGTCTACCAGGCGGCCGGTCTGCCGCTGCGCCGGCCGAGCTGACATCACGACCGCCCCTCCGGGACCGGGCGGGACCCCGGCTGCCGAGCGCGGAGCGCGAGGGCCCACCATGTCCGGTGTGAACACCCAGACTTGCGACGTCATTGTCATCGGGGCCGGACCGACCGGCGAGAATGTCGCCGACCGCACCGCCGCGGCCGGGCTCGACACGATCATCGTCGAGTCGGAGCTGGTCGGCGGCGAATGCTCCTACTGGGCTTGCCAGCCCAGTAAGGCGCTGCTGCGCCCGGCGCTGCTGTACGGCGAGGCAGTGCGCTTCCCGGGGGTCGGCGCCGCGGTCACCGGGCCGCTCGACACCCGCGCGGTGCTGGAACACCGCGACCGCATGGCCTCCGACTGGAACGACCACGGCCAGGTCGAATGGGTCGACAAGGCCGGTATCTCACTCCTGCGCGGCCACGGCCGGCTCGACGGGGTGCGGCAGGTGACGGTGCAGACCCCCGACGGCGACACGGTGCGATTGCGGGCCCGGCACGCCGTCGCGATCTGCACCGGCAGCCGCGCGGCACTGCCGCCGCTGCCGGGACTGGATGCGCTGCGGCCGTGGACGAGCCGGGAGGCCACCAGCGCGTCCGAGGTTCCGGGGCGGCTGGCCATCGTGGGCGCCGGGGTGGTGGCGACCGAAATGGCCACGGCCTGGCGGGCACTCGGCTCGCAGGTCACGCTGATCGCGCGGGGTGCCCGCCTGCTGGACCGGATGGAACCCTTCGCCGCCGACCTGGTCGCCGACCGGCTCCGGGCGGCGGGCGTGGACCTGCGGTTCGGGCGGACCATCGCGACGGCCGAGCGGGCGGGTGGGCCCGAGGACAGCATCCATCTCACTCTCGACGACGGCGCGCGGATCGTCGCGGATGAACTGCTGTTCGCGACCGGTCGCGCGCCGCGCACCGCGGACATCGGCCTCGACACCGTCGGACTGGACGCGGGCACGTGGCTGG
This sequence comes from Nocardia sp. NPDC004860, assembly GCF_040609015.1. Lineage (NCBI taxonomy): Bacteria > Bacillati > Actinomycetota > Actinomycetes > Mycobacteriales > Nocardiaceae > Nocardia > Nocardia sp. NPDC004860. Next base: position 169,708 of record NZ_JBEXJI010000012.1, on the reverse strand, counting down.
CCACCGACGACACCTACACGGTGACCGCCGTCGACGGCGAATGGCTGTACGCCGCAGGCGATGTCAATCATCGGGCGCTGCTCACCCATCAGGGCAAGTATCAGGCGCGCATCGCGGGCGCGGTGATCGCCGACCGGGCCCGTGGCCGCACGCTCGAGACGGGTCCGTTCGGACGGCATTCGGGCACCGCCGATCTGGTGGCCGTGCCGCAGGTGGTGTTCACCGAGCCGGAGGTAGCGGCGGTCGGGCTCACCGCCGCGGAGGCCGCGCGCCAGGGCCGAGCCGTCGATATCGTCGACTACGACCTCGGCCGCGTTGCCGGTGCGGTGCAATACGATCCGGACTATCGCGGCCGGGCGCGGGTTCTCGTCGATCCCGAGCGCGGTGTGCTCGTCGGGGCGACGTTCGCCGGGGGCGGGGTGGCCGAGCTCCTGCATTCGGCGACCATCGCCATTACCGGCGAGGTCCCCATCGATCGGCTCTGGCACGCGGTCCCCGCGTACCCCACGATCAGTGAGATCTGGCTGCGGCTGCTGGAAACCTATCGCGATCAACAACATTCGCGGGTGCAGGCCGCCGGGGACTCGGCGTCCTGAGCGAGGGTCGCGGAATCCAGAACTGCACCACCGATTCCGGCGCCGGGTCACGGTGAGGCCCGGCGCCGGAGGCGGTTACAAGGAGCCGCGTTGCCGCAGGTTCCCCGCACGGTCGAGCTCGACGACGGTGTCGATGCCGATCCGGTGCAGGAACGGATAGTCGTGGCTGACCACCAGGATCGCGCCGCGATAGTCGGCCAGCGCCTCGACCAGTTGATCGACGCTTGCGATATCGAGGTTGTTGGTCGGCTCGTCGAGGATCAGCAGCTGGGCCGGTGGATCGGCCAGGAGCAGGCGCGCCAGCGACACCCGGAAGCGTTCACCGCCCGACAGTGTCGAGACCGGGCGTTCGACACTGCCGCCGCGAAGCAGCAAGCGGGCCAGCTGATTACGGATCGTGGCCGCTGCGGTGGTGGTGGCCACCGCGTGCACGTTGTCGAGCGCACCGGCCTGCTCGTCGAGATTGTCCAGGCGTTGCGGCAGGTAGCCCACCCGGTCGGTGAGCAGGGTGCCGCGTTCCGGGTGGCGGCCACTGAGCAGGTGCTCGATCAGCGTCGACTTGCCCGCGCCATTGGGTCCGATCAGGGCCACCCGTTCCGGACCCTGGATGACGATGGTGCGCTCGCCGTCACCGAGTTCCGCGATGCGCCGGCTGCGTGGCACGTCGGGGTCCGGCAGGTCGAGATGAATGTGCTCGTCGCGGCGGACCCGCGCGGCCGCGGCGTCCAGGACATCCTGGGCGGCACGGACTTTCGCGTCGAGCGTGGTGCGCATGGCCCCGGCCGAGCCCTGCGCCCGGCTGGCCCGGTTGCCCGCGAGGATGCGTGGAATGCCACCGTCCCGCTGCGTCGCGCGCGCGGTGCGCTCGCGCCGGGCCAGTTTGGTCTCGGCCTCGATGCGCTGCCGCTTCTCGACCTTCAATGCCTGCTCGGCGGTTCGCGCCGCCTGCTGGGCCGCTGCCTGTTCCTGCTCGACGTGCTCCTGCCACGCGCTGTAGGGACCGCCGTACACCTCGAGGGTCGCGCCGTGCAGTTCCGCGGTGGCGTCCATGCGCTCCAGCAGTTCCAGATCGTGACTCACCACGACGAGCGTGCCCGGCCACGAATCCACGAATTCCGCCAGCTTGGCGCGGGTTTCGCGATCGAGGTTGTTGGTGGGCTCGTCGAGCAGCGTGATCGGGGTGCGCCTGATCCGCAGCCCGGTGACGGCGATGAGAACGGCCTCACCGCCGGAGATCTCGCCGATCCTGCGGTCGAGATCGGCTGCGCTGAAACCGATTTCGTGCAGCATTTCGTCGGCACGGGCTTCGATGTCCCAGTCGTCGCCGATCGTCTCGAAGTGCTTCTCCTCGGTGTCGCCGGCTTCGATCGCCCGCAGGGCGGCGAGTGTGCCTGCGATACCGAGCAATTGCGCGATGGTGTCGTTCTGGGCGAGCGTGAGGTGCTGCGGGAGATACCCCACGTCGCCGCTGGTTTCCACCCGCCCCGAGGTCGGGGTCAGGATGCCGGCGATCAGGCGCAGCAGCGTGGACTTCCCCGCACCGTTACGCCCCACCAAACCGGTACGCCCGGTGGTGAACACACCATCGACCCCCGCGAGAGCGACGGTCCCGTCGGGCCATTCGAATGACAGATTCTGCAGCGTGATCGCCGCTTGCATGGATGAAGACATGTGTCGACAGACTCTTCCTGCTCATGGGTTTACCGACGCCGCCGATACACACCGGAAATCAACGGCCCATTCCCGATTCGGAACGCCGTGCAGCAGGTGTGATCGCAACGCCGCCTTCGAGTAGGCGGCTAGAGTCTGTCGACCTCGATGAGCATCCGGCCACCCTACCAGGCCCCGCACGACCCGGGCCGGCGGCAATCAAGCCGTCGTGCCCACAGCACCCCGCTGACAGTCGTCGAGCTTCAGAATGAATCGGGGCAGGTGGGGATCGGTGGCGGGCAGGTTGTCCGGGTCGAGGTCCCACCATTGGCCGCCGCGGCGGGCCATGTCGATGTGTCGCTCTGGTCGTCGAAGGGCGTGATCGCCGCGACGACATCCGCGACCATGGCGGTAGCAGGCTGCATACCGGCGAACCTACCTCTGGGGTACGACACCGAGGGGACGGGCCTGTTCAGGTGGCAGCGAGTGCTTCGCGGCGAATCCATTGGAGCAGGGTGGGGTTGTCGACGGTGGTGACGACATTGACCGTGGCCCGGTGATACCGGTCGCTGTCGAGCAGGGCGAGCAGGCACGCGGCCAGGTCCGCCCGGGCGGTGAACCTGCGGTCGGCGTGACCCTCTACGAGGGTGTAGTCGGTGACCCGCGGAAGGTGGTAGAGGCCGCTGGGGCGGATGATCGTCCAATCCAGATTGCTGGCCTGAACGAGTGTCTCCATCCGCCGCATGTCGTCGTAGAGAGTCTTGCCCAGCACTCGAGTCACATAGGGCAGCAGTACACGGTTGAACAGGATTCCGGCATCGGAGTACGGGTGCGGGTCGACTCCTGTCGAGCTGACCACCGCGAGCCTGCGCACCCCATGCCGTTGCATCGCGGCGACGATATTGGCCGCCCCGTGCGAATAGGTGCTGATCGGTTCCTTCCCGGCGGTGACCCCGAGTGTCGACAAGACCGCATCCCGCTGAGCCACAGCCGCGTCCACGGCGGCCGGATCGAGCACGTCGGCGCCGACAACTTCGAGCCGATCATGGTGCAGTGGAAACGATTCCGGCTGCCGGGTGACCGCTGCGACGTGATGTCCGGCGTCGAGTGCCTGCGCGGTGAGCAGGCGGCCGGTACGACCGTTGGCTCCGAAGACCGTGATACGCATGATGATGTCATCCTCCTGTTCGGTAACTGGACGAACACAAGTAGCCGGTGCCCTCGCGCCTGTGACAGCGCCGGGGCGTGACGAGCGTCACCGCCGCCGGGTGTCACACGAAGGCTTGCCCGGGCCACGTATGCGCGACACAGGCTGGAACAGACGAGCAGGAGCGAGATCATGAGCGACAGCGACCGGGCCACGCAAACCTTCGTCACCCACCGCAATCTGCTGTTCACCGTCGCCTACGAGATGCTCGGCTCGGCCGCGGACGCGGAGGACGTGCTGCAGGAAACCTGGCTGCAGTGGATGGGCGTCGAGCTGGACACCGTGCGGGACCAGCGGGCCTACCTGGTTCGGATCACCACCCGCCAGGCCATCCGGCGGCTGCGCACGCTCGGCCGCCGCAAGGAGTCCTACGTCGGCCCGTGGCTGCCCGAACCACTGCTCACCGCACCCGATGTGGCCGAGGACGTCGAGCTGGCCGAGCACGTGTCGATGGCGATGCTGCTGGTCCTGGAAACCCTCACGCCGACCGAGCGCGCGGTGTTCGTGCTGCGCGAGGTGTTCGGCCTGGACTACGACGAGATCGCCGCAGCGGTCGAGAAGACGCCGGCCGCGGTCCGCCAGATCGCCCACCGGGCCCGGTCGCACGTAGCGGCGCGCCGTCCGCGCGGGGTCGTTTCCGCGGTCGAGGCCAGGGCGGCGCTGGGGGCGTTCCAACGAGCCATCGACACCGGAGACCTGCAGGGCCTGCTCGACCTACTGGCACCCGACATCGTTTTCCTCGGCGACGGCGGCGGAATCAAGCAGGCGCTGTTGCACCCCGTCGTAGGTGTGGATCACGTGGCTCACCTGCTATCCGGCGGATCACGCTGGATGGGCGGTGACGCCTCCGCCGAACCCGCACAGGTCAACGGCTGGCCCGCGCTGGTCATCCGACTCGACGGACAGATCGACGGAGTCGTGGCGGTCCGGATCGACGACGGCCTCGTCACCGGGCTCTACTTCGTGCGCAACCCCGAGAAGCTGTCACGGATCGCACAGGAGACCACAGTCAGCCGCTGAATCCGGGTGCACCGCACCAACAAACTCCGCCCGGTCGGGTGGCGATATTTCGCGTCGGATTCGGGGTGATCGCCGCCGGGGTTCGGAAAGTCTGCGCCAGAATGGTTTTGGCGGTTAACGATCGGGTTCGGTGGGACGACATCAGGGCAGCGGATCCATTGTGGATCGTGGTCGGGGTGATTCGGGTTCAAGGTCAGGGGAGACCTATGCGCAGCACACATGTCAGCCGTCGGTCGATCGCGTTCGCGCTGGTGGGGCAGCGAGCGGGGGTGACCGTTCTCGGCGTCCTCGCTTGCGGGGCGGCGATTGCGGGCTGCACGACAACGTCGACGGATTCGCCCACCAGCCAGCCATCGGCGACAGCTACCGCCGCGGCGACGGCTACTGTCCCGGGCTCGCTACCTGGAACAACCGCTGTGCCGACAACGTCCTTGGTGGCCGAGCCCCCGGTCGTGCCGACTCGGGCACCGTCGAAGGTGCCGGAGTCGAGCACCGAACCGCAAGCCGGAAAGACGTTTCCCGGCGAGGGCCTCACCGCTCAGCAAGCCCGTGACCTGCAGCAGGGCGTGGACAGCGGGCACCAGCCGTGGCGCCTGGATCGCGTCCAGGTCGCAAAGGCCTTCGTGCAGCAGCGATTCGGATGGGCCACTGTTCAGGCCGCCGCGGACGGTCCGACCAGCGTCGTGGTCACCAATCAGGACGGCAGCAAACTCACGTTGCAGGTCGGTCAGCCGGTGACACAGGGCAGCGGCGGCATCTGGGTCGTCGACAGCGGCGCCTGGGACTGACTCCGGCGGGAAGGCACTCGGCACCGGCGCGTTCACAAATCGTCGGGCGCACACGGATTCGCTGATTCCTGTTCGTACACAACATATTTCGGGCCGTGCACGGTGGGGCACGGCCGACAGCAACCTGTTTCGGGAGCGCGTAATCGGGAACCCGATGGACAGGGCAGTGTACGAACCGGAAGGAGCGCGCTCCTATGCCACCACGCAATCTCCACCCCGAAATGGTCCGTGAGCCACCCGCGGGCCCCACGGTGCCGACTCTCCTGGACGGTGTGTCGTGGCCCGGCTTCGCCCTGCTGCTGGCCGGTGTCATCGCGCTGGCCATGACGCCCGGTAGCGGCTGGACCGATCTGTGGGCCGCCGCGGCCGCGATCGCACTGATCGCCGGGATCGGCTGGATCACCGTCGAACATCGGCGGTACCTGGCTCGGCACGAGCCGCCGACGGCTGGAATGGGCACGATGGGCCGGACGCCCAATGTGACCGATCGAGCCCCGGACCGGTCTGCGTCGGCTCGGGGCTCGCTCGGGGGTAATCGCCCATGATGATCGCTCAGCATGTTTGACGGCTCTGGACAGTACCGGGCCGGAGTGCCGCCGATCCGGAGCTGTGGCCTGAGACACGCACACTGTCCAGTGGCTGTTGCCGCTGCCGCCCGGCGAAAGGCGGTCACGGGTGGTCGAGCAAGATAGGTGGCGATTTCCCCGAGGTACAAGGAGAAGTAAGTGCAACGCATCGGCGTGATCGGCGGCGGCACCATGGGTGCCGGCATCGCCGAGGTGGCCGCCCGCGCAGGCGGGTCGGTCCTGGTTCTCGAGCGCGACACCGCGGCGGCCGACGCCGCCGTCTCACGCATCGAGAAGTCCCTGGCCCGCGCGGTCAAGTCCGGCCGCCTCGAGCAGGCCGCGGCCGACGAGGCCCGCGCCCGCATCACCCTCACCACCTCGATCGACGACTTCGCCGACCGAGAGCTGGTCATCGAGGCGGCGCCCGAGATCGAGACGCTGAAGACCGAGTTCTTCGCCAAGCTGGACGCCATCGTCTCCCCCGAGACCATCCTGGCCACCAACACCTCGTCCATCCCGGTCATCCGGCTGGCCAATGCCACCGCCAACCCGGGCCGCGTCGTCGGTGTGCACTTCTTCAACCCGGTCCCGGTGCTGCCGCTGGTCGAGATCGTGGTGACCCTCAAGACCGACCGCGAGGTCGTCGACAAGGTCACCGCCTACGCCCGCGACATCCTCGGCAAGCGCACCATCGAGTCCAAGGATCAGGCCGGCTTCATCGTCAACGCCCTGCTGATCCCGTACCTCTGCAGCGCGATCCGCATGTTCGAGACCGGGTTCGCCAGCGCCGAGGACATCGACGAGGGCATGGTCAGCGGCTGCGCCCACCCCATGGGCCCGCTCCGCCTCACCGACACCGTGGGCCTCGACGTCACCCTCGCGGTCGCCGAATCCCTCTACGCCGAATTCGGCGAACCGCAGTACGCGCCCCCGGTGCTGCTGCGCCGCATGGTCGACGCGGGCTACCTCGGCCGCAAGACCGGCCGCGGCTTCTACACCTACTGACGCCGGAGGGCCGCCGCCGGGCAACCGGCGGCGGCGAGCACCTAGCGTGGTCGGCATGACCGGCAACGAACTCGGCGACTTTCTGCGCGCCCGCCGCGCGGCACTGCGTCCCGAGGACATCGGGCTGATCTCGCACGGCCGCCGCCGGGTGGCGGGGCTGCGCCGCGAGGAGGTCGCCGAGCTCGCCGGAATGAACAGCGACTACTACACCCGCCTGGAACAGGGGCGGGAGCGCCACCCGTCGGCGCAGATGCTGGAGGCGCTGAGCGGTGCGCTGCGACTGAACGAGGCTGTGCGCGAACACCTCTACCGCCTCGCGGGGGTGGCCCCGCCGGTGCGACAACCGAGCCCGGACGAGACGGTCAGCCCCGCGCTGCGCCGCATCGTCGACGGCTATCCGGCCGCACCGGCCCTGGTGCTGAACCCGGCCATGGACATCCTCGCCGCCAATGTCATCGCCCGCGCGTTCTTCTCCGGATTCCCCCGCGTCGACAATCTGGCCCGCATGACCTTCCTCGAACCGGCCGCTCGCCGGTTCTGCGTCGACTGGACGTGGACCTGCCAGGCCATGGTCGCGGGCTTCCGGCAGGCGGGGGCGTTGTATCCGGACGATCCACGCCTGCGTCACGTGGTCGCCGAACTCACCACGGCCAGTACCGAATTCGCCGAACTGTGGCATTCCTACACGCTGTGCACCGCGACGACCGAGCCCCGGGAGTTCTGCCATCCCGAGGCCGGTCAGCTGTTCCTGACCTACGAGTCCTTCGATGTGCGCGGCGCCGCGGGCCAGCGGCTGATGGTCTATCAGGCCGAGCCCGGCAGCCCGACCGCCGCCCGCCTGGCGCGCCTGGCTGCTGCGCGAGCCTGGGTATAACGCACCCAGGCAACCGATCGGTTCTGGTACCTACCATCACCGACCGTGAAGCCATTCCCCCACACGCACACTCGGCCGCATCGGATCGCCGCGGCGGGCGCGACCCTGCTCGCGGTGGCGGCCGCCGGTCTGGCCGCGCCGGGAACCGCGCGGTCCCAACCGGTTTCATGCCCTGCTGTCACCGTATCGACCGTTGCCACCGCGGTGATCCCGTTCGTCGACTGGGCCGAGAACCTCGGATTCGACGCGCAGGGCAACCTGTGGGTCGCGCGGCTGTACCGGAATGAAGTGCAGCGCTACGACAGTGCGGGCCGGGTCACCGCGACCGTCCCGGTCAGCTCGCCCGGCGCGATCCGCCTCGGCCCCGATCAGCTGCTGTATGTCGTCTACGGCGACAACTCGGTGAACCTGCTGTCCGGCCGTCACGACAGCGGTGTCGTCCGTTTCGACCCGACCGCCGCCGCACCGGTTCCCGAGACCTTCGTCGGCGGCCTGAGCATGGCCAATGGTGCGGCCTTCGACACCGAGGGCAGCCTGTACGTCGCCGATACCGGGTCCGGGGTGGTCCGGGTCCGCCACGATGGCACCGTCGACACCGAGTGGTCGGCACAGGCGAAGATATTCGGCGTCAACGGCATTGCCGTCCATGATGATTCGATCTACACGACGGTTTACCTCACCCCGCAGGGCAGGCTCGTCCAGATCCCGATCGCCGACCCGACCCGCCAGAGCACCACTACGGACACCCCACTCGCCGACGACCTGGCGGTCGGCCCCGGCGGAGTCCTCTATGCCGCCACGACCTCCGGCGCCCTGCTCCGCGTCGACCCCGGCACCCACACCAGCTGCTCGCTCTTGACCAGGGACCCGTTGGCCGCGGTGGCGACGGTCCCCGGCTCGGACCGGGATCTCATGGTTGCCACCGGCCGCGGTGACGTGCTGCGCGTACGCCTCGACGACCGAGTCGGGTGACTCCGGCCGGCGGGAGCTGGCCTCCGCAGGCGGTCTGTGCGGGCGCGTCGAGGACGGTTCAGGGCCGCCGAACGGGTCCGTCCGGCGGTGGAAGATCGGGGTCACTGCCGCTGTCCGGTGCGGATCCCTCACCCGCGGCGGGTCCGATTCTGCGCGGCCGAGCCACAGGCCGGATACCGGTGGCCGGGGCATCGTCACCGGCTCGCTTGCGCCGCATGGCGCCGAGGTCGATGACACTCCCCTCCTGCTCGGCACTGCCCGAATCGCTGACCGGAGCGGGGTACGGCCCCGGGCCCGGGTCGACCGGCCACCACCCGGTCTCGCGCTGCAGCTCTGATCGCAGCACCGGCCTGGTCGGCGCCGGATCGTAGACCGAGCCGCCTTCCGGACGCCACGGCTGGTGCGGACGCTCGACGGCTTCTTCGTTCTTGCGCCGCGGGCGACGCGGCAGCCTGGTGATCTTCGACGAGGCATCCCCCGCGTCGGCGTTGCCGCGCTCGGCAGCCTTCAATGCCTCGAGCTGCCTGCGTAGCCGCTCGACCGCATCGAACCTGTTCCCGCCGGGTCCCGGCAGGGATCCACGTCCTGGTACTTCCCGATCCGACATCGACCTAGCCGCCGACGGGCGCCGCGGCACCCGCTCCCGCCATGACCGCCCGGACGCCGAGCCGATCTCCGAACTTCTTCTTCATTGCGTCGCCCACGCCCCTATTCTCCCTCAGTCCCGCCGCGGCCGGTGCGCCCGCTCGGTTCCGGGCAATCAAGAGCACACTTCCCGATACACAATCCGCGGCCCGAGGTCAAGATCCGAGGGGCCGACTCCGTCAGATATGGGCGCGATCAGGCGAAGGTCGTGTGCATCTCCCAGATCAGCAGTTCGCTCGGCTCGACAGCGGTGACCCGATGGCCGCCGGTGGCGGTCAATCGCACGGCGTCACCCTGGGCCAGCAGGCCGGAGCCCTCGAATTCGACACTCCCCCGGGCCACGAAGACGTGGCCGTAGGGCGCGTCCGGAATCTGCACCGTATGGCCCGGCTCCAGGCGCGCCGCGTGCAAGGCCGCATACCTGTTTCCGATGACGATCGCTGTACGGTCGCGGTCGCGCGGGATGCCCGATGCGACGGTGATCAGCGAGTTCCCCGCCAACTCCGCGGTGATGTCCCGCTCCTGGTATCCGGGAGCGGCTCCGGGTTCGTGGGGCGGCACCCACATCTGGACGACGTGCAGGCGCTGCCGCTCCAGCAGGCCGGCGCCGTTGCGCTCCGAATGCAGAATCCCGGTGCCCGCGCTCATCCGCTGCGCCATACCGGGATGAATCAAACCCGAATGCCCCGCCGAATCCTGGTGGACCACCGTCCCTTCCAGCACCCAGGTCACGATCTCCATGTCACGATGCTGATGGGTGTCGAACCCCTCACCGGGGTCGACGATGTCCTCGTTGTGGATCATCAGCAGCCCGTGGGCATTCGCCGCCAGATCGAAATTGCCGGTGGCCGGAAACGACTGCCGGGAATCGAGCCACTCGTTCCGCCAGCGCCCGCGATCCGCGCCCGGCACAACCCGAACACCCGCTTCACTCACCGCCACCGCTCACCTCCGCAACCGATCCCTCCCGCCTCTGTAACCCAACGGGCGAGCCGACATTCCCGACCGTGACGCCGAGGCGGGCCTGCCGCGCCGGTTGCGATCCCGCCGACCGCCGTCCGGAGCCGACCGATCTCCAGCGGCAGCCGGTCCGGAGGGACAGCCACGCGACGACCGGTTCACCGTGGCAGCGGCAGCAATTCGACCAGGGTGCCGCGGCCGGTTCCCGGCGGGAGGAGTGCCAGGGCGTGGGCGTTCAGGAGGTTGGCCAGGTGTGGGGTGCCGACGGCGCCGATGGCCCGCCACACTCCGCCTTCGACCTGCCGGACGGGGACGATGCGGCGGCAACGCGGTGCCGAGCGCGTCGCGGACCTGGCCGGGCCTCAAGGCTCCGGTGGCGCGAATCTCGTCGCCGGTGAGGAGCAGGTCGGCGCGCAGCGAGCCCCGGTTGCCGGCTTGGCGGATCGGGCCTGCCGCGCAGAAAGAGGTGCGGCAGTTCAGTTTCGATCTCACCGGTGCTGGGCTGCGGTACGAGGTCGGGGACGCGCTCGGGGTGCGACCGGCCAACGATCTGGGACTGGTGTGGGAGTTTCCTGGCCACCACCGGGCTCGACCCCGCCGCCGTCGTCGAAGTCCCCAAGGTCGGGCCACTTCCGTTGTCGGTCGCGCTCGAAGACCATCTCGACCTGACCAAGATGACGCCGGAGCTGCTGCGCTACCTGACCGAACGCAGCGCCACCCCGTACCTGAGAACCCTGCTGCGCCAGGACAACAAGGGCGAACTCGCGAAATGGCTGTGGGGCCGCCAACCTGTCGACATCGCCGCCGAGCATCCCCGGCTGGCCGACCCACAAGGCTGGGCGGACATGCTCAAACGCATTCAACCGCGCCTGTATTCGACGCCGATGCCTACGTCAAGAAGCTCGCCGCGGACAAGCGCTACGTCCGCGACGTCTACTGAACTCGCCGACCTGGTCCGAAGCAGTCACCCCCGACATCCGAGAATCGCACTTGCGGTGTATCAGGGCCGGTGGAACCTCATCCGCGGATAAATAGGCTCTCCGGCACCGCACATTCGCCTACGCTTGGTGAATGAACGTGCCGGACCTACCAGCGGAACTGGTCGATCTGATCGGCCAGTACGAGTTCGCCTTCCTGGTCAGCATCGGCGACCTCGGACCGCACACCACGCCGCAGCACCCCACCCTCACCGGCGGCAGCTTCACCATCACGGCACCCGGACCCGTGACCTGCCGCAATATCACCGCCAACCCGGCGGTCACCCTGCTGTGGCCACCATCCACCTCGGATGGTCACGCCCTCATCATCGACGGCCACGCCACCCTGCGGGACTACACCCTCGAGATCGCGCCGACCCTGGCCGTACTCCACCACACAGCCACCTCGACCGCGACATCCCGGCGATGCGCGGACTGCCGGCGCTTCAACCTCGCCCCGCCCGCCCAACTCACCCGCCTCGGCCAACTCCCCCGCACCGGAAGCTAACCGCCGAACCTCCACAACCCCGAAAATCGTTTTACCGCTTCGGATCCCGTTGCTACCGTGGTTCCAGCACCTCCACCCGACGACACCGGAAAGGCGGCCCCCATGACCGAGCTGATTCAGCCCGCAACCACGCTCCTCGCCCGCCTGCTCCGCATCCGACTCGGCATCCGGAGCGTCTCCTAGCGGCCTCGGCATCACCGCCCCGCCAGGGCCGCTTCCGGGCAAAAGCCACGGAGAGCGGCCCTTTCCACATCCCCTCACCCCATTCCCTCGTAGCCCAAGGGTAGAGGCAACGGTCTCAGGTGCCGTCGAGTGTGAGTTCGAATCTCACCGAGGGAACCAACCCACCCAACCCCGCGCACTTCAGCGCCGAGTAGATGTCAACGCCGACATCCGCGCGGGGTCAAGTGCCCGTAGCTCAGTGGAAAGAGCACCTGTCTACGAAGCGGGAGATCGAAGGTTCGAATCCTTCCGGGCACATCAACTTTCGATGAAGTGCGGTAAGCCGACTTCCACCGCTCACGGTCTTTGAGGGCCCGTCGAATCCCTTCGCATCATGTGAGGTTGTCCGGCGGAGTTGGATGGGTGGTATGCGATCTCGGCTGCACCGATGAATTTCGGGTGGATTCGTCGTCGACTCCTCTGGATAGGCCGAGAGACAGGAGCCAGCTATGACGAGACCGTTTCGATTCGGGGTCGTTGCCCCGCTCAGATCCGACCTGCCGACGTGGCGAGATCGTGTGCGCCGCATCGCCGACAGCGGCTACTCGACGCTGCTGGTGCCCGACTTCCCGCTGATGCAGCCGGCGCCCGCCCCCATGCTGGCCACCGCCGCGGCCCTGACCGACCTGCGCGTGGGCACCTGGGTGTACGCCTCTCCGCTCCGCCCGGCCTGGCTGACGGCGTGGGATGCGCACTCGCTGTCGCTGTTGACCGAGGGGCGCTTCGAGATGGGCATCGGCACCGGCAGACCGGGAATCGAGGACGAGCTCCGCGACAAGGGAATGCCCTCCGTACCGCCGCCCTACGAGCGGCTGGCCCAGGTCCGTGAGACCGTCCAGCGGCTGCGAGATCTCGACGGCCCCGACCGTCACACGCCCGTGGCGATGGCCGTACTCGGTCCGAAGGCCCGGGCGTTGGCGGCCGAGGTCGCGGACACGGTCACCTTCGTGCTCGGGGATCAGCCTCGGGGCGAGGTCGAGCGGCTGGCACGCGACTTCCGCGCCACCAGCGACGCCGAACTCGCGCTCGCTGTACCGGTTATCGGCGATACTGTCGCACCGCACATGGCGCCCCCCGATACCGACACTGCCGCGCTTCACGCGGCGGACGCGATGACCGTCCTTCCGGATGACCCGGCCGCCGCCGTCGAGGAAATCCAACGGCGACGGGAGGAGATCGGCTTCTCCTATTTCGTCTTCGGCGCCGACGTCGCCGACAGGTTCGCTCCGGTCGTCGCCGAGCTCGCCGGACGTTAGTTGCCCGAACAGCTATTTCAGCTTCGAGCGATCCACTGTTGCATGGCGGCTGCGACCATCGAGTCGCCGTGCGCGCTGGGGTGCCAGGGGAACCCGAGCGGTTCGGTGTGTGGGTCGAACGCTCCGTCCACCCAGGGATCCGCAGTGCAGGCGCCGTGCCCGGCGGTGACCGCTCGGGTGTCGAGGAAGTTCACGTTCAGAATGCCGGCGGCCTCGCGCTGGGCCGTGTCGATCCGGTCCAGGAACCCGGTGACCGCGCCGGCCCGGGGCTGGACCACATTGATGCCGAGGATGTTCGCGCAGGCGGAATCCTGGCCGGGAGAGTGTATTTCCGGGTATCCCACGAAAACGATCCGCGCGTTCGGAGCGTAGTAGCGGATGTACTCCACCGCTTGGCGGACTCGATCGGCATAGGCCTGACCGGTGACGGTGTCGAGGTTGGGGGCGCGGCCCTGCGCTGCGGCTTCCGGACCGCAACCATCGATCAGGTCGGTCAGGCACGTGAAGGCACGAGACAGGGCGACCGGGTTGTCGGTTCCCCAGGCATCGTTCATGCCGAGCTGAATCGTCACGGTCCGGGTGCGTGGTCCGAACGCGCTATCGGACACGGCCCGTTTCACCTGGTGCACCAGGGTCCAGCCCGAGGTGTCGATCGTGCCGCCCTGACACGAGGTGTCCTCGACGTCGTCCGGCGACAAGCCGATGCGCTGCGTCAGCTGCGTCGGCCATGATGTAGGCACGTGCTTGCAGCCGGGGTCCCCGCCCGCGTTCAGCAGGTCGAGGATTTCCCCGTTGGCGGAGAAGGAATCGCCGATCACCACAAGGGTTTTGCCGTCGGCGGTCTCCGCCGTGGTCGGCGGCGCCATCGCGGTGAGCACCGCTGCGGTGCCGCAGACCGTGGACGCTGCAAGCAACCGCAACCGAGCCGAACTCTTCAAGCTGTGTACCTCTTATCGATCCGTTGCGAAAATATGCGAAGCGCGACCGCTTCAGATTCGAACGCCTACTGTAGCGGCGCGCCGGTAGCGCCGCCGATCGATCGCGAATTCGGCGGAGACCCGAAGTTCATCGCGCTCCAGATTTGTCGTGAATGCTGAACGTGCCACCCCGAGGGACCAGACGGCTCCGGCATGCAGGCCGCTCGGACGGCACGTTCGACGCGGATTCGGGGGGTGCTGGGCCGGTTGGTCCCGCATCGCGCGACCTACCGGCCCACCACCTCAGCCCAGCGCCGAAACGACTGCGGCGTCGCTGATTTCGAGCAGGCGGCGGCGCGCCTTCGGATCGAGGGCTTGTGCGTGCGGATGGGCCTGCCTGGTGCGGTTGAAATAGCAGCCTGTCGTCTGTGACAGGTCCGGATCGCAGATCAGGCGGAGGGTCGCGGCCGCGCCTTCGGCGACGGTGCTGATCGGCGTGGTGCCGGATTCCAGCACCATGGTGGTCGCCATGAGGGTGGCCGGGTGCAGGGCGTTCACGGTGACACCGGTTCCGTCGAGTTCCTCGGCGTACTCGATGGTCGCCATGATCATCGCCAGCTTGGCGCGGCAGTAGGCGGTGTACACGTCGTAGTCGGGCTCGGGGGTCGGATCGTCGAGGTTGATCTCCTGCTGCCCGGCGGAGGCTACGTTCACCACCCGCGCCGGTGCCGAGGCCCGCAGTAGCGGAAGCAACCGCCGTGTGAGCCGATACGGAGCCAGATGGTTGACCGCCCACAGTAATTCGTTGCCGTCGGCGCCGAGTGCGCGTCTCCCGTCCGACCGGCCTCCGGTGCCGGCATTGTTCACCAGCACATCCAATCGTGAAGTGCGGGCGATGATCTCGTCGGCCAGCCGGTCCACCTCCGCGAGTCGCGACACGTCGGCCAGGATGACCCGCGGAGCGTGTCCACTCGCGGCCGTTATCTCGGCCGCGACCGCGGCGGCCCGATCGGGGTTGCGGCCGTGCAGGATCAGGCGGGCGCCCGCCGCGCCGAGACGCACCGCGAGTTCGCGGCCGAGTCCGTCCGTCGCACCCGTGATCAGCACCGTGCGATCAGCCATGCGGTCGATACCTTTGTCGCTCATAACCTTTCCTTGCCGTACCGACCTCGCCAGGATGCTCGAGCGGAATTCACGGCAGTGTCTCCGCCGTGGCGACGAGCGTCGCTCGGCCCAGGATGTGACCTGCGATGGTGAATCCGAGCAGAGCAGGCGTGGAGTCGGAGGCGATGCCGATGTCGTCGACATCCAGAGCGTGCACGGTGACGAAATAGCGGTGCTCACCGTGCCCCGCCGGCGGTGCCGCACCGATGTATCGAGGCAGGCGCGCGTCGTTCGGCACTTGGAAGGAGCCGGTCGGCAACCCGCTGCCCGCGTCGTCTCCGGCGCCCTCGGGAAGGCTCGTGGTCGTGGCCGGGATGTTGGCGACAGCCCAGTGCCAGAAGCCGGAGCCGGTAGGAGCGTCGGGGTCGTACACGGTCACGGCGTAACTCTTGGTGCCCGCCGGGGCGCCACTCCAACTCAGTTGCGGGGAAACGTCTTTGCCGCCGGGGGCGCCGGAGGACCACTGTGCGGGTCGCCAGGCGGCGCCGTCGCTCACCGTGGCGCTGGTGACCGTGAACGAGGCTGCCTCGGGGAGCCGGGCGAAGGGGTTGTTTGCACTCATGTGTCGTGCCTTTCGAGTCATGTCGGACAGGCAAGATCGACGATATCAGAAATAATCGATTATTTTGGAGATCGTCTATCATCGGACCATGACCAGGGCAGCCCACACCCCGACCTCACCGGAGAAGCAGATGCTGTCCGAGCAGATCTACGCACACCTGCGGCACGCGATCATGCGCGGCGAGTACGCGCCCGGTGACGCGCTCAAGCCGCAGGATCTGGCCAAGCAACACGGTGTGAGCCTGGCCGTGGTGCGCGAGGCGCTGGTGCGGCTGGTCGGTGAGGGTCTGGCCGAACGGCTGACCAATCGCGGCTTCGCGGTCCCGGCCTTCTCCGATCGCCGCTGGCAGCAGATCGGCGAGGCCCGCCGGACCATCGAGCCGGTCCTGCTACGCATGTCGATCGAACGTGGCGACGTCGGCTGGGAGGGCGATGTCCGAGCCGCCCACCACCGCTTGGCGCGCACACCGGCATTCACCCCGGAGGACGGCGAGTACTACAGCGAGGCCTGGGCCGAGGCCCATCGGGTGTTCCATCGCACCCTCTTGGCGGGGTGCGGCAACCCGGTGTTGCTGGAGACCTTCGACCGGATGTGGGTCGCGAGCGAGCTGGCTCGCCGCTGGTCGGCACACCGCGCCCCCGACCGCGACGCCATCGACGAGCATCGCCGATTGGAGGAGGCGGCGCTGGCCCGTGACCCCGACACCGCCGCCGACCTACTGACCCGACACCTGACCCTGACGACGGCCGCACTGGCGGAACAAGAAGGCTGACAGACACCGCGGCAGAATGTTCCAGTCCCAGAACGCTGTCCGAGTTCTACCGGCCGATATCCAGGCCGGACAAGCACCCGGCATTCGGCAGCGCACGGCGTACCGAGGACACGAGCATGCCGAGATCCGTTGTAGTGAAATGGATCCCGCGTGGCGCGCGGAACTGGCGGCCCCGCCGGTGCCATGCCCGAACTCGGCGAACCCTCGGCCAGACAACGACTGCGGGACAACGACCTCGATACCGCCGTTGCGCATCGCGTGAATTCCGCTCATTCCGGAGGCTGTCGCGTCGAGCCCACAATGACGGTCGAAGCCAGTGCGGGTGAACGCTTTCGCGGTCCGGCTCAGCGTTTGCCGTCGCCGACGGGCTCGATGGGTCCGGGTTGATCGCCGAGGCGGGCGTGTAGCCGATCTCGGATCTGATCCGGGGTGTAGGCGCGGCGTTTGCGTTCGGACCGCACGATGACCACACCGGTCGCCGCGACACCCGCGGCCCCTGCCAAGCCGAGCACCTTCCACCAGCGCATGCGCCTAGGCTAGTCGCTGTGCAAGGTGAAGCGCTCTCGAGTATCGGTTTGGATGGCGCGGTCGAGCTCACGCGGACCGGCGATCTGTGGCTGTTCCGCGGGCATACCGGTGCCGATCGCGCGATCCGGGGGCTGACCAACAGCCCGGTCAATCATGTCGGCATGGCGGTTGTCATCGATGACCTCCCGGCCCTGATCTGGCACGCCGAGCTCGGCCGGGCGCTGCCGGACGTCTGGTCGGGCAACCACCATCGCGGTGCACAGCTGCACGACCTGCGGGCCGCGATCATGCGCTGGGCCAACGATTATGGGCAGCAAGCGTGGATTCGCCAGCTGGATCGGCCGGTTACCCGCGAGATGGAAGATGCCGCGCTGCGGATGGTCGCGCGGCTGGACGGCATGCCCTTTCCCTCTACCAGCGCGCTCGCGGGGCGGTGGCTACGGGGCCGGGTGCCGCTGCCGAAACGATCGGGAACGCTCGAAACCGACGCCGGTCTGGAGAACGCGTACTGCGCGGAGATCGTCGCCATGACTTATCAGGCCATGGGCTTGCTGCCCGAGAAGCGTCCGAACTGGTATGACCCGGGCAGGTTTTGGAGTGGCGACAATCTGCGTCTGGCCGACGGCTATCACCTCGGCGGGGAAATCACGGTGCACGTTCCCGCACGCTGACGCCCCGACCGCATCCCCAGACGGCCGACTCTGGCTCCGTCGCCTAGGGGTTGTAGATTTCCACGAAAGCGTTGGTGGCGACCGCGAAGACGCCGGGTCCGGTGCCGGTGCAGGCCGCCGTAATACGCTCACCCGACGGGGTGAAGGGGTAGCTGAGCACCTTGTAGGGACCGACGGCGTACAGCGGGAACGGCCCGCTGGCGTAGAGGCCGACGCAGTCGAGGTGAAGGACGTAGTTGGATCCACCGTCGGGCTGGCAGACTGCCGACGCGTCGAACAGACCCTTCGTCACGGTGCAGTCCTGTGGCGCGGCCTGCGCGGTACCCGACCCGACGACGGCCGCGAAACCCAAACCCGAAATGCCCGCGATCGCAACCCGTCCGGCGACACTCAACGACCTGTTCATGAAGACCCTTCCGATTGGCGTTGTGTTGTTCGTCGTCGCCGAGCCCAATTTTGTTTCCATTCTGAAGTTTTGGTCCTCCCCGGCCCGCATCGCGGAACGCTACAGCCGTGAAATACGGTCGGGTCGTGACAGGTCATGGCGATTCGAGGGTCGGTGGAGTCGATCATGGGTAAGCCGAATCGGAAGCATCGGGCGGCCAAGCAGCGGGCGCGATACGGCGGTGCCGACTTTCCGGGCATGCCCGGTGGGACCGAGGGGCGGCCGCCGACCGCTGAGGAGATCGGCAATGCGATCCTGGCGGCCGCCATGGAATCGGCCCAGCGTGGGGTGAGGGGCGGATCGGTACAGCGTGATCCGGTTGTCATGTTCGCCGGCCGGCTCGCCGCTGACGACCCGCTCGTTCACGAGGTGGAGCGGGGTGTGCACCTGGCGGGGCAGCACCTCATGACGCGCGCCTTCCGGAATGGCTGGTTGCCGGCGGACATTCAGCAGGCGGCGCGACGGCGGGTCGACGACTTCGCGGTCAGCTTTCTGATCGACACCGTGGCGGACTCCGTGCGGCCCTTCGCGCCTGCGACCGTCGACGACACCTGGGTTGCTCAGCTCGGTGAATTGGCGGCCGAGGCCTGGTGGTCGGATTCCTCGCCGCATTTCGGCCAGTGGGCGGCGAAGCACATGCTGACCACCACCGAAGCGCTCACCACCGTGATCGAGGCCCTCGCACTGCTGCTCCTGCTGCCGAAACTGGAACTCATCAGGCCCCTGCCCGGCACCGCACGTCCGACGGCCGTGGTCCCCCATCATGTCGACGAGAAGGTGCTCGGCCGCGTTCGCGGACTGCTCGCCAAAGCCGAGTCCACGTCCTTCCCCGAAGAGGCCGAGGCCCTGTCTGCCAAGGCACAGGAGCTGATGACCAAGTACGCGCTCGATCGGGTGCTCGTCGACGCCGACACCGCCGTCCCGGATCTGCCGGGGGCACGGCGAATGTGGCTCGATACCCCGTACACCGACGCGAAGGCGCTGCTGATCGACGTCGTCGCCAAGGCCAATCGATGCCGCGCCGTCTTTTCCTCGGCATGGGATTTCATGACCATCGTCGGCGACGACGCGGATCTCGACGCGGTGGAGTTGTTGTCCACCTCACTGCTCGTGCAGGCCACCAGGGCGATGATCGCGAACGGCGACAAAGCCTCCCGAGGCGACAAAGCCTTCCGAACCGAGGAGGCACGCAGCCGGACGTTCCGGAAATCGTTCCTCGTCGCCTATGCCACCCGCATCGGGGAGCGCCTGGATGCGGCCACCGCGGCCACCATCGCGGAATCGGCTGAGCCGGAACGACTGCTGCCGGTCCTGGCCTCACACCAGATCGCAGTCGACGCGGCTTTCGACACCCTGTTTCCACAAGCCCGGAATCGCGGAATCACCATCCGCAGCGCCGCAGGCTGGGACGCCGGCCGAGTGGCCGCCGACCGCGCCCACCTCGACCTCAGGCCGCGTCCGGATGCCGGCTGAGCAACCGCTCGGCGGCGTCGTACTCGTAGAGTTCGGCATAGCGTCCCCAGTCGATGGCGATCCGCAGTTGTCGCCGCGCGGCGTCCTCGGTGAAGCCCCGCCGCAGCAGGTCGAGGAAGAAGCCGTCGCGCAGCCGCTGGTTGCGCGCACTGGTCAGCGCGTGGTCGATCGCCGCGACCAGGGGCGCCTTGGCTCGCGCCAGCCGCGCGAAAATGGCCTTGGCACTGTCGATATCGGCCTCGGCGAACAGGGCGCCGTCGACGGTGAGCTCGATATCCCCGTCGGCGGTGGTGGCCAGCCCCAGCATGGTGGCGGCGTCGACCAGCGGCATCAGATCGTCGATCTCGAAGCGTAACCCGCCCGCCAGATCCGGCAGGTCCGCCCGCCCGCCTCGAGCGGCCACGAAATCCAGCATGCCGCCGATTCCGTCCACCCCGGCATCGGGCAGCGGCCGGGTGGTAGGGGTGGGGGTGATGCTCGGCCAGTCGCCATCGAAGGTGGCGTCGGTGAGCATCCGATAGGCCTGGTCCACCAGCGCCTGGAACCCCGCGCCGCGCGGGTCGCGCGGTTGCGGGAGCTTCACCTGGATCTCGCCCTTGATTCGCCCGGGATTGTTGTCCAGCACCAGGATTCGGTCGGCCAGCTGCACGGCCTCCTCGATATTGTGGGTGACCATCAGCATGGTCTTGGTCGGGAAGGCGGTCTCCGCCCACAGTCGCATGAGCTCGCCGCGCAGGTTCTCGGCGGTCAAGACGTCCAGCGCCGAGAACGGTTCGTCCATGAGCAGCACCTCCGGCTGCACCACCAGGGCGCGGGCGAATCCCACTCGCTGGCGCATACCGCCGGACAGCTCTTTGGGATAGGCGTTCTCGAAGCCGTCCAGGCCGATCATGTCGATGGCGTCGGTAACCCTCTCTGCGCGCTCCCAGACCGAAATCCCTTGGGCGCGAAGGCCGAGTTCGACGTTCTGCCGCACGGTCAGCCACGGCAGCAACGCGAAGGTCTGGAACACCATGGCGGTATCGGCATTCGGCTCGGTGATCTCGGTCTGCCGGATGCGCGCGGACCCCGCGGAGGGGAGCATCAGGCCCGCGATGATCCGCAGCAGCGTGGACTTGCCGGAGCCGGATTTGCCCAGCAGCGCGACGATTTCACCCTCCTGCAACTCGAGGCAGACATCCGAGAGAACCGGCAGTTGCTCGCCGGAGGGGTTGGTGAAGTTCTTGGTGACACGATCGACGGTGATGATGGGGGCCGACACGGTGTGTCCTCCTTTCGAAAGGTGTTTCAGCTCAGTGAGAATCGCCGTTCGGCGGTGCGCTGCAGGCGTCGCCACAGCAGGCGGTTGATCGTCACCGTGACCACGCTCATCACCACGGTGCCGAGCAGCACCTTGGCGAAGACGTCGTCGGTGGTGGCATTGGTGATGTACGCGCCCAGGCCGTAGGCCTCCATATGCGTGTTCCCGGCCTCCACGACCTCGCCGACCAGCGTGGCGTTCCACGCGCCGCCGAACGCGGTGATCGCGCCGACCACGTAGCCGGGTGCGATCGCGGGCAGTATCAACGACTTCCAGCGCTGCCACCCGTGCACGCCGAGATCGTCCATGGCCTCGCGCAGGTCCGTCGGGATCTGCCCGGCCGCCGCGATCACATTGAACAGCACGTACCACTGCGCACCCAGCGCCATCAGCGCGATGCCGCCGATATTCAGTGAGATACCGGTGTAGGTGAGCGCCGCGATGACGAAGATGAACAGGAACTGGGCCGGGAAACTGGCCAGCACCTGCACCACCGGCTGTGCGAACCGGCAGATGCGCGGATTCATCCCGATCCACACGCCGACCGGCACCCACACGATGGTGGAGACCACCAGCAGCACTATGACGCGGCCGAGGCTGGCCAGCCCCATCAACGAGGTCGGCCCGAATTCGGCCAGGCCCACGGTTCTGTCGAAGTAGGAGGCGAGCGCCCAGGTGCCCCAGGCGAGCGCGGCGAAGAGCAGTCCGAAGAAGAGCACATCGCCGATGCGGCTGCCCGCAGGCTCGACGTAGGCGGAACGGGTGCTGCGCCCGAAGACCCGCATGAGGCGATCGCCCCGCTCACCGACCGGCCGTAGCACCCGGGCCAGCCGGCCCGGCACCGTGCTCTGCCGCAGCAGGTCGAGCACCAGACTCCGTGGGGCCTGCGCACTTTCGGTGTGCTCCACCCGGAATCGCTCCGACCACGCCGTGAGCGGCCGCCAGAACACCACGTTCACCAAGACGATGGTGAGCACCATGACCAGCGCACCCACTATGAGATTGCCGGCCTCGGCCTCGGAGGTGGCCGCGGCGATGAAGCTACCCATGCCGGGCAGCGCCTCGTCCCGGCCGGATACCGTGATGACCTCCGAGGCCGCGAGCATGAACCACGCGCCGCCGAAGCTCATCATGCCGTTCCAGATCATCGGCACCATGGCTGTAGGCACCTCCAGCTGCCACAGCCGCTGCCAGCGGGTGAGCCGCATCATGCGGGCCGCATCATCCAGCTCCCGGGGCATATTGCGCAACGCCTGGTAGTAGGCGAAGGTCATGTTCCAGGCCTGCGCGGTGAAGATGGCGAAGATGCACGCCGCCTCCGCGCCCAGATACGAGCCGTGGAACAGGCCCACGAACGCGGTGACCGTGATCGAGACCAGGGCCAGCACCGGCACCGACTGCAGCACGTCGAGCGCCGGGATGAGCACCTTCTCGGCCCGCCGCGAGCGCGCCGCCCACTGGCCGACGATCAATGTGAAGAGGATGGACGCCGCCAGGCCGATGAACATGCGCAGCGTGGTGCGGGCCGCGTAATAGGGCAGGTTCGCGGGATCGGTTGATACGGCCTCGGTTCCGGTATCCGGCGTCCAGGGCACCGACATGTCCCGAAACAGCCTCAGCACCAGCAGGATCAGCAGCACGCCCGCGCCGATGATCAGGTAGTCCACCGCTCGGAGCCGGTCGCGTGCCCGCGGCACCTCGGGAGTCGTCTTGGGGCGGTCCGGAATTGCCAATTCGAGAGTCATTGCTGTTCACCTCGCTCCGAGCGGCTTCGTCGCAACTCAGTTGGTCGATTCGGCGGAGACCGCGGGCGGTGCGGTCATGACGTTGTAGGCGTGCACGGCCGCGGCCAGCACCGCCGGTGCGCCGATCAGCAGGTTGAAAGCCACGACGCCCATCGCGGCTCCGGCCACCGCGCCCTCGAGGCAGCCGGTGACGGCGCCGGGAATCGCCAACGTGCCCAACGTCAATGCGCCGACCGCGAGACCCTGACCCGCGCCCAGCAGGACGCAGCCCAGCGGCGCTCCGATGACGGCACCCAGCAGCGTGCCCACCGCCAGGGCCACGGTGAGCTCGTTGTTGACATTCTGGAAGACGGTATTCATCCGATCCTCGAAGCTGTCGGGATCGGCAATCTGCTGTGCCGCAGGGCCTTCGGCATGCGCCTCCGCGGCGGCGTGCAGCTCCGCGGCGATGCGTCGTTCCTCGGTGCTGACCGGCCGGGCCCGATCCGGGCGCGGGGTGAGGGTGGCGCTGTCGCCGTCGATGCGGGCGTCGATCGGGTACGTCGTGTCCTGCTTCGTGATGGTCAGCGGGATCACCCCCACGACCACGCCCTGCGGGTCGAGGATCTGCAGCTGGTCGGTGGTGGTTCGGAGCGTGCCGAGGTCGGTGCGCAGCACCACCGATCGGTCCACGATCCGGGCGTCGCCGGACACGGCCGGAGCTGTCACAGCGTCGGCGAGCCGGACGTCCGGTCCGGGTGCCGCGGCCGAAGCGGCGGCAGGGGCGACCAGTCCGGCGGTGGTCAGCGCCGCGGTGGCGAACGCGAGCAAGCGAATTCTCATCGGGATGTTTCCCCTCGGGATACCGCTGCCCGCATCGGTTTCCGGGCAGCATCGAATACCGTCGGGCACGGTGGTGCCGACGGGTCGGATATATATGCGAATCTCCGAATTCATTCGTGAAATGTGCATGCGAATAGTCCGGTGCCGCGCGGGCGGCATCGTGATATCGGAGAATTACGTGCGTCGAGATATCGACGCGGTGTTGGTGTGGTGGCTAGCGGCCCGGACCGAGGCGGAGGGGCCGACACGGGGATCCCGGGTCATCATCGGGTGCCATCTTGCTACCCGACCTCCTCACTGGTAGAACGCGATTCGTCAACGCACGGGGGAGGTCGCCCGAACTCTCGGGGCGGACGCACACCCCTCTCGTCAGAGTTTTGGCACTGCACGACGTGTTCCGAATCGGAGTGTTCCGAATCGGAAAGCCACTTTGGATTACCCCTTGAGCCGGAGAAATCTGTCCTAACCTTGGGCGTCTCTCGACGTCGTCAGATCAGTGGCCTGTGTTCGTACAGGAGCCTCGCCTATCGAGGTGCAACAGGGAACCTAGTTAAAGACTCGTTAAAAGTCAAAACCCGCTATTCGCATATCGGCGAGCGCTATGTCACAGCGGCGCGTGGGACCGCGGCCCGATTGCCGCGGTGCCCGGACCGGAGATGTCCTGCAGCATGGGCGCCGGAGGAAGATGAATGCCGCCCGCCTACACCTGTCCGGTCGTTCGCTGGGAGCGCGACTTCCAGACCAGTAGCGCGGCTTGGGCTATGAAGAAAATACCGCCGCCGGTGGCGTAGACGGACAGGACATCCAGGGATGGGGAGGGGGCGGTTGCCTGGGCGACGTAGACGGCGCCGACCAGGAAGGACAGGCCGCCGGAGATGAGGGTGGGCCATTGTCTGCCCAGGGTGGGGCCGCGGCGGTAGAGGCCGACCGCGAGTTGAGCCGCGCCGGATATCGTTGCCCAGGAACCGAATACGGCCAGGATGGCGGCCACGCCGCCGGCGGTTCCGGCGATGCCCAGGGCGATGGCGGCCAGGGTGCTCAGGGTGCCGTTGAGGGCGGTCACGCGGCGTTCGGAGCCCTCCGGTACCGCGAGCCAGTCGATGGCGGAGGACACCGCGTCGATGAGGGGGTAGGCGATCAGCAGGGTGAGCGCGACGGCGTTCAGGGTGTCGTGGGCCGCGGCGAAGGCCAGGGCCCACGCTATGGCCAGGAGGCCACGGACCAGGGACAGGCGGATCAGCGACGAGCGCGCGGATATCGAAACAGGCTGTACCGCAGTGGTGTTCATGGAACCTCTTCCATTCGATCGGGGTGAGGCAAGAAAGGCAGTGGGATCGCTAGCCGATGAGATCCCGTACGGTGGGTCCCCGCCCGTGCAGTACCGCGAACTCGGCCCAGCTCCAGAGCGCCGCCGGACCAGTGAAAACCATTGCCGCACTGACCTGCTCGCTCCACCGGAACGCACGAAACGGGGACATGCCGATCACTCCTCGGGTGAGAAGACGAATTCCCGGACCGCGTGGTCGAAGCGCTGGGGTTCTTCCAGATGCCCCAGGTGCCCGCTGTGTTCCAGGACGGTCGGTCGCGAATTGGGGATCAGTTCGTGCAGTTCCAGTCCCCAGCGCGGTCCGCAGATGACATCGTGGCGGCCCACGATGACCAGGGCGGGGACGGTCAGGTTCGGCAGATCGGCGCGGTCGTCGACGAGATCGGGAGTCAGGTGCGCGTCCAGTCCCGAGATGTAGGTGGCCCGCAGCCCTTTCCGGAAAGCGGCCCACCGTTCTTCGTCGCCCCAGTAGTCGGCGAAACAGGACGGCAGGATGCCGCGCGCGATCTGTTCGTCGCTCGAAATGGCCTGCATCGCTTCGGCGGACATCACTTCGCCCGCAGCGGGCCGGCGAACGACTTGCGCAGCGAGGACGGTCCGACCAGCGGCAGCAGTGCCGCCAGCAGCTTGCCCTTGAAGGCCTGCGGAGTCCGGGTCAGTTCGACATCGACCCGGGTGCCGCCCGCTTCCGGCGTGGCTCGGAAGACCCAGCCGCCGCCCGCGCCGAAGAGCTTGGAATCCAGGGTGGTGACGGTGACGGTGTCGCCGTCCGGATCCCACTGGTAGCGGGCGCGTTCCCAGGCGGCGGCCGTGCCTTCGGTGACCTCGGCCCAGGTCTCGCCGCGGTCGTGGACGACGAAATGCTCGGCGTCGATGCTGGGCCACGCCTCGGTGCGGGCGGGGCCGAAGTCGGTGAGCACCCGCACGACCTCGGCGGGAGTCAGTGTGGACAGGAGATGAAAACGTACCGTAGCCATGGAAATACCTTCGCCGCCGCGGGCGGGCGGCCGAATCTGTCAGTTGACGTTGAGGTGACGTAATCCTGTTTGGGTAAGGTCGCGACCGGTCCCGTACGTCGTCACGGGTCCAGGAGGAGAGCACCACCCATGCCGATGGTCGGACGAGACACCGAGCTGAAAGTCCTGGCCGCACTCGTGGATGGCCCCGGCGACCGGAGCGGCATCCTGATCGAGGGGGAACCCGGAATCGGCAAGTCGTCGCTCGTCGAGGAGACGGTCGCCGTTGCGGCCGCCGCGGGGCTGCGGGTGCTGCGGACCGCGGGGGTGGAAGCCGAACACGGCCTCGACTACGCCGGGCTGCAGCGGCTGCTGTACCCGCTGCGCCGCGCGTTCGATGCCCTGCCGGCGCGCCAGTTCGAATCGCTGACAACCGCCCTGGGCATGTCGGATGCCGTCGGCGAGCCGAGCCCGCATCTGGTGGGGCTTGCCGCTCTGACGCTGCTGGCCGATCTGGCGGCCGAACGACCGCTGCTGGTCGTCGCCGAGGACGTGCACTGGCTCGATCCCGCCAGCGCCGAGGTCCTCGCCTTCGTCGCGCGCCGCATCGACTCCGAACCCGTCGCCATGGTCGCCACCGTCCGCGACGGCACGAACTCGCCGCTGCGCGAGGCCGAGCTGACCGCCATGCGGCTCGGCCCGCTGTCCGATGAGGACGCGAACGCCGTGCTCGACAGCACCGCACCGGAGCTGTCCGCCCAGGTCCGACGGCGGGTGCTCGCCGAGGCGCACGGCAACCCGCTCGCCCTGACCGAATTGCCCACGGCCGTGGGGGTTCTCGCCGAACCGGCGCCGACCCTCCCGTTGACCGAACGCCTCGAACGAGCGTTCTCGGCGCGCAGTGCGGCGCTGCCCGAGCGCACCCGGTCGGCATTGCTGGTCGCCGCGCTCGACGACGGCGATTCGGTCGCCGAAACACTCGCCGCCGCAGGGATTCTCCTGGGATCCGAGGTCGGGGCCGACATTCTCGCCCCCGCGGTGGCGGCCCGACTGATCGATATCGGTTCCGGCACAGTGATTTTCCGCCACCCGCTGGTCCGTTCCGCCCTGGTGACGGCGGCGACGGCCGAGGAGCGCCGCCGTGCGCATCTGGCGCTCGCCGACCTGCTCACCGGGTCTCCGGATCGCCAGGTGTGGCATCGGGCGGCGGGCACCGCCGGAGCCGATGAGGAGGTGGCGGCGGCGCTCGAGGACGTCGCCGAACGGTCCCGGCACCGCGGCGGTGCGGTCGCGGCGCTGGAGCGGGCCGCCGCGCTCAGCGCCACCCCCGGCCGGCGCGCGGATCGCCTGCTGCGTGCGGCCGAACTGGCCGTCGACTCCGGTCACCGCGACACAGCCGACCGACTGGTCGACACCGCGCGCACCCTCCCCCTCACCCCCGCGCAGGAGGCCACCGCGAAGTGGCTGCTCAGCGGATTCGAGGACGGCATGCGCGAAAGTCCGTCGCGCATTGGCGAACTGGCCGCGCTCGCGGCCTCCGTCGCCGCCGACGGGTATCCGGATCCCGCGCTGCGGATCATGTGGGGTGCGGCCATGCGGTGCTTCTGGTCCGAGCCCGGGCCCGAGACCCGGCGCGCGGTCCTCGCGGTCGCCGACACCTTCGGCATTCCCGACGGTGACCCGCGCAAGCTGGCGATCGACTCGATCGTGGCCCCGTTCGAGCGCGGCGAACAGGTGCTGCGCCACCTGCGGGCGCTGGCCGCGACCACGGGCCGCGATCCGGAGGTCGATCACTTTCTCAGCAGCGCGGCATACCAGGTCGGCGCCTTCGACCTCGCGGCGCAGTTCGCCGGCGCCGCCGCACCCGGATTCCGTGCCGCCGGACGGCTGGGGCTGCTGACCCGGGCCCTCGCGATCCAGGCCTGGAGCCTGGCCCGGCTCGGCGACCTCGCCGCCGCCGCGCCCATCGCGGCCGAGGCCGCGGCCTTCGCCCGCGAGACCGCGGCGCCGTTCATGCATGCGGTCGTCATCGCGGTACAGGCCGAGATCGCTGCCCTGCGTGGGGATTACTTGCAGGCCGCCGAGCTCACGGCGGACGCCGAACGGACCGGACTGGCCGCCGGTGCGCGGCCCGTGCTGGCCACCGTGCAGCTCACCCGGGGGCTGATCGCGCTCGGTGAGGGCCGATTCGACGACGCCTTCACCGATCTGGCCCGCATCCACGATCCGCGCGACCCGTCGTATTCGCCGGCGCTGCGCGCGTGTTTCCTCACCGAACTCGCCGAGGCCGCGGTCCGCGCCGGGCAGACCGACGCGGCGGCGGAACTGTTGCGCGGCCTGGAACCGGTGGCGGAGTCCACGTCGTCGCCCGCCCTGCACATCGGAATGCGGTATGCCCGAGCGGTGCTCGCCGGTGACTCGGCCGGCAAGCTGTTCACCGCCGCGCTGGAGGCGGATCTCACCGGGTGGCCCGCCGAACGCGGCCGCCTGCATCTCGCCTATGGCGAGTGGCTGCGGCGGCAGCGCCGGGTGGTGGAGTCCCGCACCCATTTGCGCACGGCCCGAGAGACTTTCGACGCCCTGGGCTTCACGGCGTGGAGCGAGCGGGCCCGCCTGGAACTGCGCAGCGCGGGCGAATCGAGCCCGAACCGCGACCCGGATGCCCGCGAGCGGCTCACCCCGCACGAGCTGAGCATCGCGCAGCTGGCGGCGCAGGGGCTGACCAATCGGGAGATCGGGCAGCGGCTCTACCTGTCGCATCGGACCGTCAGCACCCACCTGCACCGCATCTTCCCCAAGCTCGGTATCAGTTCGCGCGGTGACCTCGCGGCGCTGCTGCCGACCGAGGACGAGCCGGCACGGTAGCCCAACCGACACCGAGTACGTCATCCGACGCTCGCGACACCGGTCGCCCGGTTCCTAGCGTCTGAGGACATGAACATCAGCAGACGATTTTTCGGTGGTGCGCTCGCAGCGGGCGCGGCGAGCCTGGCCGCGGCCTCGCTCAGCGCTTGCGGCACGGATTCCGCGACCGCGCCAGCCACCACGACTCCGGTCGGCGCGGACCTGCGGAAGGGCTCGGGCGCGAATACGACACTGGGACCGATCAAGCAGATCGACGCCGGTGTCCTCAGCGTCGGCTACGCGGAATTCGGGCCCAGCATCGGACAACCCGTGATCCTGCTGCACGGCTGGCCCTACGACGCCTACAGCTACGCCGATGTCGGACCGCTGCTGGCGGCGGCCGGGTACCGGGTCCTCGTCCCGTTTCTGCGCGGCTACGGCCCGACCACCTTCCTGTCCACGCAGACCGTTCGCAACGGCCAGCAGTCGGCGATCGCGCGCGACATCGTCGACTTCATGGACGCGCTGCACATCGACAAGGCCGTGCTCGGCGGATTCGACTGGGGCGCACGCACGGTCGACATCATCGCCGCGCTGTGGCCGCAGCGCGTCAAGGCGATGGTGGCGGTGAGCGGGTACATCGTCACGCAGCAGGCGGCACAGCAGCAGCCACTGCCGCCCGAGGCCGAACTCGGCTGGTGGTACCAGTACTACTTCGCCACCGAACGCGGTCGCCTCGGCTACACCCGCAATCGGCACGACTTCAACAAGCTGATCTGGAAGCGCGCGTCCCCGGCATGGAATTTCGACGACGCGACCTACGACCGCACCGCGGCCGCCTTCGACAATCCCGACCATGTCGACATCGTCATCACCAACTATCGGTGGCGCTTGAGCCTGGCGCCGGGCGAGCCGCAATACGAAGCCTACGAACAGCAACTCGCCACCGGACCGGCTATCACCGTGCCCGCGATCACCATCGGCAGCGACTTCGACGGAGCGGCCAAGGACGGAAAGCCCTACGCCGCCAAGTACACCGGTAAACATGAGCACCGCGTCCTCGACGGCATCGGGCACAACGTCCCACAGGAGGCGCCGGGCCCGTTCGCGCAGGCGATCATCGACGCCGACCATCTCTGAACAACCTGTGAACCGCCGGGCCCGGCAGCTGCCGCTGGGCCCGGCGGTTCGCTGTCCGGACTCGCCGGACTCGATCGCACGCACCGCCTTACAAGGGCATCAGATTGTGATCGTCTGATACTCGGTGTACTGGCCCAAACCGACCGCGCCATACTCGCGGCCGATGCCGCTGGTCTTGAATCCGCCGAAGGGGCCGTCGAATCCGATCGGCGCACCATTGATGGTGACCGTGCCGGTCCGGATGCGGCGGGCAACGGCCAGCGCCGCGGCCTCGTCCGCCGACCAGACGCCACCGGAGAGCCCGTAGTCGGAGTCGTTGGCGATGCGCACCGCGTCGTCGATGTCGTCGTAGGCGAGCACGACCAGGACCGGGCCGAAGATTTCCTCACGCGCGATGCGCATGTCCGGTGTGACGTCGGCGAAAACAGTTGGGGTGACATAGAAGCCGTCCCGCAGTCCGGGCGGGACCTGCGGACCGCCGCAGACCAGGCGCGCGCCTTCGGCGATACCGGCCTCGATGTAGTCGCGGACCCGCTGCTGCTGATCGCCGCGCACCATGGGCCCGATGAAGGTGTCCGGGTCGCGCGGATCACCGACCGGCAAGGACTCGACCAGCGCCGCGAGCGCCGCGACCACCTCCGCGTAGCGGGAGCGCGGGGCGAGGATCCGTGTCTGGGCGATACAGGACTCTCCATTGTTCAAGAACGAGCCGAATTTCAGGCCGTTCATCACCGCCGTCAGATCCGCATCGGGCAGGATCACCGCCGGCGATTTGCCGCCCAGTTCGAGACTCACCCGTTTGAGCTGGGTGCCCGCGATGGACGCGATCCGGCGCCCGGCCCCGGTCGAGCCGGTGAACGCGATCTTGTCCACGCGGGGGTGGGAGATCAGGTACTCGCTCGTTTCCCGATCCGCGGGCAGCACGCTGATCACGCCTTCCGGCAGGCCGATTCGATCCACCAGCTCGGCCAGCAGACCCATGCTCAGCGAATTCTCCGGAGACACCTTCAGCACCACCGAGTTTCCGGCGAGCAGGGCGGGCAGGATCTTCGACGTCGCCGCGGAGAAGGGCGAATTCCACGGAATCACCGCCGCCACCACGCCGACCGGTTCGCGCCGGACCACGCTGCGGACACCGGTATCCGGGTCCGACGGGGTGAGCGTGTACTCCCAGTCGCAATTCTCGGCGGCGGTGAGGTAGGCATTCGCCTGCCGGGTCAGACCGGCCTGACCGGCCTTGGTGAACCATGCGGCGGAACCGTTTTCGTCGGTGATGAGCGCGGCGATCCGGTCGGCCTGCTCCTCGCGCAGCTTGTTGAACCGTCGCAACGCCGCGATTCGCTCCGCGGGCGGGGTGTCACGCCAGACGCGGCCGTCGAAGGCCGCGTGCGCCGCCGTCACCGCGCGGTCCACATCGGCGGGTTGCGCCTGCGCCGCCCAGCCGATGACCGATCGATCGTGCGGCGAGAGGATCTCCAGCAGTGCCGGTTCGCTGGGTTCGGTCCACGAACCGCCGACGTAGAGCCGATCGTAGGTGATCATCTGGTTTCTCCCGCGGTCGGCGAATTCTGTTGGTCGCGATAGGTTTCCAGCAGCCGGAGCCAGACTTCGCTGATGGTGGGGAAGGACGGCACCGCATGCCAGAGGCGGTCGAGGGGGACCTCGCCGGCGATGGCGATGGTGGCCGAGTGCAGCAGTTCGGCGACGCCCGGCCCGGCGAAGGTCGCGCCGACAATGACCCGGCGGTCCGGGTCGATCAGGACCCTGGCCCGGCCCCGATAGCCGGGATCGTGCTGGATCGCACCGGCGACCCGGCCGATGTCGTAGTCGACGACGTCCACGTCGCGCCCGGCGCGCGCGGCGTCGTCGGTGGTGAGACCCACCGCCGCGATCTCCGGGTCGGTGAACACGACCTGCGGCACCGCTTCGAGGTCGGCGGTCCCCGCGTGGCGGCCCCAGCGTCCGGTGTCCAGCGCCAGCCCGCGAGCCCGGGCGGCGATGACCGTCCCGGCGATGCGGGCCTGGTACTTGCCCTGATGGGTCAGCAGCGCACGGTGATTCACGTCCCCGACCGCGTACAACCACTCCCCGTCGACCGCGGTCACGGTGAAGGTGTCGTCGGTGGTGAGCCACTGGCCGGGTGTCAGGCCGATCGTGTCGAGGCCGAGGTCGTCGGTCCGGGGTGCGCGGCCGGTCGCGAGCAGGAGTTCATCGGCGACCAGCCGGGTGCCGTCGGCGAGGGTGAGGCGGATGCTGTCGTCGGGTCCGCCCGCGCGCTCGGCGGCGGTGATGGTGGTACCGAAGCGCAGGTCCACTCCGGCATCCCGGAGCTGCTCGGCGACCAGGTCCGCGGCGAAGGCTTCGACACGGCCCAGCAGCCGGGATTCGCGGGCGATGAGCGTGACCCGCGCGCCCAATGCCTGCCAGGCGGCGGCCATTTCGGTGGCGACGACTCCGGCTCCCAGAATCGCGAGCCGGTCCGGTACCTCCCGGGCGCTGGTGGCTTCGCGACTCGTCCACGGCCGCACGGCATCCAGGCCCGGCAGTGGCGGCAGGGCGGCCGACGTGCCGGTGCACACGGCCACCGCATACCGGGCGGCGAGCCGCACGGTCTCGCCCTCGGGCGTCTCGACCGTCACCCGCCGGGGTCCCGCGAGCCGGCCGTGGCCGCGGATGAGTTCGACATCGACCGAGGCGAGCCAGT
Source organism: Nocardia sp. NPDC004860 (assembly GCF_040609015.1). Classification (NCBI taxonomy): domain Bacteria; kingdom Bacillati; phylum Actinomycetota; class Actinomycetes; order Mycobacteriales; family Nocardiaceae; genus Nocardia; species Nocardia sp. NPDC004860. Next base: position 137,092 of record NZ_JBEXJI010000012.1, on the reverse strand, counting down.
CGAGCTGGTCCCGGTCGTCCCAGTCGGCCACCATCCGGTCGCGATGCTTCAGCACCGCGGCCGCGTCGAGGGGTCCGGTGACCGCCTCCCCGACACCGGGGAAGCGGGCGGCCTCGCGGTAGAGCAGCGCGGGACGCAGCAGCGCCTTGCTGGGTTCGCATGCCCAGTACGAGCATTCGCCGCCCACCAGCTCGGATTCGACGATCACGGTGCTCAACCCGGCGGCGCGGGTGCGGTCGGCGACATTCTCACCGACCGGCCCGGCCCCGACGACCACGACGTCGTAGGTACGAACTTCCTTGTCGGACATGGGGTTCCCTTCGATGACCGAGTCAGCGGCCGGGAGCGCGCTGCGTGATTTCCTGCAGGAACCAGTCGTTGCCGTCCGGATCGGTGAACGCGGCGAACGATCCGTAGCTGCGTCGCTGCGGATCCGCTCCGGGGACCCGGCTTTCGGTTCCGGCGTGGTGGAACACACCGGTGGCATCGCGGAACGGTCCGTCCACCGCGATTCCGCGTTCGGTCAACTCCGCGACGGCCTTCTCGATATCGGTGACGATCAGATGCAGGCCCCGCAGGGATCCGGGCTCGGCCGCGGTGACGCCGGTGCCGAAGATGATCGAGCACTCCGAGCCGGGCGGGGTGACCTGCACGACGCGATAACCGTTGTCCACGGGGAAATCGGCGTCGAGACGGAAGCCGAGGCGCTCGGTGTAGAAGGCCTTGGCGCGGTCGACGTCGGCGACGGGCAGGACGACGACTTCCAGTTTCAAATCCATGATTCGTTTTCTCCTCGAACGTCTTTCGTGACTGTCAGTGGGCGGAATTCTTGGCGGCCTGCTCGATCACCTCGGCCACCCGATCGGGGTGCGAGACGGCCACCGAGTGCGAGGCCGCGACCTCGGTGACCTGCGCGTGCGCCCGCTCGGCCATGAACCGTTGTGCCGCAACGGGGATGTTGAGGTCCTGGGTGGTGATCACGTCCCAGCTGGGTTTGTCGGTCCAGGCGGCGACGGTGGCCTTCTCCTCCAGCGCGGCCTGCAGGATCGGGCGCTGGGCGGCGGCGGCCAGGGCAGCGCGGTCGGCGGGGACGTCGGCGGCGAACTGGTCGTGGAACTTGGCCTGCTGGATGTACAGGTCGGTGCCGGTGCTGCCGTCGGGATTGGTGAACGGGACCGGGTCGAGCGTGCCGGGAAGGGTCGACCCGGGGAACTTGTTGGTCAGCTCCAGCGCGGTCTCGCCCGGTGCGGGCAGGAACGCCGCCACGTACACCAGGGCCTTGACCTGATCGCTGCCGGCCGCGGCGGCGCTGACGACCGATCCGCCGTAGGAGTGCCCGACCAGCACGACGGGTCCGTTGATGTGGCTGATCAGCCCCCGCAGGGTGGTGGCATCGGCGGCGGGCCCGCGCAGCGGATCGGCTGCCGCGACAACCGGATAGTGGTCCTTGCGGAGTTGGTCGACGACATCGTTCCAGCTCGATCCGTCCGCGAACGCGCCGTGCACCAGCACGACGGTCGGCTTCGGCGCGTCCTCGGTCGGCCCGGCATGGGTGGTGGTGCTGGCGGTGCAGGCGACGGCGAGGCTACCGGCCGCTACCGCCGCCGTGACCGCCGCGATCGCCCGGCCCGCGCGCCGCATCCGGGGGTGTCGAATGTCGACCATGTCATTGTCCTTTCGAGGTGAAGCACGTTGTGCGGCTTCCACTCTGGTTTCCGCTCCCCCACCGCCACATCTGTCGGCTGACGCCGACCATGACGTAGTCGTCACCCGGCGGTCGATGCAGCAGCCAGGCCGGCGAGACCTGTACGGGTGTGGCGCCGACCTCGGCCACAGGGCCGTCGTCGACGGCGTACCGGGATGTGGCTGTCATCAGTGGGACCCCTTCCTCTTCACGAGCCGTGAATCGCGGGCGCGAGCGTCCGCGTCGAGGAAGATAGGTTTCGCGGGAATGCCGCGGCGAGCGTCGGATGACGTAATTACTGTCGGTCAGGCCGAGTTCGGGTGACGTAGTCCGACATGGTCCGGCCCGGATGATCAGCCGACGGCGGTTCGGGTTCCGAGGGCGGTGAGCAGGGAAAGGCGTTCGGCGTCTGCGCTGCCGGGCTCGGCGGTGTCGATCATGATTCGCAGGTCGCAGCCCGCCACCGTGAGGACGGCGCAGTCCAGGGTCAGGGCGCCCGCTGTCGGGTGGTCGATGGTCTTGACCGTGATGTCGTAGCCGGCGACGGCACCGGACTCCCAGAGTGCGGCGAAGCGGGGGCTGTGGGTGCGCAGGTCGGCGATCAGGTGGCGTAGACGCTGGTCGGCGGGGTAGCGGGCCTCGGCGGCGCGCAGGTCGGATACCAGTGCGGTTTCGAGGGATTCGAGGGTGTCCGGTGCATAGCGGCCGACGGAGCCGGGGCCGATGAAATGCCGCCACACCCGGTTGCGTTCGTTGCCCTGCCAGGTCGTGGAATCGCCCAGCAGTGCCGCGCATGCCGGATTCGCTTGCAGCAGTGTCCAGGACGCGTCGAAGACGGCGACCGGGATGCCGACCAGGCGATCCAGCATGCGCTGGACGGCGGGCGGGATGGCGGTCGGGACGGTTCCGGGCTCGGGCAGTACCAGCCCGGCCAGCCGATACAGGTGCGCACGCTGGTCGGCCGACAAGCGCAAGGCCCGCGCCAGCGCCTCGACCACCTGGGGCGAGGGGTTGGATGCCCGGCCCTGTTCGAGCCGGGTGACGTAGTCGGCGGAAATACCGGCCAGCAGCGCCAGTTCCTCACGGCGCAGGCCGGGCGCACGGCGCGCGCCATTCGCCGACAGCCCTACGGCGTCGGGCGATACCTGATCGCGCCAGCGCCGCACCGCTACTCCGAATTCCGCTGTGGCCATGGGATTCATTCTGCCCGTTCGCCGATCCGCTCACCGTCGGTGTTCCGCGCGATATCGACCGGCCCAGCCTGGTATCGACAGTCCCAGGAAGATCAGGCGACTGGCTGATGCCGCCGGGCGGCGCGAATCTGAGGACATGACAACAACGCTCATTACCGGCGCCAACAAGGGGCTGGGTTTCGAAACCGCCCGTCAGCTCGTCGCGGCGGGGCACACGGTGTATGTCGGCAGTCGCGACACCGAACGCGGGCGGCTCGCCGCGGCGGAAATCGGGGCACGCTCCGTCCAGCTGGATGTCACCGACGACGCGTCCGTCGCCGCGGCCGCGAAGATCATCGAGGCGGACGGCGGACTGGATGTCCTGGTCAACAACGCGGGCATCGATATCGAGGGCAATGGCGCGGTCGACCTGGCTGAGGTCACAGCCGACATGATGCGAACCGTATTCGACACCAATGTTTTCGGCGTCGTTCGCGTCGTGCACGCGTTCCTGCCGCTGCTACGGCAAGCCCCCGCACCGGTCATCGTCAATGTCAGCAGCTCCCTGGCCTCGATGACAGGCGGCACCACCCCGGGCACCCATACCTACGCCTATCCCGGATTGTCCTATCCCGCATCGAAAACCGCGCTGAACAGAATCACCGTGCAATACGCGAAAGCGTTCCCGGATATTCGGATCAACGCGGTGGAGCCCGGATACACCGCCACCGACCTCAACGCCCACGCGGGCAGGCAAACCGTCGAAGAGGGCGCCGAGATCATCGTACGAATGGCCCAGGTCCCCCAAAACGGGCCCACCGGAGGCTATTTCGATGCCTCCGGAACGTTGCCCTGGTAGCGACCGAGGATCCGTCTCACCGTCAGCACTGTGGTCACAAGCCACACAGATCCGCTGAATTCCACTGGCGCGCACCGATTCTCCGATCGAAAAGGCACTGGCATGCGAAGGGCGCGGCAGCCGCGTCACCGTTTTGCCTTCCTGCGTATCTGGACCGCTGCATACGAGCCCGGCCAGCAGAGGGTGTCGCCGGTGACTACAGGTCATGCGACCAGCGTTTGTGACTGGTGAGCGCACCGAGGGTCGGAAACTTCGCGCCGCACACGTCGCAGGGGTACTGCCGCTTGGCGGAGGTGAGGAGGTAATAGCGGATGATGGAGGGCGGCGGGCGGCGGCGAACTCGGTGGCGGTCAGGGCAGGATGAGCGAGGCGGCGTGTTCGCCGATCATCATGGTGGCTGCGTTGGTGTTGCCGCCGACGATGCTGGGCATGATCGAGGCGTCGGCGACGCGTAGTCCGGCCACTCCGCGCACCCGGAGTGTCGGGTCTACCACCGCGCGGTCGTCTATACCCATGCGGCAGGTGCCGACGGGGTGATAGACGGTGGTTGCGCGGTTGGGGACTTCGGCGGCCAGCTCCGTGCGGGTGGGGTATTGCAGGCCGGGAGAGATCTCGGTGTCCACCGCGCTATCGATCGACTTCGCGGCCATGACCTCTCGGGTCAGCTCCATGCCGTACACGAGCGTGTCCACGTCGCGCTGCTCGGCGAGATAGTGGGGGTCGATGGCGGGCGCTGCGGTGGGGTCGGCCGACGTCAGGCGCAGCGTGCCCCGGCTCTGTGGGTAGATCATCGTCACCAGGACGGTCAGTGAACGGCGGGGATCGGGGGTGTGGCGGATCGGGGCATCCTGATTGGGGCCGGGATAGCTCCATGGCAGCACGTGCAGTTGCAGATCGGGCGCCCCGGCCGCATGGGGGGTACGCAGGAACGCGACGACTTCGAAAACGCTGCGCGCCAGCCAGGTGCTGTTGTTGCGCAACGACTCCCGCAGAAACGCCCGGGCGAAATAGCCCGCGGACGAACGGCGCACGGCGGTCGGCATGGCGAAGGTCATCGGCACGAACAGGTGGTCGTGCAGGTTGTCGCCCACCGGGAGGTCGGCGACGACGTCGATGCCGAAGGCACGGAGATGGTCGGCCGGTCCGATACCCGAGAGCATGAGCAGCTGCGGGGAGCCGAATGTGCCTGCGCTGACGATGATCTCACGCTCGGCCCGCAGTACTTCGATGCCCTGCTCGGTCCGGAATTCCACACCGGTGGCCCGGCCGTTCTCGATCACAATGCGCGTCACATGCGTATTCGGTAGCACGGTAAGGTTCTTCGGGCGATCGTCGAGATAACCGACCGAGGTGCTGTAGCGCAACCCGTCGCTGTTGCTCTGCTGGAAGATCGAGACGCCTTCCTGCTCGGCGCCGTTGTAGTCGGGGTTGCGCGGCAGGTCGGCGGTTTCGGCCAGCGCCTCCATGAACGACTCCGACGCGGGCGTCAGATCGCGCGCCCGGATCACCTTGATCGGACCTGCGCCACCGCGGAACTCGCTGGCGCCGTCCTCGAACGACTCGAATTTCTTGAAGCTCGGCAGCACGTCCTCATACGACCAGCCGTCGTTGCCCTCGCCGGCCCAATCGTCGAAGTTCCGCCGGTTGCCGCGCACGAACACCATGCCGTTGACCGAGCTCGAACCGCCGACCACCTTGCCGTGCGTCTGCGGGATGGTTCGGCCCAGAGCATGCTTCTGCTCGACGGTGTAGTGGCCCCAGTCGATCCGCTTCTTCAGCTGCGGCACGCTGTGCATCGGGCCGATCATGCCGGGCTTGCGCACCAGCCGGCTGTTGTCACGACCGCCCGCCTCGAACAGCGTGACAGCGGCGCCGGTATCGGCCAGCCTGCGGGCAATAATGGCCCCGGCGCTCCCGGAACCGATGATGATGTAGTCCGTCGCCGCCATGACCAGCCCTTCTGTCCGCACAGGTCTCGCCGCGAGTCACCGACGAAACTGGAACATGTTGCGAAAGTACTCGAAAGCGGCCGCCCAGGAACCCGTTTCAGAGCACGGATAGGCGGAGTTGGCTCGGTTGGCGTCCGGCCATCACCGCGAGTGCACGGCGCTGAGCACGAATTCGTTCACGCACCTGACGAACGCTTGGCAGGCGGCCGAGACGGGAGCTCGGGGCGTCACACGGCCGGCGGCATGACCGGCGTCCTCGCACCCGAACCGACCGCCGCCGAGGTCGGCCGGACCCTGCGCGCCCGGCACACCTGGGCCACCACCGGCGCCCGCGCTGCAGCGGTGATGGCATAGCACGTTTGCTGAAAACCAGACCAGCCATCTTGCAACCTTCACGAGATCTTGAAATCCAAGATCGTTACCAGCAACGCGACAGCCATTCCACCCCTTTTCCACGCCGAATCCGAACCGGGCATCCATGCAGATCAGCACTCCGCCGAGCACGTCGGATCACCCGAGAAATGGTTACCTATCAGCACATACACAAAAGGATGCGCACATTATGATGTGAAAATGGCAGCGGAGGGGAAGCGCACGAAGAGAGGCACGAGAAAGGAACGAGGATCATGACCACACCCGAGCATGCGGCGCACGCCGAGCACGACCACCATCACGGTGAAGGTTGCGGACATGTAGCTGTTCCACACAACGGCCACACCGACTACGTCCACGACGGTCACCTGCACCGCGCACACGGCGATCACTACGACGAGTGCGAACCGACCGCCCACACCGCGCACGAAAGCCACGATCACGTCCACGGCGAGGGCTGCGGCCACACCGCCGTACCCCATGGCGACCACGTCGACTACATCCACGATGGGCACCGGCACGCACCCCACAACGGGCACTACGACGAACACTGATGATCGCGCGGCGGATGCGGTTCGAATGTCCGGATATCGACAGCCGCGATTGCACTCCCCTCGTGCACCGGATCTCCGCACATCTGCGCGAGGGGCGGGCCGACCGCGCCAAGCGCCTCATCCCTCCGGAGAAGCTCTATCCACTCGGCGAAGATCTGGCGAGAAGCATTGGGGCCCTGTGACTTACATTCGAGCACGGGTGGGCGAACCCGGCGGCACCGCGACCGGGCTGACGCAGCGACGATGTGAGACCAGCATCCGCGTGCGCGCCTTCCACGAAGGCGCGCACCTGTCTGCCTCGAATGTTCCGGTGGCGCGGCCCCTTTACCGGCCAGCACCGAGTTGGGTCTGCGATTGCTTCCTTCAGCGGCACCCGGCAGATTGGAGTTCACCGATGATCACAACGACGGCCACGAAGAGCGGTGTGCTGCGCGGGGCGGTCGAAGAGGGTGTCGTCGTGTTCCGGGGTGTGCCGTACGCGGAAGCCGATCGGTTCTGTGCGCCCGGCCCGGTTCAGCCGTGGCGCGGGGAACGGGACGCCACCCGGGACGCGCCGATCTGTCCGCAATTGCCGTCGCGGCTGGAGGCGGTGATGGGCGTGCAGGAGGATCACGAACAGTCCGAGGACTGCCTGAACCTGACGATCACCACTCCGGCGGTGGACGACTCGCTGCGACCGGTTCTGGTGTGGTTCCACGGCGGCGGGTTCGTCACCGGGGCAGGCAATTTGAGCTGGTACGGCGGGCATCGGCTCGCTCGCGAGGGCGATGTCGTGGTCGTTGGGGTCACCTATCGCATCGGAACGCTCGGGTACCTGCGCACGGCCGGAGTATCGGACGGGAATTTCGCTCCCGCCGACCAGCTCGCCGCACTGCAATGGGTTCACGAGAACATCGCGGCCTTCGGAGGCGATCCGGGTGCGGTGACGATCGCGGGTCAGTCCGCCGGGGCCCACAGTGTGCGTTGCCTGCTCGGAATGCCCCAGACCCGTGGGCTTTTCCACCGAGCCATCATCCAGAGCGACCCGACCGGCGCGGTCGGGATCGGCAACGCCCGCATGGCGAGCCGCGGCGGCCGGCGCTTCGTGAACCATCTCGGTAGCGACCCGCGTCAGGCATCGATCGCCTCGATTCTCGGCGCGCAGGGCACGCTCATTGCCGAGTCCGGGGGCAGGCTGAAACTGATCCCTGCCTCGGGCCACATGACCGTTCCCGGCGTCGGCGTCATGCCCACCCGGGCGCAGTGGAACGCCGAGATCGACTCCCGCGCACAGGATCTGGATGTGATCATCGGTACCACCGCGCAGGAGATGACCGCCTTCCATCGGCAGGTCCCATGGATGCGGCGACTGCGTACGATTCCCGGCATCGGCCCGGCACTGGCCAACGCGATCGAACAGACGATCAGCGCCCTGATGTTCGGAATCCCGAGCCGCCGCTTGGCGCGCCGGCTGAGCAAAGCCGGTGCCCACGTATGGATGTACCGATTCGACTACCGCGCACCGGATTCCGGCTTCGGTGCCACCCATTGCGTCGAACTGCCGTTCATCCTCGGCAGCGACGCCGCCTGGGCGGACGCACCGATGCTCGCCGGAGCCGATCAGCGCGAGCTCGACCCCATCGGACGGCAGACGCGTGCCGCCTGGCTGAGCTTCGTGCGCACCGGAGCCCCCAGCGCCGACCCCGAATGGTCGCCGTTCACCGCGCCCAAGCCCTTCGTCCGGCACCTGGGCGTAGCCGGCTGAGCTTCAGCTCTCACGACAGACGACGGCAATTGTCGAACTCCCGACCGGTCATGATTTCGGCAGACCCAGCTGCGCGCAGGCCAGCAACGCGACCTCGATGTCGAGCCTGCGCTCGGTGAGCGGATGTCCCAGCAGCTCTTCGACTTTGCGTACCCGGTAATGGACGGTGTTCTTGTGAACGTGCAGCCGGGCGGCGGCGTCGGTGTAGCTGCCGCGGGTGTCGAGAAAGGCGCGGACCGTCTCGCGTAGCCGCGCGGCGGTCTCGTCTCCGCCCATGAGCCCGCCCAGTACACGCCGGGCCCACGCCTCCACCGCGGGCAGGTGGTCGGCCAGCAGAGCGGCCAGCGCCACTTCCGAGTACACCGTCAGACCGGGTCCACGTGTAGCCAGCGCGACCGCCCGGGCGGCCTGGGCGTCACGGAAGGTCTGCCGGAAGCCGTCCAGACCGGTGGCCGGATCACCCACGGCCATGGACAGATTCGGGTGCGCGCTCAGGTCGCGCTCCAATCGCGCGGCATCGAGCGCGGGTCGGCCCACCGAGGCGATCCAGACCCACCGGGTGTGGTCGTCGACCTCGACGGTCATCGGCGTCTTCCCGGTGGCGGCGGCCACCAGCGCGGTGCCCGCCCGCAGCACCGCGCCCGGGTCGCGGGTCGCGGGCGGAGTCCACAACAGGACGAACTGGTGCCACCCGCGCAGCGACGCCGACAGCATCTGCTCGGCCGAGGCCAGATCGAGGTCCTCCGCGTCGAGTACCGCGCGCACCTGGGCGGCGCGGGCGGCGTCGGTGCGCGCGTCCCAGCGGCGGCGTTCGCTCGCGTAGATGTCGATCAGGCCCTCGATCACCCGATCGATGTAACCGTTGACCAGTGCCGCGATGCGCGCGGCGGTGGCCAGGGCGACGTCGGTCGACGGGCTCAGCTCGGCCAGCACGGTCAGGATCCACTGCCCGAACATGTGCTCGCCGAGCCGGTAGGCACGCAACAGCGCCTCCAACGACAGATCGTGCTGGGCGAAGCGGCGGGCGTATTCGGCGGCGGCGGGCGGCACGGCGAAGTCGTCGAGACCGATGGCCAGGGTGAGCATGTCCAGCATGGCCGCGAGGTTGGACTCGGTGCTGGCCACCATCAGCCTGCGTACCTCGTCGTCGTGCCGGAACTCGGGGATGACCTCGACGAACATCGAGGTCATCGTGGGTGTCAGGCGGTCGAGGTCGGTCTTGATCCGGCCCGCCACCTCACGTACGAGGGGATCGTTGTCGGGGGCCATGGCCGCTGACAGTACCCCCGCACACCGCCGGAATCGCGCGGTTTGTGCTCACGGCACAACATGGCAGCGCAACGCTGGGCCGCCGGCCCGTGGTCCCCGCCGGATGCGCGCCCTACCTTGATGGATGTAACCCATGTCACATCTGCCACGGTGAGGAATCATGCGACACATCGCCGAATTGCCCGACGCCAGAGCGGATTCCGCCCCCGCCGCGCCGAGTCTGGCCGACGACGCCACCGCGCTGTCCAACACGGAATTCCGCGCACGGGTGCGGGTTGCAGCCTCGGCATTGCACCGGGCCGGTGTGCGCGGCGGTGACGTGGTCGCCGTCGTGCTGCCCAATCGGGTGGAGCTGGTGGTGGCGCTGTTCGCCGCCTGGCGGCTCGGCGCGGCCGTCACCCCGGTGAACCCGGGCCTCGCGGGCGACGAAATCCGTTACCAGATCGAGGATTCGGGCGCGACGGTGGTGGTCGGCGAGTCCGGTGGAGTCGGCGTGACACTGGACGTCGCACGGCTCGCGCACCCGGCGGGACCGGTCGCCGCCGCCCCGGGTGACGGCCCGGCGCTGATCATCTACACCAGCGGCACCACGGGCCGCCCGAAAGGCGTTGTGCTGGACCACGCCAACCTCGCCGCCATGTGCACGATGATCATCGAGGCGCTCGGCCTGGACGAAACCGATCACAGCCTGCTGGTGCTGCCGCTGTTCCACGTCAACGGCATTGTGGTGAGCGTGCTTTCGCCGCTGCTGGCGGGCGGGCGCACCACCCTCGCGGGGAAGTTCTCCGCGACCAGGTTTCTCGGCACCGTCGAACGGGTCCGCCCGACCTATTTCTCCGCGGTGCCCGCCATCTACGCCATGCTCGTGGCACAGCCCGAGACGCACCGCCCCGATCTGTCCTCGCTGCGCCGGGCGATCTGTGGTGCGGCGCCCATGCCTGCCGAGCTGATCGCCCGGTTCGAGGAGCGTTTCGGCGTGCCGATCGTGGAGGGGTACGGGCTCTCGGAAGGCACCTGCGCCTCCACTCTCAACCCGGTGGCAGGCCCACGCAAGCCGGGCACCGTCGGCCTGCCGTTGCCCGGTCAGACGGTCGCGATCATGGATCCGGAGGGAAACCTGCTGGGCGCGGGCGAATCCGGTGAAGTCGTGGTCCGCGGCCCGAACGTGATGCGCGGATACCTCGGAAACCCCGAGGCGACCGCGCAGACCGTGGTGAACGGCTGGCTGCACACCGGCGATGTGGGCCGTTTCGACGAGGACGGCTATCTGATCCTGGTGGACCGGATCAAGGACATGATCATTCGCGGTGGAGAGAACCTCTACCCCAAGGAGATCGAGAACGCGCTCTACCGGCACCCGGCGGTCCACGAGGCCGCGGTGGTCGGGGTGCCAGACCCGGTCCTGGGCGAAGTGCCCGTCGCCCACGTGGTGGCCGTGCCGGAGGCCGTGGTCAGCGCCGAGGAGCTGACCGAACACTGCCGTGGCGTGCTCGCACCGTTCAAGGTGCCCGCCGCGATCGTTCTCACCGCGGAGCTGCCACGCAATCCGGTCGGCAAAATCGACAAGAAGCAGCTGCGGGCGTCCGCCTCGCAAGCCTGAACGATACTGCCCCGCAATTCAATTCGAACGAAAGAAGACTTTCGGTCGCGGTCGCGCGCGCCCGGAGCACGGAAGAAGGGATCGAGCCATGGGATTCAAGACGGGAGATTTCCCGCCGGTGGACACGGAGACATTTCTGGATCTGCCACTGCGCGAACGCATTCGGCTACTGGCACTGCACTGGGCGGAATACGGTTTCGGCACGCCGAAGATGATCCACACGATCTATCTGGTGAAAGTGCTGGTGCTCTACATGATCGGTGGCGTGGCGGTCGCCACCGCAACCTCGGGCGCAGGACCGTTCTGGGACGTGACGCAGTGGTGGAACCAGCCGATCGTCTACCAGAAGCTGGTGCTGTGGACGGTGCTGCTCGAGGCGATCGGCGTCGCCGGCTCGTGGGGCCCGCTGGCGGGCAAATTCAAGCCGATGACCGGCGGCGCACGGTATTTCGCCCAGCCCGGCACCATCCGGCTACGTCCCTGGCGCCGAGTGCCGATGACCGACGGCGATACCCGCACCCTGCTCGACGTGATCCTCTACGTCGGCTTCCTGGCCTCGCTGGCCCTGGCCCTGCTAGCGCCCGGCCGCACCACCGCGTCGCTGCTGGAAGCGTTGCCGGACAATACCTCCGGACTCGTGCGGCCCGCCCTGCTGATCGCGCCGATCGTGCTGTACGTGCTGTGCGGCCTGCGCGACAAGACGATCTTCCTGGCCGCCCGCGGCGAGCAGTATCTGCCCGCACTGGTGTTCTTCGCGGTGCTGCCGTTCACCGACATGATCATCGCCGCCAAGCTGCTCATCGTGATCGTGTGGATCGGCGCGGGCGTCTCCAAGTTCGGCAAGCACTTCACCAACGTGGTGCCGCCGATGGTCTCCAACAGCCCGACCATGCCGTTCACGTCGATCAAACGCGCCCACTACCGGGACTTTCCGCGCGATATCCGCCCCTCGGGCCTGGCCTCGTTCATGGCTCACGTCGGCGGCACCACCGTCGAGGTGATCACCCCCATCGTGTTGCTGTTCTCGACCGACCGCTGGCTGACCCTGGCCGCGGTGGCCGTCATGGTGATCTTCCACCTGTTCATCACCTCCACCTTCCCGCTGGCCGTGCCGCTGGAATGGAACATCCTGTTCGCCTACCTGACGGTGTTCCTGTTCCTCGGCTTCCCCAACTCCGGCGGCTACGGGGTGTTCGCCATGTCCTCACCGTGGCTCACCGTGGCCATCGTGGCCGCTCTGGCCTTCTTCCCGGTGCTGGGCAATCTGCGCCCGGACCTGGTGTCCTTCCTGCCCTCGATGCGCCAGTACGCCGGGAACTGGGCCTCGGCGCTGTGGGCCTTCGCTCCCGGCGCGGAGGCGAAGCTGAACACGATCGCGCATCGGCCCGCGCTCAACCAGGTCGATCAGCTGCTGGCCATGGGCTACGACCCGGCGGTCGCCGAGATCACCATGCAGCAGACCATCGCCTGGCGTTCCATGCACAGCCAGGGCCGTGGCCTGTTCTCCCTGCTGTACAAGCACATTCCCGATCTCGACAACTGGACCGTGCGGGAAGCCGAGTTCGCGTGCAACTCGTTGATCGGTTTCAACTTCGGTGACGGCCACCTGCACAATCGCGATCTCATCGACGCGGTCCAGGCCCGGGCCGGATTCGCACCTGGGGAATGGATCGTGGTGTGGGTGGAGTCCCAGCCGATTCACAAGGGCACCCAGGCCTACGTGGTCATCGACGCCGCGCTCGGGGTGATCGAACGCGGAACCTGGGAGGTCGCCGACGCGGTCGAGGCGCTGCCCTGGCTGCCCGACGGGCCCATCCCGCACACGGTGACCTGGCGGCACGACGATGAACCCGTGGTCGGGGCGAGCCGATGACGACGGCGACGGTGGTCGGCAGCGGACCCAATGGACTGGCCGCAGCCCTCATCCTGGCCCTCGCCGGGATCGAGGTGACGGTGCTCGAGGCCGCCGGCACGATCGGCGGCGGGACCCGCTCACACGAGGCCATCGTGCCCGGACTGCTGCACGACCACTGCTCGGCCATCCACCCGATGGCCGTGGGGTCGCCACTGTTCCGCCGTATCGACCTGGAACGCTACGGATTGCGGTGGGCGCGGCCCGAACTCGACTGCGTCCACCCGCTCGACGACGGCAGCGCCGGTGTCCTGCATCGTTCGGTCGGCGACACCGCCGTCGGTCTCGGCGACGACGAACGGTTGTGGCGACTACTGTTCGAGGGACCGGTCGCCGGCTACGACGACCTCGGCACTGACATCATGCGGCCGCTGCTGCGGATCCCGCGTCATCCGTTCCGGTTGGCGCGCTTCGGAATTCCCGCGGCCGCGCCCGCCGCACTGCTGGCGCGGGCCTTCCGCACCGACCAGGGGCGAGCCTTGTTCGGCGGGGTCGCCGCGCACGCCTTCCACCCCTTGGACCGGCCGCTGAGCGCGAGTATCGGGCTGGGCATCCTCACCGCCGGGCACCGGTACGGCTGGGCGGTGGCGGTCGGCGGCTCCCAGCGGATCGCCGACACCATGGCGACGGCCCTGGCCGATCACGGCGGCACCATCGAGACCGGGGTCCGGGTGCGCTCCGCGGCGGAGCTGCCGCCGTCGGACATCACCGTCTGGGATGTGGCGCCGACCGCGCTCGCGGAGATCCTCGGCGACCGGCTACCACCGCGAATCGCCGCCACCTACCGGCGATTCCGGTACGGGCCAGGTGCGTTCAAGGTCGACTTCGCCGTGGAGGGCGGCGTCCCCTGGACGGCCGCCGCGGCCCGCCGCGCGGGCACCGTGCACCTGGGCGGTCCGTTCGCAGAGATCGCCGCCGGGGAACGCGACATCCACGCGGGCCGGATGCCGCAGCGCCCGTTCGTGCTGGTGGGCCAGCAGTACCTGGCCGATCCGCAGCGTTCCGTCGGCTCGGTGCACCCGGTGTGGACCTATGCCCATGTCCCCCATGGCTATACCGGCGACGCCACCGAGGCGGTCATCGCTCAGATCGAGCGCTTCGCCCCGGGTTTCCGGGAGCGGGTGGTCGGCCGGTCGCACCGCTCCCCCGCCGGATTCGCCGACGAGAATCCCAACTTCGTCGGCGGCAACATCATGACCGGCGCCAAGGACATCCCCCAGCTGCTGTTCGGTCCCCGGAAAACCCTGCGGCCCTATGACATCGGCATTCCCGGCCACTACCTGTGCTCTGCGGCCACCCCGCCCGGCCCCGGCGCGCACGGCATGTGCGGCGTCAACGCCGCCGAACGGGCCCTGCGCCGGCTGCGCGGGCCGCTCTCGCACCAGGACGCCACCACCTCGACGACCAGGAGTGCTCCGTGAGCGAGACCAGGCCGCTGTCCGGCCGAACCATGATCATGTCCGGACGGTATCGCCGTCCGCACTGTGCTGCCCGCTGGACGGCCAAGCGACTGCGCACTCATTACCATTGGACGGCATAGGAATTCATCGATCGGACCAATCGTCTGCGCGAGTCGTGAAGATCGTCGACAAACGCATCTTCAACACTCTGGTCACCTTCCTGTCCGAGAAGAACGTCGATCCCGAGGTAGCGGACGGTCGGCGTTCGGCCGCTGGATCGGGAACGGTCGCGAAAACGTCATGCAGATGTGTTGGTGCTTCGTATGTTCGTTCACCTGATGGTGGCCGCGGCGCGACACGCTGGTGCCGGGTGCGCGGGCCCGCTGGCGGTGCCGTGCGCGGCCCGGGGCCGAATTCGGAATCCCGTGCGGCGGCGGGCGCTCGCGGAGCGATCGCTGGACACCACGACAGCAGGATGTGCAGAACCCTTGGTAATCGAGACGGTACGACACCGGCCGGCGGTGCAGGAGATCCCGCGACCGGTGATGGCCGAATCCGCGCCGACGCGTGGTAGTGAGTACGCGGCCTTGTTGCGGCAGGTACGGCAGGCGGGTCTGCTCGACCGCCGAATGCGGTATTACGGGTGGAAAACCGCGTTCACCGCAACGGCTTTCGCGGCCGGATGGGCGGCACTGTGGGTGCTCGGCGACTCGTGGTGGCAGCTGGGCACCGCGGTCTTCCTGGCCGCTGTCTTCGCGCAGCTCGCGTTCCTCGGACATGATGCCGGGCACAAACAGATCTTCCGAACCCGCCGGGCCAACCATCTGTACGGGCTCATCGTCGGCAATCTCGCCACCGGGGTCAGCATCGGCTGGTGGACCAGCAATCACAACCGCCATCACGCACACCCCAACACCGAGGGCGCGGACCCCGACGTCGCGGGAATCCTGGCCCACTCCGGCGAACGAGCGGTCACCGGAAAAGGCTGGCGGCGCTTCGTCTTTCGCTACCAGGCCTGGCTCTTCTTCCCGATGCTGTTCCTCGAGGCGGGCAGCCTGCACAACTCGAGCGTGCGCGCCGTGTTGAAATGGCCGATCCCACACCGTATCCGGGAGGGCGCATTGCTCTCCGCACACGCGATCGCCTACCCGGCCGCGGTCTTCCTGGCGCTGTCACCGGTCAAGGCGCTGGCCTTCATCGCTGTCCAGCAGGGCCTGTTCGGCTTCTACATGGGCTGCACCTTCGCGCCCAATCACAAAGGCATGACCGTTCTCCCCGCCGGCGACAACACCGACTTCCTCCGCCGGCAAGTCCTGACCTCCCGGAACGTACGCGGCGGGCCCCTGATCGACCTCGCGCTGGGCGGACTCAACTACCAGATCGAACACCACCTCTTCCCCTCCATGCCCCGACCAGCCCTCCGCAGCGCCCAACCCCTGGTCCGAGCCTGCTGCGCCGAACTCGCCATCCCCTACGCCGAGACCTCCCTCGTCGCGTCCTACAGCCAAGCCCTGCGCCACCTGAACGCCGTCGCCCGCCACACCCGCTCCGAATAGCGCGGACCGAGCTATCCAGCCGCTTTTCGGACGAGGCCGTGGCACGACGGCAGGTTCGCGGCTGCCGGCGGACACCGCGGGGTGACCATGGCGGACAGCGCGCCTACCTCAGTGGTCGTGGTCGTCCTCGCCGTGCGGGTGGCCGTGGGCGAGTTCGTCCTCGCTCGCATCGCGGATGTCGACGACCTTGACGGTGAAGTGCAAGCGCTGACCGGCCAGCGGATGGTTGGCGTCGATGGTCACCTCGTCGCCGTCGACCTGGCGGACGATGACGATCTGCGAATCGCCGTCCGGCGCCTCGGCGTGGAACTCCATCCCGGGCTCGAGCTCGTCCACGCCCTCGAACATGTCGCGGGGCACGGCGCTGACCAGCTCGGCCAGGTACTCACCGTAGGCGTCCTCGGGCTCCACCACGACGACCAGCTCGTCGCCGGTGCTCTTGCCCTCGAGGGCCTGCTCCAGGCCCGGGACGATGTTGTCCGCGCCGTGCAGATACACCAGCGGCGCCTCGCCGACGGAAGTGTCCAGCACCTCGCCGTCATCGGCCTTCAGCGTGTATTCGATGGAGACAACCTTGTCAGCGGCGATAGACATGGCGGTAACCCTTTCACAGAGGAATCCGGACCGCGCAAATGTATCCCGTCAACTTTCCGGCGCCTGCTCGGCGTGTCCGCCGGGCGCTCGCGGGCCGCCACTGCTATGAACCCCATCGTGCCCGATGCATTTTGGCATTTCGTTGCCGCACTGTCCGTTTCCGCCACCGCAGTGGTCGCGCCCGCGACCGCACTCGCCGCACCACCGTCCACACCGGAATGCGCGACCACCCTGTCCGCCGCGGAGAACGACGAGATCGCCCGGCTCGCCGATACCGGCACGCTCGCCGGCGACGACGAACTCGCGCGGCTCGAGGACGCCGTGTCCCGCGACCACCTGATCACGCAGATCCTCGAGCAGCACGCGGACCGCCGGGGCAGCTTCGCCACCGGTCTGGACGTCGTCGAGCAGCAAGCGGTGCTGCCCCTGCAGCGCGATCCGCAAGCATTCGCCGACCCGGAGTACGCGCACCGGGTCAGCTTCGATCTGCTGCGCCGGTTCCTCGACAATGTGCATGCCGAGTTCAGCGGCGGCACGCCGGAACCGCACTGGGCCAACTACTTCGCGCTCGCCACGGACTGCGCGGCCTCACCCGGCCGGGTCGCGCTCGCCGGCTACAACGCGCATCTGATCGTCGATCTGCCACGGGCGGTCGCCGAGGCCGGATCGACACCTGCCGACGCCGGGGACTACTTCAAGATCGTGGCCGGCATCGCCCAGACCGGCGATGTCATCACCGAGCGGACCGACCGGATCTACCGGGCGAACATGGGCCCGCTGTGGCGGTTCTACTTCTTCGGCGAAGGACTCGATCAGGTGCTGGGCCAGGGAGTCGCCACCAAGCCGCTGCTGGTCGCCGCCGACCTCGGGGCCAATGTGACGATCTTCGCCAACGGACTCGCCCTCGCGAACCCCGCGCTGACGACGGCGACGGCCGCGGAGATCGAGCTGGAGCGGCAGACCGCGGAACGCGCGTTCGACATCCTGGCCGGGTTCAACGGAATCTGAGATCGCATCGCGAGGCGAAAGCCACTGCCCGGCAGCGGCTTTCGCCTGGATCGCGCTACCGGCTCACTGGGCCGAGAGGCTGCTGAGGAGTCCCGCGAGGGGGTTGGACGCCGAGGAGCCGGAGCCGCCACCCGACGGGGTGCAGTCGACGACGTTGACGGTGGTGGTCTTGGTGCTGACCACCTCCTGCGTCGCCTTGAGCGTGTGGGAACCGGTGGTGGTGGGCGTCCAGCTGAAGGTGGCCTGGCTGTTGGACACCTTGGAGTTGCCGACCTGGGTGTCATTGTCGGTCAGCGACACGTCGAACAGGAACGAGGTCGCGGTGACGGCGACGGTGACGGTGGTGGCCTGGTTGACGCAGACCTGGCTGCCGCTGACCGTGATTCCGGTGACCAGCGCGCTCGCATCGGGGGCGGTCAGGGCGGCGACGGCAGCCGCGGCGCCGAACGTCGTCGCGCCGATTCCGGCTCGGCGGGAATTCTTCATGGTTGTGCTCCTCACGTATCGCTCACGACAGCGTGAGCAATGAGAAACGATAACGCTTCACTGTTGCGATCGGAACGGATTGCCCGAGACCCACTTCGCCGTCGCCACTGCCGATTCCGCGTCGCTGGCAGAATCCGGGGCATGGCCCCATCTTCGGTTTCGACCACGTCGCCGGCGGTCGGTCGGGCGCTCGACATCCTCGTCCGACTGGCCCAGGGTCCGGGCCCGGTCCGGGCCGCGGCACTCGCCCGCGATCTGGGGCTGCCGCGCTCGTCGGTCTACCACATCCTGTCGGTGCTGGTGGACCGCGGATTCGTGGTGTACGTGCCGGGCGAACAGGCCTACGGGCTGGGCGTGACGTCCTTCGAGATCGGCTCGGCCTACCTGCGCCACGAACCGCTGGAACGGCTGGCTCAGCCGATTCTGCACCAGCTGGCCAGGCAGCTCGGGCAGGCCGTGCATCTGGGCATCCTGCACGGCAACGAGACCGTCTACCTGCTCAAGGAACGCCCCGGCTCCGGTCCGGCCGCGGAGGTCTCGCTGATCACCGATATCGGGGTTCGGCTGCCGTCGCATCTGACCGCGAACGGGCGGGCGATTCTCGCCTCGCTGCCCGATGCCCAGGTAAAAGCCTTGTACGCCAAGCGTTCCGACTTCATCACCCGCACCGGGCGCGGGCCCCGGACCTTGACCGAGCTGCGCCGGGACCTGGAACAGATCCGCGCCCGCGGCTGGGCCGAGGAGGTGGAACTGGTGACGGCGGGCCTGCGGTCGGTCGGCACGGCGGTGTTCGACCACAACAGCCGTCCGGTCGCGGCCCTCAGCACCACGTGGCGCACGTTGTCCTATCCCGAGCCGGAGGTGGTGGGCCAGGCCCTGCGGTGGGGTGCGGAGCGCCTGACCTCGCGAATCGCGGGACAGGCACCGGTAGCGCGGTGACCCGGCTCCCCTGCTTGTGAGGCCCCTCACAGCAGTTGTATGTTGTTGTATATACAACCGCCGCAACGGGGAGATTTCCGACAATGACGCAGGACTGGGACGACGACCTCTACGCACAGCTGGCAGACCACACCCTGGCGAAGGCGTACTCCCGGTCCCTGCCCGAGTGGTACAAACACGATTTCGACCCCGCCCGGGCCGCCGCCGACATCGCCCGCATCGAAACGCTGCACCCCGGCTCGTACGACGTGGCCCTGCACCCACCCACCGGACGGGCGCGCGGACGGTTACGGCTCACGCTCTACATCGCCGGCGCGGCCGTCTCGCTCAGCCGCATCCTGCCGGTCATCCAGTCCCTCGGCGTGGAAGTCCTGGACGAACGCACCTACCCGGTCGACGATTCGGCCGGAAACCAATGCTGGATATACGACTTCGGCCTGGCATTCGACAGCGAACCGGCACCCGACGACGGCACGCACGCCCGCTTCACCGAAGCCTTCGCCGCCGCCTGGCGGGGCGACGCCGAGAGCGACACCTTCAACCGCCTGGTGCTGGGCGCGGGATTGGCCTGGCGTCCGGTGTCGGTACTGCGGGCGTACGCGAAGTACCTGCGGCAGAGCGGATTCCCGTACAGCCCGGAACGGATCGCGGAAGTCCTTGCCGCACATCCCGAATCCGCGCGGCTGCTGACCGACCTGTTCCACGCGCGGTTCGCGCCGGACGGGAACACCGCAGCCGCCGAGGCCGGCGTGACCGACCGGCTGAACGACGCCATCGGCCGGGTCGTCGGGCTCGAAGCGGACCGCATTCTGCGCGCCCTCACCACGCTGGTGCGAAACACGCTGCGCACCAATTACTTCGTGCGCGACGGCAAGGCGACGGCACTGTCGATCAAGCTGGACCCGCAGCGAATCGACGAACTCCCCCATCCCAGGCCACGATTCGAGATCTTCGTCTACTCGCCCCGGGTCGAGGGCGTGCATCTGCGGTTCGGCGCCGTGGCGCGCGGCGGCCTGCGCTGGTCGGACCGCAAGGAGGACCTGCGCACCGAGGTCCTCGGACTGGTCAAGGCGCAGGCGGTGAAGAACGCCGTCATCGTGCCGGTCGGCGCCAAGGGCGGATTCGTCGTCAGGCAACCCCCGCGGCCCACCGGCGACGACGCGGCCGACCGCGCCGCCCACCTGGCCGAGGGCATCGCCTGCTACCGGCAGTTCATCGCCGGACTGCTCGACGTCACCGACAATATCGACGCGGCCACGGGAGCCGTGCTCCCGGCCCGAGACGTCGTCCGCCACGACGGCGACGACACCTACCTGGTGGTGGCCGCGGACAAGGGCACCGCGACCTTCTCCGACATCGCCAACGAGGTCGCGGCGGGCTACGGCTTCTGGCTCGGCGACGCGTTCGCCTCGGGCGGATCGGTCGGCTACGACCACAAGGCGATGGGCATCACCGCCCGCGGCGCGTGGGAGAGCGTCGAACGCCACTTCCACGAAATGGGCCGCGACACCAGCACCGCCGACTTCACGGTGGCCGGGATCGGCGATATGAGCGGCGATGTCTTCGGCAACGGCATGCTGCTCAGCGAGCGCATCAGGCTGGTCGCCGCGTTCGACCACCGGCACATCTTCCTCGACCCGCGGCCGCGGGCAGCGGTCTCCTACGCCGAACGCCGGCGACTGTTCGAACTACCCCGCTCGTCCTGGGCGGACTACGATCCCACCCTCATCAGTGCCGGCGGCGGGGTGTGGCCGAGATCGGCGAAAACGGTGCCCCTGAGTCCCGAAGTCCGTGCCGCACTGGGGCTTCCGGAGTCGGTCACGGCGGCGCCACCGAACGAGGTCATCCGCGCGATCCTGCGCGCACCCGTCGACCTGCTGTGGAACGGCGGCGTGGGTACCTACGTCAAGGCCGCCACCGAATCACACGCCGACGTCGGCGACAAGGCCAATGACGGCGTGCGGGTGAACGCCGCCGACGTGCGGGCCACCGTGGTCGGCGAGGGCGGCAACCTCGGATTCACCGCGCGCGGCCGCATCGAATACGCCTGCGGCGGAGGCAGAATCAACACCGACGCCCTGGACAACTCGGCCGGGGTCGACTGCTCCGACCACGAAGTGAACATCAAGATTCTGCTGGACGGCATGATGTCCGCGGGCCGGGTCGACCGGGCCGAACGTGACCGCCTGCTGGCCGACATGACCGCCGAGGTCGGCCGGATCGTCCTGCGGGACAATCGTTCCCAGAACCGGGTCCTGGGCGTGAGCCGGGCCGACGCGGCTGCCCGCATCGGCGTGCACGCCCGCATGATCGCGCAGCTGGAGGCCCGGCGCGGACTGGTCCGGGCCCTGGAGGCGCTGCCCGACGAGAACGAGCTCACCCGGCGCGCCGACAGCGGGCGCGGTCTGACCTCCCCGGAACTGGCGACCCTGCTGGCGCACGCCAAACTCGCGGTCAAGGACGAACTGCTCGCCGGCGACCTGCCCGACGACGCCGCGATGCACGATCATCTGCTCGCCTACTTCCCCGCCTCACTGCGAGAACGCTTCGGCGACAGCGTGTCCGAGCACCCGCTGCACCGCGAAATCGTGGCGACGCAGCTCGCCAACGATGTGATCGACCACGGCGGAATCAGTGTCGTCTTCCGGCTGGCCGAGGACTCCGCGGCCGGCGGGCCGGACGTGGTGCGCGCCTATCTCGTCGCCACCCGCATCTTCGGGCTACACCGCCTCTGGGACGACATCGCCGCCGGCGGACTGCCGGCGGCGGTCACCAATGGGCTCGTCCGCGCCACGCAGCGGGTGCTCGACCGGGCGGTGCGCTGGCTGCTGGCCAACCGCCCGCAGCCACTCGACATCGCCACCGAGACCGGCAGATTCGCCCCGCGACTGGCGGCACACGCCCACCTGGTCCCGGAATGGCTGCGCGACCGTGAACTGGCAGACCTGCACGGCCGCATCGCCGACTCGATCGACGCCGGGGTGCCGCACGAGCTGGCCGCCCGGGTGCACCTGCTGCTCGACCAGTTCGGGTTGCTCGACATCATCGAGGTCGCCGACGCGGGCGGTCACGAGGTGGCCGACGTGGCCGGGCTGTACTACGCGCTGAGCCAGCAGCTGGGCACAGTGCGCCTGCTGCAATCGGTTTCGCGACTGTCCACCGAGGACCGCTGGGGTTCGATGGCCCGCCTGGCCCTGCGCGACGACCTCTACGGATCCCTGCGCCTGCTGTGCCTGGCGCTGCTGGCGGACCGGCCCGATCCCGCCGAGCCGCCCGCCGACACCATCGCCCGGTGGGCGACCCGCAACGCCACCCGCATCCACCGGACCAGCTCCACCCTCACCGAAATCCTCGAGAGCCCGGCCGCCGACGTGGCCGCCATGTCCGTGGCGGTGCGTCAGATCCGCGGCCTGGTCCGCACGGGGTAATTACCTCAGGAAGTCTGCGCGTCGAAGGTTCCCGCGAGCCGGTAGCGGGAACCGGGATGCAGCAGCCGCGCCGAACTGACCAGCCGATCCTCCGACCACGTACGACGGCGGATCAGCAGACACGGCTCCGACTCGGTGAGCCCGAGCAGGGCGCACTCGTCGGGAGTCGGCAGCACCGCCTCCACCACATGCTCGCCACGACCGAGCGGAGCCACCGACACCAGGTAGGTGTTGGGTGTCGTGGTCGTGAAGTCCTGTTCCAGGTAGCGCGGCGCGAACTCGGGATTCACGAAGCGATCCTCGAGCTGGATGGGCAGCCCGTCCTCGAAATGCACCAGCTTCGAATGGAATACGGGGCTGCCCTCGGCGATGCCGAGATCCTGCGCGATCACCGAATCCGCCGGGCGCCGCTCCAGCGACACCACCTCGGCCCGATGCCGGTGTCCCCGGTCCCCGATCTCGTCGGCGATATTGCGCACCTCGACCAGCGCCGAACTGACCTTCCGCTCGGCCACGAACGTGCCGACACCGGTCAGCCGGACCACCAGACCGTCGGCGCTCAGCTCCCGCAGCGCGCGATTGATCGTCATGCGCGACAGTCCCAGTGCACCGACCAGCTGATTCTCCGACGGCAGCAGCTCGCCCTCCCGCCAGCGCCCCGAGACGATCTGCTCGGTGATCAGATCCTTGACGCGCTGATACGCCGGGGCTGCTCCACGGCCGCGAGCCCGATACAGCGACGCGATATCCACCTCGTCCATCGCCACATTCGTCACCTGTTCCACATCCTGCCCATCGGTGGACACCCGCCCGTTCGGGCCCAAGTGTATCGGCGCTCCGGCGGCGCCCCGCAGCGGTCAGGTGTCTCGGATCCGAGAATCTCTCGCGCCGACGCTGTTCCAGGCATCGAATCCGGGGTGTTATGGGCGTCACGATCAGCCCATACACAGGAGTCCCGATGACCACCAACCCCACGTCCGGCCCCCGCCCGGTCCGTGCGCCGCGCGGCACCGAACTGAACTGCCTCGGCTGGCAGCAGGAGGGCGCCCTGCGCATGCTGATGAACAACCTCGACCCCGAGGTCGCCGAGCGTCCCGACGATCTGGTCGTCTACGGCGGAACCGGCCGCGCCGCCCGCAGCTGGGATGCCTACGACGCCATCGTGCGCACGCTGACCACCCTGAAAGACGATGAGACGCTGCTGGTTCAGTCCGGCAAGCCGGTCGGCGTGATGCGCACCAGCGAATGGGCGCCGCGCGTCCTGCTGGCCAACTCCAACCTCGTCGGCGACTGGGCCAACTGGGAGCAGTTCCGCAAGCTCGAGGCCGAGGGCCTCATGATGTACGGCCAGATGACCGCGGGCTCGTGGATCTACATCGGCAGCCAGGGCATCCTCCAGGGCACCTACGAGACCTTCGGCGCGGTGGCGCGCAAGCGATTCGGCGGCACTCTCGCCGGCACCATCACCCTGACCGCCGGCGTCGGCGGCATGGGCGGCGCGCAGCCGCTCGCGGTGACCATGAACGACGGCGTGGCGCTGTGCGTCGACGTCGACGTCACCCGCATCGATCGCCGCATCGCGCACGGCTACCTCGACACCAAGGCCGAAAACCTCGAAGCCGCACTGGAACTGGCCATCCAGAAGCGCGACGCGCGGGAACCGCTGTCCATCGGCGTGGTCGGCAATGCCGCGGAGATCTTCCCGCGCCTGCTCGCCATGGGCGCGCCGATCGACATCGTCACCGACCAGACCTCGGCCCACGACCCGCTCTCCTACCTGCCGATCGGCGTCGACGTGGCCGACTGGCACCGCCGCGCCGCCGAGGATCCCGCCTGGTTCACCACCGAGGCCCGCAAGTCCATGGCCGCCCACGTCGAGGCCATGGTCGGCTTCCAGGACGCCGGCGCCGAGGTGTTCGACTACGGCAACTCCATCCGCGACGAGGCGCGCAAGGGCGGCTACGAGCGGGCCTTCGAATTCCCGGGATTCGTGCCCGCCTACATCCGGCCGCTGTTCGAAGAGGGCCTGGGCCCGTTCCGCTGGGCTGCCCTGTCCGGCGACCCGAAGGACATCGCCGCCACCGACCAGGCCATCCTCGAGCTGTTCCCGGAGAACGAGCACCTCGAGCGGTGGATCACCATGGCCGGGGAGAAGGTCCACTTCGAGGGCCTGCCCGCCCGCATCTGCTGGCTCGGCTACGGCGAACGCCACCGGGCGGGACTCAAGTTCAACGAGATGGTCGCCTCCGGGGAGCTGTCGGCGCCGGTCGCCATCGGCCGCGACCACCTGGACTCCGGTTCCGTCGCCTCCCCCTATCGCGAGACCGAGGCCATGGCCGACGGCTCCGACGCCATCGCCGACTGGCCGCTGCTCAATGCCCTGGTCAACACCGCGTCCGGGGCATCATGGGTGTCGATCCACCACGGCGGCGGAGTGGGCATGGGCCGTTCCATCCACGCCGGGCAGGTGTGCATCGCCGACGGCACCGAACTGGCCGCCCGCAAGCTCGAGCGGGTGCTGTCCAACGATCCCGCCATGGGCGTGATCCGCCACGTCGACGCCGGCTACCAGCACGCGGCCGATGTCGCCGCCACGCGCGGCGTCCGAATCCCGATGCAGGAGAACTGAACTCACATGCACAACGAATCCGGGCAGTGGACGGTCATCGACAATATCGGCGCCCTGATGACCAATGATCCCGAGATCGGCGCGGGCCCGCTCGGCGTGATCCGGGATGCGGCGGTAGTGCTCGGCAACGGCCTGATCCAGTGGGTCGGCCCGCGGACGCATCTGCCCGAGGGCAGCGCCGGCACCCGGGTGGACCTGGAAGGCCGCGCCGCCCTGCCCGGATTCGTCGACAGCCATGCGCATCTGGTGTTCGGCGGTGAGCGGTCGGAGGAATTCGCGGCCCGCATGACGGGCGCACCGTACAGCGCGGGCGGCATCCGGACGACCATCGCCGCGACCCGGGCGGCCACCGACTCGACGCTGAGCGCCAATGTCGCGCGGCTGGTCGCCGAGGCCCTGCGGACCGGAACCACCACGATCGAAACGAAGTCGGGCTACGGGCAGACCGTTGCCGACGAGTTGCGGAGCCTCGAGATCGCCGCCCGGCACACGTCGGAGACGACCCTGCTGGCAGCGCATGTCACGCCGCCGGAATTCGCCGGTCGCACCGACGATTACGTGCGGCTGGTCATCGACGAGATGATTCCCGCGTGCGCTTCGCACGCCGGCTGGATCGACGTCTTCTGCGAGGAGGGCGCCTTCGACGCCGACCAGTCGCGTGCCGTGCTCGAGGCCGGTATCGCGGCCGGGCTCACGCCGCGAGTGCACGGCAACCAGCTCAGCTACGGCGCCGGTGTCCAGCTGGCGGCGGAGCTGGGCGCGGCCTCGGTCGATCACGTCACCTACACCACCGGCGAGGACATCGAGGCGCTGGCGGCGAGCAGCACGGTCGCCACCCTGCTGCCGGGAGCCGACTTCTCCACGCGCAACAAATATCCCGACGCACGAGCCCTGCTCGACGCGGGCGTGACCGTCGCGCTGGCCGCCGACTGCAATCCGGGCACCTGCTACACCACGAGCATCCCGTTCTGCATCGCACTGGCCGTGCGCGAAATGCACATGAGCCCCGACGAAGCCGTGTGGGCGGCGACCGCCGGCGGCGCAGCGGCATTGCGGCGCAACGATATCGGGCACATCCGGGTCGGCGCACGGGCCGATCTGATCGCACTGGACGCACCCTCGCACCTGTATCTGGCATACCGGCCGGGAGTCGCGCTGGTGCGCGAGATCTGGAAGGACGGGCACCGGCTGTGACCGCTGTCGATCATCCGCCCGCCCCCTGGTCCGGTCGCGACGACGGCCCGGGCCCGGCACATCTGCGCTGGCACAGCGCGATATCCCCGTTCACCCCCGAAACCCCGCCCGGGGCAAGCGTTCTGGTCGGATTCCGCAGCGATGAGGGGGTCCGCCGCAACAAGGGGCGGACCGGAGCTGCCGCCGGCCCGGCCGCCCTGCGGCAGGCACTGTCGTCCATGGCGCTACCCGGCCCGGCACGCGTCATGGACGCCGGTGACGTCGCGGTCGAGGACGGGGATCTCGAATCCGGTCAGCGGCGATTGGGCGCGGTGGTGACCGAATTGCTCGACGGCGGGCATTTCGTGACGGTGCTCGGCGGTGGGCACGAGGTGGCCTACGCCAGCTATCTCGGCATCGCCGCCGGGGCCGCGGTCGCGGCCGGGGCGCGACTGGGCGTGCTCAACCTCGATGCCCATTTCGATCTGCGTGCCGACCCGACGCCCAGTTCCGGGACCCCGTTCCGGCAGATGGCCGAGGATGAGGCGGCAGCCGGGCGGGTGCTCAACTATGCGGTGCTCGGCATCTCGCAGCCGAGCAACACCGTGGCACTGTTCGACACCGCCGCGACGCTGGGAGTGCGCTATCGGCTCGACGAGGACTGCACCGTGGCGGATATGCCCGGGGTGCGGGGTTTCGTCGAAGAGTTCCTGGCCACCGTCGATGTCGTGTATCTGACCATTGACCTGGATGTCCTCCCCGCACCGGTCGCGCCCGGGGTCAGTGCTCCGGCCGCGTACGGCGTGCCGCTCGAGGTGATCGAGCGGGTGTGTGACCTGGTCGCGGGCAGCGGCAAGCTGGCGCTGCTGGATGTGGCGGAGCTGAATCCGGAGCTCGATATCGACCACCGGACCGCGCGCACCGCCGCTCGGCTGATCCACCGGATCGTGACTCGGTGCGACGGCCAACTACATTAGTTGCCGTTGTGTAACTACCCACTCTTGACACAGTTGTATAGACAGCCCTATACATATGTGAACGCACTCACAATCCCTGTCGGGCTGCGTTATGAACAACACCAGGGAGTCCGATCCGTGAAAGACATCTCCTCGACCCTGACCCGGGGTCTCACCGCTCGCCACATCCGATTCATCGCACTGGGTTCGGCGATCGGCACCGGCCTGTTCTACGGGTCGGCCGAGGCGATCAAACAGGCCGGCCCTTCGGTGCTGCTGGCCTACCTGATCGGCGGCGCCGTGATCTTCATCGTGCTGCGGGCGCTGGGCGAAATGGCGGTCCGCAACCCGGTGTCCGGATCGTTCGGTGAGTACGCCAGCCAGCACATCGGTCCATTGGCCGGGTTCATGACCGGCTGGACCTACATCTTCGAGATGGTCATCGTGCTGCTGGCCGACACCACCGCCTTCGGTGTCTACATGGGGTTCTGGTTCCCGGATGTCCCCCGGTGGATCTGGGTGCTGGCGATCGTCTTCTTCATCGGCGCGATCAACCTGCTCAACGTCAAGGTGTTCGGCGAGCTCGAGTTCTGGTTCAGCCTGATCAAGGTGGTCGCGATCATCGCCATGATCGCGGGCGGAACCGCCGTGCTGATCTGGGGATTCGGCATCCATGACACCAGCACCGGCCTGTCCAACCTGCACGCCGAAGGCGGATTCTTCGCCAATGGCGTGGGCGGCTTCCTCGGGTGCTTCGCGATCGTCATGTTCGCGTTCGGCGGTTCGGAGATCATCGGCGTCACCGCGGGCGAGGCGGAGAATCCCGAGCGGACGATTCCGCGGGCTATCAATACTGTCCCCGCACGGATCATGTTGTTCTACGTCCTGACCCTGACCGTGATCATGGCCGTCACGCCGTGGAACCAGATCGGCGACGAGGGCAGCCCGTTCGTGCAGATCTTCAAGAGCCTGGGGCTGGGGTCGGCGGCGACCGTGCTGAACGTCGTGGTGATCACGGCCGCGCTGTCGGCCATCAACAGCAATATCTTCGGCGCGGGCCGGATGATGTACGGCATGGCCCTGCGCGGGCAGGCCCCGGCCGTGATGCGGCGGGTCTCCCGCAACGGTGTGCCGTGGATGACCGTCGTGATCATGGTGTCGGCCCTGCTGGTCGGCGTGGTGCTCAACTACCTGATCCCGGACCGGGTCTTCGTGGTCATCGCCTCCATCGCCACCTTCGCCACGGTCTTCGTCTGGCTGATGATCCTGGTGTCCCACTTCCGCTCGCGCCGGCAGATGAGCGCGGAAGAGGCTGCCGCGGTGAAGTTCCCGGTGCCGCTGTGGCCCTACCTGCCGATCTTCGCCATCGCGGGCCTGGCGTTCGTGATCGTCCTGCTCGCCTTCGACGCCGACACCCGGGTGGCGCTCATCGTCGGAGCCGTGTGGCTGGTTCTGCTCGCCGCGGCCTACCGGCTGTGGGTCCGGCCCGCAACGCAACCCGCACCGGTGGCCCTCACGGACCCGGCGCCCGAAATCGCTCTTCCCTGACCGCACAGCTCTTCCTGAGCGCAGAACTCTTCCCTGACCGCAGATTGGATTGGACGACAACACGATGAACGCGAACACCCTCCGGCTTTCCGAGCAGCACGCCGCGGCGGCATCCGACACCGAAGTCGTCGTCGGCGTCGGCGCCCTCACCCCCGAGGACGTGGTCCGGGTCGCCCGTGGCAATGCCACCGTGCGGCTGTCGGAGGACGCGCTCACCGTGATCACGGCGAGCCGCGCCCGGATCGAGGCGCTGGCGGCCGACCCGAAGCCGGTCTATGGCGTATCGACCGGTTTCGGCGCCCTGGCCACCCGGCACATTCCGCTGGAACTGCGAACTCAGTTGCAGCGCAGCCTGGTTCGCTCGCACGCGGCCGGTTCGGGACCCGAGGTCGAGCGTGAGGTGATCCGTGCCCTCATGCTGCTGCGGCTGTCCACGCTGGCGACCGGCCGGACCGGCGTGCGCGTGGAGGTCGCCCAGGCGTACGCCGCGCTGCTGTCGGCGGGGATCACGCCGGTCGTGCACGAGTACGGCAGCCTCGGTTGTTCCGGCGACCTGGCTCCCCTGTCGCACGTCGCCCTCGCGGTGATGGGTGAGGGCATGGTCCGCGACGCTGAGGGCACGCTCATGCCCGCCGCGCAGGCGCTGGCCGCGGCCGGCCTCGAGCCGGTGGTGTTCGCGGAGAAGGAGGGCCTGGCGCTGATCAACGGCACCGACGGCATGCTCGGCATGCTCGTGCTGGCCTGCCACGACCTGCACCGGCTCTTCCGCCTGGCCGACGTGACCGCGTCGATGAGCGTCGAGGGCCTGATGGGCACCGACAAGGTGTTCGCCGCCGACCTGCAGGCCCTGCGCCCGCAGCCGGGTCAGGCGCTCGCGGCCTCGAACATGGTTCGGCTGCTGCAGGGTTCGGGCATCGTGGCCAGCCACGCGACCCCCGACTGCACGGTGGTGCAGGACGCCTACTCGCTGCGCTGTGCCCCGCAGGTCGCGGGCGGCGCGCGCGACACCCTCGCGCACGCCGAACGGATCGCGTCCTACGAATTGTCCAGTGCCGTGGACAATCCGGTGGTCACCCTCGACGGCCGGGTGGAGTCCAACGGCAACTTCCACGGCGCGCCCGTGGCCTACGTGCTGGACTTCCTGGCCATCGTCGTCGCCGATGTGGCCAGCATCAGCGAGCGCCGCACCGACCGCTTCCTGGACCGGGCCCGCAACCACGGCCTGCCGCCGTTCCTGGCCGACGATCCCGGCGTCGACAGCGGCCACATGATCGCCCAGTACACCCAGGCCGCGATCGTCTCCGAGCTCAAGCGCCTGGCCGCGCCCGCGAGCGTGGACTCGATCCCCTCCTCGGCGATGCAGGAGGACCATGTGTCGATGGGCTGGTCCGCGGCTCGCAAACTGCGCCGCGCCATCGACGGCCTGACCCGGGTGCTGGCCATCGAGGCCCTCACCGCGGCCCGCGCCCTGGATCTGCGGGCTCCGCTGGAACCGTCCCCCGCGACCGCCGCGGTCCGCGATCGGATTCGCGAGGTGGTCGAGGGACCGGGCGCCGACCGCTACCTGGCACCGGAGATCGAAGCGGTCGTGCAGCTGGCGGCCTCGGGCGAGTTGCTGGCCGGCGCCGAATCCGTGGTGGGCCCGCTGTCCTGAGTGCGGGGTTACCCGCCGAGCAGGCCCTTGGCGATGTGGGTGACCTGAATTTCGTTGCTGCCCGCGTAGATCATGAGCGACTTGGCGTCGCGGGCGAGCTGCTCCACCTTGTACTCGGCCATGTAGCCGTTGCCGCCGAAGAGCTGCACGGCCTCCATGGCGACCTCGGTGGCCGCGCGCGAGGAGTACAGCTTCATGGCCGAGGCCTCGGCGAGGGAGACCTTCTCGCCCGCGGCGGTGCGCTCGATGGCGTTGAACACCATGTTCTGCACATTGATTCGCGCGATCTCCATCTCGGCCAGCTTGAGCTGGATGAGCTGGAACTGGGCGATCTCCTTGCCCCACAGCTTGCGCGACTTCGCGTAATCGACGCTGAGCCGGTGGCATTCGTTGATGATGCCCAACGCCAGCGAGGCGATGCCGATGCGCTCGGCGGCGAAAGACTCCTTGGCACTGTCCTTTCCGTCGCCCTTGGCCGGATTCTCGGTTTCGCCGAGCAGCCGGTCGGGGGTGATGCGGACATTGTCGAAGAACAGTTCGCCGGTGGGCGAGGAGTTCATGCCCATCTTCTTGAAGGCGGCGCTCTGGGTGAAGCCGGGCATGCCTTTGTCGAGCACGAAGGTGAGCACCTTGCGGTCGCGGCGGTCGGTGCCGTCCTCCTCGTCCAGCTTGGCGTAGACGACGGTGACGTCCGCGTACGGGCCGTTGGTGATGAAGGTCTTCCGGCCGTTGAGGATGTAGTCCTCGCCGTCGCGGCGGACGTAGGACTTCATGCCGCCGAACGCGTCCGAGCCCGAATCGGGTTCGGTGATGGCCCAGGCGCCGACCTTCTCGAAGGTGACCAGCTCGGGCAGCCAGCGCTTCTTCTGTGCCAGGGTGCCGCGGCTGCGAATGGTGCCGACGGTGAGGCCGAGGCTCACGCCCATCGAGGCCACCAGGCCCAGGCTGATGCCGGCCAGCTCACTGTTCAGGATCACGCCCATGCTGCCCGATCCGCTGAACCCGCCGCCGGACTTGCCCGGCTTGTTCTCGGCGCCACCCTCTTCCCGCGCGAAGGCCTTGTCCAGCCCTTCCCGGGCGAGCTCGTCCAGGCCGAAGGTCGCGTACAGCTTGCGGATGGTGTCGAAGGGCGGCAGCGCACCACTTTCCAGCTGCTCGACGTTGGGCTTGATCTCCTTGTCGATGAATCCGCGCAGCGCGTCGCGGAACATCAGGTCTTCGTCGGACCACTGGTACATGAAGTGAACTCCCGAGGGCTCGCGGAACAGTTCCTCCGAATATAGAACACGTTCTAGATCCGCCCGACCGTCGCCCGCGAGCCCCCGCAAGAAGCTCACTCCGAAAATCGGAGCAAGGTGAGTGAGGGCCGCAGCGCGCGCACGACCGGGGCACTCGCGACCCGGCGCAGCAGCGGCGAGGCCCATCGGCGCCGCCCGAGCGGCGGGATGAGGTCCTCGGACGCAACGACTCCCGGAATTCGAGTGGGCAGCCGGCGCGCCTGACGGAGGGACTGGCTGGACGGCATCGGTGGGGCGATGTAGCGGTCGCTGAGGCGCACCCTGCCCTTCATCGTCAGCGCACTGAATACGCGCGGGATGGAGTCGTAGAGGAGGATGCCGCCGGGGAAGTGTCCGGCCAGGTCCGCGATCAGCAGGTGGACCTCGGCGGGCGGGAGGTACATGAACAGGCCTTCGGCGGTGACCACCGCGGGGCCGGATGGCACCTCGTCGAGCCAGGACCGGTCGAGCACCGAGCGGGCCAGGCGGGTGATCGCCGGGGCCGGAGGTAGCAGTCGCTGCTGGGCGGCAACCATTTCCGGCAGGTCGAGGGAGAACCAGGCGGCCGCGGGTTCGCCCAGACGCCAGTACGTTGTTTGCAGGCCCTCGCCGAGTGCGACCACCGGCCCACCGGGGCGGGTGGCGAGGAAGCCGGCGATGATCTCGTCGATCACCATCGCGCGCAACGGGTGGACCTGGCTGGGTGGCCCGAATCGCTCGAAGTCCTCCCCGGCCAGTGCACGGTAGAGCCGGACCGCCTCGTCGTCGGCGTAACCGGAATCCGGACGCAGCGCCTCCTCGGCCCGGTTGCGCAGCGTCCACAACGCCGTCTCGGGCACACCCGTCAGTTCGGCTTGGGTCATTTGCCTTCCCTTCCCACAGTGCGCGTTTCGCAATGAAGGCCGACAGGGGGTGCCGTGATTCGCGGCAGTGGCCGAATCAGCTCGGCGGCGGCGCGTAAGTTGTTGCCGGAAACAGTCATACGTGCACTATCCCGGCCGAGGTGTGTCGGTGGATTGGACAAATGTTCCCGGAGGACGCAGGGCCGCCTCACCATCCGCCAGGCCCTCGTGCTCGGGGAGTGAGCGGCTAAAGGCCCTCGGGCTCAGCGTCATCCGAGGCGGGCGGCGCGCCGTCGCCGCCTCGGATGGTCCAGAGGAGGCCATCGAGTTCGTCGGGTTTGATGAGGACGTCTCGGGCCTTGGAGCCTTCCGACGGGCCTACGACGCCACGGGTTTCCATCAGGTCCATGAGGCGGCCGGCCTTGGCGAAGCCGACGCGGAGTTTGCGTTGCAGCATGGAGGTGGAACCGAATTGGGAGGTGACGACCAGTTCGATGGCCTGCAGGAGGAGGTCGAGGTCGTCGCCGATGTCGGGATCGACGTCCTTCTTCTCGCCGGCCTTGGCGGCGGTGACGCCCTCCTGGTAGTCGGGTTCGGCCTGGGTTTTGGCGAAGTCGACGACGGCCGCGATCTCCTCGTCGGAAATGAACGCGCCCTGCAGACGGGTCGGTTTGCTTGCCCCCATGGGCAGGAACAGCCCGTCACCCATGCCGATGAGCTTCTCCGCGCCCGGCTGGTCCAGGATGACGCGCGAGTCGGTCAGCGACGAGGTCGCGAAGGCCAGGCGGGACGGGACATTCGTCTTGATCAGACCGGTGACCACGTCCACCGAGGGCCGCTGGGTGGCCAGCACCAGGTGAATGCCTGCGGCACGGGCCTTCTGGGTGATGCGGACGATGGCGTCCTCGACATCACGCGGCGCGGTCATCATGAGGTCTGCCAGCTCGTCCACGATGGCCAGGATGTACGGGTAAGGGCGGTAGACCCTTTCGCTGCCCAGCGGCGCGGTGATCTGGCCGGACTTCACCTTCCGGTTGAAGTCGTCGATATGGCGGACCTTGTTGGCCTGCATGTCCTGATACCGCTGCTCCATCTCCTCCACCAGCCAGGCCAGCGCCGCCGCGGCCTTCTTGGGCTGGGTGATGATGGGGGTGATCAGATGCGGAATGCCCTCGTAGGGCGTCAGTTCCACCATCTTGGGGTCGATGAGGATCATGCGGACCTCATCGGGGGTGGCCCGGCACAGCAGCGAGACCAGCATGGAGTTGACGAAGCTGGACTTACCCGAACCGGTCGAGCCGGCCACCAGCAGATGCGGCATCTTGGCCAGGTTGGCCGCCACGAACTCGCCCTCGATGTTCTTGCCCAGACCGATCACCAGCGGATGATGGTCGTTGCGGGTGGTCGAGGCCTTCAGCACGTCGGCCAGGCGCACCAGTTCGCGGTCCGCGTTCGGCACCTCGATGCCGACGGCCGACTTGCCCGGAATCGGCGCCAGCAGACGGACATTCTCGGTCGCCACCGCGTAGGCGATATTGCGGGCCAGGGCGGTGATCTTCTCGACCTTCACGCCGGGTCCCAGCTCCACCTCGTAGCGGGTGACCGTCGGGCCGCGCACGAAACCGGTGACCGCGGCGTCGATCTTGAACTGCACCAGCACCTCGGTGATGGCCTCGATCATGGATTCGTTTGCCGCACTGCGCTTCTTCGGCGGATCGCCGTCGGTGAGCAGCGACAGCGACGGCAGCGTGTAATCGCCGTCCACCTCGCGGTCGGTGACGAACTCCAGCTGCTGCGGCTCCGGCGGCGGCGGGGTCTGGTCGACGACCTTCGCGACGGCCTTGCGCGGCTTGGGCTTCGGCTTCTCCTCCGGCGCGGCGATGTCCTTGGCGTCCTGCAGTGGCGGCTCACCGATGATCTCGGTGACCGCGTCGGAACCCGCGAACTCGTCGGTCGGATAGTTCTCCGACGGGGTGCGGCCGCGGCGCTTGCGCACCTCGGGACGGTGCATCGGGAAGCCATCGGCGTCATAACTGTCGGAGTCGTAGAGGCCGCGTTCCTCGGAGTAGCTCTCGTATTCATCGCCGCCCGCGCCGGTGCCGAAGATCTCCCGCAGCCGGGCGGGCACATCCCGCACCTGGGTGCCGGTGATCAGCAGCAGCCCGAAACCGATGGCCAGCATGAGCAATGGCACCGCCAGAAAGGCGCTCAGCCCCTCACCCAGCGGACCACCCACGACATAGCCGACGAATCCGGCGGCATGCGCGCGACCGTGCGCGTCGGACGGCGAACCCGCCGCCAGATGCCACAGACCCAGCACCGGCAGCCCGGCCAGCAGACCGCCCAGCACCAGCCGGGGCCGGATCTCCGGCTGCGGCTCGGTCCGCATCAGAATCACCGCGATGGCCACCGCCACGAACGGCAGTGCCGCCGAGGCGGATCCGGCCACCGCGCGCACCACGGCATCCACCCAGTGCCCGACCGGACCGCCCGCCGACATCCACACGGCCGCCGCGATCACGAAGGCGAAAGCCACCAGCCCCAGCGCGATCCCATCGCGCCGATGCCCGTGCTCGATCTCCCCGGCCCGGCTGACCGCCCGCGTCGTCGCGCCCAGCCCCCGCGCCATCATGGTCCAGCCGCTGGTGACGCCCCGCCGAACCACCGCCAGCGGTGCGGTATTCGACCCGCGCCGCGGAGCGGGCCGCCGCGCCGGCGCCTTCCGTCCCGCTCCCCCGCGCCCCTTCGCGGGGGTGCGTGGGCTGCGCGCGCGGGCCTGTGCAGGAGCCTGCCCCCGCGTAGCCGCCGCTCGCGAACGTGACGTTCCGGTGCGGGCCTTACCTGCCATGCGTCCCAGGCTAGCCGCAACAGCACCACCCGGACCATCCGCAACACCCGGCCCACCCGAATCAGAAACTGTGGCGCTCACAACCAAAAACCCGCGCCGACGGCGGGATCACCCGCCTCGAAGCGGCCCGACACCACCGGTCACACTACGGCGCGCCCGGGCTGTACCGCGGCCCATTCGCGCGCCGGAAAACGGCCACGGCCTGCAGCGTGGCCGGATCAGCGAGTCGCGGGGAGGCGGTCCAGGTGGTGAGAGCGGTGTCGAAGTCAGGGATCTGGGTGCTCGCGGTGCGGTAGCACTCGGCGGCGTCGAGGGTGCGGCCCAGGCGGCGCAGGGCCGTGTAGCGGACCAGCAGGTTGTGGGTGTGGGCGGCACCGCCGGCCGAGATCCGGGTGGCCTCGGCGCGTTCGGCGTGGTCGGCGGCCTGGGCGTAGCGGCCGGCGGCCAGGTCGGCGCGCGCGGCGCGGGCGTGGATCACCGATTCGAAGCGGGTGTTGCCGAAGCGGCGGGCGGTGACCAGGGCGGCATCGAAAAGGCGGGCGCCGCGGTCGGCGTCGCCCTCGCTGCTGAGGATCCAGGCGGCCTCGGTCAGGCCCCACACCACATTGCGGCGCACCCCGGACTCGTTGTCGCCGACCACCGCCCGCGCCGCGGCGGCCAGGGAGTCGCGGTTGCGGCCGGCCGCCGAATAGGCCCGGGCGAGCAGCGAATACGCGACGCGGACGCACTCGGAGCTGTCGGCGCGTCGGTAGTAGGTGAGGGCGGTCGCGAAATGCGTTGTGGCGCGGGCCGGGTCGCCGTCGTGCAGGGCGAGCACGCCCGCGAAGCCCTGAATCGCGCCGGAGGTCCAGGGATCGATATCCGGATCGTCGTCGGCGAGCAGTCCGCGCACGTGCACGGCCGCACCGTGCGGCTCTTCCAGTTCCGCGGCCAGCGCGAAGACCAGCGCCAGCCGGGCCCGGCGGGCGGCGACGATGTCACCGTCGGAGGTGATGGCCTGCACCAGCTCTTCGAGGACCTTGACCAGGTCGACGGTGGCGTCACAGGCCAGTCCCGTCTCCGCGACGGTCAGCGCCAGGTCCGCCGCCAGCACCCGATGCCGGGGCGTCCCCGCGACCGCCAGCCGGTAGACGGCGGCCAGATTGCGGCGCTCGATGGTGAGGAAGTCGCGGGTCGAGTCCAGATCGCCGAGGCGGGTGCCGGGGTGCCCGGTGGGCGCGAGACGCAGCCGCAGACCGGGATGCCGCACGCGCAGAACCGTTTTCATGGTGGCCAGGTAGTAGTCGAGCAGGCGGGCGGTGACATCGAGTTCGCGCTCGCGGTCGGGACGGCCGAGCGCGAACAGGCGCATCAGATCGTGATAGTGATAGCGGCCCCGGCCGACCGATTCCAGCATGCCGCGGTCCACCAGCTCCTCGCACAGGTCCTCGGCCACCGATTCGACGGTGTCGAGGACGGCGGCGGTGGCGGCCAGCGAGAGCTCGGGCAGATCGGCGACGGCGAGCAGCCGGAAGGCGCGCGCCGTGTCCGGCGGCAGTTGCTCGTAGCCCGCGTGGAAGGCGGCCGTCAGCGCCAGGTCCCCGGCCCGGAAGCGGTCCAGGTCATGGCGTTCGGCCGCGAGCCTGTCCGCCTCCGAGACCACTGTCCACTGCGGCCGGGCCGCCACCCGCGCGGCCACGATGCGCACCGCCATGGGCAGCAGGCCGCACAGTTCCACGATGCGGCGCACCGCCTCGGGTTCGGCCGCCACTCGCACGGCGCCGACGATGCGGGTGAACAGGGTGACGGCCTCCTCGGGTTCGAGCACCGTCAGCGCCGCGGACCGCACACCGGGGAGGGCAGTGAGCGGGCGGCGCGCCGTCACCAGCACCGCGCAGCCGGAGTCACCCGGCAGCAGCGGCGCGACTTGCGCTGCGTCGCAGGCATTGTCGAGCACGATCAGCAGGCGGCGGCCGCTACTGGCGGACCGGAACAGCGCGGCCCGCTCGGCAACGCCGACCGGAATCTCCTTCTGCGCCACGCCCAGTGCGCGCAGGAACGCGCCGAGCACGTGCTCCGGTTCGGCCGGCGTCGCGCCCGCGCCGAACAGATCCACGTACAGCTGGCCGTCCGGGTACAGGTCCCGGATCCGGTGTGCCACATGCAGAGCCAGCGCCGTCTTGCCGACCCCGCCCATCCCGGAGACGGCCACGATCGGCCGGGTCGCGCCGAGCACGGCGCACAACTCCCGCACCAGATCATGACGGCCCGTGAAATCGGCTGTGTCGGGTGGCAATTGGGCCGGCCTGGGCGCGACGACGGCGATCGGCGCGGTCTCCGCTGCCACGGTGGGCAGCTCGTCGGCCAGGATCTGGCGGTGCAGCTCCGCCAACGCCGGACCCGGCTCGATGCCCTGCTCGGCCACCAGCAGCCTGCGAATGCGCTGGTATTCCTCGAGCGCCTCGGTGCGTCGGCCCGCCCTGTAGAGGGCCGTCATCATGAGCCCGCGCAGCCGCTCGCTGTGCGGATCACCGGTGATGAGCGCGGCCAATTCGGCCATGGCGTGCGAGAAGTCGCCGCGCTGCACGGTGAGCTCGAGGAGATCCTCGGTGAGGACGCGGTGCAGCCGCCGCAGCCGCGCGCGTTCGGCCGCGGCCCACGGCCCGGGCACGCCGGTCAGCGGATCACCGCGCCACGCGCCCAGCGCGTCACGCAGCGCGACGTCGGCGGTCTCCAGGCAGCCGGCGGCGCGCGCCTCGGCCGCCTCGCCACGCAACCGGTCGATGCGGTCGACATCCAGATGCAGCGGTCCGTCCAGGCGATAGCCGCGCGCTTCCGACGACAGCAACACGGACTGCTGCACGGCCAGATGCTTGCGCAGCGCCCACGCGTAATTCCGGAGCGCACCCACCGCCGAGCTCGGCCGTTCAGCACCCCAGATGCCGTCCACCAGTTCCTCGACCGACACCGTGCGCCCGCGCGCGCACGCCAGCATGGCAAGCGCCGCCTGCTGTTTGGGCGGCATGGGCGGAATCGGCACGCCATCGGCCGTCAACTCGACCGGTCCGAGAACCGCCAGTTGCCAAGACATTGCCTACCACCTCATCACACACGGGCCGCTGCCGAGGACGCAAGCTACCGCTCGACGCGTGATCGTTTCATGACCGGTGGGCGCGCTGCCACTCCCGCCGGGCGGGCGGTCGTGACGGCGGACGGGTCAGACGCTGCGGTCGAGGGCGTGCACCAGTGCCACGTCGTCCGGGGCGCCGGTGGCTTCGAGCCGAACGGCATTGCGGCCGAAGGCATGCAGCAGCAGCTCCGAGGGCGGCCCGGCCAGCACCACGGTGCGGTCACCGGCCTGGCGGGCGACGGTGCGGCGGCCGTCGGGCGTGGAGAGCGCGACAGTAACCGGCGATTTGCGATATGCCATGCGCGCCAAGCCCGTCAGCACCTTCCAGAGCTGGTTCTCATCGGCGGCGGACAGCGTGCGCGGCACCCAGCCGGGCGCGGCACGGCGGACGTCCTCGTGGTGGACGAACATCTCGGTGGTGTTCATCAGCGAGTCGACCGGGCGCAGGAGCAACGGCGGGCCGCTGCGCACCTCGTCGAGCAGGTCGGCGAACGGGCGCTGGGTGACCTTGCGCTGCACGCTGTCCAGATAGGAGGCGAAGGGCTTCAGCAGGATGCCGGGGGCGGCGTCGGGGCGGCGTTCCCGGACGACCAAGTGCGCGGCCAGGTCTCGGGCCGTCCAGTCGCCGCACAGGGTGGGCGCGTCCGGGCCGGCTTCGGCCATCGCTTGAACCAGGGCCTGGCGCTCCCGTTGAGCCAAAGTCATAAGGGGAACCTTAGTCGGGAAGGTCCGAATGCGCACGGCCGCGTCAAGGGAACCACCCGGTCCTTCATAAGGACAAGAGTCGATCGTGATCGCGGCTTCCGGTTGTGCCAGTGCGGCCGGCCGCGACGCCCCACTCGAGGACACCGCACAAAACACAGATCCGGGTTGGCGTCAACCTTTCCGTATCGGTAGCTTGATCCCTCGGTCCATAGGGTCGTGGATCCGAAAGCACAAGAAGGGCAACACTTTGAAGAAGATTGTCAGCGGCGCAGCCGTGATGGTCGCGGCCGCCGGCTCCCTGCTGGCCGCGACCGCGGCTCCCGCCAATGCCTACCAGGACTACTACTACGGCGCCATCGCGCTGTCTCCGTCCACGGGTCATATCGGCTACTCCTACGACTATTCCGACAGCCCCTCGGCGCAGAATGCCGCCATGAGCTCGTGCCCCCAGGCCGACTGCCACATCGTGGCGCGCTTCGCGAACGGCTGCGGCGCGATCGCCTACTCGTCGCGCGACGGCTACTACACCTTCGGCGCGGCCTCCTCGCGCAGCGCGGCCAAGAGCCAGGCGCTGGGCCGGAACTCCGGCGACGCCACCATCATTCACTGGAACTGCACCACCGGCTACGAGCTCTGATCCGACGGCGTCATTCCACAACAACGGGGAGAATTTCGTTGAAGCACACCATCTTTCGCGCGACCGCTGCGCTGATGCTGGCCACCTCGGCCTTCGGCCTTGTCGCCTGCAGCAAGTCCGATGACAGCACCAAGGCCGCCTCCACCACCTCCGCGGCCGCCCCGGCCGGCAAGTTCGACGGCAGCACCGAGGGCGACGGCAAGATCACCGGCGCGGCCCCCGCCCCCACCACGGTCGCGGATCTGCCCAAGCCGAGCGTGCAGGAACTGAACGACAAGGTCACCAAGGCGTTCGACCCGTCCATCGACTCCAAGACCAAGACCGACTGGATCGAGGACGCCGCCCTCGACCCGCAGCTGGCCCAGAAGCTGGTCGACGCCGCCAAGGCCAACAAGGTCACCATCAAGATCACCAACGTCGGCGACCCGGCGAACGGCAAGCTCAAGGCCGACGCCGACGTCACCATCGACGGCAAGCCGGTCCAGAACGCCACGGTCTCCTTCGTCGCCGACGGCAGCGACTGGAAGATCGACCACAACTACGCCTGCAGCATCGTCAAGGCCGCGAAGCTCGATTCGGCCGCCTGCCAGGACAAGTAGTAGAAACTCTTGTAGTCCCCCGCCCCAGGTGGAGGAACCCCGGCGGGGACCCGCCCAGTTTTGCCGCCCCCGACAGCAGCACCGTCGGGGGCGGAGCTGTATTCGCAGCGGATTCGGCCGTGCGACAAGCGAAACCGCCCGAGCAGCGGAATGCTGCTCGGGCGGTTGGGTTTTCGGTTGCTCGCCGGGTCAGACGCCGATGACCGTGGGGACGATCATGGGGCGGCGGCGGTAGGTCTCGGCCACCCAGCGGCCCACCACGCGGCGGACGGACTGGGCGATGCGGTGGGTGTCGGTGACACCTTCGACCGCCAGGCGATGCAGTTCGTTCTCGACGAGTTCCTGAGCGCCGGAGAGCGCCTCCGGGTCGTCGGAGAAGCCGCGGCCACTGACCTCCGGTGTGCTGACGGCCTTTCCGGTGGCCGAGTCGACGGCGACATTGATGGAGATGAAGCCGCCCTCGCCCAGGACCAGACGGTCGGAGAGGGTGGACTCGCCGACGTCGCCGACCGAGAGGCCGTCCACGTAGACCTGGCCGACCGGGACGCGGCCGGAGATGGAGGCGATGCCGTCCACCAGGTCCACCACCACGCCGTTCTCGGCCAGGATGACCCGCTCCTCGGGCACGCCGGTGGCCACCGCGAGCGCGCCGTTGGCGCGCAGGTGCCGCCACTCGCCGTGCACGGGCATGGCGTTGGTCGGGCGGACCGCGTTGTAGAGGTAGAGCAGCTCCCCCGCCGAAGCATGGCCGGAGACATGGACTTTCGCGTTCTGCTGGGTGACGACCGTGGCGCCCAGACGGGCCAGGCCGTTCACGACCGCGAAGACCGCGTTCTCATTGCCGGGGATCAGCGAGGAGGCCAGCACCACCAGATCGTCCGGGCGGATATTGATCTGGCGGTGGTCGCCGCGCGCCATGCGCGACAGCGCCGACAGCGGTTCACCCTGCGAGCCGGTGGAGATCAGCACCAGCTTGTGCACCGGCAGGTTGGCGGCCTGATCCAGGTCGACCACCAGGCCGTCCGGAATGTCCAGGTAGCCGAGGTCCTGCGCGATCTGCATATTGCGGACCATGGACCGGCCCACGAAGCACACGCGGCGGTCGTAGCGCTGCGCGACATCCACCACCTGCTGGATGCGGTGCACGTGAGAAGCGAAGGAAGCCACGATGACCCGGCCCTTGGCCTTGCCGATCACATTGTCGAGCACCGGGCCGATCTCGCGCTCGGGCGTCACGAAGCCCGGCACCTCGGCATTGGTGGAGTCGACCAGGAACAGGTCCACGCCCTCGTCGCCGAGGCGGGAGAAACCGGCCAGGTCGGTGAGGCGGCCGTCGAGCGGCAACTGATCCAGCTTGATGTCGCCGGTGTGCAGCGCGATGCCCGCGGGCGTGCGGATGGCCACCGCGATGGCGTCCGGGATCGAGTGGTTGACCGCGAAGTACTCGCAATCGAACGCGCCGTGCTGGGTGCGCTCGCCCTCGGTGACCTCGATCAGGTTGGGCTGCAACCGATGTTCGCGGCACTTGGCCGCCACCAGCGCGAGGGTGAACTTCGCGCCGATCACCGGAATATCGCGCCGCAGGCGCAGCAGGAACGGCACCGCGCCGATGTGATCCTCGTGACCGTGGGTGAGGATGACCGCGGCGATATCGTCCATGCGGTTCTCGATCGGACCGAAGTCGGGCAGGATCAGGTCGACGCCGGGCTGCTGATCCTCCGGGAACAGCACACCGCAGTCGACGATCAGCAGCTTGCCGTCGTACTCGAAAACGGTCATGTTGCGGCCGATTTCACCGATGCCGCCGAGCGCGAACACCCGCAGGCCACCCTTGGGCGCCTTGGGCGGGGTGCCCATCGCGTGCGGGTCGCGCGGGGCCGGGGCCGGCTCGCGATCGCGGCCACCCTGCCGGGACCGGCTGCCGCCGCGTCGGGTGCGGTCGCCGCCGCGGCCGCCACGGCTGCCACGCTCCCGAACCGGTTCGGCCGCAGCCGATTCCGTGCGCGGGGCGGCGGCTTTCACCGATTCCTGCGGCGCGGCAGCGGTGCTCGCCTGCGCGGCGGGTTCCGCCTGAGCCGGAGCCGGCGCGGGCTGCACGGGAGTCTCCGGAGCCGGGGCGGGCGCACCGGCGGCGCGGCTGGCGGTACGGCGGGGGCGACGAGCGGGGCCGGTCATGCAATCACCCCGGCCGCGCGCAGATCCATCGCGAGTTCGTCGAGTTGATCCTGGGTCGGCATGAGTTGCGGCAACCGTGGTTCCCCGGTCTCGACACCGAGCAGGCGCAACGACCCCTTGGTCATGGCGACGCCGCCGAGGCGGGCCATCGCCCGGTTCAGCGGGGCCATGCTCACATTGATCTCCCGGGCCCGCGCCACGTCGCCGGCGCGGTAGGCGTCGATCAACGCGCGCAGGCGGTCCGGCACGAGATGGCCGATGACGCTGATGAATCCGGTCGCGCCGACCGACAGCCACGGCAGGTTGAGCACGTCGTCGCCGGAGTAGAAGGAGAGACCGGTCTCCGCGATCAGCTCGGCGCCGGCGCCCAGGTCGCCCTTGGCGTCCTTGACCGCGACGATGCGCGGGTGCTCGGCGAGCCGGCGAATGGTGTCGGTGGCGATGGGAACCACTGAGCGCGGCGGAATGTCGTAGAGGGTGACCGGCAGGTCGGTCGCGTCCGCGACGGCGGTGAAGTGGGCGAACAGGCCGTCCTGGCTGGGACGCGAGTAGTACGGAGTGACGACCAGCAGGCCGTGCGCGCCCGCGCGCTGCGCGTTGCGGGCCAGTTCGATGCTGTGCGCGGTGTCGTAGGTGCCGGCGCCCGCGATGACGGTGGCACGGTCGCCCACAGCGTCCACGACGGCGTGCAGCAGATCGAACTTCTCGGACTCGGTAGTGGTCGGCGATTCCCCGGTGGTGCCGGAGATGGCGAGCAGATCGACGCCACCGTCGATCAGGCGGGCGGCCAGCGCGACACCGGCATCGACGTCGAGCTTGCCTTCGGCGGTAAAGGGGGTCACCATCGCGACACCTACTGTGCCGGACGCGTGCAGCTCGGTTCGCGTCGATTCACCGTTCGTCATAGTCAGAAGGCTACAGCCTCGCCGGAACGGGATTTGCATCGTTATACCCGAACCGTGCCCGGCGCGATGGTGATTCGCGTCAAGCGACCACTTCTGGCGTCAGAAGTTTCCTTGAATGACGTCAATTACGACGTCACACTGGTGTCATGGATCTCAACAAATACACCGCCCAGCTGCGCGAGAACCTGATTGCCGCCGCGGC
This sequence comes from Nocardia sp. NPDC004860, assembly GCF_040609015.1. Classification (NCBI taxonomy): domain Bacteria; kingdom Bacillati; phylum Actinomycetota; class Actinomycetes; order Mycobacteriales; family Nocardiaceae; genus Nocardia; species Nocardia sp. NPDC004860. The sequence goes on along the minus strand of NZ_JBEXJI010000012.1, from coordinate 93,307 downwards.
ACTCGGCGATGAGAAAACCCAGACTACGGCCGCCGCCCTGGCCGCCGCCACCGAGAACTCCGCCCGGCTGGTCCTGCTGGCCGCGCTCTCGGAACTGGCCGCCGAGGTGAGCACGACCCTCCCCGACCGCACGGTGCACGTGTCGGTCGACGGGACCGACGCCCACGTCGACGTGCGCAAGACCGCGGGCGAGGAGGAGCACCCCACCTTCGACGAGGTCACCGGTGACATCAGCCGGGTGACGTTGCGGCTGGTCGAGCAGATCAAAGCTCGTGCCGAGGAGGCGGCCGCGCAGAGCGGGCAGTCGCTGAACTCATGGCTGTCGACCACCGTTCAGTCCGCGCTGCGTGACCAGATGAAGCGGGGTGGCCCCGGCCGCTGCGATGCCCCCTGACCGATAGATCGGTGATGCCCCCTGACCGATCAATCGGTGATGGTCGTGACCTTGCCGTCGGTGTCGATCTCGGTGCGGCGATCCTCGTCGGGGGCCGTCGCCAGCACGGTGGCCAGTACGTGACGGCCCAGCGGCAGCACCCGGACCGTGATGCGGCCGGCGTTGATGGCGTCGAGTTCCCTTGTGGCGGCATCGATCACGCGCTTGCGCACCCATTCGGGGACGCCCGCGAAACCGCCGTCGTCGAGGAGCACCACCTCTACGCCACGCGCCCGCGCACCCCGGGCCGCGCCGCTGAGCTCGTCGGTGACCAGCTGCGGTGCGCGCAGGCCGTCGCGGAGTTCGGCCTCCAGCAGCCGGCATTCCTCACGTTCGGCTGCGGTCAGCTCCGCGCCGTCCGCGATGCGTTCCAGGATCGGCCGGGCCACCCGGTCCAGGCGGGCGAGCTGACGCGTGCGCTCACTGTCCGCGGCGGCCATGGTGGCCTCGGCCGCGGCCCGCATCATGGCGTCCTCGCGCAGGATCCGCAGTGACCGCTGCATGGGGCGCATGACCGCGGTGAACACCGAGATGGCGGTGACGGTGCCGACCGGGACCAGCGAGCCGACCAGGGTGCCGGGTTGCAGATGCGAGCCCAGGCCGAGGGCCACCAGCACCGTCGCGACGGCGATGACGCCGAGCCACGCGGTGCGAATCCGCCCGCGCAGCACCAGGACCGCGAGGACATAGGACGAGGCGAAGGCCGACCACACCGACTCGTTCGGCAGATCGTGGGTGGGGGTCATGACCGTCAGGGCGGTGGCGACCGGCGGTGCGGCGGCCGCGTACAACGCCACCGGAATCGGCAGCGGGTCCACCGGAATCGCGGTGACCAGCGCGCCCGCGCTGAGCATGAGCACCAGACTCGCGAAGGCCGCCCACGGCGGTGACTGGCCGAAATTGCGCATCATGTACAGCGCGATGACGGCCTCGAGGATGAGCAGGAACAGCCAGGCGGTGCTACCGCGCAACCCGAGCAGATCGCGCAGCCCGAACCGGGGTTCCAGGTCGATGCCGGAGCTGTCAGCGTGAGCCATCGCCACCCCATACCAGTGTCACGGTGGTGCCCTCGCCCGGCTGGGATTCCACGAACGCCGAGCCGCCGGCCAGCTGGCGCATGCGGCCCAGGATGCTCATGGAGATGCCGAGGCGGTCGGCGGAGACGGCGGCCAGGTCGAAACCCGCGCCGTCATCGCTGAAGACGATGCGAATGCTGCCCGCGCTGACCGTGGCGGTGACGGTGCGGCGCACCTCCCGGCCCGGAACGGCGGCATGGCGCAGGCTGTTTCGCACCGCCTCGGTGAGCGCGGCGGCAATGGTGCTGGCCGAGTGCACGGGCATGCGCAGGTCGTCGTAGCCGGGCCAGGTGCGGGTGGCGAAGCGGATGCTCGGATTGATCTCCTGCACCGCGGCCCGCAGGAACAGCACCGCCGAGCGGGCGTCGAGCAGGTCGGGATCGCGCTGGGCGCCGCGGCATTCGTCGAGCTGCTCCAGGGTGCGTTCGGCCTGGCGTTGCAGCACATCGGATTTGGTGCCGGCCCGGGACGCCTCGAGCAGGGTGGAGAGCACGGCGTCGTGGATGAGGGCGGCGAAGCGGGCACGCTCCCGGTCGCGGGATTGGGCGGCGGCCTGGGCGGCGGCGCGGCGGCTGGTGATGGCGGATTCGCGGTCGACCCGGGCCGCGGCGCCGGTGGCGGCGGTGCCGCACCAGACGAACAGGGCCGCCAAACCCGCTGAGCGCAGGAAGTTCTCGGTCACATGCTGCGGGGTGACCGAGCTGAGCGTGTACACGGTGGCCAGCGCCGCCGAGGTCGCGGCGGCGAGCAGATAGATCACGGTCACCCGGCTGGACCAGGCCAGCACCGCCGCGGTGACCGCCAGCGCGGTCACCCGGTACGGCCACACCGTGGTGGCGTCCACAGTGTGAATCTCCAGCCCGAACGGGATGGAGGCCAGGGCGCCCAGGAAACTCAGTGCCGCACAGCCGCAGACGAAGCGGATGGCCCGCGGACCCGACACCGCCGACACCACGGCGATGATCGGATACCAGCCGAAGGCCAGCACCACCGCGGTCACCGTCCACCAGCCCGGTGCGTAGCGGCCCTGTTCGGCCACCTCCGGCAGTTCGACGCCGCCGACGATGATGCCGGCGATGCCGATGGAGATGCCCAGCCGCCGCATGATGCGGTCGTAGGCTGCGGTGGCCGGGTCCTCCCGCATGCTGAGGCGGGCGCGCAGGCGCTGGGTGAATGCCGCGAGGGACGGCATCGGCCGGGGTGCGGCCCGGGATTCGAGGGTGCCCGAGGCCGTCATGTCCGCGGATTCCGCTCGGGAACGGGCAGCCACCCGTCCTCGACGGCCCGCTTGTACAGATCGGTCTTGGTGGGGGCCGGGCGGCCGGCGTCGGCGTACTTCTGCCGGATGCGGCCCAGATAGTCGTTGACGGTCTGCTCGGACAGGCCGGTCATGCGGGCGACCCGCGAGGCCTTCTCCCCCGACGCATACAGCTGCAGCACCTGCTGCTGACGCGGGCTCAGCCCGACATCGGACAGCTGCGGGTCGCCGTCGATGGCGGCGGCCCAGTCGGTGGTCACCACCTGTTCGCCGTGCGCGGCCCGGCGTACCGCCGCGACCACCGTCGGCATGTCCTCGGACTTGCGCACCACACCCAGCACGCCCGCCCGGGCGGCCGATCGCACCAGGAACGGATTGTCCGCCCCGGTGAACACCAGCACCTCGATCCCCCGCGCGCGCAGCGCCCGCACATTGTCATCGGGCGAGGACCCGTCCGCGAGCCGCAGATCCAGCACCACCAGATCCAATCGCGGCCCCGCCGACAGCAATTCCGCCACCGTCCCCGCCGTGATCACCAACTCCAGATCGGCTTCCGGGGCCAGCATGGCCGACAACCCGATTGCCACCGACTCATGGTCCTCGACCAGCCCGATGCGGCGTATCCCCGACTCTTGCGCCTCCACGGCGGCCGTCACCTCTTCCCACACTCCCAAGTGACGTTCCCCGAGAACGCCCCCTCGAGTATGACGGGCGAGCCGCCGAATGTGTCAGCCACCAGAAATCGGGGGCTCAACCCATCAACTGTGCGGCGATGGTGGCCCCCAATTCCCAGCAGCGCTCGATCTCCGCCTTCTCCGGCTTCCCCAACACGATCACCGGCGCGGCCGCTTTCTCCCAGCCGAGTCCGGTCGTCGCGCTCTCGACACTCCGCTCGGCCCCCTCGGTCCCTTGATTCCCGTGGATATACAGCCCATAGGGCCGGCCCCGGGTCGAATCCAGGCACGGGTAATAGAAGGTGTCGAATGCGTGCTTGAGCGCTCCGCTCATGTAGCCGAGATTCGCGGGCGTCCCCAGCAGGTACCCGTCCGCCGCGAGCACATCACTCGCCGTCACGCCCAGGGCGGCCCGCCGTACGACGTCGACCCCTTCGATCTCGGGATCCGTGGCGCCCGCCACCACCGCCTCGAACATCTCCTGCATGAACGGCGACGGCGTGTGATGAATGATCAACAGAGTCGGCACATCCCGAGCCTAACCCTCCTTTGCCGCCCAGCCCGGCCCCTCGGCCGTCTGGCGGCGGCCCCGATCCGCGCACCGGTCGAGGCCGCGAGAGTTCGTAGTTCACACAGTGGTGAACGCGCTGCAACATCGGTCTGAACGTCTGAGCCGTTGTGGCCGAGCCGGTATCGGACTCCATGTTCCCGCGCCTCGGCAATTGGCCGCGGCAGCGGCCGTGACCGGGGGCGATGACGGACGCAACCCTCCACCTCAGAGTTCGCTGCGACTTCATCGAGGATTGCGGTAGGATTCCCGCATCACCGAAACACGTTCCAGCGAAACATATCTCGCGGATGGACGTGTCCGGGAAGTGAACGCTGATCATTGACTCGAAACTGGAGTGCTGCTGGCGAACTGAAGACGGCATCGATGTATCCGATTGCCCGGCAAGTGGATACGCGCCACCAGCATTCCAGCAGCAATACCGACCGTTCTCGATCCTGTGTGATCGTTGCACCGAGGGTCGTGGAACTGGTCGCATTTCATCCGTCCATGGGAGCTACACCTTGGTAACTGACATGTTCGAGGCCGCATGAGGCTGTATTCGCCCGAGTTCACCGCCGACCCCCGCACCGCGTACGACCGGATGCGGCGCGAGCACGGCCACCTCGTCCCGGTCGAAGTGGCAACCGGAGTTTCGGCGACGCTGGTGATCGGATACCGTGCGGCACTGCGTATTTTGAGTGACCCCGATCGCTTTCCCTCCGATCCGAGAGCCTGGGAGTCGAGCCTCCCCGAGAACTGTCCCGTCCTGCCGATCATGGAGTGGGGGACGATCGGTTCCGGCGCGGAGGAGGAGCACCGCACACGCTATCGGCCCGCCTACCTCGAGACACTGCGCGCCGTCGATCTCTTCACCTTGCGGCGCGAGGTCGAGGCCGCCGCGGTGCCGTTGATCAACGAATTCTGCAGTGCGGGAAAGGCCGACCTGCTCGACCAGTTCGCGGTGCCGCTGACCGTCCGGGTGGTCAACAATCTGCTCGGCCTGTCCACGGAGGTCGGCGAGCGGGTGTTCGACGCGATGGCCGTCCTGCGCGACGCCCCCGACGAGGAAACCTCGGACCGCTACAACCAGCGCCTGACCGGAGACCTGCTGGAGGCGGTGTCGGCCAAGCGGCGCGAACCCGGTACGGACGTGATCTCGCGGCTCATCTCGCACCCGGCCGGGCTCGACGACGCCGAGATCGTGGCACAGCTCGCGGTCCTGTATGCCCGCGGCAGCGAACCCACCTGGAATCTGATCGTCAACACGGTGCTGTTGATGTTGACGGACAAGCAGTTCCACGATGATCTGCTCGCCGGTGCCCTGACCGTACGGGACGCGATCGACGAGGTGCTGTTCGTCAATCCGCCGCTGGCCAACTCCTGCGCCCGCTATCCCCGGCAACCGCAGCTGGTCGAGAATGTGTGGCTGCCGGCCGACCACCCGGTCATCATCAGCTCAACCGGATGCAATTCCGATCCGGCGGTGGCGGGCGACCGCATCGGCAACCGCTCGCATCTGGCGTGGGGCGCTGGATCACGGTCGTGCCCAGCCCAATCCGCGACCCTGGTCATCGTGCAGGAGGCACTGGACCAACTGCTGGACGCGCTACCCGAGATCGAATTGGCCATGCCCGCAGACCAACTCGAATGGCGGCCGAGCGCATTCCACCGCGCACCCGCCGCTGTCCCGGTGACGTTCCCGCCCGCCCTGCCGCTGGCCGTCCCGACCCCGTGAGCACCCCTACCGCCACAGGCGGCTGCGACGGTAAAGGGGCTGGAACGCCATGCGATTCAGGATCCCGACCGGGGCGGGCATGGCGGCCAGGAACGCGCGGCGCTCCTCGGGGGTGACGTCATCGAGGATCCACGGGATGTAGACAGCCGCGCCGGAGGGGCCCTGACGCCGGGCCATCGCGGAGCGGAAGGCTGCCCAGTCCGCGGCCGTCAGTTCCCGCTGGATGAGCGGCAGGGCGGCAATCTCCTCGTGCCGCATGTGATTACCGAGGACTTCGGTCAGCTCCACAACGCGCGCACCGAGATTCGGGTCTCGGCGCGCAATGGACTCGTCCACGCTCGCGAGCAGCGGATCCAACTGCGCGTGCTCGGCCTCCATATCGGCGATGAGCGCGAGTTCAATGGGGCGGCCGGCCACCGCACGGAGCAGCGCGGGCCACAGCACCGCGTCCTCGACCGAATGGTGCACGTCGAGTTGGCGTTTGAAGTTCGCCCAGCCGGCCCGCACGCCGGGAGCGTCCATCCGACCGCCGTCGGCGGCCTCGCGCAAGCGCTCCAGATCGCGGCGGAAAGCATTGTGGGTGGCATACATCGGCGTGAAGTCGATGAGTTCGGAATTCGACGGGGAGTCGACGGACATCGGTGGATCCCTTCAGTTCTGGAATGCGGAGGTGTTCTCGTCGGCCCACTGGGCGAAGGTGAGCGCGGGCCGGCCCAGCAATTCCGCGACGGTGCCGGTGGTGGGGCCGGGGGTGCGGGCATAGTCGGCGAGCGAGCCGAGCAGCCGCGCCGGAACCTCCTCCGGCAGGCCCTGGGCCAGCAGCGCGGCCCGCACCTGGTCCGGCGCGACTTCGGCGAACGACAGGTCGGTGCCGAGGGCCTTGCCCAGGATGCGCACCTTGTCGCGTTGGTCGAGTGACTCCGGGCCCGTGAGGACGTAAGCGCGTCCGCCATGGCCGGATTCGGTGAGCGCGCGAACCGCCACGGCGGCGATATCGCGCTGGTGGATCGGCGAGGTGGCCGCGGCGGCGTACGCACCGCGGACGGTTCCGGTGGCACGAATCTGCGGGGCCCAGGCCAGCGCATTGGCGTCGAAGTCCGCGCAGCGCAAGGCCGTCCACTCCAGGCCGGAGTCCCGCGCGGCCTGTTCCGCGGCCCGGAATCCGTCGGCGAAGCGCGGTTCTCCCGCCGGGTACTGCACCGTCAGCGCGGAGATGACCACCGCGCGGCCCACGCCCGCGCCGGCGGCCGCGGCCAGCAGGTCACCGGCCGCCGCTCCGGCCGCACGCGGGCTGATCAGCACCGCTTCCGCGCCGTCCCACACCGGCCCCAGCGAGCGCGGGTCCGAGGGATCCCCGCCGGCCACGCGCACATCCGCGGGCAACGCCGCCCGCTGCGGGTCCCGGCTGACAGCGGTCACCTGCTGCCCGGAATCCAGTAGGAGCTGGACGGTTTCGCGGCCGACGACTCCCGTCGCACCGATGATGACGATCATCGTGAACTCCAACCTTTTGTACGAAATTCATATAATTCATAGCGTAGATGCTACGAGTTTCGTACTACAAGGTGAGCTGGATCACCCACTTGTCGGCATGATCGCAGGTCGAGGCCCATCCAGCACCAACTACGGGTGACGTAAAGTACGAAGCTCATACGAACCGATGGGAGGCGTGGTGAGTGCGGCGGCAGATCGCGAAGAAGCCCGACTGCGGCGGCGCGCCGCAGTCGATATCAAGGGCGCGATGCGCGGGCTGCGCAGCAATCTGGCCATGCTCAACCGTCAGGTCGGGGTGCGCCTGGAACTGCGTGACGTCGACGTCGACTGCCTCGACGTGATCAACAGCCAGGGCCCCATCAGCCCCACCGCCCTGGCCCGGGCCGCAGGACTGCACCCCGCCACCCTCACCGGCATCCTCGACCGGCTGGAGCGCGGCGGCTGGATCGTCCGCGAACGCGCCGCCACCGACCGGCGCTCGGTCGTGGTCCGCACCCTCCCCGACCGCCTCGGCGAGCTCTACCACCTACTGTCGGGCATGAACAGCTCACTGGACGACATCTGCGCCGACTACACGACCGAACAACTCCAGCTCATCGCGGAATTCCTCCGCCGCAGCGCCATCGCAGGCCACGACTCCGGCCGCGAACTCCAATAGCCACCATCCATATCGGAATCCCAACGGCGGCAACGGCACCCGGCATCGCCGGCAGTGGCCGCCGGCCCGAGTCCGGTCGGCAGCGATGTTGCACCCGTCGGCCGACAGGTCCCAAGCACATCGCGGACGGCGTTCCCGGCGCCTCGAGTCGAGTTCGGCTTCAGCCGGCACCGGTGACGGTCCTGATCTGCCGGGCGAGGTCGGCGAGGTCGACCGGCTGGGTGGTGTCGACTCTGAGGATGGGAGTCAGGCCGAGTGGGGTGGCTCGGGCGGCCCAGTCGTCCCAATCCCGGGTCAGGTGGTGGTGGTCCTGGTAGATGGGTGAGCGTTAGCGGGATGTGTAGCGCGCCTTGGCCATAGGTGCGGGGACGTCGCACCAGATCTCGACGGTGTGGCGGGCGCCGGTGTGCTCGATGCCGGAACGGGCAAAGTTCAGGTCGCGAGGTTTGAACCACCAGGAGTCGATGACGACGGCGGTCGGGGATGCCTTGGCCAGGGACCAGATGGTGTCCATGGCGATGCCGCCGAGTTCCGATGGGGCGGAATGGTTTCCGAGGGATGAGGCCAAGTCTTCCTTGATGGCGTCCTTGGACAGGAACCAGGCGTCGAGGGATCGGGCGAGGGCTGCGCCCAGGTGGTCAAGCCTCAGGTTCTGAAAAGTCGTCGCCACCATGGCCGTTCGGTCGCGGCGGGTGGAGGCGGGGCCGGGGTGCGGGGTGGGCGGGCGGATTTGCGTTCGGCGCGCCAGGTTTCGACGACGTCGTCGACCTTCAGGGGGCCGATCGGGACGTGGGGGCCGGTTGGCATGCGGAGGTAGTGGACTATGCGGTCGTTGAGGGAGGCTACTGTTTCGCGAACATCCCTCTCGGAGAACATGTCCCGGACGGTTTCCTGGATTCGTTCGCGTTCCCGGCGGAGGATGATCGATTCGGGGAGGAAGGCGTCTCCGCCCAGGCCTTCGCGCTTCAGATAGTTGCGGAGCCACCAGTCTTCGTCGGCGGCGCCGGGCGGGATGGGCCGGCCCGCGCCCTTCAGGTTGTCGAATTCGCCCCGCTCCGTTGCCTCGCGGACCTGTTTGTCGATCCACGATTCGAAGGAGAGCCCGGGCGATTTGCGCTCGGTCATGACCCGATCCTACCGATCACCGTGGAACAGCCGGGTGCGCGCGATGGCGAGATCGCTTCCGGCGCCGGGTCAGTTGCCGGCGCGGTAGGGGTCGAACACGGTGGTGACCAGGCGGTGGGCGGTGGCGACGGCGTGGTCGGCGTCGCCCTCCGCGAGGCCGAGCAGCGGGTCCAGGCCGGGGACGTGGGGGGCGAGGGCCAGGTGGGGCAGCATGAGGAGCAGTAGGGAGAGCAGGGCCCGGGTGTCGGCGCCGGGGCGGAGGGCGCCCTGCGCGGTCGCCACATCGAACAGGGGTTGCAGCACTTCCACGTAATGGCGGTTGACGGCTTCCCGGACGGCGGTGCGGGCCACGGGGTCGGGTTCGAGGTTGGCGGCGGCGGTCATCGCGCGCTCGAGCGGATGGTCGTAGAAGTACCGGATCCAGGCTTCGAGGAGGACGTCGAGGGAGCCGAAGAAGTCACTCTCCCAGTCGAGTTTGCCCGCGGTCGCCTCCATGGCCGAGCGGATCCGCTCGCTGGACAGTTCCGCCAGGTAGACGTACATGTCGGCCTTGTCGGCGAAGTACTGGAACAGGCTGCCCTTGGAGACGCCGGCCTCGCGGCAGATGGTGTTGAGGCTGCCGCCGCTGAACCCGCGGGCGGCGAATTCGGCCTCGGCGGCGGCCACCACGGCGGCCCGGCGCGGCGGGGCAAGCCGGTCCCAAGTTCCTGTCGGCATCACCGATCTCCTCTGCCCGCGGGCTATTGACTGTGCGACGGTTTCGATCCTACAGTGACCGGCGGTCATATGACCGATGGTCATAAAGGAGTCCGAATCATGTCCACCAAGTCCAACGAGCCGGGAACCCGCGCCGACGAGCCGAGGGTCTGCGTCATCGGCGCGGGCTCCGCGGGTATCGCGGCGGTGAAGGTGCTGGCCGAACGCGGCGTCGACGTGCACTGCTACGAGCTGTCCGACCGGGTCGGCGGCAACTGGGTGTGGGGCAACAGCAACGGGGTGTCGGCGGCGTACCGGTCGCTGCACATCAACACCTCGCGTCAGCGCATGGAGTTCAGCGACTTCCCCATGCCCGCGCACCTGCCCGACTTCGCCCGCCACGATCAGATCGCCGACTACTTCGATGGTTACGTGCGGCATTTCGGGTTCGGCGACCGCATCCGGTTCCGCACCGGGGTCGACCACGTGCAGCCGCTGCCCGACGGCACCTTCCGCGTGACGCTGTCGAACGGCGAGACCGTCGGCTATGACGCGATGCTGGTCGCCAACGGCCACCACTGGGATCCCCGCCTGCCCGAGCCGATGTTCCCCGGCGCGAGCGAATTCCGCGGCACGATCATGCATTCGCACGCCTACACCGAGGAAGCGCAGCTGACCGGCAAGCGGGTCGTGGTGCTGGGCATGGGCAACTCCGCGATGGACATCGCCGTCGACGCCTCGTATCACGCTGCGGAGACCTACCTTTCGGCGCGCAGCGGGGTGCACGTGATCCCGAAGTACGTGTGGGGCCGCCCCTATGACCGGATCGGAGCGGCCGAATGGTTCCCGTCGTTCCTGCGCTGGCCGCTGGCCCGCAAGCTGATGGCCGCGGCGACCGGGCCGATGACCCGCTACGGGCTGCCCGCGCCGAATCACAAGTTCGCCCAGGCGCATCCGACCATGTCCAGCCGGATCCTGGATCGGCTCGCGCACGGGGCGATCATGCCGATGCCGACCATCGATCGCTTCGACGGCGACGAGGTGGTGTTCGCCGACGGCCGCCGGGTGACCGCTGATCTGGTGGTGTTCTGCACCGGGTACAAGATCAGCTTCCCGTTCTTCGACCCCGGCTTCCTGGACCCGTCCGGCGACAATCGGATCCGCCTGTACCGCCGGGTCTTCCATCCGGAGGTGCCGGGCCTGTACTTCGTGGGACTGGTGCAGCCGCTGGGTGCGATCATGCCGATCGCCGAACGCCAGGCCCACCTCATCGCCGATCACCTGCAGGGCCGCTATCACCTGCCCGGCCCGGCCGAGATGGAGCGGGAGATCACCGCACACCGGCGCGGCATCCAGCGTCGCTACGTGACCTCCAAGCGCCACACCATCCAGGTCGACTTCGACGACTACATGCGCGATCTGCGGCTGGAACGCCGCCGTGGCGCACAACGCCGGGGCGGCCTCTCCCGTGTCGATCGACCGACCGCGAGCGTCGCCGCCCGTCGCGCCCGCGACGGCGAGGCGGTGGCGTGATGCGCGAGAACACCACGGGCGCAAGCGAACACGAGGTGTGGTTCCCATCCGGGGACGGGAACCACTGCGCGGCGACCCTCTATCTGCCCGAGCAGCGACGCGGGAGCCGTCCGCCGGTGATCGTCATGGCACACGGGCTCGGCGCGATCCGTGCCATGGGCCTGGCCGCCTACGCCGAACGTTTCACCGCCGCCGGATACGCCTGCCTGGTCTTCGACTACCGCCACTTCGGCGACAGCGAGGGCATGCCGCGGTATCTGCTGTCGACCCGCCGGCAGCGCGCCGACTGGGCGGCCGCGATCGCCTTCGCCTGGCAGCTGCCGCAGGTCGACGGCACGCGAATCGTGGCCTGGGGCACCTCTTTCGGCGGCGGGCACGCCATCCACACCGCGGCCCGGCGCCCGGCCGGACTGGTCGCGGCCATCGCCCAGTGCCCGTTCACCGACGGGATCGCCTCCACCCTGGCCATTCCGCCGGTCAACTCGGTCAAGGCCACCCTCGCCGGTGTCCGTGACGTCGCCGGTGCGCTGTTCGGCCGCGCACCGCACATGATCACGACCGCCGGGCCCGTGGACGGCACCGCCCTGATGACCGCGCCCGACGCCGAATCCGGTTATCTCGCACTGGTTCCGCCGGGCACGGACTTCCGCAATGAGGCCGCGGCCCGCGTCGTCTTCGACATCCTGACCGATCGGCCCGGCCGGTTCACCGATCGCATCGAGGTGCCGATCCTGTTCGCGGTGTGCGAAACCGATTCCGTCGCACCGGCCAAGACCACGCTGCGCTTCGCGGCGCGGGCGCCACGCGGTGAGGTCCGCACCTACGCCGACGGGCATTTCGACATCTACCGCGGCGCGGCCTTCGATCGCGTGGTCGCCGATCAGCTCGGCTTCCTGCACCGTCACGTCCCCGTCTCCGTCGACGGAGAGCCGCGGGCATGATCGACCGTGGTCAGCGAGTCTCGTTGCGCTCCAGGGTTTCCGCGGTTTCGCGGGCATTGTCGATGGTGAGCGGGTCGTCGCCGAGCTCGGTGTGGGATTCGACGGTGTAGAAGCGCACTTCGTGGCCGTCGGGGTCGCGCAGCTCGGGGAGAATCCAGCCGATGGTGGCGAAATGAACGCCGGCATGGGATTCGCCGAGGGCGGTGAGATGCGCGGCCAGCGCCTGCATGGCGGCCCGGTCGGGTACGCCGATCGAGAAGTAGTCGAATCCGGCTGCGGCGGCGGCCTTTTCGGGATCGAGCCGCAGACCGAGCATGGGACCACCGGCCGGGTGATGCAGGGCGACACCCCTCAGGTCGCCCTGCTCACGGAATTCGACGCCGACCGTGTAACCGAGGCGGGTGCGGTACCAGCCGATGGACCGCGCCAGATCGGACACGGGGAGTTTGAGGTGATGCACCCCGGCGAGCGTGGGGATCATCGCTGCTATCCTTTGCAGTATCAGTGTAATGATGCAGCATCGCTGTAGTGATGCAGTAAGGATGCAGCGAATGAGCCCTGGTGTCAAGAAGACATCTCCGCTGTGGGACGCCCGCAAGGCCGAGACGGAACGGAAGATCCTCGACGCCGCGCGGCGACTGTTCATAGCCGACGGGTACGCGGTGACCTCCCTGGCCGCGGTCGCCGAGGCCGCCGAGGTGGGCTCCCGGACCGTCTACCTGCGCTTCGGGTCCAAGGCGGAACTGCTCAAACGGACGATCGACGTGGCGATCGTCGGCGACATGCAGGACATCGATGTGGCACACCGCGACTGGCACGTCCGGGCCGCCACCGCGCCCACCCTGGACGAACGAATCACCGCCTACGCGCGCGGCGCTCGCGAACTCATGGAACGCGCCGCCCCGGTCATCGCCGCCGCGGTCGCCGCCGAGGCCAGCGAACCGCTGATCGCCGAGGCGGCCCAGGCCGGGCGGACCGCCACGCAGCAGCACATCGCCGACATCTGGCGTCATATGCACGCCGACGGCCTGCTGCATCCCGACGCCGATCTGGACTGGATCATCGCCACCGCCGGCCCGCTCGGCCAGGCCGACACCTACAACCTCATGGTCCGCACCCTCGGTATGGATCCGGACGGTTACGAGCGGTGGCTGTCCGGCACCTGGCTGCGCCTGGCGACCACGCCCTCTACGCTTCCGAAAGCCTGATCCACGCGCTGCGGAACGCAGTGCCCATGCTCGAGGAATGCCATGCGGCCCACCCGGCGCTCACTCAGAATCGCCCACACCATCGGAATCGCCGTCGGCCTGGTGCTGCTGATCGCCGGAATCGTCCGGCTGTTCCTGCCCCTGGAATGCTCCGGCCACACCCTCGAACCCGGGCAGGAGTGCCACGACACCGCCAAAGGCCGGCCGGTGGTCCGGACCTTCGACGAGCAACGGTCCCTGCGTGATTCGACGGACGGCTTCCTCATCGTCGGCGGTCTGGTGGTCGCGGCGGGTTCATACGTACTGCTGCGCCGCACCACACGCGCGTAACCGCGACCACTTCGCCGGGTTCCGCGGGCACACTGAAGGCATGGATCCTGTCGTCGCGTTGCGCATGATCGCGTTCTTCAAGGACCGGGCCCGGGAGGATTCCCGGCGGGTGATGGCCTATCGCAATGCCGCCGACATCGTGGAGGGGCTCGACGATACCGAGCGGGAACGGCTGGGGCGGGCCGGCGACTGGCAGTCGCTGCCGGGGATCGGGCCGAAGACGGCGGCGGTGATCGCGCAGGCGTGGGCCGGACGGGAGCCGGATACGCTGATCCAATTGCGGACCGCCGCAAAGGATCTCGGGGGCGGCGAGTTGCGAGCCGCGCTGAAGGGCGACCTGCACGTGCATTCGAACTGGTCGGACGGATCGGCGTCCATCACGGAGATGATGGCCACCGCGCAGGCGCTGGGGCACGAATACTGCGCACTCACCGACCATTCACCGCGACTGACCGTCGCCAACGGGCTCTCACCGGATCGGCTGCGCCAGCAACTGGATGCGATCGACGAGCTCCGCGACCGGTTCGCGCCCATGCGCATTCTCACCGGCATCGAGGTCGACATCCTCGACGACGGCGCGCTCGACCAGGAACCCGAACTGCTCGACCGCCTCGACATCGTGGTCGCCAGCGTCCATTCCAAGCTGAAGATGGACGCCGCCGCCATGACCCGCCGCATGGTGCGGGCCGTATCCGGGGGCCGGGCCACGGTCCTCGGCCACTGCACCGGCCGCCTCGTCGAAGGCAACCGCGGCACCCGCCCGGAATCGAAATTCGATGCCGAACAGGTCTTTTCCGCCTGCCGCGACCACGGCGTGGCCGTCGAGATCAACTCCCGCCCCGAACGTCGCGACCCACCCACCCGCCTCCTGAACCTGGCCCTCGACCTGGGCTGCCACTTCTCCATCGACACCGACGCCCACGCCCCCGGCCAACTCGACTTCCTCGGCTACGGCGCCCAGCGCGCCCTCGACAACGGCGTCCCCGCCGACCGCATCATCAACACCTGGCCCCTCGACAAACTGCTGAGCTGGGCCGGTTCGTGAGTGCGAGGACCATCGTTCCGGCGCGAACTCGCCGGGTCAGTGGGGGCAAGTGGGCTGAAAAGGCTTGTTGGCGAACAGGTCGTCGATCCAGGACGACCACTGGGGTATGACGGTGGCGGGGGCGTCGTGGCCGCCGGGGACGATGAGGTCGTGGACCGGGGTGCCCAGGGTGCACATTGTGGAGATCGCGGCGGTGGACCAGGTGGTGTCGACCAGTTTGTCGGCGTCGCCGCGGGCTATGTAGGTGGGGAGTGGGGTGGCCGCGTGGGGGAGGTTCGTCCGGGATTGGAAGTCGGTGAACGGGCGGGCTGCGGCGTCGTCGGTGAAGGTTGCCTCGGCGGGGGTGGCTGCCTGGCCGAGGGCGATGTCGGCGAGGGTGAGGGTGCCGCTGCAGGCGGATTCGAGATGCGGTGCGGCGGTGAGCAGATCGCCGTGGAGAATCTGGTCGTAGCGATAGCCGGGGGCGGTGTCGCGTACTGCGGCAACGAGATACGGGATGATCAGGTATTGGTCCGGGGCGTTGAGGGCGCCGGTGCGGACGGTGTCGACGAGCTGGAGTTCCAGGGCGGGTGACAGGAGGACGACACCGTGCAGGTTCAGGTCCGGCGCATAGGATTTCGCGGTTTCGGCGGCCGATTCGGCGGCGCGGCCGCCCTGGGAGACGCCGAGGAGCACGGTCTCGGAGGACAGCGGCAGGCCGGTGGAGTGGGCGGCGCGGATCGAGTCGAGGACGTCGTAGCCGGAGGATCGGGAGTCCAGGTACGGGGCGTTGCCGGGGCCGTCGAGGCCCTGATAGTTGGTCATCACCACGGCGCGGTGCCCGGCCAGGAGTCCGGCCACCGTGGCGGCGGAGCCGAAGAGGGTGGGCGAATTGGTGGGTGCGCAGGCGCTGACGACTCCGGAGGTGCCGTGGGCGAAGGCGATGACGGGCCAACCGCCGGCGGGGGCGTCGCCGGTGGGGAGGAAGACCGCGCCCGATACCTCGATCGGTTTCCCTGTCGGAGAGGTGGATCGATAGCGGATGTAGGTGGCCGAGGACATCGCGGCCGTCAGGGCGGAATCGAGATTGCCCAGAGGTCGCTGCGAGACCAGCTTTCCAGGAGTGCCCGCCTTCGGTGCGGTCGTGTCGGAGGTGGCGCCGCAGGCGGTCAGAAGCAGGGCAGCCAGTACCGGGAAGACAATCGCTGCTCGCATGCCGCTCCTTCGGATCGGGATTCGATGACGGCCGCCTCGATCAACTCGAATCTAGCTGGTGTGACCGCCCGGGCCGGAGAAGGGCGCCAGCTGACCTTCGCAGGCGGACCAGGCGGACGGCGAGAGGTGGGAGCGGACGCGCGCGAAGAGCTCGTAGAGCCCCGCGCTGTATTTCGCTGCCAGTTCGGCATTTTGCGCCAGCACGTCCAGCTCGTTGGCGACCGTCAGCTCCAGAAAGGCCCGGAAATCGGGCTCGGAGGGCTCGAATTCGCCGCCGGTGAAGCGGTCCCGGAACCGCACCGGATCCGCGTCGATACCGGGATAGACCGTTCCGCGATCACAGGCGGCGTACTGATAGATCCACCCCTCGGCGCGGGCGCCGACCAACTCGACAACCGTTGCGCGATCGGATAATTCGACGAGCGAGACACCGAATCCGTCGGTGCCGTACACGGCGTGGGCCAGGCCGGCGAGCTGGAGGTCGCCGTCATGTCCCCACGCCGCGAGCGTGTCGGCGACCCGGCCCAGGTGGGCGAGCAGCGTCCCGCCGGGATGGTCGATGGTCTCCGTGCCGCGATCCCGCAGGAACCGCTCGACGCGGTTCCTGCGGGATGCGAGGGATTCCGGCTCGTTCACCTGTTCATTGTCGCGCGGGAACCGGTTCGGCGGCAGCCGCTTTCACCCGCCGCTGCAGCCGGTACAGGACGAGGGACGCCACGGAGGCCGCCACCGAGAGGGCGGCGAGGACCCCGAAGGCGAGGTGGTAGCCGGACACCGGCGCCCAGCCGGATGACGTTGCCCGGGAGAGGATTACGGCCACCAGTGCCACCGCGACGGCGCCGCCCACCCGCTGCAGGATGTTCACCAAGGCCGTGGCGTCGGGCAGCTGCTCGTGCCGGACGGCCGCATACGCCGCCGAGACCAGCGGCATGGCGCCGACACCGGTGGCCATGCCCGCCGCGAACAGCAGGAATTGGATGAGGATTCCATTCGCGCCGACCGGCAGGAACGCGAGCGGCAGTACGACGCAGGCGATGGCGAGGTTGCCGAGCACCGCGACCCGGCCGCCGCCGAACCGGTCGGTCAGCCGTCCGCCCAGCGGCAGCATGATGATGCCGCCCAGGCCGTAGCCGAGCAGATCGACGCCGGTGCGAATGAGCCCGGTGCCGTGCAGCACCTGGAAGTACAAGGGCAGCAACACCATCACGCCGAACATGGCGCCGCCCGCGAAGAAGCTGGCGCTGGTGGCGGCCCGGAAGGCGTGGTTGCCGAACATCCGGATGGCCAGTAGCGGCCGTTCACCGCGCAGCGCACGGCTGATGAATCCGGCCAACCCCGCGAGCCCGAGCACGACGGGCAGCCACACCGACGGCAAGGTCACCGACCCCGTGGTCCCGACCTCGGACAACCCGTACACCACAGCGGATACGCCGCCGCCCGCGAGCACCAGTCCGATCACGTCGAGCGGCTGTGCCGCCACCCCGCTGGTCCGTGGCAGATACCGCAGCCCCAGCGCCAATCCGGCCAGTCCGAACGGAATGTTGATGAGGAACAACCACTCCCAGCTCCAGTGGGCCAGCATGAGCCCGCCGATGGTCGGCCCGATGGCGGGCGCGCCCACCACCGCGATGCCGACCACACCCATGACCCGGCCCATGCGCTGCGGCCCGGCCGCCTGACCCAGGATGGTCTGCCCGGCCGGGATCATGAGTCCCGCCGCAAGTCCTTGCAGGACGCGCATTCCGATCAGCCACCCCGCGGTCGGCGCGAAGGCGCACGCCGCCGAGGTCAGGGTGAAGGCGACCAGCGCCCCCATCCACAGCCGGGTCACGCCGACCCGCCGCGCCAGCCAGCCGCACACGGTGAGCGAAACACCGAGGGCCAGCAGGTATCCGCTCGCCACCCACTGGATCGTGGCCAGCGACGCGCCGAGATCCGCGCCGATGGTGTGCAGCCCGATATTGACCAGCGAGGTGTCCAGCATGCCCATGACCGCGCCGAACACCACCACGCCGGCGGTGCGCCAGACATGCGCGGGGATTTTGCCGGAATCGGCGGGTGCGGGAGCCCGGGCGGGCGCTCCCTCGGCACCGGATGTCCTGGTGTCCGAACGCATTTGCGTCATCGGACCTCTCCTTCAATAGTTGATGAGCAACTCAATTGCAGAGAGTATCAATGATTGAGTAGCTCAACAATAGATATAATCAGCGGGTGCCCGAAGAACCTTCCGTCCCGGCCGAGGCCCACCCCCCGAGCCTGCTGCGCCACCCGACCTACGCACTGGGCAAGCTGCACAAGGCGATGCACTCCCGCCTCGGGACACCCCTGCGCGAGCACTGGGTGCTCACCTACCTCGCCGAGAGCAGCGAGATCTCCCAGCAGGAGATGGCCAACGTCCTGGAGATCGACCGCAGCGAAGTGGTGCGGCTGATCGACAGCCTCGAGAAGGCCGGTCTGGTCACCCGTACCCGCGATCCGCACGACCGCCGGAAATACCGGCTGGCTATCACCGCCGCCGGCAATCGGGTCCGCGCGGAGACCGATGCGAAGATCGCCGCCGCCACCGATGTGCTGCTCGCCCGCCTGACCCCGGCGGAAAGGGATACCCTGCACCGGCTTTCGCTCAAGGCCCTGGGCTACGACACCGACGAGAGCTGACCCACACGCGGCCGGGCAACGGCCGCGAAATGGCTCACAACCGGTGACGGCTGTGAACCCGGTTACGCGTAGGGCTAGGGTTGGGCCCGTGCCTTCTCGCCCCCGCCTACCCCGTTTGCCCCAGCTCAACCCGCCGCTGGACGCCCGCCGCGGCTACTCCCAGCAGGAGATCCTCGGCGAACTGCGCCGGCTGATCCTGGAGGGAAACCTGCCGCCCGGCACCGGTTTGCCCCTGGGCGAGATCGCACGCGAATTCACCGTGAGCGCCATCCCGGTGCGCGAGTCGCTGCAGACCCTGATCGGTGAGGGCCTGGTCGAGCACCGGCCCAACTTCGGCTACCAGGTCACCATGCTGACCGCCGCCGAGCTGCGCGAGCTGTACATCGTGCGCGAGCGCCTGGAGTCCGCCGCGCTGGCCGCGGCCGTGCACAATGCCACCGAGGCCGATCATCAGCTGGCCCGCGAGATCCACGCCCGCCTCGAGCAGGCGGTGCTCACCGAGAACGCGGTCGCCTATCACCGCGAGACCCGCAACTTCCACCTGGCCCTGGTGCGCCCGTCGGGCATGCCGCGCGTGGTGCACATGCTCGAATACGCCTGGAACATCACCGAACCCGTGCAGCCCATGGTGCATGTGTCGACCATGGATCGCGTGGTGCTGCACGCCGACCACAGCAAGCAGCTGCAGGCCTTCCTCGCGAGGGATGCTGAAGCATTGCTGACGGCCACCGAGGGGCATCACGCACGCTTGAACGGCGTCCTCTCGCACCTGCCCACCGACACCGGCTTGTTCGCCGAACCCGCAGGTGAAGAAGATATATAACCCCTGAGCCTGGGGCTTTCGAACATATACGGTTCAAGCAACGCCGGAGCCATTTCTGTTCGATAGCGTGGATCCATGCGGATCCGGGTCATCAATCCCAACACCACCGCCGCGATGACGGCGCTCATCGGGGACAGCGCGCGCCTGGTCGCCGCGCCCGGCACGGTGGTCGACGCCGTCAGCCCCGACATGGGCCCGGCCTCCATCGAGAGCCACTACGACGAGGCGCTGGCCGTGCCCGGCCTGCTGGCCGAGATCGCGCGCGGCGAGGCCCAGGGCGTGGACGGCTACGTCATCGCCTGTTTCGGCGATCCCGGCCTGGACGCCGCACGCGAGCTGGCGCGCGGCCCGGTGATCGGCATCGCCGAGGCGGCCATGCAGGCGGCCAGCCATCTGGGCCGGAAATTCAGCGTCGTCACCACCCTCGGCCGCACCGCCGGCCGGGCCTGGGAGCTGGCGGAACGCTATGGGATGGAACGGTTCTGCGCGAACGTGCACGCCTGCGAGATCCCGGTGCTCGAACTCGAGGATCCCGAGGCGCGCAAGATCATCGCCGACGCCTGCCGGGAGGCCGCGCTGGCCGACAACTCGGACGCCATCGTGCTCGGCTGCGCGGGGATGGCGGATCTGTGCGAGTACCTGACCGAGGAGGTCGGGGTGCCCGTGGTGGACGGCGTCGCCGCCGCCACGCTGACCGTGCAGTCGCTGGTCACCATGAAGTTGCGTAAGTCCGGCCGCGGGGAATTCGCGGCCCCACTACCGAAGACGTATGTGGGATTGCTCGCCGATTTCGGCATCGAAGAACAGGAGGCTCAGGCGTGACGCTGCCACCGGAGACATGGAACGGGATCGAATCCCGTTTGCAGGCTGTGGATTCGGAGCTGCTGCGGCTCTATCCGGGCGACCGCCCGGGCCAGCCGGTGCACACCGCGTACGCCTCCGGCGCGGACGCCTCGATCGACCTGCCCGCCCAATGGGGCACGGCCGCACTGGAACTCGCCGAGAGCCAGCGGGAGCTGCTGGTCGGGCTGGCCGGTGAGGATGTCGTCGAACGGGTCTTCCGGACCCTGAGCGAGCGCCCCATCCAGGACCTGCGGCTGGACTTCGAGGACGGCTACGGCACCCGCGGCGACGAGGTCGAGGACCGCGACGCCCTGCACGCCGGCGCGGTGCTGAAAGCCCTTCCGGCCGAAGTGTCCTCGCGCGGCATCCGCATGAAGGGCCTCACCACGCTGGAGTGGGCGCGCGCCGTGCGCACCCTGGAGAAGGTCCTCGAGGGCGCGGGCGGCGTGCCCGAGGGCTTCGTGTTCACCGTGCCGAAGATCCGCCATATCGACCAGGCCGATCTCACCGTGCAGCTGTGCGACGCCATCGAATCGGCCCACGGGCTGGCCGCCGGATCGCTGCGGTTCGAGCTGCAGATCGAGAGCCCGCAGGCCATCATCGCCGCCGACGGCACCGCCCCGGTCGCCCGGCTGATCCAGCGCTCGGCCGGACGCTGCACCGGATTGCACTACGGCACTTACGATTACAGCGCCGCCTGCGGTATCGCCCCGAAGTTCCAGTCGCTGGAGCACCCGGTCGCCGACCACGCCAAGGCGGTCATGCAGGCCGCGGCCGCCGCCACCGGGGTATGGGTGTGCGACGGCTCCACCCAGGTGCTGCCGATCGGCACCGACGCGGAGGTGCGCGCGGCGGTGTCGCGGCACTTCGGTCTGGTCACCCGCTCGCTCGAGCGCGGCTACTACCAGGGCTGGGACATGGGCGCGGGCCACCTGGTCACCCGCTGGCTGGCCACCTTCGCGTTCTTCCGCGAGGGCCTGGGCGTCGCCGCCCCGCGCATCGGCCGCTACCTGGATCGCCAGGGCGGCGCGGTGATGGACGAACCGGCCACCGCGCAGGCGCTGGCAACCGTGGTGCTGCGCGGACTGGAGTGCGGCGCCTTCGAACCCGCCGAGGTCACCGCGATCGCCCCCAAAGCCACTGTCGAGGTATTGCATCAATTGCGAGAGAGGAAGATTCCGGCGCTATGAGCGACGTTGATTTCACGCTGCTTCCCGATCTGGCCGTGCGCACCCTGGGTGGCGCCGTGCTGTGGGCGAACGACGAGTCCTTCGCCGAGAAGGAGAACCTGATCCGGCCCGAGCAGGCCACCTACTCCCCCGCTACCTTCGGCCACAAGGGCCAGGTGTACGACGGCTGGGAGACCCGCCGCCGTCGCAGCGCCGAGGGCGACCACCCGGCCGGCGACGACTGCGACACCGCGATCGTCCGGCTGGGCGTGCCCGGCGTGATCAAGGGCGTCGTGGTGGACACCGCCTGGTTCAAGGGCAACTACCCGCCCGAGGTGTCGGTGGAAGCCATTGCGGTGGAAGGCAATCCGTCGGTCGACGAGCTGGTCGCCGCCGAGGGCTGGACCACGATCGTCGAGCGCGCCAAGGTGTCCGGCGATTCGCAGAACCCGTTCGCGGTGGACTCCCCCAAGCGCTGGACCCACGTGCGGCTGCGCATGTTCCCCGACGGCGGCATCGCCCGCCTGCGCGTGCACGGCGTCGCCAAGCCCGACCTGGCCTGGCTGGAGTCCGGCCCGTTCGACCTGGCCGCGGTGGAGAACGGCGGCCTGGTCGCCGACTGCTCCAACCGCTTCTTCTCGCACCCGCAGAACGTGCTCATGCCCGGCCGCGCCCGCAGCATGGGCGACGGCTGGGAGACCGCGCGCCGCCGCGACAAGAACACCAACGACTGGGTGCTGGTGCAGCTGGCCGCCGAGGGCGTGATCACCGCCGCCGAGATCGACACCTCGTACTTCCTGTTCAACAGCCCGGGCGCGGGCGCCCTCACCGGCATTCGTGCCGACGGCACCGAGATCGAACTGCTGGGCCGCACCCGGCTGCAGCCCGACACCCGCCACCGCTTCCTGATCGACGCGGACGCGGCGGTCGTGCAGGTGCGCCTGGACGCCTTCCCCGACGGCGGCCTGGCCCGGCTGCGGCTCTTCGGCACCCTGACCGACGAAGCCCGGGCGCGACTGCGTGCCGAGCTGGAAAATGACCTGGCGTGATCGGTCAGGGCCCGGAGGCGGCAGCTCGCGTAACCACGGAGGGCCCCCGAGCGCGCCGAAAGGATATGCAGCCATGAGCGATTTCGATCTGAACTACCCGCGGGACATGGTGGGCTACGGCCCCAATCCGCCGCACCCGCAGTGGCCGGGGGAGGCGAACGTCGCGGTCAACTTCGTCCTCAACTACGAGGAGGGCGGCGAGAACAATGTCCTCGACGGCGACGCGGCCTCGGAGACGTTCCTATCGGATATCGTTCCGGCAGCGGCGTTCCCGAACCGGCACATGTCGATGGAGACCATCTACGAGTACGGCTCCCGCGCCGGACTCTGGCGGGTGCTGCGGCTGTTCGAATCCCGCGATATTCCGCTGACCATCTTCGGGGTGGCGCGGGCGCTGGAACGCAATCCGGAGGCCGTCGCGGCGTTCAAGCGCAATGGCTACGACATCTGCTCGCACGGGCTGCGCTGGATCTCCTACCAGCTGGTGGATGCCGAGACCGAGCGCGCGCACATGGAAGAGGCGGTGCGCATCATCACCAAGCTCTTCGGTGAGGCGCCCAAGGGCTGGTACACCGGCCGCGATTCGCCGCAGACCCGCGAGCTGGTGGTGGAGCACGGCGGCTTCGTCTACGACTCCGATTCCTACGCCGACGATCTCCCCTACTGGGTGAAGGTCTCCGGCCAGGATCACCTCGTGCTGCCGTACACGCTCGAATCCAATGACATGCGCTTCTCCTCCCCCGCCGGATTCGCCAACGGCGAAGAGTTCTTCACCTATCTGAAGGACGCCTTCGACGTGCTCTACGCCGAGGGCGCGGCGGGTGCGCCGAAGATGCTGTCGGTCGGCCTGCACTGCCGCATCATCGGCAAGCCGGCGCGGGCCAAGGCGCTGGAACGATTCCTGGATTACGTGCAGTCACACGAGAAGGTGTGGCTGGCACGGCGCATCGACATCGCCGAGCACTGGCGCACGGTGCATCCCGCGTCCTGACGCCCGGGAGAACCCGGAAACCACTGTGGCCCGGGGTGATTGCGCGATCACCCCGGTACCGGGAACGCCGGTGCGGCCGGAGCCGCACACCGACTCTCCACCGGGAACCTGCCCGTCACGGGTGCCCGGATCTCCCTTCGGTGTGGGGCACCGCCGGACGCATCGGCGGCACCGCGAATACGGCCCGGAACCAACAGGTTCCGGGCCGTATTCGCGGGCCGGGGTGATATCACCGTTCGCTGCTGTCGGGCGAAACCGCCTCAGAGCGCACCGCTTTCGATATCGCGCTTGATGCCCTCCTGCGTCGCCTGGTGCGCGGCCACCCCGTTGCCGGCCGTGAAGTCGATCAGGGCCGCATCCGCGACGAAGGTCAGATGCTCGTTGACGGTGGTCGTGCCGTCGCCGTTGTCGGTGAAGGTGATCAGCTGGTGGGTGGTCACGTTCGGGACGTCCCAGCTGTCGGCGGTGTAGTAGTGCTCGTCCGGGTGCAGGCGCTGCTCGGCCTGCGTGTGCCCGGGGAAGGTGACCGGGCCCATCGGAATGTCCTCGAGCGCGGTGAAATCCGCGATCTGCGTGTCACCGTCATCGCAGGTGCGGTGGACGATGATGTCCTTGAGGAACGAGTGGCGGCCGATTCCGTTGCGAACATCGGTGTACACGTCCCACACCTTGTCCAGCGGCGCGGCGATGGTGACCGGCAGATCCACCTCGGTCACCGATCGGCTGTCGGCCGGATTCTGCTGCTCGGCCTCGTAGATCGACCAGCTGACCTGCCATTCCAGTTTGTAGTCGTTCTCCGACTCGATGCAGGACGCCGCGTCGTCCGCGCGTGCCATCGCCGACCCCACCGCAGGCGACCCCATCGTCGCGCAGGCTATCGCCAGCGCATAACCCACCTTGAACCTCACCGGGCGGACTTTACCCCGGTCGCAACCTACCGGCAGGTTTCCTGCGAAATCGCGGCTACCGTGCCCCGGGCCGGTCCCCGCGCTCCAATTCCACTGCGCGCTTCATCATTTCGCGTGCGCGGGTGCGGTCGCCGGCATAGTCGTAGGCGCGGGCGGCGCGGTAGTTGGTGCGCCAATTCTGCGGGTCCGCCTCGAATTCCTGCTTCACCTGCTCGAAAAGCGCGTCGGCAGCAGCCTTCTCGATGCGCCCGGACGGGCGGCGCGGCAGATCGGAGACATCCAGCTCGCCGCCCTCCTCGTGCATGCGGCGGGCCAGGCGCTGGTGGGCGAAGGCGGCGCGGACACTGGTCGCCACGATCCACACGCCCAGCACCGGCAGGATGAACACGCCGATGCCCAGGCCCACCGCGGCCGGCTTACCGGTGGCGATCAGGTCGATCCCGATCCGGCCCAGCAGCACGAAGTAGAACCCGAGCACCACCACCAGCGCCGCGATGAAACCGACCCGCTTGAAGACTTCGCGGCCGTTGCCGTCGGCGGGACTCGCGGCGGGCGTGCTCACAGGTCGAGCAGCGGGTCGATGCCCACGGTGAGACCGGGGCGCAGCGGCGTCTTGCGCACGCCCAGCAACACACCGGGCACGAAGGAGGTGCGGTCGAGCGAGTCGTGGCGGATGGTCAGCGTCTCCCCCTGCGTGCCGAACAGCACCTCCTGGTGCGCGACCAGTCCGGCCAGCCGCACCGAGTGCACCCGCACGCCGTCCACATCTGCGCCGCGCGCACCCTCCAGCTCCTGACTGGTGGCATCGGGGCTGCGGCCCACACCCGCCTCCTCCCGGGCCGCGGCGATGAGCGCGGCGGTCCGGAAGGCGGTGCCCGACGGCGCGTCCGCCTTGTTCGGGTGGTGCAGCTCGATGACCTCGACCGAGTCGAAGAAGCGCGCGGCCTGCTCGGCGAACCGCATGCTCAGCACGGCGCCGATGGCGAAGTTCGGCGCGATCAGCACCCCGACCTCCGGCTTGGCCGCCAGCCAGCCCTTCACCTGCTCCAGCCGCTCGGCATCGAAGCCGGTGGTGCCGACCACGGCGTGAATCCCGTTCTCCACCAGCCACTTCAGATTGGGCATCACCACATCCGGGTGCGTGAAGTCGACCACGACCTCGGTTCCGGCGGCCGTGAACGCCGCCAGCGAGTCGCCCTTGTCGACCTGCGCCACCAGCTCCAGATCCGCGGCCGCCTCGACCCCGGCACAGATGGCCTGCCCGACCTTGCCGCGCGCCCCGAGCACACCCACCCGGATCCGGTTCGTGGTCACCTGGTCTCCTTCACTCCGCCCAATCAGCAACGGGTCGAGCCTATCGGGTCGGCGACACGCCGGAACGCAGGGCCGGCGGTCGTCACGAGTCGGCCGGAGCGCGACAGGCTCCGGCGCGCAGGGCGAGCAAGGCGGTGGCCGCGGGACGGTCGGCGACGGCGTGACTCATGAGTGACCAGGAACTTCATCGAGACCGTGCTCGGGCAAGTTCAGTGACCGGCGCGGGCCGACGGCGAGCGGTGCCAGATTCACTGGAAAGACCGGGTGCGCAATGGATTCCATTGCGCACCGGCCTTTCGGGTCGGTGGACTAGCCGGTGTAGCCGGTCAGCTTGTAGATCGTGGTGTTGCCGATCTGCTGGGGCGTGAAGGTCGCGGACGCCGGGCTCACGGTTGCCGTTCCCGTTGTCGCCGTTGCCGTTTCCGTTGCCGCCACGGTCGTTACCCCAGCGCCACGCCGGCCAGCAGAATCCACTTGGTCGAGGCGCGTTCGAGAGCGCGAACCGTGGCGTACGCGCCGGCCATCATGAGCAGCACCATGACCGCGTCCGGGTTGTTGAACCGGAACATCAACGCCGCGACCGGCGTCAACGCCAGCGCGGCACCGGCGAGCAGGCCGGTGTAATGGCTACCCGTCAGCCGCCGCACCGCGCCGTGCAGCAGCCCCACCGCGGCCACCGCCATCAGGGCTTGCGGAATCAGCATGCCGGCACTGGAGAATCCGAAGATCTGCCCCGACAGCCCCATCACCCACTGCGACACCGGCGGCTTGTCGACGGTGATGAAGTTCGCGGGATCCAGTGAACCGAACAGGAGCGCTTCCCAGTTCTTCGACCCGGCCCACGCGGCCCCGGCGTAGAACTGATTGCCCATCCCATTGACGGTGATGTTCCACAGATACATCACCGCCGTCGCGACGAGGAGCGCGGCCAGACCGGCACGTTCGGCGGTCTTGCCGCGGAACCGTCCGGCCTCCTGTGCAGCCGCCGCGGGCGGCGGCGGAACCACTGGCGGGTTGTCCTGGAGTGATGTGGTCACGCTGACCATTCAGCGCCCCGGACTCCAACGAACCCTGTGAGCCCGCCGGGAGCTTCCGGTGAGCATCGGCCGCAGACCAGCGCGAACGGCGTGCGGCGAACGGACCAGTCGGGATATTGTGGCTGGTGCCCGGTGGGGAGATCACGAGTGGCCGATGGTCGAGAGAGATCTGTTCATGACGCAGCGTGATGTCGATGTCGTCACGGAGTTGGGTGCTGCGGGTTTCGAGCAGGCCGAGGAGATCGGGCGGGGCGGTTTCGGGGAGGTGTTCCGCTGTAGCCAGCCGGCTGCGGGTCGCACGGTGGCGGTGAAGGTGCTGACCGGGGAGCTGGAGGAGAATCGGGAGCGTTTCTTTCGCGAGCAACGCGCGATGGGACGGCTGACCGGGCACCCGAATATCGTCGACATGCTCGAGGTCGGGGAGACCGCCGGTGGTCATCCGTACCTGGTCATGCCCTATCACGCTCGCGGGTCGCTGGATGCGCGCCTGCGCCGCGATGGTCCGTTGTCGCTGGAGCAGGTGCTGCACCTGGGGGTGAAGCTCGCCGGGGCGCTGGAAACCGCGCATCGGGCCGGGGTGTTGCACCGCGATATCAAGCCGGGAAACATCCTGCTCACCGACTACGGTGAGCCCGCGTTGACCGATTTCGGGATCGCCCACATCGCCGGTGGATTCGAGACCGCGACCGGCACGATCACCGGTTCGCCGGCGTTCACCGCGCCGGAGGTCCTCGGTGGTGACGCCCCGAGCCGGGCCTCGGATGTGTACGGGCTGGGCGCCACGCTGTTCTGTGCGCTGACCGGGCATGCGGCCTTCGAACGCCGCAGCGGCGAGGAGGTCGTGGCGCAGTTTCTGCGGATCACCCAGCAGCCGGTACCGGATCTGCGTGAGCAGGGAATTCCCGACGACGTCTCCGCGGTGATCGCGGCGGCCATGTCCCGCGAACCACGCGGCCGCCCCACCGCCGCGGAGTTGGGCGAGCAACTGCGCCAGGTGGAACGCGATCACGGTTTCCGGGTCGATGCGATGACGCTGCCGCCCGAACCAGCAGCCGAGCCCGCCTCGGTTGTCACGTCGGTGCCCGCGGCGGGGAGTCGTACCGGGAATCTGCCGATCGAGCTCAGCAGCTTTGTCGACCGGCGGATCCAGCTGACCGAAATCAAGAACCTGCTGGCGGGGTCACGTCTGGTGACGCTGACCGGTATGGGCGGGGTCGGCAAGTCACGGCTCGCGCTGCACGTCGCCGACAAGGTGCAGCGAAATTTCACCGCCGGTGCGCAATTGGTCGAGTTGGGTGATCTGCACGATGAAACACTGTTGGTCGATGTCGTGGCCACCGCCCTCGGTCTGCGGAACCAGAGTGCCCGGCCGACGCTCGAGGTGCTTCTGGAGTTCTTGTCCGAGCACAATCTGCTGCTGGTACTGGACAACTGCGAGCACGTGATCGAAGCGGCCGCGGCGCTGACCGAGTCGCTGCTCCGGAGCTGCCCGGACGTGCGGGTTCTGGCGACCAGCCGCGAGGCACTCGGCGTCGGCGGGGAATCGGTGTTCGTGGTGCCGCCCTTGGGGATTCCCGATGTTGCGAGCAAACCCGGGCTGCGCACGGTGACCCGCCACGACGCGGTGACATTGTTCGCCGAGCGGGCCGCCGCGGCCGTGCCGGGCTTCGAGGTCACCGATGACTCCGTGCTCAGCGTGGCCGGGATCTGCACTCGACTGGACGGGCTGCCGCTGGCGATCGAGCTGGCCGCGGCCCGGCTGCGCACGATGTCGCCCGAGCAGATCCTGTCCCGGCTCGACGATCGCTATGCGCTGTTGACTCGCGGGAGTCGTGGTGCCCCGATGCGGCAGCAGACCCTGCGGTGGTGCATCGGCTGGAGCTATGACCTGTGCACTCCGGCCGAGCAGCGGTTGTGGGACCAGCTGTCGGTGTTCGCAGGCACTTTCGAGCTCGATGCGGTCGAGCAGGTGTGCGGCGCCGACCTGACCGAGACACAGTTGCTCGACACCTTGTCCGCGCTGGTGGACAAGTCGATCCTGATCCGCGAGGAAACCGAGGGCACGGTCCGCTTCCGGATGCTCGAGACCGTTCAGGAATACGGCCGGGACCAGGCCGAGGACAGCGGGAAGTACCCGGAATACGTTCGGCGGCATCGGGATTGGTGCGAACGATTGGCACTCCAGGTGGAAGCGGAATGGATCGGTCCGCACCAGCTGCAGTGGATTGCCCGGTTGGAGCGGGAGCTGCCGAATCTGCGGAAAGCACTGGAATTCAGCCTGTCCGAGCCGGGCGACACCGCGTTGCGGATCGTCACCGCCCTGTACACGTTCTGGACCTTGCGTGGGCGGCTCGGCGAGGGACGTCGCTGGTACGAGCGCGCGCTGGCCCAATCGACCGATGCACAGCCGCTGGGTCGGGCCAAGGCGCGCTGCGGTGCCGCCACGATGGCCGTCCTGCAGGGTGACCTACCGGCCGCCGCCGAGCACGTGGCGCGGCTCGAGGCCCTGGCCGAGCAGACGGCGGACCCACTGGTCGCGGCCCTGCTCGCCCACGCCAAGGGAAACTATTTCCTCACGGGCGGAGCTGACAATCCGGCTGATGCGGGTACCGCCCTGCTGGCCGATGCCATCGACATCTACGAGGCATCCGGTGACCTCAAATCGCAGCTGGACGCCCAGATTTCGCTCGGCTGGGTTTACGCGCAACAGGGCGACATCCCGCGGGCTCTCGCGGGCCTCGAGAAGGCGCTCGCGATCACCGAATCCGCCGGTGAGACGGTGTATCGGTCGTGGGTGCTGTGGGCAATGGGATTCGCCGTGTGGCGAACGGGTGAGCCCGATCGCGCCACCTCGCTGTTGCAGGAGGGAATTCGAGCGGCCCGGCTGGTGTCCGATCCGGTCGTCGCCACCATCTGTCTCGAGGCGCTGGCTTGGATCGCGACCGAGCAGCGCGATGCCCGCCGCGCCGCTACCCTGCTGGGCGCCGCCGATACGCTGAGCCGCATCGGTGGCAGCTCCATCTCGATGTTGCCCAATATGCTCGTCTACCACGAGGAATTCGCCAGCCGCAGTCGCGAGATGCTCGGCGCGCGCGCCTTCGAGGCGGCCCATCAGGAAGGCGCCGCGATGGGTTTCGACGCCGCAGCGGGTTTCGCGCTCGGCGAGCAAGCCGAAGCGGCCGCACCGCCCCTCCGTTCCGGAGGAACGCTGACCAAGCGTGAGCGCCAGGTCGCCGATCTCGTTGCGGAAGGGCTGACCAACCGGGCGATCGCGGCCCGGCTGGTGATTTCACCACGCACCGCCAACGCACACGTGGAACATATCCTGACCAAACTGGGGTTCACCTCGCGCGCACAGATTGCGGCATGGGCCGCCGAACAGGCCGAACTCTGAACTGCGCCGCGGGATCGGGCGGGTCAGTCGAAGAGGATCACCTGGCGGAGGGCGTGGCCGGCGGCCAGTTCGTCCATGGCTTGGTTGATTTCTTCGAGGCGGATGTGGGAGGAGACGAGGCGTTCTACGGGGAGGTTGCCCGCGCGCCACATGCGGACGAATTCGGGGATGTCGCGGGCGGGGACGGCGGAGCCGAGGTAGCTGCCGATGATGGCGCGGCCCTGGGCTACCAGGGCGAGGGGGGAGATGGAGGCGCGGGCGTCGGGGGCGGGGAGGCCCACGGTGACGGTGACGCCGCCGGGAGCTGTTGCGGCTACGGCGGTTTCGAAGGCTCGGATATTGCCCGCGGCTTCGATGACCGCCTCGGCCTGGATGTTGTCGGCGGCGATTTCCTGGGGGGTGTAGGCGGCGGTGGCGCCGAGTTCCAGGGCGATCTTCAGTTTGTCGGGGACGGTGTCGACGGCGATGACCTCGCGGTCGGCACCGGCCCGTAGCGCCGCGGCCACGAGCACCGCGGCCATGCCGACGCCGCCGAGGCCGACGACCATGATGCGGTCCGTGGGACCGGGTTTGGCCGAATTCAGCAGGGCGCCACCGCCGGTGAGGACGGCGCAGCCGAGGACGGCGGCCACCTCGGGTGGGACATCGTCGTCGACCGGGACCACCGAGCGGCGGTCCACGACGGCATGCGTGGCGAAGGCCGAAACACCCAGGTGGTGATGGACTTCCGCGCCGTCACGCAGCAATCGCCTTCCGCCGGAGAGCAATTCGCCCGCGTTGTTGGCGAGGCTGCCGGGTTCGCAGGGGGTGCGGCCGTCGGTGGCGCAGCCGGCGCACTCGCCGCAGCGGGGCAGGAAGGTCATGACGACCCGCTGGCCGACGCGCAGGTCGCTCTCGCCGGGTCCGACCGCCTCGATGCGGCCGGATGCCTCGTGGCCCAGCAGCATCGGCACCGGCCGCACCCGGTTGCCGTCGACCACGGACAGATCCGAGTGGCACAGCCCTGCCGCCTCGATCTTGACGAGCAGTTCGCCGGGTCCGGGTTCGCCCAGTTCCAGCTCGCTGATGGTGATCGGCTTCGAGTCGGCGAAGGGCGTCTGGGCCCCGATGCGTTCCAGGACGGCACCACGAATCCTCATGCGCCCGACGCTACTCCATCGCACCTTCCCAGACAGTGCGAAATCTGCTTCCATGGAGGCCGGACAGGAGCATCCATGAGCACATCGCTGACCACCGGCAATCGAGCCTGCAATCATGTGGTGACGCAGTTCTTCGGCAACGTCGCCCGCGCCTACGACACCGCCGCCCTGCAGCAGGTCGTCTACCGCCCGCCGCAGAATCAGGTCCTCGCCGAACTCCGCACCGCCGGATCGCGCCGCATCGCCGACATCGGCTGCGGCACCGGCATTCTCACCGCCCGCATCCAGCGCGAACTGCGCCCAGAGGCCGTCCACGGCGTGGATGCCTCGCCGGGCATGCTGGCCCAGGCCCGCGCCCGCTCCACCGCCGTGCAGTGGCGGCAAGCCGCCGCCGAACATCTGCCCTTCGCCGCGGGCGAACTGGACGCGGTCGTGAGCACCAGCGCCTTCCACTTCTTCGATCACCCGGTCGCGCTGCGCGAATTCCATCGGGTGCTGGCCCCCGGCGGGCTCGTCGCCATCGCGACCATGCATCCCTCCGGCCCGACCTCCCGGCCCATTCAGCGGCTCACCCGCAGCCCACGCTTCCCGGCCCACGCGCCCTCACCGCGCGAAACCCGGAAACTGCTGCAGGACGCCGGATTCGAGGTCGTCGGTCAGCGCAAGATCGCCCGGCCGCTGCCGTCGTGGCTGATCCCCGACCTCATCACCGTCGGACGGCGCGGGCGGTAGTCGCGGTCACTTGCCCGGGTCGTCGCCGCCGCGGAAGCACACGGTGAGCTCGAGTTTGTTCCAGACCACCCAGACCGCGCCACGGCCGTCGCGCGGACAGCCCGCACCCGAGGTGGTGCCCTCGAGCACCGCGGTCGCCTGGACGATGTGGTCACCCGGAGTCCCGCAGACGACCTTGGACGGGACATCCATATCGGCGGTGTCGTAGCAGACTCCGGTCCGCCAGTCGAAGGTCAGGCACAGGTGGTAGCGGGCCTTGCCGGTCTTGTCCTTGGGTGCGGATTCCAGCGTGTACAGCGGGCCCGAGCAGGGGTCCGGTCCGTTCTGCAACACCCGGTAGTTCGCGTCCACCGAATTGCAGTCCGACGGCTCCGGTGAGCCGGCCTTCCAACTCGGTGCGCCGGTGGCGTCCTTGGCCTGCTGGATGGGCACCTCGACGCAGTCCCCCGCCTTCAGCGCGGCCATCGGATCGGGGGCGTCGGGTTTGGCGGAGGTGGTCGGCAGCCCGGCCTGCACGAGCTCCGGTGGCGCGGCAATCGCCCTGCCCGCGACGGTGTCCCGGGGCAGCGGTGAGATCATGGCGGTCATCGCGCCGAACACCAGCACCCAGCCGGCCAGGGCCGAGCCCGCCGCCACCGCTCGCGTCCCGCGGCTCGCCCGATGCGGTGTCCGCCGCGCCCGGCTCGCGACCATCGCCGCGAGGCAGAGCAGCAGCACCGCCACACCGGCAACCCAACCGACGCCGTGGCTCCCCACCACACAATCCCCTGTCTCAACTCAACTCGTCTGCAAGCTATCCCACCGGTGAGCTTCGGGCAAAACCGGCGAACAGCCCGCGACGGGCTCAGGAGGCGAGTTCGGGGGTGGACTCGGCGAGCGCGGGCGGCCAGGGCGTCGGGGTGATATTGGCCGGTTTGGTGGCAGGGCTGGCGTCCCAGTCGAAGTGGACGCCGACCCACGCCCGGGGCTGTTCGAAGGTGATGGCGCGGGCGTCGAAGGAGACGCGGCGGAAGGAGATGTCGCCGAAGAAGTCGCCACCCGCGAAGACCACCGACCGCCCCGCGAACACGGCGTCGGTGAAGGAGACCTTCCCGTGGTACTCGGCCCGGGCGAAGGACACCTCCTGGGTGCGGCCGGTGCGCCACCGCACCTGCGCGCCCAGCCGCGTGCCGTCGAAGGAACAGGACTCGGAGCAGAAGCGGGAACCGGCGAAAGTAACCCGCGCGCCGGTGAATTCGGCACCGGTGAAGCTGACCCGGTCGCCGTCGAACACGGCGCGTTCGAAGGTGGTCAGGGCCGCGCCGAAGCCGGCCTCGGCGAAGACGGCGGGCTCACCGGCGAAGGTGACTCGGTCGAATGCCGTTCGCGCGCCGCGGAATTGCGCGCCCACGAAACTCACGCCACCACCGAAAGTGGCCTCGGTGAAGGTGGCTCCGGCATTCTCGCGGTCGGTCCGGTCGACCTCGGTGGGCGCGAAGACCGCCCGGTCGAAGACGGCCATGCTGCGGAAGACGGCCCCGCGGAAGGTGACCCGCTCTCCCAGGAACCGCGTCTGTTCGAAGGACACGGTGCGGCCGCTGAGGAACATGGCGTTGGTGAAGCGGGTGTTGCGGCCCGCGAAGACGGCGTGCCGGAAGTCGGCGTCCTCGAACACGGCGTCGGAGAAGTCGAAATCACAGCCACACCATGGTGTTTCGGCAGCGGGCCGCAGATGCTCGGCGATCACCCGCACGATGGTGTCGCGGACCTGCCGATCGTTCTGGCGATAGGTGTACACGCGTTCCACGGCCGTGCCGTGATCCTCGATGCGCTGCGACTTGGAGACCAGGTGGCTGGCCCCCTCCTCCGGTTGATACGGCAGCCGCAGGTACCCGCACAGCACATCCACGCACTGCTGCCGCCGCCAGCGGGCGGAGAATTCGTCGGCCACCCCGGCCATGGCGTAGACCCCGGCGATGCGCACCGCCACATCGGGATCCCCGAGCTGGCGGGCCGCGACGCCGAAGACTTCGGCGAAGCGCCCGCGCTCGGCATCACGCTGCCGCCGGTAGGCGACCACCAGGGCGACCGCTCCGAAGACACCCGCCGTCACGGCGAGCGAAATCTTGCTCAGATCCAGCTGATTCGGCGTCTCGGCCCGCGCGCCCAGGAAGTGCCACAGCACCCACCAGGTGACGCCCGCGACGGCGAGCCCGCCGAGCACGGCCACCACCGCCGACACCATCAGACCCGACCGGTGTACCGTCCGGCTCACCACCCCACCGAACCTCCACCGCCGCATAGCCGAAGAATAGCGACCCCGGGCCGGTCACGCATCGGATGCGACAATTCCACCGCGACTTCGCGCACCCGAAAATCGCGACGCGCCAAACCGTTTCACCGAGAATGCGGTGTGCCTGCGCGGCAGCGGCACCGAGTCGACGCGGCTGCGGCACCGCCTCCGACCGGCAGCAGCGCCGTATCCGCCTGGCGCCGAATACGGCGTCCGCCCGGCGATACAGGGTCACCGGGCGGACGCAGACAAGGCCATTCGGGCAATCAGGCGGCTGTCGCTGCCTCCACGGGCTCCTCCACCTCCGCGGCCTCCGCATTGCGGCGCAGCCCGATACCGGCGGCACCCAGGCACGCCAGCGCCACCACGACCACGAACCACGGGAACACCGTGCTCAGCCCCCAGGTGGTGGCCGCCCAGCCCGCCACCACGGTCGGCACCGCCATGGCCGAGTAGGCCAGCAGGTAGTAGGCGGACATGGTCTCGCCCCGCTTGTGCTGCGGGACAACGTTGGACAGGTGCCGCAGCGATCCGCCGAAGCCGAGCCCGAACGTGCCGCCGAGGGCGAACCCGGCCAGCAGCACCAACACCCAGTTGTGGGTGTTCAGCGCCGGAATCGTGATCACCAGCGCGATCGCCATGCCGATATCGCCGGCGATGGCCGCGCGCCGGGCCGGAATCCCGCCCGCGATGGCCTGCGCGATCGCACCCGCGGTCGCCGTCGAAGCCACCACCGCGCCGCCGAAGACCAGATTGTGGATGCCCGTCTTGGCCGACGCCAGTGACGGATACAGCGACAGCAGCACGCCCAGCACCGACCAGGCCGCCATCACGCCCAGCGCCGAGAACCAGAAATCACCGCGGATCTCCTGCGGCACAGCCGGTTTGGCAATGGTGATGCGCTGCTTCTGCCGCGCCCCGTGCGGCTCCCGCAGCGCCAGCACACCCGCCGCGATGAGCACGCACACCAGCGTGATCACCACATACGGCGTGCGCAGCGGATGCGGCGCGTACTGGGCCAGCACCGCCGAACCCAGAATCGCCACGGCCATACCGACATTGAAGGCCACCCCGGACAGCTGCCCGGACCGCGCGCCCTGCTGCGGCCGCAGATCCAGCAGCGCCGCCGCGCCCGCCACCACGGTCGCGCCGACCGCGGCCCCGTGCACCGCCCGGGCCAGCAGCAGCATGGCCACATTGTCGGCGAGCAGGAACACGACCAGACCCACGATCATGAGCGCGAACGCACCCAGCAGGACCGGCTTGCGGCCCACCACGTCCGAGATCCGCCCTGACACCAGCACCGCGCCCAGCGCCGCCACCGCGTAGGCGGCGAAGACGAAGGTCGTGGTGAGCGGGGAGAAATGCCAGCTCTGCTGATAGATCCCGTACAGCGGGGCCGGTGCGCCCGAGACGCCCAGCGCCACACCGCTGGCCGCGAGGACCAACGCGTAGGCCCAGGTCTGGCTGCCCTGTTCGGCTCGAGTCGCAACCACCGTTGCCGATGCCATCGAACCCTCCATCAGGTAAGTTTGATTGTGATCGAACCAAACCCTACGCGGGGTTCGACGATTATCAAACTAGATATCCGAGTGAGGTAGCTCATGCCCGACACCGAAGCGCTGCCCGCGGTGGCCCCGCTGCCCGCGGTGCTCGGCGCACTACAGGACCCGATCCGCCTGGAGATCGTCCGGCGCCTGGCCAATGCCGGCACCCCGCTGCGCTGCAGCCTGACCTACGACGGCATCAGCAAATCGACGGCCGCCCACCACTTCAAGATCCTGCGCGAGGCCGGCGTCACCGCCCGCGTCACCATCGACGGCAACACCCACCTGCGCCTGCGCTCCGCCGACCTGGACACCGCCCTCCCCGGCCTGCTCGCCGCGGTACTGGCGGCCGTGAATCGTGAACGCGATGACACTCCGGCCGACGCGGGCACCCCGGCCGCGCGGGAGAGCGATTCGTGACCCGAGAACAGTCCGTCGCCGCGTCAGGCGACGCGCCGACAGTTGATCTCGCGACCTTCCGGGCCGATCAGCACGCCGCCTCGGACCACGCCGGGCCGGGTCACCGCTGACCGGCACAACGATCTCGCCCGCGCCCCATCATCCCGCGGTGACCCGGGCGGCGGCCAATTGGCTCGCAGCGACTCGTTTTCGCGGCGCAGGTCCTCGAGCTCCGTGGTCAGCCGCTGTTGCTCGGCGGCCGCGTAGCGGCGTT
Source organism: Nocardia sp. NPDC004860 (assembly GCF_040609015.1). Lineage (NCBI taxonomy): Bacteria > Bacillati > Actinomycetota > Actinomycetes > Mycobacteriales > Nocardiaceae > Nocardia > Nocardia sp. NPDC004860. Next base: position 56,808 of record NZ_JBEXJI010000012.1, on the reverse strand, counting down.
CCAGGGCGATGGCCTCGTCGAGGCGTTCCTTGGTGAAGCGGGGGCGGATGTATTTGACGCAGTTCCAGTTGCAGGCCTCGACGGTGATGACGATCGCCCGCTCGGCGATCTTCTGGATCGCGCCGGTGTATGCCCCCGACACCCGGTCGACCAGCTCGGGATCCTCGGTGCGCTCGACCATGCGAGCGCGACCGTAGACCTTCAGCCGCTCGCGCACCGGGTAGTCGATGAAGAACAGGGCGACGCGGTCGTTCTCGGTGAGGTTGCCCACGGTGACGTACTGGCGGTTGCCCGACAGGTCGGCGAAGGCGAGGGTGCGCTCGTCGAGGACCTGGACGAAACCCTTGGGGCCGCCGCGATGCTGGATGTACGGCCAGCCGTCCGGGGTGGCGGTGCCGAGGAAGAAGGAGTCGGCCGCGCGGATGAATCCCATCTCACGCAGTTCGAGCGGTTGCGGCTCGTCGCGCCCGCTCTCGAGCTGGGCGCCGTAGTCCCGGTAGCTCCCCGCGATCTTCTGACGTTCCCGCGCCGCTGCCGAGAAGGCGATCCGCGCGTACCGATTCGACATGACGCGTCCTTCCGCTGTCCCGTTATCGAACCTATCAGTACGTTCCAGCTGGTCCGAGGCTCGCGCGGTGTGGCGCTCGTCGCCATCGATCAGGATCGAGTGAGCGGCAGGGACTTCCACCAGTCGACCACACCACTCGGCGTGGCCGGATTGCCCCGGGTGTACAGCAGGAACTTCTCCCGCGCGGGATCGTCGAAGAAGGTGGTGGCGAAGGCGGTGGAGGGCACGTCCGGAACGGAATCGAAGCGCAGATTGGTGTATTGCTTTGCGCCGCAGTACTCCTTGAAGGAGAGGTTCTCGAAAGTACTGCCCGCCGGGCGGATTCGATTCGCCACCGCGCGGGCCGCCGCGCCCGAACCGTAGGCGAACAGGACGTACTCACGGACATCGTGGTCGGCCGAATACTGGCAGTCCCAGGCCGCCGACCACCCTTCGAAGGCCCACGGCGGCAGGAAATCCTTGGTGTCGTGATCCACCACCCGGCAACTCGCGGCGCGATAACCCGCGCCGAGCTCGGGCGTCCGGGGAACCAGTCCCGGGAATTGCGCACTGATCTCGCCGATCTCGGCGACGGGCTCCTTCGGCTTCTCCGACTTGCCCAACGGTGTGAACAGGAAGACCGCCAGTCCCAGCGCGGCCGTCAGGCAGGTGCCGAGCAGCACCACCGTCCGCACCCCGACCGGCCAGCGGCGCACCGACCGCCGCGAAGTCGCCTCCGCCGGTGGCGCTTTCAGATGCCGGCCGGTGGGCGGCTCGAACAGATCCGGGATATCGGTCAGCCGTCCAGAGCGCAGGGCCACCGGGGTCTGTGACGCCCGCCGCTGTGCCCCGGTATCCGACTGCGGCACCCGCCGCGCTCCGGTATCCGACTGCGCCAGACGTCGCTGGGCCGACGTGGCCACCGGCGCCGAGCGCGGACCCGTGCCTCTGGTGCCCCGGCGGGCGGCAGGTGAATTCGCCGGCCGTACAGGCGTTGCCGGGGCGTGTTCCGGCCGCGCGCCCGACGCGGCCCCGGCAGCCAGTGCCCGCTGCGCCGCCGCCGCGAACTCCGAGCACGACGGGTATCGCTCTTCCGGATTCTTCGCCAGCGCCCGGGCCAGCACCGGATCCAGTGTCGCGGGCAGCCCCGGCCGCAGGCTCGCGGCCGACGGCGGCCTGTCGTACAGGTGCGATTTGACGATGGCCCCGAGATCGGCGGCCGGGAACAACGGCACCCCGGTCAGCAGCCGAAACAGCGTGCAGGCCAACGAGTATTGGTCCGACCGGTGGTCGACCGGGTGATTCTGCAGCTGTTCCGGTGCGGCGTAGGCCAGCGTCGCCATCACCGAGCCGGAACCGGTGAGACGCCCGGTGTCCTCCTGCAGCCGCGCGATCCCGAAGTCGGTGAGCAGCACCCCCGCCTGCTGTTCCCGGGTCTCACGGGCCAGCAGGATATTGGCGGGCTTCACATCTCGGTGCAGCACGCCCACCCGGTGCGCGTAGTCGAGGGCGTCGGCGGTGGCGGTGACGATCTCCACCGCCCGCTCGGGCGACATATCGGTCACCGCCTCGGCCTCGGTGCCGTCGACGTACTGCATGGCGATCCACAGCCGCCCGTGCTCCACACCCCGGTCGTACACCGTGACCACGCCGGGGTGATTGAGCCGCGCGGCGAGGTCGGCCTCGCGTTCGAAGCGGGTGTGAGTCGCGGTGTCGCCGTGGTACTCCGAGTTCAGTACCTTCAGCGCGATCCACCGGGGCAGCCGCGGATGCCGGGCCAGGTACACGGCCCCCATGCCGCCGCGCCCCAGCTCTCGCTCGATCACGTACCCGGCGAAGTTCTCACCTGGAGAAAGCACAACCCCTCCCATTCCGGCGAGGTGATCATAGCCACAAACGGACATACCTCACCGGCCAGGCGGGACTACTGCCGAGTAGCGATCTCAGTCCACAAGATGACGTACGGCGGCGGGCAGGTCGCGGGTGCGGCGGTAGGGTCCGGCCACCGCGACGCCGAAGGGGCGGGCGAGCAGGGCGGCCGCGATCCGGGAGACCTCGTCGGTGGTGACTTCGTCTATGCGAGCGAGGGTTTCGGACACGCTGCGGTGGTTGCCGTAGCTGAGTTCCGAGCGGCCGATCCGGTTCATGCGCGAACCGGAATCCTCCAGCCCCAGCACCAGACCGCCCCGCAGCGAACCCTTGGCGCGGGCGCATTCGGCGTCGGTGATGCCGTCGGCGGCCACCTCCTCGAGCACCCCGCGCGCCAAACTCGCTACGCGGCCCAGGTTTTCGGGCTGGCAGCCGAGGTAGACCGAGAACGCGCCGGTGTCGGCGAAGGTGTCGACACTGGAGTACACCGAGTACGCCAGGCCGCGCTCCTCCCGAATGCGCTGGAACAGACGGGAACTCAGCCCGCCGCCCAGCACCGTGTTGAGCACCGACAGCGGCCAGCGCTTCTCGCCCTCGTGCCGGCCGAAAGCGCGGGTGCCGAACACCAGATGCGCCTGCTCGCTGTCGCGCTGGACGCGCAGCAGCTCCGGATTGCCGCGCGGCCGGAACCGGCCCTCGCGCCGTGGAGCCGGTTCCAGCCCGGATTCGAGCCGATTCCCGAAGGCGCGGTACACCAGTTCGACGGTGTGCTCGTGCTCGATATTGCCGGCCACCGCCACCACCATGCGGTCGGGCCGGTAGCGGCGCTGGTGGAACGAGCGCAACTGCTGGGCCTGCATGGCCTCGATGGTCTCGACACTGCCGATCACCGGGCGGCCGATCGGATGATCACCGAACAGCGCGCTGAGGAAGGTGTCGCCGACGATGTCCTCGGGATCGTCGTCGCGCATGGAGATCTCCTCCAGCACGACCTGTCGTTCCACCGATACGTCCTCGGCGCGGCACAGCCCGTTCATCACCACGTCGGTGACCAGGTCCACCGCCAGCGGCAGATCCTCGTCCAGCACGTGCGCGTAGTAGCAGGTCTGCTCCTTGGCGGTGAAGGCGTTCAGCTCACCGCCGACCGCGTCCATGGCCTGCGCGATATCCAGCGCCGAGCGCGAGGGTGTGGCCTTGAACAGCAGATGCTCAAGGAAGTGCGCGGCACCGGCCACGGTCGGGCCCTCGTCGCGCGAGCCGACCCCGACCCACACGCCGATCGAGGCCGAGCGCACGCCGGGCACATGCTCGGTGACCACCCGTAGACCGCCGGGCAGCACGGTGCGGCGCACGCCGACATCCGTTGCGGGCGCTTGATTCTGGGCAACCACCAGTGAAGAGCCCCCCTGCTCCAGATTCCGGAGCAAGGGGGCCGTGTCTGTCGCGGCGCGCGCGGAACCCGCGCGCACCGCGGACTGCTTCTTCGTCACAGAGAAATAATTACTCTGCGTTCGCGTCGGCCGCAGCAGAGGCTTCGGAGTTGTCCGAATCCTCGTCGATCGGCACCAGCGAGATCTTGCCGCGGTTGTCGATGTCGGCGATCTCCACGCGGATCTTGTCGCCCACATTGACCACGTCCTCGACCTTGGCGACGCGCTTGCCGTTGCCCAGCTTCGAGATGTGGACCAGACCGTCGCGGCCCGGCAGCAGCGAGACGAACGCGCCGAAGGCAGTGGTCTTGACGACCGTGCCCAGGAAGCGCTCGCCGACCTTCGGCAGCTGCGGGTTGGCGATGGCGTTGATCGCGTCGATCGCGGCCTGCGCCGACGGGCCGTCGGTCGCGCCGACGAACACGGTGCCGTCGTCCTCGATGGAGATGTTGGCGCCGGTGTCCTCGGTGATCTGGTTGATGACCTTGCCCTTGGGTCCGATCACCTCGCCGATCTTGTCCACCGGGATCTTGATGGCGGTGACGCGCGGAGCGTAGGGGCTCATCTCGTCCGGGGTGGCGATGGCCTCGGCCATCACGTCCAGGATGGTGTGGCGCGCGTCCTTGGCCTGGTTCAGCGCACCGGCCAGCACCTTCGACGGGATGCCGTCGAGCTTGGTGTCCAGCTGCAGGGCGGTGACGAACTCGCGGGTACCGGCCACCTTGAAGTCCATGTCGCCGAAGGCATCCTCGGCGCCCAGGATGTCGGTGAGGGCCACGTAGCGGACCTCGTCCTCACCCTTGTCGTTCTTCACGGTGTCCGACACCAGGCCCATGGCGATGCCGGCGACCGGGGCCTTCAGCGGCACACCGGCGTTCAGCAGCGACAGGGTCGAGGCGCAGACCGAACCCATCGAGGTGGAACCGTTGGAGCCCAGCGCCTCCGACACCTGACGGATGGCGTAGGGGAACTCCTCCTGCGACGGCAGCACCGGCACCAGCGCGCGCTCGGCGAGCGCGCCGTGGCCGATCTCGCGGCGCTTGGGCGAGCCCACGCGACCGGTCTCACCGGTGGAGAACGGCGGGAAGTTGTAGTGGTGCATGTAGCGCTTGGAGGTCTCCGGGCCGAGCGAGTCGACCTGCTGCGCCATCTTCACCATGTCCAGGGTGGTGACACCCAGGATCTGGGTCTCGCCACGCTCGAACAGCGCCGAACCGTGGGCGCGCGGCACCACGGCGACCTCGGCGGACAGCGCGCGGATGTCGGCCAGGCCGCGGCCGTCGATGCGGAAGCTGTCGGTCAGGATGCGCTGGCGCACAAGCTTCTTGGTGACCGAGCGGAAAGCGGCGCCCAGTTCCTTCTCACGGCCCTCGAAGGACTCGGCCAGCTCGGAGAGCACGGAGAGCTTGATCTCGTCGATCTTCTCCTCGCGCTCCTGCTTGCCCGCGATGGACAGCGCCTCGTTCAGTTCGCGCTTGGCGGTGCCCTCGACGGCCTCGTAGGCGTCGGGCTGGTACGGCAGGAAGATCGGGAACTCTTCGGTCGGCTTGGCCGCCAGGGCGGCCAGGTCCGACTGCGCCTTGCACAGGCGGGCGATGAACGGCTTCGCGGCCTCGAGGCCCTCGGCCACAACGGTTTCCGTCGGCGCGGAAGCGCCGTCGGCGATCAGGGCGAGCACATTGTCGGTGGCCTCGGCCTCGACCATCATGATGGCGACGTCACCGTCGACCACGCGGCCCGCGACGACCATGTCGAACACGGCGCCCTCGAGCTGCTCCACGGTCGGGAAGGCGACCCACTGGCCCTCGATCAGCGCGACGCGCACGCCGCCGACCGGGCCGGAGAACGGCAGGCCCGCGATCTGGGTGGACGCCGAGGCGGCGTTGATCGCGACCACGTCGTACAGATCCTTCGGATCCAGCGACATGACGGTGACGACGACCTGGATCTCGTTGCGCAGGCCGTCGACGAAGGACGGACGCAGCGGCCGGTCGATCAGGCGGCAGGTCAGGATGGCGTCGGTCGAGGGGCGTCCCTCACGACGGAAGAACGAGCCGGGGATACGGCCCGCGGCGTACATGCGCTCCTCGACGTCCACCGTCAGCGGGAAGAAGTCGAACTGATCCTTGGGCTGCTTGGAGGCCGTGGTGGCCGACAGCAGCATGGTCTCGTCGTCGAGGTAGGCGACGACGGAACCGGCGGCCTGCTTGGCCAGGCGGCCGGTCTCGAAACGAATGGTGCGAGTGCCGTAGCTGCCGTTGTCGATCAGGGCGACGGACTCGAAAACGCCGGGCTCGACCTCGGCGGCGGAACTGGTCTGGGTGTCGGACATCTTTGTTATCTCAACCTCTCGTCTTCGCCGGGTCCAGCACGCATCGATCACGTGCGACCCGGCTCATGAGCCGTACCCGGCATGGGCGCGCGGCAGCCCTCCTGGCCACAGCGCGCACACCCGGCCCTATCCCCTTGGATACGGCGACGCGGAGGCGGTCATCGATCGAAGCCCTCCGGGCGCGCATGGTTCATCTCACTTCGCGCCCCGAAAAGCCACTACCGAAGACCGACGCCACGCGACGGGTGCATACGGCTCGTGTTGGCGTATACCCGGCCGATCCTCCCCCTCGTGGGGATACACGGCCACATATACGAAAAGCCAACGAGGAGATTCTATGCCTCCTCGTTGGCCGGTTCGTCAACTACCTCTGCCGGCGAGGTGTGTCACCTCGCCGCGCCGAGGGTCCGCGGCTTGGGTCAGCGACGCAGGCCGAGACGCTCGATCAGCGAACGGTAACGCTCGATGTCCTTGTCCTGCAGGTACTTCGAGAGCCGCTTGCGACGACCGATCAGCGCCATCAGGCCGTGGCGGGTGTGGTGGTCGTGCTTGTGCTTCTTGAGGTGCTCGGTGATGTCGGCGATCCGCTTGGACAGCAGCGCGATCTGCGCCTCCGGGGAACCGGTGTCCTTCTCGTGCACGCCGTACTCGGCGAGGATCGCCGACTTCTGCTCAGTGGTGAGAGCCACAGATACTCCTCCTTGTTTCAGTCCGCGCTCGAGGGACCGGACGAATCCGGCTGGGCGCCGCCGCGGACCGCAGCAAACCCGACGGGACAGCTTACCGGAGCGCTCGTGGTAGCGGAAATCGGCCCCGGGGAGCCCTATTCGCCGGTCTCGTCGTCGAGCACCTTGCGGGCCTGGTCGACGTCCTTGCCGATGGCCTCGACCAGCTCCTCGATGGACCCGAACTTCCGCATGCCGCGCAGCTGCTCGACGAAGTCCACGGCCACGTGCTTGCCGTAGAGGTCGGCGTCGAAGTCGAGGACATGGGGCTCGACGGTGCGGTTGCGGCCGTCGAAGGTCGGATTGGTGCCGACCGAGATGGCGGCCATGTGGCGCTCGCCGGCCAGCGGGTCGCCGGGTTCGAGGACGGTGAACCAGCCCGCGTACACCCCGTCGGCGGGGATGGCGGCGTGCATGGTCGGGGCCACATTGGCGGTCGGGAAACCCAGGCCCTTGCCGCGGCCGTCGCCGTGCACGACCACGCCCTCGACGCGATGCGGGCGGCCCAGCGCCTCGGCGGCCGCGCCCACATTGCCCTCGGCCAGGCAGCCGCGAATGTAGGTGGAGGAGAAGGTGACGGCGTGCTCACCGAGCAGCTGCACGCCGTCGACGTCGAAGCCGTAGCGGCTGCCGAGCTCGCGCATGGTGTCGACGGTGCCGGCGGCCTGCTTGCCGAAGGTGAAGTTGTCGCCCACCACGACCTCGGCCACGTGCAGCCGGTCGACGAGCAGCTCCTCGACGTACTCCTCGGGGGTGAGCTTCATGAAGTCACGGGTGAAGGGCATCACCACGAACACGTCGATGCCGAGTTCCTCGACCAGTTCCGCGCGCCGGTCCAGGGTGGACAGCTGCGCCGGATGCGCACCGGGCCGCACCACGTCGACGGGGTGCGGGTCGAACGTCATGAGCACCGACGGAACGCCCCGCACCGCAGCGGATTTCACCGCACGGCTGATGAGCTGGGCGTGACCGCGATGCACGCCGTCGAACACCCCGATGGTGAGGACACACCGGCCCCAGTCCGCGGGCATCTCCTCGAGACTTCGCCATCTCTGCACACGGGAAGCCTACGCAAAGCGCGTCACAGACAATATTCGGCGGTGCGGATCTTCACGGCCGGAAGCATGTCCGTCACCCTGCGTTCACCACTCCGGCCCACCCGCCGGCGTGGCCCACCCGGAGATGAACCAGTGCTGGCGGCCGGTATCGGGTTCGTACCATCGGCGTGGAAGTCTCCCGACGTCAGCTCCATAGACATGGATACCGACGCAAGGGGTCTCGCTCCCGCAGTTGACCCTATGGACGTCGTCGTCGGTGGTGCAGCAGATCGTCACCTGACCGCGATGCCAGTCGTGTTCCACGGTCGCCACGAGCGGGATGTCCGGGGCCGCGGGTTTGACGTAGCGGGTCTCGTGTTCGACACCGGAGTAGATCCCGACCACTCCCCAGGTCTCGTGTCCGTGGACAGGCGTGGTCTGACCGACATCCCACACCGCCGACACGATGCTGAACGATCCATCGGTCGCGATATGGAGCGGGTACACCACGTAGTGGTCCGCATGCGGCTGCGTAAATTCGGGCGGAAGAGTGACATCCGAAGCCAGCAGCGCCCGGAGCCGGTCGGCTACCAGAACCGTGAGCCGGTGTTCGCCGCTGCTGTCGTGGACCAGGGCGTCCACGTCCCCGGCGAACCGGGTCAGGTCGGCGGCACCGCGGCCGGTATGGATGCAGGTCATCGAGACTCCTCTCCGTCTCCTCGGTGGAGGCCGCTCCGATAAGCCCTTCAGTACCACGTGATAAGCCCTTCAGCACCAAGTAGAGTCGCGCCGCAACGGTCGAACATGAGGAATTTGTCCCATTTTCGGGAGTGGTACCGGCGGGGGCGGAGCGTCGTGTCCGAAACAGCGTCGGCGTAGCGTGAGTAAGCGCGACGACAGGAGACGATCGTGGCGCCGTTTGTTTCCCGACGAGAGGTCCTGGCGGCACTTTCGATTGCGATCGATCTGGGCTTGGGCCAGCCGATGGAGCACATGCTGCGGTCCGCGGTCATCGGGACCCGGCTTGCCGATCTGCTGCGCCTGACCGAGGAGGAGCGGTCGGCCGTCTTCCATACGTCGCTGCTGATGTGGATCGGATGCCATGCCGATTCGCACGAGTACGCGCACTGGTTCGGCGACGACATCACCGTTCGCCACGACAGCTTCGCGGTGGACTGGTCGGGGTTGCCGTATCTCCGCTTCTTGCTCCGCAACGTCGGACGCGGGTTGCCGGTGGGCAAGCGGGCGCAGATCGGCGCGACGTTGATCAAGGACGCCAGGGGCAACCTCGGCAAACTGGTGCGCTCGCACTGCGCTTCCGCATCGCTGCTGGCCGAGCAGTTCGGCCTGGGCGAAGAGGTCGCCTCCGCGCTGCGTTTCGCCTTCGAACGGTGGGACGGGCGTGGACTGCCGAACGGAGTCGCCGGCACCGGCATCCCGATCGTGATGCGGGTCGTCCAGCTCGCCGATGTCGTCGAGGTGCCCCATCGCGCCGACGGCGTCGAAGCGGCGATCACGGTGGCCCGCGGCCGAAGCGGTGGACAGCTCGACCCGCAACTGGTGTCCGTCCTCGCCGGCTCGGCACGGGACCTGCTCGGCCTGCCGGACGACGCGTGGTCGGCGGCCGCGGCGGCACTGCCCGATCCGGATCGGATCGTCACCGGCGCCGAACTCGATACGCTGCTGCTGGCGCTCGGCGACTTCGTCGACCTGAAATGTCCTTTCACCCTTGGTCATTCGCGTGGGGTGGCAGAGCTGGCGCATGCCGCGGCGAGCTGCGCCGGACTGGGCCCGGCGGACGCGGACCTGATGCGCCGGGCAGGGTATGTCCACGACCTCGGCCGCATCGGCGTGTCCAACCACATCTGGGAGAAACCGGGACCGCTGACCGCCTCCGAATGGGAACGCGCGCAGATGCACCCCTACCTGACCGGCCGGATCCTCAGCCGCGTGGGCGGTCTCGAGGCGGTCCGAGCCGTCGCGGAACGGCATCATGAACACCTGGACGGCTCGGGGTACCCGAACGGTCTCACCGGCGGCGCTCTCTCCGTGAACGACCGGCTGCTCGCAGCCGCGGTGAAGTACCACAGCTCGCGGGAACCGCGACCGTATCGGGTGGCCCTCGACCCCGACCAGGCTGCTCGCCGGCTGCGCCGCGACGCAGCGGCCGGGCGACTCGAGCCGACCGCGGTCGAGACGGTGCTGGAAGCCGCGGGACACCGGCGGTCCCGGCGACCCGCACGCCCGTCGGGTCTGACCCCCAGGGAGACCGAGGTACTGATCAACGTGGCCTGGGGTCGATCGAATCGGGAGATCGCGAATGCCCTCGGCGTTTCGGAGAAGACGGTCCGCAATCACGTCGAACACATCTACAGCAAGATCGGGGTCACGAACCGGGTCGGGGCGAGCCTGTTCGCGACACAGCACGGCATGGTCAGCCCGGTGTCCCCGTGAACCGGAAAAGGGGGCGAATGCCTCATGACCACCCGGGTCGTCCCGACGACGATCGTTCCATGACGACCATCGATAACCCCAGAACCGCGGCGCAGACGACGCTCGACCGACCGGCGCTCTGGCCGGGTACGGACGAACGGCTCGCCGGTTACGGCGTGATGGGTATGCCGTTCGAAACCGGGGACTATCTCGCACTGCGGCATTTCGCCGCCACGTCGATCGGTTCGGGCTATCGCGCTGTGTGGCACCGGAACCCGGCAGGCGAATGGACCTTCTACTCCGATGTGGCGCCGGAACTCAGCTGTGCCCGGTACTTCTCCGACGGCGGCACGGCCACCACGGTCCGCACCCCGATCGATATCGAGTGGGTCGGCCCGTACTCCTTGGAGGCCCGGATTCCCGGCATTCTCGAGTGGCGGATCGACCTGGAGGCCACCGGCCGTACCCGCCTGCTGAGTGCCGTGGGACGCCACACCCCGGCCGCGGTGTGGCGCAGCGACCGTTGTCACCGGATCATGGCCAAGGGCGTGGGCCCGATGCTGCAGGTCGGGCGTATCCGCATGAGCGGAACTGCCCCGAACGGGCAGCACTTCGCGGCCGGACCGATGCTGATGTGGCTCGTCTCCGCCAGCCGGGCACGGTTGCGCGGAGCCGATCTCGGCGCACCCGCTCCGCTGCCACAGCAGCAGCGGCTCGGCGATTTCTGGCTGCCGCAACGCGGCGTGTTCGTCGTCGCGAAAGCCGCGTTCGACTCGTTCGACCCGGCCAGACACCTGGCCCCTGCCGCCGCGGCGTGATCGCGGGCCGTCGGTCATCGATGTTCGAAGGCCGCAAATTCGCCATCCGGATCGTTCCGGCGCCGGTAGGTTAGGGATCTGCGGGAAGTGAAACCAAAGGTCAGGAGTGCGCCTCGATGACCTGGACTACCGGCCCGGTCATACCCTGGATCAACCCTCGGTCGGCCCATCGGCAAGCTGTCGCGGCGGGCCTGGTCGTGATGCGCCGCGACCCGCTCAATGCCGAGACGCCGGTTTCCGAGCTGGGCGGCGGCGTCACTCCGAACGCCCGGTTCTACAAGCGGAATCATTTCCGGATTCCGGATCTCGACCCGGCCGACTGGCGGCTTCGGGTCACCGGCCAGCTCGCACATCCGTCGACGTGGACTCTGCCGGACCTGCGCCGAATGCCGTCGCGGACACGGACTGTCACCCTCGAGTGCGCCGGCAACGGCCGAGCGGCCCTGGACCCACCGACGCCGGGAGAGCAGTGGGGACTCGGCGCGGTCGGCACGGCGGAATGGACCGGAGTGCCCCTGCTCGAGGTGCTCGCGCAGGCGGGTCCCGCGCCCGGAGCGTGCGAAGTGGTGTTCCGCGGTGCGGACAGCGGGCCTGTCGACGGGCATTCGGGAACGATCCGTTTCGAGCGCAGCCTCGACCTGACCGATGCCCGGCACAGCGGGGCGTTGCTCGCCTACGCCATGAACGGTGAGCCGCTGTCCGCCCTCCACGGCCGTCCGCTCCGGCTGGTCGTTCCGGGCTGGTACGGGGTGGCGTCGGTGAAGTGGCTCACCGACATCGAGGTCCTCGACCATCGGTTCGCCGGGTTCTTCCAGACCGAAAAGTACTGCTACGAGTGGGAGCGCGGCGGGCAGGTCGTCACCGAGCCGGTGCGCCTGCAAGAAGTGCGGTCCGTGATCACGGCTCCTGCGTCGAACGCCGTTGTGCGCCCCGGACCGCTCACCATCCAGGGCGTCGCCTGGTCCGGCCTCGCCCCGATCACCGGCGTCGAGGTCTCGATCGGCGGAGGGAGCTGGCAGCAGGCTCGATTGCCGGGGAAGCAACTGCCGGACAGCTGGCGCGAATGGGATCTGGTCACCTCTGTCGATGCCCCCGGACCGACCACCGTGCGGGTGCGGGCGACGGATGCGGCCGGCCACACCCAGCCCGACGAGCCCGCATGGAATCGGTTGGGGTACGGGGCAAACGCGGTCCACTGTGTGCCGATCCACGTCACGCGATAGCGGACCCACCCGCCGAACCGTGCTCCCTACCAGCGAGCGCGCCGATGTGTGAAACCGCGCGAGGTGTGCCTAAGCTCGGGTACGTGCCCGGAAAACGAGACATCGCCACCCGCCGCGAGCTGGCCGATCCGTCCGCACCTTCCGAACCCCACAGCAAGACCGCGACCGTCGCCCCGGTGCTGTCCTCGGTCGCCCAGGACTACCTGAAAGTGATCTGGACGGCGCAGGAGTGGTCGCAGGAGAAGGTGTCGACCAAGCTGCTCGCCGAGAAGATCGGCGTCTCCGCCTCCACGGTGTCCGAGGCCGTCCGCAAGCTCGCCGACCAGGGGCTGGTCGAACACGCCCGCTACGGGGCCATCACGCTCACCGAGGACGGCCGCCGCGCCGCGATCGCCATGGTGCGCCGGCACCGGCTCATCGAGACCTTCCTGGTCAATGAACTCGGTTACGGCTGGGACGAGGTGCACGACGAGGCCGAGGTGCTCGAGCACGCTGTCTCGGAGACGCTCATGGATCGCATCGACGCCAAACTCGGCCACCCCGACCGGGATCCGCACGGTGATCCGATTCCCTCGGTGGACGGCGCGGTGCCCACTCCCCCGGCCCGCCAGCTCAGTGATTTCGACGCCGGCGAATCCGGCCGGGTGGCACGGATTTCCGACTCCGATCCGGCCATGCTGCGCTACTTCGATTCGCTCGGCATCGCGCTGGACACACCCATCGCCGTGGTGGAGCGGCGCGATTTCGCGGGCACCATCGCCGTGCAGGTCGACGAACGCACGATCGACCTCGGAAGCATTGCGGCCGAAGCGATCTGGCTCAGCGAAGCGCACTGAACGGGCGGCCGGGAACTCCGTCGCGGTCAGGCGGGCGCGGCCGGAGTCGCCCGCGAGGTGAGGGCCGCGAGCAGCGAGGAGACCTCGGCGGGCACGTACGGCTGACTCCATCGATACGTCCGAGTCCGGGTTGCGTCGCTGACGGTGACCTCGTAGCTGAACCCATCGGGAACAGCGGTCCCGGCCGATCCGGCGGGGTCGCCGGTGAGCAACCCCGCCGCGATCGTGGCATCCCCGGGCGGCAGGTCGGCGGCATCGACCTCGGCGGTCAAGTCCAGACCGGCCAGCCCACCCGACCGTCGATATGCGATGCGTATCGGCGACATACGAACGAGCGTAGTCCCGATGCGATCACTGCACCGGAACCTTCACCGCGTCCCAGCCGGCCCGCACCGCGTCCGCTTCGGTACTCGTGGCACCGAAGCGGGTGCGCGCGTTCTTCAGCGTGAGAGTCGCGAAGCCGGTGAAGCTGCTGTTGGGCTTGAGCCTCGGGTCGTTGAGGGTTTCGTACCAGATCGTGCCCGGCGCCCGCCATGCCGGTCCGCCGATCGTGAGGGCGGTGACGGCGAACGCGCGGTTGGGGATTCCGGAGTTGATGTGGACACCCCCGTTGTCCGATGTGGTCTGCACGAAATGGGCCATGTCCGCCGGCTGATTGTCATGCTTGTTGGCGGTGCCCGGCGCCTTCATCGACCGCAGCGCCGGTGCCAGCAACGGCCCCACGATGTCGGCGCCGATGAGCCAGTCCGCCTGCGCGGCGTTCTGGCCCAGGTGGTACTGCTTGACCAGCGACCCGAACACGTCGGAGATCGATTCGTTCAGCGCACCCGACTCGCCCGAGTAGATCAGGTTCGCTTCGTGCTGGGTGACGCCGTGGGTCAGCTCGTGACCGATCACGTCGATTCCCCGGGTGGTGTCGGTCAGGATCTGGCCGTCACCGTCGCCGAAGAACATGCGCCCCTGACCGTCCCAGAACGCGTTGTCGAAGGCGGTGCCGTAGTGCACCAGCCCGGCGATCGGCATACCCTGGCCGTCGATCGAATCTCGTTGAAACACATCCCAATACAGCGAGTAGGTGGCGCCGAAGCCGTCATACGCCGCGTCGACGGAGGCGTCCCCGGACGGCGGATCGCCCTCGTGCCGGACCAGTGTGCCCGGACCCGGGCTCTCCGAGTGCCGCTGGTCGTAGATCCAGCGGTGCGGGGTGCCGCCGGCGGCGGCCAGCGCGAGCCGGACGGGCGCGACCAGCCGGGCGGCGACCTCGGCACGAGCCTGCCGGAACGAACTGTCCCGGTCCAAGGCCGTCAAGACCGCCAACCGCTGCTCGTGCGTCGCCTCCCGCGCCAGCGAGACCAGCAGGTCGGGCGGCAGAATGCAGGCGAGCGAATGCCTTCTCATGATGTTCTCCCCCTCGGTTCTCAGGCGCGCACGAGGCCGCGGTTCGCCGGATCGGAGATCCAGTCGAGCAGGCCCTTGACGTCCTGGGTGAAGTACGGCCCGTATTCCACGGTGTCGCCGTCGGTGATGTGAAAACTCTGCAGCCCGTTCGCATATTGGCGCGCCGAACCGTTGAAATCGGTGATCCACGGTCCGCCGCTGCTGCCGTGCTCCATATTGTCGTTGCTCAGCCCGATGGTGCCGGTGGTCGAACTGGATTGCACCGTGCCCAGGGCCTCGTCCATCTTGTTGCCGTCGAACGGCGGGCTGGGCGTCGCGGGGTAGCCGACAGCATCCCAGACCCGGCCCGCGGTGGCGGCGTTCCACAGCAGCCCCAGCCAGCCCACCTGATTGCCCGGGGCGCTGTCGAACCAGACCATTCCGTAGTCGAAGGCGCGGTCCCCGCGCTCAGTCCACGCCGTCCAGGCCGCGGCGGAGTTGTAGTTGAAGCGGTAGGCCGGGTCCGAGGTGGCGCGACTGGGATAGGACGGGAAGAACGCCAGATTGGTGGACCAGTTGCCGTCGCCGAAGACGCAGTGGCCGGCGGTGAGCAGGACGTTCGGCGCGACGAACGCCGCCGACCCGGCGAAGTTGCCGTTGTTCTGGGTGAAGAACAGCTTGCCGCAGGTGGTGTACGGGTAGGCGAGCGGGTTCAGTACCGGGTCGGCGTCACTGGTGCCGCCATGGCCCGAATCTCGGTGCGCGCGTGCGGTTCCATTGTGACCCGCCGGAGTATGTCCGGCCTTTCCGGATGGCTGCGGTGCGATCGCCTGCCGGGGCTGTGCGCCCTTACGCTCCCGCGGCAGCGGAACCGGGATGGCCGCGGCTCGGCGTTCGGGCGTCCAGTATTCTTCGCCGGCCTCGACGCCGGCCATTTCGGCCGGGCCGGATCCGACCACATAGTTCTCGTTGTCGCGTGATGTGCTCATTGCGGTGGTCTCCTCTTCGGGCGGTTTCCAGCAGGGTCGAATCTGCGGGATCATCGAATGACCCAGCCGGAGAATGAGTTCGGAGACCGCGAGTAGCCACAGCCTCCTCACCCCCGAGGCCGGTAATGGATGGGCCCGTTTCGCCCCTCTCCAGGGTGAGCCGGCCCGACCCGAAGGGCATGAGTACTCGGCTACTCGAATCGGCGCGTCGGCAATCAGGCAGCATCCGGAGAACCACCGGCGCCGAGATCAGACGAGGCGGTGCCCGCCGTCCACGTGCAGGACGGTGCCGGTGACGAAACCGTTGCCGATGACCGAAAGGACGGCGGCCGCAATGTCGTCCGGTCGCCCCAACCGCCTCGCCGGCAGCTTCTCGGCCATGGCCGCCAGCCGCTCCTGCTTGTCCTCCCAGGGCATGGACTCCCAGATATCGGTCAGCACCCAGCCGGGCGACACCGCGTTCACCCGAATCGGGCTCAGCTCCACCGCCAGCGCCCGCGTCAACCCCTCCAGCGCGGCATTCACCGCCGCCACCATGGCCCCGCCGACCGCCGGGCGGTAGGCGGCGATCCCGGAAATGAAGGTGAGCGAGCCGTTCTCCGTCAACCGCGCGTGCTTGGCCAGCAGCATCGACCCGATCAGCTTGGTCTCGAGAAAGCCGCGCCCGTGCTCGAAGTCGAAGGTGGCGACGGGTCCGTACGCCCCGGCCAGATCGGCGGCGGTGGTGATCACGTGATCGACGGTCCCGACGGTCTCGAACAACCGCGAAACCTGTTCCTCGTCAGCGACATCCGCGACCACGGCACTCACCTTCCCATCCCCGAGCTCCCGCACCGCGTCGGCCAGCCGCTGCTCCGACCGGCCGACGATGATCACCTCGTTGCCCGCCGCCAGCAGGGCGTCGGCGATCGCCTGGCCCATACCGGAGCCGCCGCCCACCACGACCGCCCGTCCGACCTGTGTTCCGAATCCGTTGTCTGTCATGCCATTCAGCAAACCGGCGGCGCGCACCCCGCGTCCACGACGCGCGGCCGAACAGCCGTGAGGCCGGGGCTAACACCGCAGACCGGCCGCGTGTGTCAGGGCTGGAACGCCGCGAGCATGGCTGCCGGCGCCCGCTGGTCCGGCGAACGCGGGCACCTCCGGCGCGGTGGCCGCCAGATCGAACAGCCGCTCGTTCAGACCCCGCGCCGGGGG
Organism: Nocardia sp. NPDC004860; assembly: GCF_040609015.1. Classification (NCBI taxonomy): domain Bacteria; kingdom Bacillati; phylum Actinomycetota; class Actinomycetes; order Mycobacteriales; family Nocardiaceae; genus Nocardia; species Nocardia sp. NPDC004860. The sequence goes on along the minus strand of NZ_JBEXJI010000012.1, from coordinate 39,995 downwards.
CAGGCCCATGCCGTCGGCCCACATGGTCACCGCGCGATCGAGCAGGCGGCTGCGGCTGTCGCCGCCCGGGTCGTTTCCCGAAGTCGAGGCCCGGGCGGGCACCGGTCAGCTGGAACCGAGGCGGAGGCCGCCGGCGAGGGCGTCGGCCATGGTGTGCAGCAGGGGGTTTCGGGTGGTGGTGCGCCAGGCGGCGGCGTAGGTGATGACCAGGGGGCGGGGTTGCAGCGGCCGCCAGACCAGGCCGGGGACCGTCGCGGTGCGGGCGGAGCCGACACCGATGGCCCCGGGGCGGAGCGGCAGCAGCTGCAGCATCTGGGCGTGGCTCATGGCGCTGTCGCTGAGGACGACGGTCGCACCCCGCTCACGCAATTGCGACAGCACCGAATCGTGGACCTCGGGGGCGGCGTCGCGGGCGAACATGATGAGTTCGTGGTCGCCGAGGTGCGCCGGCTCCACCGAAACCGCTGCCGCGAGCGGGTGTTCGCGGGACATGACGATGCCGAGCTCCTCGTCGGCGATGGGCGTGCAGGTGAGGTGATCGGCCAGCCGGACCGGCATGCGCAGCACGGCCAGGTCGACCTCCTCCCGATCCAGCAACCGCGCCTGGTCGCCGCTGGTACCGGTGGACAGCGCGATGCGCACCCCCGGCTGGCGGGCCTTGAGCAGCGCCTCGAGCCGCCCCGGCAACCAGGCGGGGGCGCCGTTCACGATGCCGAGGCGGAACACCGCATTGCCCGGCTGGGCGATCGCGCGGGTCTCGCGCAGCGCGGTCTCGGCCGCCTCCAGCACATTCCGGGCCGTCTTCAACAGCACCTCACCCGCGGCAGTCAGCTCCACGCCATGACTGCCGCGAATCAGCAACGGTCCGCCGACCTCGCGTTCGATGGCCCGGATCTGCTGGCTCAACGTCGGAGTGGAGATGAACAACCGCTCTGCCGCGCGCCGGAAATGCAACTCCTCCGCCACCGCCACGAAGTACCGCAACTGCCGCAATTCCACCCTTGAAGAGTAGGCGGCCACGCGGGTGCGCGAACAACCCGACGGGCATCGGAATCGCCTCGGAATTCGAGGGCTCTACGCCCAGCCCGGGCTCGGGGCGGGAGAGGTGACGGTGGCCCAGCGTTCGGCGATGCGGCGGCCCTGGAAGCGCCACAGTACGAAGCCCTGGAAGCTGAGCGGCTGCCCGGTGGCGCGGTCGGTCCAGCGCCAGACGTTGCGGCACATCACCCGGTCGCCCTCGGCGAGCATCTCCACCACCGTGACGTGCAGGCCGGGCATGGCCTCGTACATGCCGAGCATCATCTTCTCGTCGCCGATCAGATCGGTGGGGCGCCCGCCCGGACCGTCATGGTCGACGAAGTCGGGGGTCATATTGCGGTGGATCACAGCGGCATTGCGCCGGTTCACGAACTCCTCGAAATGGTCGGCGACGAACTGCTTCATGGATTCGAGGGAGAGGTCGGTGGGCATCTTCGCCTCCTCTGCGCGGCCGAGCGACCCTGTCCATGGTGCGCCCGGTCGCCCACGCGGCGTGAGGGATTGGGCAGCGCGGTGTCGGCGATTGGGCAGTGCCACGTCAGAAGAGACCGGTCGGTGCCATGCCAGAAGACCTGCCACCTCAGAGTTTCGCGGGGCGGACCACCATGACCGAGGAGGCGCGTTTGCCCGATTCCTGGAGCAGCGCGATGGCGTGCCCCTCGGGATCGACGGCGGCGTAGACGCCGGGCAGGCCGATCGGGTCCAGCCAGCGGCCGTTGCGCAGATCTTCGGCCTGGGCGGCGGTGATGTCGCGGACCGGGAAGGCGGTGCGCACGGCCGTGTCGATGTCCAGGCTCAGCAGCGGTTCGCCCGCCTCGGCGGCCGCGGCCAGCTGGTCCAGGGTGCGGGCGTGTTCGAGGGTGAAGGGGCCGACTCGGGTGCGGCGCAGCGCGGTGAGATGGCCTCCGACACCGAGCTTTTCACCGAGGTCGCGGGCCAGCGCACGGATGTAGGTGCCGGAGGAGCACTCCACCTCGACGTCGAGATCCACGAATCGGGTTGTGCCGGTGTCGATATCGCGGCGGGCGAGGACGTCGAAGCGGCTGACGGTGACGGGGCGCGCGGCCAGCTCGACGTCCTCACCGGCGCGGGCGCGCGCGTAGGCGCGTTCGCCGTTGACCTTGATGGCGCTGACGGTGGCGGGCACCTGCTGAATGTCGCCGGTCAATGTGGCGATGTGCGAGGCGATCTCGGCGTCGGTGAGATGCCCGGCCGCGGTGGTCGCGGTGACCTCGCCCTCGGCGTCGTCGGTCACGGTGGACTGCCCGAGCCGGATGGTGGCGGTGTACGCCTTGGTGGTCAGGATCAGCTGCCCCAGCAGTTTGGTGGCCCGTTCCACGCCCAGCACCAGCACGCCGGTGGCCATCGGGTCGAGGGTGCCGGCGTGCCCGACCTTCTTGGTGCGCAACAGCCTTCGGCTCTTGGCGACCACGTCGTGGCTGGTCCAGCCGCCGTCCTTGTCGACGATCAGCAGGCCGCCGAAGGCGTCGACCAGCGGCGGCAGCTTCTCACGCTTGGCCTGCACCGCGCCCATCAGGCCTCCACGATCGCGGTCAGGATGAGGCCGTCGCTGATCAGCCAGCGGCCGTCGAACGAGGTCAGCGGACTGCCGCCGTCGGTGACCGAGCCGGGGACGAGCAGCTCGGTGTGGAAGGTGCCCGCGCCGCCGCCCGCGGACTCCTCGTCCACGGTGAAGGTGATGTGCGCGTCCTCGAAGCCCAGCCACCGGCCGGTGAGCGGGAACCACGCCTTGTAGGTGGCCTCCTTGGCGCAGAACAGCAGCCGGTCCAGGTGCAGATCGGTGCCGGGCAGCACGGTCCGCAGCCATTGTCGCTCGGGCGCCAGGCTCACCGAGTCCAGCACACCGTCCGGCAGCTGACCGTGCGGTTCGGCATCGATGCCGATGGACCGGAAGCGCAGTTTGTGGCCGAGCGCGGCGGCCCGGTAGCCGTCGCAGTGGGTGAGGCTGCCGACGATGCCGCGCGGGAACACCGGTTCACCGGTGCCGCCCTTGCCGATGGCGACGGCGGGCTCCCCCAGCTGGGCCAGCGCCTGCCGGGCGCAGTAGCGCGCGCCGATGAAGTCCCGGCGCCGCTTCTCGACCGCGCGGGCAATCAGGTGCTCCTCGCCGGGGTGCGGTTTCAGGTCCTCCGGGTACGCCGTCAGTTCGGCCGCGGCGACCCCGTTGGGCAGAATCCTGCCGAGTATGCGCGCCGACTCCGTCGCCGCGACTGCCCGCTCCTCGATGACCCGCCTCCTGCTCGCTTCCGGCACTGCCGAATCGAGCCTACCGGGCGGGCGCGGGCCGCTCCGCCGGTCGTCCGGGAGCAGTCTTCGCCGGACACCGCCGCGGGTCCGTTGCTAGGCTTTTGCCAGCTCATATCCAATCCGCAGTCCGCAACCATCGCGGCGCTCCCGGCGAGTCCGCGAGGCAGGAGGCGCGATATGACCGTCGAACCATCGAAGCGGACCGGCCCCGCGCCGGCCGGATTCATCGGACCCGCCCGCACGATGACCACCCTGCGCGTCAACGGCCACGACCACTACATGGTGCTCGAACCCCGCACCAGCCTGCTGGACGCACTGCGCGAGCACCTGCACCTGACCGGCACCAAGAAGGGCTGCGACCAGGGCGCCTGCGGCGCCTGCACGGTGTGGATCGACAATCGGCGGGTGCTGGCCTGCCTGACCCTGGCGCTGACCGCCGAGGGTCGCGAGATCACCACCATCGAGGGCGTGGCCGACGGGGACCGGCTGCATCCGGTGCAGCGGGCGTTCCTGGCGGCCGACGGATTCCAGTGCGGCTACTGCACTCCCGGCCAGATCATGTCGGCCATCAAATGCATCGAGGAGGGCCACGCCGAATCCGAGGCCGAGATCGCGGAGTGGATGAGCGGCAATATCTGCCGGTGCGCGGCCTACCAGAACATCCGGGAGGCCGTCGGCCGGGGCCGGGATGCCCTGCGGCGCGAGGACGGTGAGCTGCCGTGAAATCCATCTCCTACGCCCGCCCGACCACCGTCGAACAGGCGGTGAGCACCGTGACCTCCAGGCCCGCAACGGTTTTCCTGGCGGGCGGCACCACACTGGTGGACCTGCTGCGCACCGGCGCGCTGGAACCGGACAATGTCGTGGACATCACCTGGCTGCCGCTGGGCGGAATCCAGCACACCGCCGACGGCGGGCTGCGCATCGGCGCGCTCGCCACCATGGGCGAGGTGGCGGCGGAATCCGGTGTGGCCGAACGCTATCCGTTCCTGTCGCAGGCGCTGCGCCAGGGGGCGTCGGCGCAGTTGCGGAACATGGCGACCATGGGCGGCAACCTCATGCAGAAGGTGCGGTGCTCGTATTTCCGGGATCCCGCCGGCGCCTGTGACAAGCGCGATCCCGGGTCGGGCTGCGATGCGATCGACGGGTTGCACCGGGGGCACGCGGTGCTCGGGACCGGGCAGCGGTGCTTCGCCACCCATCCCTCGGATGTGGCGGTCCCGTTGACGGCCCTGGAGGCGACGGTCACCGTGTGGGGCCCGCGCGGGGAACGCGCGATCGCCTTCGACGACTTCTTCCTGCTGCCCGGCCGCACCCCGCAGCTCGAGCATCCGATCGCCCCCGACGAACTGATCACCCGCATCGATGTGCCCGCCCTGCCCTTCGCCCGCAACTCGCATTATCTGAAGGTGCGCGACCGGGAGTCCTACGAGTTCGCGCTCGCCTCGGCGGCGGTCGCGCTGAGTGTCGCCGACGGCACGGTGCTGGATGTGCGGATCGGGCTGGGCGGTATCGCGACCAAACCGTGGCGGGCCCGGATCGCCGAGCAGTTGCTGATCGGGGTGTCCGCGACCCGGGAGAACTTCGACAAGGCCGCGTCGACCGAACTGCAGGGCGCGGACACCTCGCATCCCATGAACGCGTTCAAGGCGGAGCTGGCGCGGCGGACGCTGGTGCGGGCGCTGGAAACGGTGTCACCGCAACCACTTTCGGGAGCGACACGATGACCGCCACCACGGCCCGGCCGCTGATCGGGCAGGGATTCGATCGGGTCGACGGGCGCGCCAAGGTCACCGGGGCGGCGCAGTACACCGCCGAGGTGCCGCTGCCCGGGCTGGCGCACGCGGTGATCGTGGGCGCGCGGATCGGCAGCGGCACAGTGCTTTCCATCGACAGCGGGCCCGCGCTCGCGGCGGGTGCGGTCGCGGTGTACACGCACGAGAATCTGCCGAAGGTGGCGGCCATCCCGTCGCAGTGGCCGTCCGGCTTCGGCGGTCCCGCGCCCGGGCAGACCTTCTTCCCCTTGCAGGACACCACGATTCACTACTACGGCCAGCCGATCGCCGTGGTGGTCGCGGATACCTTCGAGTGCGCCCAGCACGCGGCCGAGCTCGTGACGGCCGACTACGACGCGCAGCAGCCGCTCATCCGGCTCGAGGACGGACGCGACGCGCAGTATCAGCCGAAGACGGTGTTCTGCGGTCTCGTCCCGGCCGTGCAGTCGCGCGGGGACTTCGAGGCGGCGGCCCGCACCGCGGTCCACACCGTCGACGCCACCTACCATTTCGCCGCCAACCACCACAATCCCATCGAGTGCTCGGCCACCGCGGCGAGCTGGGACGGCGACACCGTCACCGTGTACGACGCCACCCAGGGCGTGAGTGCCACCCAGGCCACGGTGGCCGCGTACCTGGGCATCTCGCCCGCCAATGTGCGAGTGGTCGCGCACTACGTGGGCGGCGGCTTCGGCGCCAAGGCCCTGATCTGGCCGCATGTCACGCTCGCGCCCATGGTCGCCCGGGAACTGGGCCGCCCGGTCAAGGTGGTGCTCACCCGCGAGCAGATGTTCTACGGCACCGGATTGCGGGAGGAACAGGAGCAGCGGGTCACGCTGACCTGCGACGGCGAGGGGACCTTCACCGGGTTGCGGCACCACAAGCTGTCCGTCACCTCACCGTTCGACGACTGGGCCGAGGTGTCACTGGGCGTGGCCGGGCAGGCGTACGCGATTCCGAGCTGGGACGGGCAGTATCGCCTCATTCGCGGCAGCCTCATGTCGCCGACGTTCACGCGCGGGCCCGGCGAGGCCTCCGGCATGCTCGCCATGGAGTGCGCCGTCGACGAGCTGGCCGCCGACATCGGCATGGACCCGATGGCATTGCGGTTGCACAATCACGCCACCATCGACCCGGCGAGCGGGCATCCGTGGAGTTCCGACGGGTACGCCGAATGCGTGCGCACCGCCGCCGAACGCTTCGGCTGGTCCAGCGAGACCGGGCGCGGTGCCCTGCGCGCCGACGGCCACTGGTTGCTCGGCTGGGGCATGGCCACCGCCGGATACCCGGTGTACGAGCCGGGACAGCCGCAGCGCGCCCATGCGCGGCTGCTCGCCGACGGGGCGCTGATCGTGCAGGCGGGCACCCAGGACTTCGGCACCGGCGTGGCCACCGCCATGGCGCAGGTCGCCGGGGACGCCCTGGGCGTCGAATTCGACCGCATCCGAATCGATATCGGCGATACCGACTACCCGAACATCGCGGCGGCCGTCGGATCGATGGGTGCGGGCATGATCAGCGCGGCCGTGCACACCGCGTGCACCGACCTGCGCGGGCAGTTGATCGCGCTCGCGGTCGGCGATCCGCAGTCGCCGCTGCACGGGCGGATTCCCCCGGAGATCGAGGCGCGCGGCGGGCGGCTGCGGGTGCGCTTCAATCCCGCTGTCGGCGAGACGTATTCGGCGCTGCTGGCCCGGCACCATCTCACCGACCTGGAGACCATCGGCACCTGGCACCCGCCCACCGGCGATCTGCCGTTCGGGCGCATCAGTTTCGGCGCGCAGTTCGCCGAGGTGGCGGTGGATCCGGAACTCGGGCTGGTCCGGGTGCGGCGCATGGTGGGGGCCTTCGCGCCCGGGCGGGTGCTCAATGCCAAGCTGGCGCGCAGCCAGGTACTGGGCGGCATGAACTGGGGGCTGTCGCAGGCGCTGCTGGAGGCGACGCTGCCGGATGCGCGCACCGGCGCGTGGGCCAATCCGTCACTGCTGGAATATCTGCTGCCCGTCAATGCCGACGCACCGGAGGTCGACATCTCCTTCGTGGAGGTCAACGACGCGATCGTCAACCCGCTGGGTGTGAAGGGGCTCGGCGAGCTCGGCATGATCGGCGCGGCCGCCGCCATCGTGAACGCGATCGCGCACGCCACCGGTAAACGCATCCGCGAGTTCCCGGTGCGCATCGAACACCTGCTCTGAGAACCGGTGTCTCACGGGTGAATCGGGCCGGCCGCCACGGCAAGCGGCCGGCTCGATTCACCGGGTGTCAGGCCAGGCCGCGGCGGCGTTCGGCGGCTTCCTTCATCTTCAGGGCGGCGGCCTGCATTTCGGGGGTGATCTTGAAGTGGCCGCCCCACTCGTTGAGGGTGTCGCCGTAGTCGGGGACGGGGAGGATCTGGCGCAGCAGTTTGTCCGGGAGGCCGCGGCGCTGCCATTCGCGGGGATAGCCGAGGGAGACCTCTTCGAAGCGGACGCCGTCGTACCAGGTGGTGCGGGGGATGTGGAGGTGGCCGTAGACGGCGCAGACCACGTTGTAGCTGGTGTGCCAGTCGGAGGTGAGGTCGGTGCCGCACCACAGGGAGAACTCCGGGTACCACATCATGTCGACCGGCTTGCGCAGCAGCGGGAAGTGGTTGATCAGCACCAGCGGGGTGTCGGCGGGCAGGGCGTCGAGGCGGCGCTGGGTGTACTGGACGCGGGCGTGGCACCAGGCGTCGCGGGTCAGGTACGGCTCGGCCGAGAGCAGGAACTCGTCGGTGGCCACCACATTGCGGTCCTTGGCGATGGCCAGGCCCTCGGCCTTGGTCTTCGCGCCCTCCGGCAGCCAGGAGTAGTCGTAGAGCATGAACAGCGGGGCCAGGGTGACCGCGCCGCCGAACTCCTCCGCGCCCGCGCCCTCCCACACCGGGAACGGGTCCTCCGGTGTGACGACGTCCACATCGCGGCACAGCGAGACCAGGTAGTCGTAGCGGGCCGCGCCGTGCATCTGCACGGGATCCTTTGCGGTGGTCCACAATTCGTGATTTCCGGGCACCCAGATGACCTTGGCGAACCGGCCTCGCAGAGTCTCCAGGGCCCAGCGGATGTCATCGGTCTTCTCGCCGACGTCACCGGCCAGAATGAGCCAGTCCTCGGGGGAATCCGCGCGGATCGCCTCGACCACCGGTTTGTTGCCCTGATGACCGACATGGATGTCGCTCACCGCCATCAACTTCGGAATCACCCAGCTCCGCCTCTCTGTTCGCGACCGGTCCTCGCAGCAACAGACCCGGCCCCCACCAGATTCCCATGCGGGGCCACAGCGGCTCTCAGCGCACCCAGCGAATCCGGGCGTCCGGGCCGAATCCGGCGGCGACAGTGAGAGTTCCGGCGGCATCGCGCCGGCAGGAAGCCACGGCCACGTGACAGGGCCGCGGGATCTCGGACGGGATCCGGACCCCGCCGTCGATCTCGTAGCGCATATTGGTGACCTTCCACCGGCGCGCCCGGGGATCCCCGGGATCCACCGGCGGGCCGTCGGGGCGGGCCACCACCATCACCTCGGTGACGCCGATCGGCCATTCGAAGACCAGCAGCCCGCGCTGTTCGGTCAGGCTGCGCACGGTGGGCATACCGCTGGGCCGATCGCCATCGGGGCCGCCACCCGCGGCATCCGGCTCGCCGCCCTGGGCCGGATCGCGGTCCGAATCCCCATCGGACCGGGCCATTTCGGAGGCCCGGCCGGAGACGGACGCCACCACCCCGTACACCGGCACCAGCCCGGTCGGCGCCCCGCCGTCCTCCAGCGCGGTGCCGCGGGTGCGGCCCACCACCCGCCACGACCCGTCGGCCAGCAGCCGCGTGACCCGGTACTCCACCTGCGTGGTCCGCGACGGGAGCCAGGTGATCACCACCGTCCCGTCCGGCTTGCGGCGCACCGTCACCGTTCCCGGCGCGCCCACCTGCAATTCGGCCAGCGCCGCCAGCGCCTCGGCATGGTCGGCGCACACCTCGAGCACGGCCCGCACGGCCTGCATGCGCGGTCCCGGATCCGACGGCAGCGCCTCGAACAGCCGCCCGGCCTCCATCACCGCCGCCCGCGCCCGCCCGATCAGCAACTCCCGGCCGGCTCCCCGCGGATCGGGATTGGGCACATCCGCCGCCCGCCGATCCAGGAAATCCAGATGCTCGCCCAGCGCCTCCACGAACCGCCGCCCCGCACAACAGGACACGGCCGCCCGCCAGCGCACGGCCGCCTCCGCCAGCACCCGCTCGACCTCTTCCCCCACCGCCCGCACCGACCGCGCCCCCGGACCGTCGTCCCCGACCGCGCGCCGTGCATCCGTGACGAATCCGGCCGCCTCCCTGGGCCGTCCCGCCCGCAACGCGGCCCGCGCCGCCCGCAACGCCGCCTCCCACGGCCGCCCCGCACCCGCCCCGCCCGCCTCGCCCGTATAGGGCGTCCGCTGCCACTGCGCCGCCTCCGGCGCCTCTCCACGACCCCGAGCAGATGCGCCATCGCCAGAATTCCGTTGCCCGCCAACGGTTCCCGACGAGCAACCCGCGCTTCCGGCAGCGGTCGCCGCATCCCGGTCCGGGCCGAAGCCATCCGCCGAGTCGCCGGTGCCGGAGGCGGCCGGAACCTCACCTTGAGGGTTGCTCGCGAGGTCGAGGCCGAATTCGCTGCCGGCGGCCGCGCCGGTCCCTGATGGAGCACCATTCCCCGTCGAGCGGGTCGAAGTCGTTGTGGCGGAGCTGGTCTGCGCGGGCCCACCGGGGCGGAGCGGGGCGGCGAGGTGTTCGCGGCCTTCGACGGTGGTGCCGAGTTCGTCGGTGAGGGTGATGAGGATGCGTTCGGCGGCGGCGCGGTCGAGGCCGGCGGCGATGGCGACGCCGAGGAGGTAGTCGAAATCCGCTGCCACCAGGAGGTCTTCGACCAGTACGGCGGCGCGGACCTGGGGGCGGAGCTGGTCGGTGACCGTCTCGGTGATGGCGAGGAGGTAGGCGTCGACCATGGCGCCGCCGGGCTCGAGCAGGTCGCCGATATGGATGAGCAGTTCGTCGAGGACCACGCGGACCCGGCCGGGCGGCAGTTCGCGGGTGCGGGCGCGCAGGGCGCCGGCGCGCAGCCGGATCTCGTTGGTGTGGTGGGCGGCGGCGAATTCCATGCCGAGCAGGGCCAGCAGGGTGGGAACCGGATCACCGGGAAGCAGGCGCTCGTATTCGGCGAGGAGCGCGCGAATCTGCCGGCGGCGTTCGGAGCTGAGGGCGGGCGCGGCGGACGGCGATGCCGGCGGGGGCGCCTCGTCGATGATGCGGTGGCGGCGTACCCGGGCGGCGATCTCGGCCACGGTCAGCCCGCCCATCCGGCCGATGTCCTCGAGGCCGGGGATCTTGGCGGCGGGAATGCCGCCGTGCCGCGCCACCAGCCGCTCGATGGCGGCGTCGAGCATCTCGTAGCGCTCGGCCTCGCGCCGGGCCCGCAACTGCGTCACCCGATCGGCCTCGACCAGCCGGGAACCGGTGTGCAGCAAGGGTTCCGAGAGTTCGGCGTGCGCGTCCACCAGCAGCCCGGCCAGCACCCGGTACTTGGGATGGTCGCGCAGCTTCTGCCAGAACGCCCAGACCGCCTCGATCCGCGCCGCCACCTCGGCGTCGCTCAGCCGCGCGGCCTCCGCGAGCGGAATGTCGTACAGCTCGAAGGCATCCGACTCACCGAGCCCGCCCCGGCGTTCGACGGCAGCGAGGACCCGCTTGCGGTAGTCATTGGAATCGAAGGCATGCATGGCTTGTCGTCGGAAAGCGTATACCGGTCAGGAGTTGCGACGCCGGGTGCGCTGCAACTGATCCAGTTCGCGCTCCACATCCGCCTGCGACAGAGTGGCCCCGGTCTGCACCGAAAGCGTCAGCGGCAGATCGGCATCCACATGGTAGGCGGTCACGTGCAGCACGCCGTCGAATCCCATCTCGAAGGTCACCCGGACTTCACTACCCTCTGGATACCCGGGTGGAATGTCCCGAATCCTGCCCTCCACCAACACCTTCGTGTCCTCGGGCCGCGTCGACGCCGCCTGCCCCTGCTGCTCCACGATGGTCAGCTCGATCTGATCCTGGTCCGCCCGCACCGTCCCGTAGGACCGCCGCACGCGAATGGGCAGGGTCTGATTGCGATGTACCAGCCAGCTGGCCGCCAGCCCGTTGAACGGATCCAGCGCCAGCACTCCGAAGCCACGCGACACCACCGTGTCCACCTGGATCTCGATCATGCGGCGCACCAGGCTCACCGGCTGCCCGAACGAATCGGCCACCCGCGCCAGCGAGGCCTCCAGATCAACGGGATCCGCCTCGCGCAGCCCGGCGCCGTCGCGTAGTCGCCCACGGGTCACCAGATCCGCGGCCACCAGCCGCTCCATCTCCAGCTTCTCGCCGTAGAGCGCGGCCCCGCGCGCCACCGACAGATCCGGATCGCGCAGCTCACCGATCAGCCCGAATTCCTTGTGCAGCTGCTCGGCGACCATCGGCATCCGCGACGAGCCGCCGACCAGCAGCAGCCGATCCACCTGCCGGACCCCGCGCTGCCCGGCCGCGGCCAGCACCGCCTTGGTGAGATCCACCGTGCGCCGCATGAGCGAGGCGGTCATGGCCTCGAGTTCGCCACGGGTCAGCGGGATCACCGCCCGCGCGCCGTCGTGCGCGATCACCACCTCGGTGCTGTCGGCGGTGGTGAGCTCACGTTTGGCCTGCTCGGCCGCCAGCACCAGCAGCTGCGAGCCGACCGAATCGTCCAGGGGGTCTTCGGCATCCGGATTGGCGGCGCAGAACTGCTGGGACAGGTGCAGCGCCAGCCGCTCGTCCCAGTCCGCGCCGCCGAGCTGATGATCGCCCTCCACGGCCAGCACCGAGATGCGCCGGTCGGCCAGTTCGATGACGGTGGCGTCGAAGGTGCCGCCCCCGAGGTCGTAGACCAGCACCGTCTCGCGCGCCGGCGACGCGCCGATCTCGATGCCGCCGTCCAGCCGTCCGAAACCGTAGGACAGCGCCGCCGCGATGGGTTCGGACAGCACGCCCGCCACCTCGAATCCGGCGTAGGTGCCGGCCTGGATGGTGGCCCGGCGCTCCTCGTCGCCGAAGTAGGCGGGCACCGTGATCACCACCCGCCGCACCGGTTCGCCGCCCGCGAATTCGGCATCGGCGGCAAGGCTTTTCAGAATGAGAGAGGAGACCGCGGGCGCCGACCACAGCTGCCCGTGCGCGCCGAACCGCCACTCCGCATCTCCCATGCGGCGTTTCACCAGCGTGCACACGTGATCGGGATCGAGGCGCGCCTGCCGGCGCGCGCCCTCCCCCACCACATGGTCGGTGGCGGAGGCGAACAAGACGACAGACGGGACGGTCGGTTCCCCATTGAGCCCGATCAGCACCTCCGGCCGGCCGTCCGCGTCAATTGTCGCGATTGCCGAATTCGTTGTGCCCAGATCGATTCCATAGACCCCCACGACGGCGATGGTAGCAGCCGGGACCGACTACCGGGTCTATCGTTCGAGCATGACCGATCCAGCCCCGGCGGCCACCCTCCCGGCCCTGCCCGCAGTGCCCGCCCCGACCGACCTACCGGCCACGACGCTCGACCGCATCACCGAACGCATCGACGACCTGGCCCGCGTCATCGCCCGGCAGGCCGCCACCATCGAGCGACTGGCCGACGAGGCGAAACTGAAGATCCGCGACGAGCGCGCCGAAGCCGACGCTCCCCTGATCCGCGACCTGTTCGCCCTGCACGGCCTGGCCCAGACCTTCGCCTCCACCACCGATTCGGAGCCGGACCGCCAGGGCTTCGAGACCATGAGCCGCCGGGTCGAGCGCATGCTGGCCGAGCGGGGCGGTGAGCTGGTGACGCCGTTCCGAGGCACGGACTTCGATCCGGACACCATGGAGGCCGCCGAGCTCACCGACACCGACGATCCGGCCGCCGACCGGACCGTGGAGTCGGTCATCCAGCCGGGGCTGACGATAGGAGATCGGTCCATCCGGCCCGCGAAAGTCGTTGTGCGCCGGTATCGCAGGGCCTGACCGGCCCCCGCCGCCCGAAACTGACACTTGTTCCAATAAGCACAAGTGCTTAACCTCGGGCTCATGACCTATTCCGCCGCCACCGCGATCGTCACGGGTGCCGCCTCCGGCATGGGGAGAGCGCTCGTGACCCGGTTGCTGCAGCGCGGCGCGTGCGTCTATGCCGTCGACCGCGCGGTGGCGGGCCTGAACTCCCTGGCCGCGAGCAGCGCCGGCGACCTCACCACCATGGTCGCCGACGTCACCGACCGCGAGGCCCTCGCCGACGTGGTCGAGCGCGCCGTCGCCGAGCACGGGCGGCTCGACTTCATGTTCAACAATGCCGGCATCGTGGTCGGCGGCGATTTCGCCAAGATGACCGAGATCGCCTGGAACCAGATCGTCGACGTCAACTTCTGGGGCGTCGTGCACGGCACCCAGCTCGCCTACGCGCGCATGCTCGACCAGGGCGGCGGGCACATCGTCAATACCGCCAGCAGCGCGGGCGTCCTGCCGGTGGCGCGATCGGTCGCCTACACCGCCACCAAGCACGCCGTGGTCGGCCTGAGCACCGCGCTGCGCGCCGAGGCCGCCGAACACGGCATCAAGGTCAGCGTGGTGCTGCCGGGAGTGGTCGACACCGGCATCTTCGACAGTGCCGTGAATCTGCCCGGCTACGACTATCGCGCCTCCATCGACAAGCTGCCCTTCGCCAAGGTGAAGCCGCTCGCCGCCGCCGACGCGATTCTCGACGGCGTCGCGAAGAACAAGCAGTACATCAGTTTTCCGGCCTACAACCGCCTCATCATCGGGCTCAACCGGCTCCTGCCCGACGTGATGGCGCCGATCATCAATCGCGGAGGACGCATATGAATCAGCGCGGAGGACGCCCATGAAACAGCACTATCGCAGCATCGATGTCGGCGAGCCGATGACCCGATTCGCCCGGGGCTGGCACTGTCTCGGGCTGGCCGAGAGCTTCCGGGACGGAAAACCCCACTCGGTCAACGCCTTCGGCACCAAACTGGTGATCTGGTCCGACAGCAAGGGCGAGCTGCACGCCCTCGACGGGTACTGCCGGCACATGGGCGCGGACCTCGCCTACGGCAGCGTCAAGGACGACAATATCGCCTGCCCTTTCCATGATTGGCGCTGGCGCGGCGACGGTAAATGCGCCGCCATCCCCTATGCCCGCCGCGTTCCCCCATTGGCGCGCACCAGATCCTGGATCACCTGCGAGGAGAACGGGCAGTTCTTCGTGTGGAACGATCCCGAGGGCAATCCGCCGCCGCCCGAGGTCGCGATCCCGCACATCGAGGGCATCGACACCGACGAGTGGAGCGACTGGGACTGGAACACCCTGCTCATCGAGGGCGCGCACTGCCGCGAAATCATCGACAACAACGTCGATATGGCGCACTTCTTCTACATCCACTACGCGTACCCGGTGTATTTCAAGAATGTGTTCGAAGGGCACGTCGCGACGCAGTTCCTGCACTCCAAGGGGCGGCCGGACGTGCACGCGAAGTCGAACTACTCGCAGGAGATGTCGCTGTTGCGTTCGGAGGCTTCGTATTACGGGCCGTCCTACATGATCAACACGCTGCACAACGACTTCGGCGACAATACGGTCGAGGTGGTGCTCATCAACTGCCACTACCCGGTGACGCACAATTCCTTCGTCCTGCAGTGGGGTGTGAGCGTGCAGCGCATCAAGGGCCTGCCACCGGAGAAGTCGGAGAAGCTGGCCAAGGCGTTCGGCAAGAGCTTCGGCGTCGGATTCCTGCAGGACGTGGAGATCTGGAAACACAAGACCCGCATCGACAATCCGCTGCTGACGCAGGAGGACGGGCCGGTCTACCAGCATCGGCGGTGGTACGAGCAGTTCTATGTCGATGTCGCCGACGTGAAGCCGGAGATGACCGACCGGTTCGAATACGAGGTCGACACCACCCACGCCAACGAGAACTGGCAGGCGGAGGTCGCCGAGAATCTCGCAAGGCAGGCCGCCGCCCAGGCGAACGGCGCGCCCGACTAGCTCCGGGGGTGGCCGGGGCATACTCCGCCTCGGCCGCCGATCCCGCTGCCGCCGAACGCATTTCTCCTAGGCGGTGCGGCGCGGCACCTCGGCCCCGACCCGCGCCCACCGCCCGGACAGCGCCCGCCGGCTGACGGCGACCAGGCGCAGCAGCATGAAAGCGACCAGCCCGGTCCAGATTCCACCGATCCCCCAGTCGTAGGCCAGCGACAGCCAGATCATCGGCAGGAACCCCAGCAGCGCCGACCCCAGCGTGGTATTGCGCAGGAACGCGGCATCGCCCGCGCCGAGCAGCACGCCGTCGAGCGCGAACACCACGCCCGCCACCGGGATCATGGCGACGAAGAACCACCACACCACGTGGGTGCGATCCAGCACCGACGGATCAGCGGTGAACAACCGTGGGATCACCGAGTATCCGGCCGCGAACACCGCTGCCAGCAGCACCGAGAAGACCGTGGACCAGCCGGTGATCCGCCGCGCCAGACCCTGTGCGCCGCGCGCGTTTCCGGCCCCGAGCGCCGCACCGAC
The DNA here is from genome assembly GCF_040609015.1 of Nocardia sp. NPDC004860. Lineage (NCBI taxonomy): Bacteria > Bacillati > Actinomycetota > Actinomycetes > Mycobacteriales > Nocardiaceae > Nocardia > Nocardia sp. NPDC004860. The sequence continues at coordinate 24,321 of NZ_JBEXJI010000012.1, read as the reverse complement.
CAGGGTCTGCGCCGCGATCGCCAGCGAATCCAGGGTCAGCGCGAGGAAATTCCAGATCTGCAGCACCAGCTGATGCGCCGCCACCGATGCCGCCCCGAACCGCGAAGCCACCGCCGCCGCCGACACGAACGACGCCTGGAACGCCAGGCTCCGCACGATCAGATCCCGCCCCAGCACCAGCTGCGCCTTCATGATCTCGAGATGCGGTGCGAGCGGCACCTTCGCCCGCCACAGCGCACTCACGAACAACGCACCGGAAATCGACTGCCCCACCAGATTCGCGACCGCCGACCCCGCCAGCTCCATTCGCGGCGCCCCCAGCAGCCCGTGCACCAGCGTCGGGCACAGTACCCCCGAAACCACCAGCCCCGCAATCACATACATCAGCGGCCGCCGAGTCTGCTGCACCCCGCGCATCCACCCGTTCCCCGCCATCGACAACAGGATCAGCGGCACTCCGAACAACGCGATCCGCACCCACGACTCCGCCGCCCGCGCGATGTCGTCCCCACCCGCGATGGCCCGCGTGATCGGCCCCGCGAAGATCTGCACCACCAGCACGATCGCGAACCCCACCCCCACCGCGATCCAACTGGCCTGCACCCCCTCGACAACAGCCGCCCGCTCGTCCCCCGCCCCATGCCGCCGCGCAGCCCGAGCCGTCGTCCCGTAGCTCAAGAACGTCAACTGCGAACCGACCTGCGCCAGTAGCAATCCCCCGACGGCCAGCCCGGCCAACGCCAAGGCCCCCAGCCGCCCCACCACAGCCATATCGAACAGCAGATAAATCGGCTCAGCGACCAGCACCCCCAGCGTCGGCACCGCGATCCCGAGAATCCGCCGCGGCCCGGCCGCCGCAGCCTCAGCGCCCCGCACGGCCGCCACGTCCTCCGCCGACGCGGCCACGAATGCCGGGTCCTCCCCGCCACCATCCACCACGCCGGCACTGCTCATCCGCCCACCATCCCACACCACCCCGGCCCAGCCGCACCGCGCCACCACTCACCCTCGAACCCGCCGATCGGCCTGTCACCACCGCTTTTCCTGATCCCGCACGCAGCGAGACCCTGCCGCGGGTCACCGATCGAGATTCATAGCCAAGCAAATATATGTCCGTGTCCGCATCTGAATTGCCAGCGGCGGCGTTCTCGCCGATCGCCTTCGGCTGGGTCATCGGACCAGGTTCGCCACCAATTCCTCGGCCACCCCAGGCAGCTCGCTCGGCCACCCCGGACAACTCGCACCTGCGAATTCGGCTCCGGCAGACAGCTATTCGCGGTACCCCTCCCCCCGGCACGGTCCGTACCGCCGCGCGAATTCCCGTCGACTCGCGACGGCTCGTCGGGCAGGCTGGGCGGCATGGTGGATCTCGAGACAACAATCGCGGCGGTGACGGTCTATCCGGATCGGGCCCGAGTCACCCGGTCCGGCAAGGCAACACTGGACCCGGGCGAACATCGCATCCGCGTGTCACCGCTGCCGCTGGAACTGCTGCGCGACTCGATCCGCGTCGCGGGCCGGGGCGACGTGACGGTCCTCGGGGTGGACATCATCACCGAACGGCAGCCCGAGCCGGACGACGAACAGATCGCCGAGCTCACCTCCCGCAGAAACGAACTGGATGCCGCGCTGGCCGAACTCGCCGACGCCGACCGCGCCGCCGACGCCCGCATCGAATTCCTGCAGCGCCTGGTCCGCAAGTCCGCCGGGCACCTGGCCAAGACGACCGACGAGCGGGTCATCGCCTTCGGCGACAGTCTCGAGGCGCAATACGGGGCCGTGCATGCCGGACGCCGCGACCGAGAACGCCTGCGGCAGGAGCACATTCTGGACAAGCGGGCGATCGAGCGGCGGCTGGCGGACCTGGGCCGCAAGAACCGCCCCGACATCCGGGCCGCGGTCATCACCGTCGACGCCGCCCAACCGGCCACCGCCGAACTGGAACTGTCCTATGTGGTGCCCGGCGCACGCTGGACCAGCACCTACGATCTGCGCCTCGATGACAGGGGCCTGAGCTTGCGCTGGTTCGGACTGGTGCGTCAGCAGACCGGCGAGGATTGGCCCGAATGCCGCCTCGAATTGTCGACCGCCCGCCCGGCAGTCGCCCTCGACGTGCCCGAACTGGACCCGTGGTACCTCAGCACCACGCCACCCGAGCCGAAACTCATGGCCAGGCGGCGCGCTTCCCGGTCCGGGGACCCCGGCGTGAACCCCATGCTCGCCCCGGCCGCTCCCGCGCCCGCCGGTGCGCTCCCGCCACCGCCACCGCCGCCGCCCCCGGTCCGGGAAGCGGTCACGACCGTCGAGCACGGGGCCACCGCCGCCACCTACTCCCCGCAGCGCCCGGTCGCCATCGCCGCCGACGGCACCGAACACCGCACGCTGATCATCGCCCTGGACCTCGAGGCCGATCTGGATCACGTGACCGCGCCGATCCGCGCACCCGAGGCGATCCTGCGCGCCACCGCGCGCAACACCTCCGAGCACACCTTCCCCAAGGGCCGCGCGTCCCTGTTCAACGACACCGAGTACGTCGGCGCCACCGATCTCGACCTCTGGGCCCCCGGCGAGGAACGCGAACTCGCCCTCGGTGTGGACGATCGCGTCCGCGTCGAACGAGAACTGGTGCGCCGCAATGCCTCCAGGGCGGCCCTCGGCTCGGCCCGCCGCGTCGAAATGGAGTACACGATCACCGTCACCAACCACGGCACCCGCCCCACCACCGTGACTGTCCTCGACCGCCTGCCGGTAGCCCGCGACGCCGCCGTCACCGTCCGCGACACGGTCCTGAAGCCGCCCCCGGCCGAGCGCGACGACCTCGGCATCCTCACCTGGAAACGCGACCTCGAGCCGCAGGACCGCACGGTCATCACCCTCGGCTACCGAGTCGAAGCCCCCAAGGGCGTCACCATTTTCGGCCTGCCGGACTGACCCGGCCGATCACCCGGCAGCGTCATTGTCGTCCGGGCGGTGCCCGCGGTGGACGGCACGGTCGAAGATCCCGAGGATCTCGTTTGCCCCCGGCGCCGATGGCGTGCGCATCATCGTGGGGAATTCGGCCGCCTGGTCGGTCTCGACGCGAACGGCGGTTGCCGACATGAGGATCGCGGTGCCGGACAGGACGGCGAGTCATTCCCGGCCCGGGTGGACGCGCATGCGGGCGGGATTGCCCGGCGGCGGATCGGTGACTGGCATAGTCGGCCGAGATGATGCTGATCGCCCGGGCGGCCGCCGGCATCGGCGCCGCGATGATCATGCCATCACCCTCGCCGTCATCACCGCAACCTTCCCGGAAGCCCAGCGCGGCAAGGCGATCGGCGTGTGGGCCGGCGTCGCCAGGGGCGGCGGCATCCTCGGTATGTTCCTGCCCGCATCACCCTGCGCGGCATCGGCGTGTCGACCACGGACCACGGTGACGAATTGAACTGAGGGACACCGGGACCCGGGTCAGCCGAGTTCGCGGAGGAGGTTCGCCAGCAGGTCCGGGGCCTGGCCGGTGGTGGAATACCCTGCGGCATAACGATGTCCGCCGCCGCCGAGGGCGGTGGCGACGCGGGCGACGTCCAGGCCGGGTGAGCCGTCGGCGGCGTCGTGTGAGCGCAGGGAGACCGTCCAGCGGTCCGGGTCGGTGCGGGATTCCTTGAAGACCGCGGCGACCTGGGCCTCGGCGGTGGTGCGGACGAGATCGATGATGCTCTCGACCTCTTCGGAGCGGACGGCTTCGGTGTCCTCGCGGCGGACGACCGCGTAGACCAGGCCCGCGCCGGCGGCGGCATCCGGAATCAGCTGGGCGGAGGCCAGGACCCGGGACAGCATGGGGAGCCAGGCGAAAGGATGGGTGTCCATCAGGGTGCGGGTGATGGCCGCGCCGTCGATGCCGGTGGCCAGGAGGCGTTCGGCCAGGGTGTGTGAGCCGGGGCGCACCCATTTGAAAGAGCCGGTGTCGGTGACCAATCCGGCGTAGAGGCAGTGCGCGATATCGCGATCGATGGGTTCGCCCCACGCCTCCAGGATGCGGGCGATGACGCCCGCGGTGGATTCGGCGGCCTCGTCCACGACATTGACCTGACCGAAGCGGGTGTTGGACCGGTGGTGATCGATGACCAAAGTCGTTGCGGCGCTGTCCAATCGGTCACGCAGCGAGCCGAGCCGTCCGACACTGCCGCAGTCCACGGACACCAGGACATCGACCTCGCGCGGCACCTGGTCGGCGCGGACCAGCAATTCCGTACCGGGCAGCGACCGCATGGAGACCGGCAGTTCGGCCGGTTCGGCGAAGGAGACGACGACCGGGACCCCGCGCCGGCGCAGCACCTGCGCCAGGGCCAGCCCGCTGCCGACGGTATCGGCATCGGGCTGGATGTGGCAGAGAATCGTCACCGATTTCGCGGCCTCGAGAACCTCGACGGCAGGGGTGACATCGACGGGGGTCACGGCGTGGTCAGGCTTCGTCGTCTTCCTCGTCCTCGTCCGACTTGTACGGATCCGCCTCACCGGCGTAGTTCGCGCCGACCGCCACCTGCGCCACGCGCGCGTCGGAGGCGCGGGCCTTGGCCAGCAGCTCCTCCATCTCGCGGGCCGCGTCGGGCACGGTGTCGAGCTTGAACGCCAGCGTCGGGGTGAACTTCACCCCGGTGCCCGCGCCGACCTTGGACCGCAGAATCCCCGCGGCCTTCGACAGGCCGGCGGCGGCTTCCGCGTAATCGGGTTCGGCGTCGATGGTTTCGCCCATGACGGTGTAGTAAATGGTCGCCTCGCGCAGGTCACCGGTCACCTTGGCGTCGGTAACGGTGACGAACCGCAGTCGCGGATCCTTGATCTCGTATTCGATCGCCGTGGCGACGATGGACGAGATGCGCTTCGCGAGTCGGCGTGCTCGAGCCTGATCAGCCATGCCGAGCCCTCCTCACTTCTTCAGTCTTCGGGTCCGAAGACGCGACGGCGTACCGCCAGCAACTGTAACTCCGGACGATTGGCGACGTGCCGTTCACATTTGTCCAGCACCTCGGTCAGGTGATTCATGCCGTAGCTGACCATTGCCACACCGAGCAATGCCCGGCGATACCGGTCATGATCTCCGCCCTCGGTGACACTCACCTCGAACCGTTTCAGGTCGGCGAGGATGGGGCGGATGACAGAGCGCTTCTCTTTCAGTGAATGCACATCACCGAGCAAGATATCGAACTCGAGCGCTCCGAAGAACATCTTTTCAGTCATATGAACGCGCCCCGGGGAATGCGCGCACGGTTACCCGGAAAGGGAAGGGGGCACAACCCCGCCGGACCCGGAGGCCCGGCGGGATCGTGTACTGCTTCCTAGTCGCGCGGCTTCTCCCGCAGCTCGTAGGCCTCGATGATGTCGCCGTCCTTGATGTCGTTGAAGCCCACGGTCATACCGCACTCGTAGCCTTCGCGGACCTCGGTGACGTCGTCCTTCTCGCGACGCAGCGACTGGATGGTGGTCTCGGCGACCACCACGTTGTCGCGGATCAGGCGCGCCTTGGCGTTGCGCTTGACCGAGCCCGAGAGCACCCAGCAACCCGCGATATTGCCGAACTTGGAGGACCGGAAGATCTGGCGGATCTCCGCCCGACCCAGCTCGTGCTCCTCGTAGATCGGCTTGAGCAGACCCTTGAGGGCCTTCTCGATCTCGTCGATCGCCTGGTAGATGACCGAGTAGTAGCGAATGTCCACGCCTTCGCGGTTCGCCAGCTCGGTCGCCTTGCCCTCGGCCCGGACGTTGAACCCGATGATGATCGCGTTCGACGCCGACGCCAGGTTGACGTTGGTCTCGGTGACGCCACCGACACCGCGGTCGATGACGCGCAGCCGCACCTCGTCGCCCACATCGATACCGAGCAGCGCCTCTTCGAGGGCCTCGACGGTACCGGAGTTGTCGCCCTTGAGGATCAGGTTCAGCTCCGAGGTCTCCTTCAGAGCGGCATCCAGATCTTCCAGGGAGATCCGCTTGCGGCTGCGCGCGGCCAGGGCGTTGCGCTTGCGAGCGTTGCGGCGGTCGGCGATCTGACGCGCGATGCGGTCTTCCTCGACGACGAGCAGGTTGTCACCCGCGCCCGGCACCGAGGTGAAACCGATGACCTGGACGGGCCGCGACGGCAGCGCCGCCTCGACGTCGTCGCCGTGCTCGTCGACCATGCGGCGCACGCGACCGTAGGCGTCGCCCGCCACGATCGAGTCGCCGACGCGCAGCGTGCCGCGCTGGATGAGCACGGTCGCCACCGGGCCACGGCCGCGGTCGAGGTGGGCCTCGATGGCCACACCCTGCGCGTCCATGTTCGGGTTGGCCCGCAGGTCCAGGGCGGCGTCCGCGGTCAGGACCACGGCCTCGAGCAGCGACTCGATGTTGGTGCCCTGCTTCGCCGAGATGTCCACGAACATGGTCTCGCCACCGTATTCCTCGGCGACCAGACCGTATTCGGTCAGCTGCTGGCGAATCTTCTGCGGGTTCGCGCCTTCCTTGTCGATCTTGTTGACCGCCACCACGATCGGCACGTCCGCGGCCTGCGCGTGGTTGATGGCCTCCACCGTCTGCGGCATGACGCCGTCGTCGGCCGCGACCACGAGGATCGCGATGTCGGTGGCCTTCGCACCACGGGCACGCATGGCGGTGAACGCCTCGTGACCGGGGGTGTCGATGAAGGTGATGAGACGGTCGTCGTTGTTGACCTCGGCCAGCACCTGGTAGGCGCCGATGTGCTGGGTGATGCCGCCGGCCTCGCCCTCACGGACGTTGGCCTTACGGATGGTGTCCAGCAGTCGGGTCTTACCGTGATCGACGTGACCCATGACGGTCACGACCGGCGGACGGACCTGCAGGTCTTCCTCGTCGCCGTCGTCCTCGCCGTAGGTGAGGTCGAAGTTGGCGAGCAGCTCACGGTCCTCGTCCTCCGGAGAGACCACGTGCACGACGTAGTTCATCTCCGAACCCAGCAGTTCGAGGGTCTCCTCGTTCACCGACTGGGTAGCGGTGACCATCTCACCGAGGTTGAACAACGCCTGCACCAGCGAGGCCGGGTTGGCGCCGATCTTCTCGGCGAAGTCGGACAGCGACGCGCCACGAGCGAGGCGAACGATCTCACCGTTGCCGCGCGGCAGCCGCACGCCACCGGCGATGGGCGCCTGCTGGTTCTCGTACTCGGCGCGCTTCGCCCGCTTCGACTTGCGGCCCTTGCGGGGAGCGCCACCCGGACGTCCGAAGGCACCCGCGGCACCGCCGCGACCACCACCGGAACCGGGACGGCCACCGCCGCCACCACCACCGGGACGACCGCGGAAACCACCGGGAGCACCGCCGGTACCGGCACCGGCGCCGGCACCCTGACCGCCACCGGGAGCGCCGCCGCCGCGGTAGCCACCGCCGCCGCCACCGGGACGACCGCCACCGGCGCCGCCCGGACCACCCGGACGCGCCGGACGGCCTGCGCCACCCGGACCGGCCGGGCGCTGAGCGCGCGCGGGCATGGCACCCGGGTTGGGCCGAGGCGGCATCGAGCCGGGGCTGGGACGCGGGCCACCCGGACGGGGACCGCCCTGACCGGCCGCGGCCGGACGCTGACCACCCTGACCCGGACCGGGACGCGGACCGCCCTGACCGGGACCCGGACGCGGGCCACCCTGGCCCGGACCCGGACGAGGACCGCCCTGCGGACCGGGACGCGGACCACCCTGGGCCGGACCCGGACGGGGACCGCCCTGATGCTGACCCGGACGGGGACCGCCCTGCTGCTGGCCCGGACGGGGAGCCGGACGCGGCGCCGGACGCTCCGGAGCCGAGGAGAACGGGTTGTTACCGACCCGCGGCGCCTTCGGACCCGGCTTGGGTCCGGCCGGACGCGGGGCGCCCTGCTGAGCCGCCGGGGCGCTGCCTTGCTGCGCGGGACGCGGGGCCGGAGCACCCGGACGCGGCGCGTTCGGACGCGGGGCCTGCGGGGCCGGAGCGGACGGGGTTGCCGACGCGGAAGCCGCTGCGGGAGCAATGCTTTCGCGAGCGGCGGGCTTGGGTCCCGGGGCCGCCGGACGGGCAGCCGGAGCCTCGACCGACTCGGCGCGGGCAGCCGGAGCCACCTGCGGAGCCGGGGCCGGAGCCTGCGGCGCGGGGGCCGGAGCCTGCGGCGCGGGGGCCGGAGCCTGCGGCGTCGGGCGGGGGCCCGGACGGGGACCGGCACCGGGGGCGGCCGGCTTGGCGGCCGGACGCGGGGCGCCGTCACCACTGGGCTTGGGGGTCGCCGATTTGGCGGTCCCATTGGACGGGGCGCTCTTGGGTGCGAGCGACTCCCGCAGCCGGCGCGCGACGGGTGCTTCCACCGTCGAGCTCGCCGACTTCACGAACTCGCCCTGCTCCTTGAGCCGCGCGAGTAGTTCTTTGCTCGTGACACCGAGTTCTTTAGCCAACTCGTGCACGCGGGCCTTGCCTGCCACTGCTCTCCTCACTCAGAGGTCGAGCGCAGCAGCCCGTTTCACGACGGGACGCGCGCACGACCTCGACTAATTTCGAAGGCCGATCATTTCTGGGACTTCACGGTTTGCTCATGAGTGCTCGTGCCTGTTCTCTACGTAATGCTCCAGGGCTGAGATATCCAGATGTCCGGACACTCGTAGTGCTCTGCCGAATGCTCGGCGCCGAACTGCTTGGCTCAGACAAGCCGAAGAGGGGTGCAACCAGGCACCCCTTCCGGGAAGTCTGTGCCGCGGATCCGGAATGACCACAACGTCCTGCCCGGAGGCAGACCCTTGCGCCACGACCCGCATCAGATCGGCGGCCAGCTCGCGTCTGCGACATCCGATGCAGGTCCGGACGGGTGCCGATCTTGCTGACACCCGCTCGGCGCGCAGAGAAGCCGAAGACTCGCGCTGAGCCTGCGTCCACTCTACCGCTGTCACGTCCCGATCTCCGCATCCGTACCCCTTGGAAGTTACCAACCTGTCATCCCAGGGGTCTGTTTCACAAATCTCGGGACGGACCGGGCCGGATGGATCCGGCAAGATCAACCCCGGTGGGCCTCGCCACCGCCGGCCGCCGCCGCGGGACGCACACCACCCTGGACCTCGGGCGCCGCATCGGAACGAATGTCGATGCGCCAGCCGGTGAGCCGGGCCGCCAGGCGGGCGTTCTGGCCCTCCTTGCCGATGGCGAGGGAAAGCTGGAAGTCCGGAACCACCACCCGCGCGGCGCGGGCCTCGGGGTCCACGATGGTGACGGATACAACTTTCGACGGCGACAGCGCATTCCCGACGAAGGTGGCCGGGTCCTCCGCGTAGTCGATGATGTCGATCTTCTCGCCGGCCAGCTCGCTCATCACGTTGCGCACGCGCTGGCCCATCGGGCCGATGCAGGCGCCCTTGGCGTTGACGCCGGGGACCGTCGAACGCACGGCGATCTTGGAGCGGTGCCCGGCCTCGCGGGCCACGGCCACGATCTCCACCGAGCCGTCGGCGATCTCGGGGACCTCCAGGGCGAACAGGCGGCGCACCAGGTTGGGGTGGGTGCGCGAGAGGGTGATCTGCGGGCCGCGCGGGCCGCGGGAGACGCCGACCACGTAGCACTTGATGCGGTCACCGTGCTCGTAGGTCTCGCCCGGCACCTGCTCCGCGGGCGGGACGACGCCTTCCGCGCCATGGGCTTCCGAGCCGATGCGGACCACGACGGTGCCGCGGGCGTTCATGCGGGCGTCGCGCTGCACCACACCGCCGACGATGTCGCCCTCGTGGGTGGAGAACTCGCCGAAGGACTTCTCGTTCTCGGCGTCGCGCAGCCGCTGCAGCACGACCTGGCGGGCGGTGGTGGCGGCGATGCGGCCGAAACCTTCGGGGGTGTCGTCCCATTCGGAGATGACGTTGCCGTCGGTGTCGAGCTCGCGGGCCATCACGCGCACGACACCGGTCTTCTGGTTGATGTCGATGCGGGCGTTGGGCTGGTGACCCTCGGTGTGCCGGTAGGCGGTGAGCAAGGCGGACTCGATCGCGGAGATCACCGTCTCCATCGAGATCCCCTTGTCGGCGACAATCGCGCGCAGGGCTTCGATTTCGATGTTCATTCCACGATCCCTTCGGTCAGTGAATCGGACTCTGCTGCTTCGTTTTCGGATCCCTCCTGCGCACCGGGCTGGGGACGGCCCGGCGCTACTCCCCCTGCGAGTTCCAGTTCGGCCGCGCCGGGTGGAGCGAATTCCACCTGCACGACGGCGGATTGGATATCGGCGAGCGGCACCGTCACCCGGTGTGGCTTCCGCTTGCCGCCGAGGACCAGGGCGACGTCGGTCTCGGTGAGGACGCCGACGCGGGCCTCGAACGTGGTCTTGCCCTTCTCCTCCGGTGATTCGGCGCCGGGGCGCAGCACGATCTTCACCTTGCGACCCTGGGCGCGCCGCCAGTGGCGCGGGGAGGCGAGGGGCCGGTCGATGCCGGGGGTGGTGATCTCGAGCAGGTAGGCGGTCTCGCCGAAGTCATCGGCGTCGTCGAGGGCCTGCGAGATCTCCGAGCTGAGTTCCGCGACAGCGTCCAGGTCGGGAGAATCGTCGCTGTCGACGGTGACCTTGAGCTTGGCCTGCGCTGTACCGGCAGCCGAAATCGCGACGCCTTCGAGGTCGAATCCTCGGCGTTCGACGAGCTCAGCAACTAGCTGGCTCACCCTTTCCTCGGTCGGCATCGGCATGTGGGGCGGCTCCTGGTTCAGTTGTCACGGGTTGAGTTGTCGGTATCGATACTGGTCGGGCACGGTCGGCAGACCCGTCTCCACCCTCAGGAGGGAGGATTCGGCGAAATGCCGTGCCGAAGGTCTAGCGTAACGCGCGGAAAGAGTGTAAAGGACCAGCCAACTCGCTCGATTTCGGCATGGTCGGCGCTGTGGTGCTGACGGCGTGTCCAGCACGACGCGCCCATGACGGTTCCCCGTCGTTCCAGATCACAGCCTATCCGACGGCCCTCACGCAGCAAGCTGTCCGCGACGGCTGGCACCATGTATGCCGTGCCCAGCAGTCAGAGCGGCCTTCCGGCCGATGTCGTCGGTCTCACGGTCCCGCCGGACCGAACCGGGTCCTCCCCCACCCCCGAACCTCCCCTCCGCGCCGTGAACCGCCGCAGCGCGCTGCGGCTGGCCGGTGGCGGCGCGCTGGCGGTGGCGGCGGTGAGCGCGCTGGCCGCCTGCACCGGGAACGACACCCCCGCGGCTCCGGATCCGCTGATCGCGCAGGAGACCTCGGCCCGTACCGACGCGGCCGCCGCGACCGCCGCCATCGCGACCTCTCCCGACAAGGCCGGTGCGCTGCAGACCATCGCCACCCAGCGCACCGCCCACGCCGACGCCCTGCGCACCGAAATCGACCGCGCCATAGGCGTTTACGGCGACGGCAGTACCCCCAGCCGGCGCACCCCACCGGTCACCCCGACCGCGCCCGTCCCGCCCCCGGGCGTCGCCGTCCTGCGCACCCAGCTCCAGCAGTCCCAGCGCTCGGCGGCCGATCTGTCGGCCCAGCTCTCCGGCTACCGCGCCGGTCTCCTCTCTTCGATCAGCGCGTCGTGCGCTACCCACGCGGGGGTTCTCCTGGCATGACCACAACCGACCAGCAGGCACTCATCGATGCGTTGAGCGCCGAATACGCCGCTGTCTACGCCTACGGCGTGATCGCGGCCTACGCCAACCACGACCGCGACAAACTCGTCGCCGAGTACACGGCATCCCACCGCGCCCGCCGCGACGCCACCATCGACACGCTGAAGGCTTCCGGCGCAACGGTTCCCGAGCCCGCCGCCGCCTACACCTCCCCCATCCCGGTGAACGACCCTATCCCGGCCGCCAAGCTGGCGGTGACCGTCGAATCCGACGCGGCGGCGGCCTGGCGCGCGGTGGTCGAACGAGCCGACAACCCGGATGTCCGCCGCACCGGCATCGAGGCTCTCACCGAATGCGCTGTCCGCCTTGCCACTTGGCAGTCGATCTTGGGCACTAATCCCACAACGGTCGCGTTTCCCGGTCAGGCCTGAACCGCCATCCACAGCAATCCGCCGCGGTAAACGGCATCGAATCCTCCTCGGGACAAGACCGGCAGGGGGATCAATGAGAGGTGGCGAGCGGCGGATCGATCCTGCGGTCGGTCTCGGTAGCGTGTCGGGTATGCCGACCTCGGATGTCGATCGTCCGAACCTCCCGGATTTCATGATCTGGGAGGACCTCGAGCGGTTACCGGATGAGATCGCCGGAGAAATCGAGCTGTGGGACGGCCGGGTCGCATGGAGGCGGCGTGGCCCCGCTGACCATCAGGACTGCTCGGTGGAGTTTCGCAATGCGCTGCGTCGGTGCGCACGTGAGGAGATGTCGAAGCAGCCCGACCGCTGCTGGCGTGTTTCGGTCGAATGCAACGTCTTCCTCGGCAAAACCGGAAAGTCCGATTTCGTCACACCTGACTTTCTCGTCTACCGCTGTCTCGCGCAGCACAATCGAGATATCCGCGCGGCAGACGTGCTGATCGCCGGCGAAGTACTGTCACCGTGAACACCCCACGCGTTATCGAGGCGCAGAAGCCCGCTACGCGGGTGCGGGTATCCCCTGGTACCGGGAGGTTTCCCTGGAGCAGGACCTGAGCGGCACCGAGAGCGTTCGTGCCTGCGTTCTCGCGTTGAGTCACGGCAAAATTCCGTCCGGGGTGGCCCCGCTCCATCCCTCGAACTACATCCTGGCGGGCGAGTGGGGACCGGACACGTCGACCGAGATCCTCTCCGATCATCCTTTCCCCATCCGCATCCCTTGGGCTGAACTCGAGTTCTGACCGAGCGGTCACCAGGAATTCGCCGAAGGCGCACTTGGCGTTTGCATTGGCGATCACATGTGGGCACTCTGGCGGCATAGGGTCCGGTCGGCGCGGCTCCTTCGCATTTTTCTTGCCGTGCAACGGAATTCGGTGTGAGGTCGAGGAGATGCTGTGGCGGTCGATGCTGCGCGGGAAGAGAAGGCACTGCGGGAGGTGACGAATCGCCTGGTCGAGGACTATGGCGAGGCGCATCCGGCAGAGCGGGTCGAGGCCGTGGTGGGGGCGGTGCGCAAGCGGTTCGAGGGGCATTCGGTGCGCGAGTTCGTACCGATTCTCGTCGAGCGGATTGCGCGGCGGGAATTGGATCCGAAACGGTCCATGAATGCTGCCACGGAGGTGGATCTGACCAAGGCGGCGGTCGGCGAGCAGGGTTCGCCGGATGGGCATCCGGCGGAGACCACGAGCGTATTCGCCGCTGTCGCAGGGCGATTCGTTCCGGCTCGGCTGGTCGAGAACAAGCGGGCACTGAGCGTGGTCGCGGCGGGTGTCGTGGTGGTGCTGGCGTTCGCGGTGATCATGGCTGTGCGGCAACCGGATTCGCCGTCGGGAACCACCGCCGCGCCGGCCCTGACCACCGTGCACGGTGTGGCCGGCTCGGAGAAGTCGGCGTTCTTCGACGATCCCAAGGTGGCCGGCGCATTGGCCAAGCACGGGTTCAAGGTGGACGTGGAGCCCGCGGGGTCCCGGCAGATCGCCACCTCGGTCGATCTGGGCAAGTACGACTTCGCCTTCCCGTCCAGCTCGGCCGCCGCGGAGCTGGTTCAGCGCAAGAGCGGAGTGACCGGCAAGTACGTGCCGTTCTCCTCCCCCATGGTGATCGCCACCTTCAAGCCGATCGCCGACCTGCTGACCCAGGCCGGGATCGTGCAGCCTGGCGCGACAACGACTTTCGACGTCGAGAAGTATCTGGCGCTGGCCGAGAAGGGCATCCAGTGGAACCAGCTGGAGGGCAATTCGACCTATTCGGTGCCGAAGAACGTGCTGGTCTCCACGACCGATCCACGCACCTCCAACTCGGCGGCCATGTACCTGGCGGTGACCGCCTACGTCGCCAATGACAACACCATCGTGCGCGGTGCCAAGGCGGAAGACTTTGCGGTGTCCCGTGTTTCGCGCCTGTTCACCCGGCAGGGCTTCACCGAGTCCAGCAGCGACGGCCCCTTCAAGGACTACCTGTCCAACGGCATGGGCACCGTCCCCATGGCCTGGATCTACGAGGCCCAGTATGTCGACGCGGCCGTGCACAACCAGCTCAAGCCCGACATGGTCCTGATGTACCCCAAACCGACGGTCATGTCGCAGCACACGGTGGTTCCCCTCGACGACAAGGGCGACCAGATCGGCAAGCTCCTCACCACCGACCCCGACCTGCAGCGCCTGGCCGCCGAACACGGCTTCCGCCCCACCGACGTGACCCTGTTCACGAATACCACTGCCGCCCACCAGGTCCCGGTCGACGTGAACCTGGTCAACCAGGTCAGCCCACCCGACTACGACACCCTCGAACACCTCCTCGACGGCGTCGCCAAGTCCTACAACTGAGCCCCAGCACGACATAACCGATCCGGGCCGGACACCTTGTGGCGTCCGGCCCGGATTGCGTTCATAGCCTGACAGATTCGCGAATCGGCCGCCGATCCTGGCCGCGCCCCGGGCACCGCACGGCGAGGTCAATCGAGTCGGCCGTAGATCAGGCGCAGAATCGCCTCGGCGAGGTCGTCGATGCTGCTGGGCATGTCATCCGGGGGTGCCGCGGCCAGCTGGGAGAGCCGCCCGTCGCGCATGAGCGCGACCAGGCCCGCGAGCGTTGCCGAGTCGATCCCCTCGGGAGCGAGCCCGGCCGCGCGGTCGCGGTCGATCTTGGCCGCGAGCCCAGTGGTGAATCGTGCCTGGATGCCGGCGATGAACTCGGTCAGCGGGGGGTAGCTGCTGTCGTAGCCCTCGAGCGAGCAGACGAGGATCGCGCTGTTGTCGTGCCAGATCTCGGCCGCTCCGCTGAGCTGGGTGCGCAGGAGCTCTCGCTGCGGGCCGGTGGACGGCAGCCAGACGTGGGTTTGCGCGTAGCGGTCGCTCACGTCCTCCATGAGGCGGGCGAAGACCGCCTGCTTGGAGGGGAAGTAGAAGTAGAAGCTGGTGCGTGAGATGCCGGTCGCGTTGGTGATGTCGTCGACGGTCAGGTTGGCCATCGGCTTCTTCGTCAGCAGGTGGCGGGTCGCGTGCAGGATCTGGGCCTCGCGCTGATCACCTTTGGACATGGTGCCGCGGCGGCGGAGACCTTCGGTCGTGCCTGGGGTCCGGTTCACTCCGTGTCCGCCCTTTTGCGCCATGACCCCACCCTAGAGCGATTTACATTCCGGTAATCGACGTGGCGTCTATCATAATCGACACTGTGTCGATTCCAGCGTAGCGTGCCAGCAATGACCTCAACGCTCGAGCTCCGGCGCGCTTCGTCGCCGACCGCGATCGTGCTGACCATGGCCAGCACCGTGTTTCTGCTGGCCATGGCTCAGACGCTGCCCGTGCCCGCGCTGCCGCAGATCGGTCTGCAGCTCGGCGTCTCGGCGACGACCGTCGGATGGGTGACGACGGCGACGATGCTGGCCGCCTCGGCGCTGACGCCGCTGCTCGGGCGACTGGGCGATGTCTACGGGCACAAACCGGTCGTGCTGTCGACGCTCGTGGTCACGCTGGCCGGCAGCCTGCTCGCCGCGTCGGCGCACAGCATCGATCTGCTGATCGTCGGACGGGCCCTGCAGGGAGCCAGTTTCGGCCTGTTCCCGCTGGCGATCAGCGTGCTGCGTCACGAACTTCCCGCCGAGCGCCTGACCGGGGCGTTGGCCGTCACCGCATCGACCCTGGGCGTGGGTAGCGGTGTTGCGCTGGTGGCGACGGGTCTGCTGACACAGGGCGGTGCGGACTACCGCCGCATCTTCTGGCTGTGCGTCGTGCTGACGGCGCTGGTGCTGGTGCTGGCGTTCGTGACGCTGCCGCGCCGCCCGGGGCAGGGTGGCCGCGTCGATTATGTGGGTGCCGCGGTTCTCGGCACCGGTCTGGTCTGCCTGCTGCTGCCGATCTCGCAAGGACACGAATGGGGTTGGGGCAGCGCGCGAGTGATCGGGCTGTTCGTGGCCGCGGCGATCGTGCTGGCCGGGTTCCTGCTGCTGCAGTCCAAGCTGCGTGAGCCGCTGGTGGCGACCTCGCTGCTGGCGCGTCGGCCGGTCGCGGTGACCAACCTGGCCAGTTTCTGCGTCGGTTTCGCGATGTTCAGCGTGTTCCTGGGGGCGACCTATTTCGTGGCGACGCCGCGGGCGCTGGCGGGATTCGGTTTCGACGCCTCGGTGCTGCGCACGAGTGTGGCCTTCATGCTGCCGGGCGCCGTGGTGTCGGTGGTGATGGGTCCGCTCGCCGGGCGTCTGGTCGGGCGGATCGGCCCGCGCTTTGTTCTGCTGCTCGCCAGCGTCATCGGCCTGTGCGCTCTCACCGCCCTGGCGTTGCTCCATACGACGAGCGCGGAAGTCGTTGTCGCACTGGTCGTCGCGAATGCCGCGATCGCGATCGCCTACGCCGCCATGCCCGCCCTGCTGGTCGCCAATGTCGCACCGCACGAGACCGGAATCGCCAACTCGATCAACTCCATCATGCGCACCGTCGGCGGCGCCATCGGCAGCGCGCTGGTCGTCACGATCCTCACCAGCGACACCCTGCGCCACGCCCTGCCCAACGGTGCCGTCGTGGCCCTGCCCGCCGAAGACGCCTACCGCATCGCCTTCCTCACCGGCGCGGCCTTCTTCGCGGTGGCAGCACTACTGGCCGGATTCGGCCTCGGCCCCAGCGGCCGGCGCCTGACCCAGCACGAGGTCGACGAGGACATCGCCCTGGCGAGCGCCGGTGAGTTCGCCACGGCGTCGACCAGCCTCTGACGATCGGACCTGAGGTCCAATCCGGGCGCAACTCGGCACCGCAGGACGTTCGGTGGAGTCAGCAGCCCGAGAAGACCTCAGTCCGTTTCTCTTCCGACGCCCGAGTTGGACAGGATCGACTGTGGTGCAGTAGATCTCGACTTCGCTGAACTAAAGCGTCGTCCTGCTCGGGCTAGTGGGTAACCTGCGGTCGTGGGAATGGGACCGAACACTGATGGCTGGCTGGAGGACACGCGGGCGTCGTACGACACCGTCGCTGCCAGTTATGCAGACCTGACACGTCACCTTCTCGATGAAACACCCGAAGAGCGCGCGCTGTCCTGGCGTTCTTCGCCGACCTGGTGCAGGCCCAGGGCGGGGGACCGGTCGCGGATGTGGGATGCGGGACAGGGAGGATCACGGCTCACCTGCGTCAACTGGGCACGGACGTGTTCGGAATCGACTTGTCGCCCGGAATGATCGGGATGGCTCGGCGTGATCACCCCGACCTCCGGTTCGATCTTGGCTCAATGACGAACCTCGCTCTGGCAGACGACTCGATGGCCGGCCTGGTCGCGTGGTACTCGCTGATCCACATCCCCGACGATGAGATCGGTTCGGTCTTAGCGCATTTCCAGCGGGTGCTTCGGCCCGGCGGACCACTGCTACTCGGTTTCCACGTCGGAGACGAGTCGCAGTTGATGACCCATGGCTACGGCGGACACCAAATGAACCTCCGTGTCCATCGTCGCCAGCACAGCCAAATGCGTACGTGGCTAGAGGATGCCGGTTTCGTCGTCGAGGCATCCAGAACTCTCATCTCAGCCGAGAGCAAGCTCGGGGGGATCATTCTCGCGCGCCGCCAGGTTTGCTGATCCGACAGGTGATCACGCCGCTCTGAGCTACGGATGCAATGAGCGTCGAGGCCGCTCTCACATCTTGCCTATGCCCGCGTCGGTCGCTTGGGACCGACCGCGCTGGTCGCGGCAATACCGTGCGTTCCGCTCTTCAGGAGTCAAGGGGCTCGGCCGGCGTGTGTTCGGTGCCGCCGCACCAGATTCTGCGTATCGTTCGGGCCGCACGGATATCGGCGATCGGGTCGCCGTCGAGCAAAATGAGGTCTGCGCGCATGCCCGGTGCGATCACGCCCCGATCCGCGAGCCCGAAGTGACGTGCGGGCAGTACGGTTGCCGCGTTCAGAGCTTCTACGGTCGACAAACCTGCGCGTACAAGCAATTCCAGCTCATGATGCAAGCCGGCGCCGAACGGCGGGTGGAAGGGAAGACCCGGTGTCGCATTGGCATCGGTGCCTGCCAGCACCGCGACGCCTGCCTTCCGCAGCGCTGCCATGTTGGCCAGTGCGTCGTCGAACAGGGCGCCGACACCGTATGTATCGGCAGATCCCTCCATCATGGTCAAGGTCGGAACAACGGCATGCCGACCGATCGCCATCCGCTCGACATCGGAGGCGGGCAATCGGGCACCCAGCGGAACGTGGGTGAGGATATCGACCCCCGCATCGATGGCCATCGCGTATGCGCCGGGCGTAGTAACGTGCGCGACCACCTGTACATTTCGCTCATGTGCCGCGGCGACAACAGCTTTCGCTGTCGGTGCGTCGGGTCCGCCGTCCCCCGGCGCCTCCAGGATCAGTTTGATGTAGTCGGAGCCGTCGGCGATACGCTGCGCGACCAACGGTTCAGCTTCTTCGGGGCTGCTGATGACCGCGATGGTCGCAATTCCCGGAACCCGCGAGTGGACACCAGCCGAGCCGATAATTGGCACCCCCGCGCTATAGATGCTCGTCGTACCCGAACGTTCTCGCACAGACGCGATCAATTCCGACTGCAGCATCCCCATGTCGAGTGCCGTGGTAACACCATGTGCGGCAAGGAGGTCCAGCGTCTCGGGGCCATCGAGGTGTACATGCGCGTCGATGAACCCCGGTACGAGAACGCCACCCCCGCCGTCGACCGCCTGGGCGTCTCCGGCATCGGTACCGATCACCGAGCCGTCGATTACGACTGACGTCGGCTCGCCGATCGCACGACCGTTGAAGACACGAATGTTCTTCAGCACGAGCTTTCCACCCAGAGTCCCCCACATACCTCGCAGGCCAGAACACGTTCCAGGACAGAACAAGTTCGTACACAACCACGTACCAGCCACACACGTCGCGCTACCGCCTGGTCGCGCCGCTGCCTGGTGATGCACGCCAATCGGCAATGTGGTGCGTGGCTCAGACCAGTAGTCCCAGTTGATTTCCAACGTTGGTGCGATGGCCGGTTCGGTCAGCGCGGGTAGCGGCATAGGGCGTTTTCGTCGATCCTGCTGAAGCCCGGATGGCAGCGGCCATGCCTCGCCGGGCACCGTGCTCACCCCAATTCGACACAGTGGTCGGCTATTCGGATCTGGACCGTTCAGGTTCTGCGTGAGATGAACATGATGTATTCGCAGGGAGCGTTCGTTCGGTTGGCGAAGCCGTGGTCCGCGTCGGCCTGGAAGAACAGGGAGTCGCCTGTGTTCAGGGTCTCGCTGATCCCGCCGATCGCGACGGTGAGGGTGCCTTCGAGCACCACGAGTTGTTTCTCCGTACCCGGCGGATACGCGGGCAGCAGCCCGGTAGAGACCTGTGCGGGGAGGTAGTGGGCGACCATCTCGGCTCCTCCCGCGCCCGGGGCCGCTGACACCATGTGCCGTTCGAAGCCGGTTTCAGGGTCACGGAAAACGGGGCGATCGTTCTTGCGCAGGACTACGGCCACACCGGACGCGGCAGCAGTCGCCCCACCGATCAGGTCCGAGAGCGATGCGTCGAGCGCGTGGGCGATCCTGGACGCCACGCCGATCGTCGGGCTCTTCTCACCGCGTTCGACCTTGGACAGCATCGCCCTGCTGACCGACGACTGTATGGACAGCTGCTCCAGCGTCAGGCCCGCCTCCTCGCGACGTCGCCGCACGTTGGCGCCGAACGCGCCGGCCAGGTCGTCACCGCGCTGCGGTTCGGCCGCGTTTCCGTCTTGCTCGACCACCATGCTCCTCGATCGATGGGTACCTTGCTGTCCACAGTCTAGATTTCTCCTAAAGAAGATGTAGTCTTCTATCGAAGACACGCGATATGCGCCCAACACGACGGAGGTTCCATGCGTTTGATCTCGAGTGGCCGGCACCATGCCACGTTCGAATTCGGCGATCTGCAGGTGATCTCGTTGCGAGACGGATACATCGACATGCCGCCGACCCGGCTCCGCGACGAGGATGGGCGCGAGCTCATTGAGCTTCCGGCCGCCGTGCCGCTGGCCGGCGACAACTTGCGGCTGTCGGTCAACGCCTTCTTCGTCACCGACGGCACGCGGTCGGTTCTCATCGACACCGGCGCATCCAACGTCTGGCATGACCCCACCATGGGATTGATCTACGACGCGCTCGACGAAGCGGGAATCGACCGCGCGCAAGTCACCGACGTGGCCATCACACACAGGCACGAAGACCACGTGAGCGGCCTGATCGCGCCGGACGGTGCAGAGGCGTTCACCGAACTCGAGCGCGTGTGGATCGGCGCGGGCGACACCTCGGTGTTCACGGGGCGGCTCGAGCCGATCCGCGACCGGGTCGTACCGGTGTCGGAGAAGGTCGCGATCAACGACTGGATCACCGCGATCCCGACGCCGGGCCACACACCCGGTCACACCGTCTACGACGTCAGGAGCGGCACCGGCCACCTTCTCGTGTGGGGCGACACCGTTCACGTTCCCACACTCCAATTCGATCAGCCGAACGTGTCCTGGGAGCTCGATGGCAACCAGTCCCAGGCCCGCGCCGCACGAGCCGCCCTCCTCGAACAACTGACCCAGCCACACCACTTCGTAGCCGGCGCCCACCTCGACTCACCCGGCATCGCCCGCGTGACCCCCTCCGGCAATGGTTATGCGCTGGAATACCTCGCACCAGCGATCGGCTGACCGAGCCTGCCAGCTCCGGGGAGCGCTCGCGATGGCGGCATCGAAAACATTTGCCGCAAAGGAAATCCGGCGACCACGCTGAAGACGCCGGCGACGCCGCCAGCACCAAGCCCGCCTCAGTCACTACCGCCGCCGCGGTCCAAGGCGGGCCTACACTCCGATCGCTCATCAGCATGTGCGGATGGTTGAGATGTCATAGAACGCTACGGCACACTGAATGCCTCCGAAGCCGATGCGCTCGTGGCCGATAACGGCGCTACCTCGCGCGCTCGGCATCGCCGTGCACGAGGCACTATCACTCAACGGACGCTGAGCACGAAACTCCAGCGCTTGTCGCCGAACCCATACAGCTTCGAGGGCCTTGCTGGCCCCGTTGAGCGAAAGCGACTCGACGGCTTGGCGATTCGGCGGCAAGATCGACAATTATGAGCGATATCGCGCTGGTTACCGGCGGCAACCGCGGGATCGGCCGGGAAGTCTGCAGGCAGCTGGCCGAACTCGGGTTCACTGTGCTGCTGGGTGCGCGGTCGGAGGAAGCCGGGAAGACCGCGGCCGTAGAGGTGGGGGCGCTCCCGTTGCTGCTGGATGTCACCGACAACGCCAGTGTCGTGGCGGCGGCCCGGGAAGTGGAAGGCGTGCACGGTCGACTGGATGTCCTGATCAACAATGCCGCAATCACCTACGACACCTGGCAGCGCGCGGCGACCGCGGACCTGGCGGTCGTGCATGAGGCCGCGGAGACCAACCTCTACGGGCCCTGGCGTATGGTCCATGCCTTCTTGCCGTTGCTGCGCAAGAGTTCCCACCCCCGCATCGTGAACGTCTCCAGCGAAGCCGCCTCCCTCACCGGCATGGGCGGCGGCACCCCCGCCTACAACACAACCAAGGTGGCCCTCAACGCTCTCACCCGCATGCTGGCCGCCGAGCTGCGCTCCGACCACATCCTGGTCAACTCCGTCTGCCCGGGCTGGGTGGCCACCGATATGGGCGGCCCCGGCGGCCGTCCCGTCGCCGAGGGTGCGGCCGGAATCGTCTGGGCCGCAACCCTGCCCGGCTCCGGCCCCACCGGGGGCTTCTTCCGCGACGGCCACCCCCTGCCCTGGTGACAGGTTTTCCCCAACTGAGGAGTTTCATGAGATACCTGGTCATCGGAGGCACGGGCCGCACCGGCCGGCAAGCCGTCGACCTGCTCCGCAACCTCGGTCACGAGGTGGTCGTCGGCACCCGGCGTCCTCGGGACGAGCAGAGCATCGCGGTCGACCTGGCGAACCCGCCCGATCCCCGGATGCTGGCCGGCGTCGACGGCATCATCGTCTCGGTCGAGCCGCCCGTGGATGACGCAGCCGCCGACGCGGTGATGCACACCGGAGTCGGACAGCTCGCCGAACTGGCCGCCGCACAGAAGATCCCCATTGTTCTGATCTCCCAGATCTACATCACCCGCGCCGCCGAACATCCCGACATGGCAGGCATCATCCGCGCGCGCGGAGCCGGTGAACAGGCACTGCGGAACAGCGGCGCACCCTATGCGATCGTCCGCCCCAGCTGGCTCACGAATTCACCCGCCACCGGTGTGCATCTCGAACAGGGCGATCGCGGCGACGGTCGCGTCAGCCGCGCGACCGTCGCCCAGGCAGCCGTCGCAGCCCTGCTCCATCCCGAATCCCAAGGCAAGACTTTCGAACTGTATGACGGTCCTACCCCTGTGAACTGGGCCACGGCGTTCACCGCCCTGACCGCCGATTGACCCGAATTGGCCGCCATCCGGCACTGCGGCGCCTTCGGCCAACCCCGGATGGTAACGGCCAGTTGATTTTCCGTCCCCCGTGCTGGCCGGTTCGGTCAGCACGGTCAGACAAAATAGTGCGTTGAGAGCCGCGCCTCCGGAGGCACCCGGTCGCGGCCGTTTGGGATCACGGGCAGTGGGACGGCTGATCCTCCCGGGCCCTCACCCGGACAGTGACGACGGCGAAGACAGCGAAGTGATCATGGCTGAATCGGTCATCCGGCGCGCGGTCTGCCCGGGCTCCTTCGACCCGGTGACCAACGGCCACCTCGACATCATCGGCCGCGCCGCGACGCTGTTCGACGAGGTGATCATCGGCGTCGGCCAGAACGCCGGCAAACGCGCGCTGTTCACCGCCGAGGAGCGGATCGCCATGATCCGCAACGTCACCGGCGAATACCCGAACGTCCGCGTCGAGGCCATCGACGGGCTGCTCGTCGACTTCTGCGTGCAGCACGGCGTGCGCGCCATGGTGAAGGGCCTGCGCGCGGTGAGCGACTACGAGTACGAACTCACGATGTCGCAGATGAACCGCCGGCTGTCCACCGTGGAGACGCTGTTCGTGGCCTCCGATCCGGAGTACAGCCACCTGTCCTCGTCGCTGATCAAAGAGGTCGCGGGGCTCGGCGGCGACGTCTCCGGGCTGGTTCCCGATCATGTGCTCGCCCAGCTCACGACGCGACTGGCTGAGCGGAACGCGGCATCCGACTGACCACTTACGGGCCGCATCGGTGTCATGTGTCCGATCCCACACGCCCTGATTCACGTTGCGACCGGCCGAGTCTTGACTCGCATGAATCAAGATGATTCGATCTGAATCATCATGGTTCCAGTGAATCAACCGACAGAGGGCGCGACGGCGGCGGCGGTGACCGCCGCGAATTCCGTTGCGCGCCAGTCGCACCCGCGCCAGCAGTTGGCCGCGGAGCTGCGTCGGTTGCGGGACATGGCCGGAATCTCCGGGCGGGAGTTGGCCAAACGAGTCGGAATCAGCCAGTCGACGTTGTCTCGGATCGAAGCCGGCCACGTGGTTCCCCCACTACCGCAGGTGCTGGACTGGGCCAATGCGGTTGGGGCAGAAGCGAATTCTCAGGAGTCTTTGCGGACTCTCACCGCAGCGGCGCACTCGCCCGAGGTGCAGGACTGGGCGGCCTCACTCGCAGAGCGCCCGCATTTGCAGGACGACGTACGGGCATTCGAGGAGGACGCGCACGTGGTGCGGAACTTCCAGCCCGCACTGGTGCCGGGTCTGCTCCAGACCGCCGACTACGCCCGCCGGGTGTTCGCCACTTTCGATCCGCCGTATGCGCCCGACGCTCTGGCGGCCGCGCTCGCCGCGCGCCTGGATCGCCAGCGTGTGCTGTACGACCCCGCGAAGCGCTTCGAATTCCTGATTACCGAAGCGGCCCTGCGCTTTCGGCCCGGCCCGCATCGCGTGCTCCTCGCCCAACTGGACCGGATCATCTCGATCGAGACCCTCGATACGGTCACCATCGGGGTGATTCCGCAGGATATCGAGGCGAGTACCACGATCCCGCACGGTTTCGTCATCTACGAGAACGAGGACCACGCACTCGCCTCCGCGGAACCGATTCCGGGAAGCATGGTCACTCGCGGCCCCGAACTTGTCGACGCCCATCGCCGCCGCTGGGCTGCTTTGACTCGAATGGCTTTGTTCGACACCGATGCCCGCGTATTCCTCGCCGAACTCCGGGACGAAATCCACGGAATCGTAACCAATTGACCTGTTTCCAGCGGCCGTCGAGGGGTCGGCCGCACGTGGGGGTGGTGGGGGGGGGGGGGGGGCGGGCGGGCGCCCTCCCGTGGCACGGAGAGCGAAGAAAAAAAGGACGG